>NZ_JAMZFT010000002.1:609884-1219768 GCF_024158125.1 Futiania mangrovi | reverse complement strand
TCCCCCACTCCGCCCAGTTCATCCGGGCAAGCGCCTTGCCCCCCTCGGCGTTGTTGGGAAGGTTCACCGTGCCGTCGACACCCACCTCCAGCCCGTGCGCGCGTGCCCACGCCGCCGGGATCTCCGCATTGCCGACCTGGCTGCGCGTGCCCAGCCAGTCCGGGATCGGGTTCCACGACCCCGCGTTCGCCCGCGGGTTCACGCCCGCGTCCAGAAGCGGAACCTCGACCTTCGAGGCCGCGCGGAACTCGTCCGCAAGCTCAGGACCCGTCAGCGCCTGCGCAACCAGAACAGGCTCGCCGTCCAAATCCCCGGCACCGCCCTCCAGACCCCCGACATCCCCGCCCGCGCCAGGAAAAAGCCCAAAGCCCCCCTCGCCGCCGCCGTCGCCCGACCCAACCCCATAACCGCCAGAGGACAAACCCCCAAACTCAGATCCCGTCGCCATGACCGAATTCCCACGCAAACCGGCGCAGCCGCCGCCGGATGCGCGAGGCTGCCGCCATTTCCACAACAGTTGTTCAGGACAAGGGCGCGCGGCTGTTCAGGTGGGCACCAGCGATGCGCGACAGGAGCGTGACTGGCACGCGACCCTGACGGCTCTGTTACAACCAGACCGGGAAAGCAATCAAGCGGGAAGTCGAAGGAACTCGACACAAACGAGATCGACTGCCTCGTCGACAGTGTCGCAGTAGACGGCGCCCGGCACCTGCGGGGCACTTTCGAGGCCTACCACAAGCTTGTCGAAGTGGCGGCCATAGGCCATCTCGGTCAGCGTGCCGAACTCGCCCCCCACCGCGATCATGGCGAAGGCCGCACGCGCGATCACCGCGTTGCGGGCGACCCCGATGCCGGTCGCGAGCGGGATGGCGACATAAGGATTGGCCAGCGTCCAGTCGTCGTCGGGCAACATGCCGATGGGCTGGCCGCCCGCTGCAAGGTTGCCCTTGCACACCCCCTCCATGACGCCGGACTTGCCGCCGCAAAGGACCGTGAGCCCGACCTCGCCCAGCAGATGCCCCAGTTCCTCCGCCACGGCGACCTGGCGTGGCGTAGCGACCTTGGGGCCGATCACGCCGACGGGCAGGCGGCGTGCGCCCCCCTCCGCCGTCAGCCAGCGCACAGCCTCGCGCGCCGTCACCTCCTCCAGATCCCCCGGCGCCGCGCCGTCGGCCGGCACCCAGCGCAAGGCCCAGGCGTCGAACGCGAGCGAACCGGACCGCAGGGTGCGGACGGAGCGGGAAAGCGAAAACGGAAACTGCATCGGACCCATGATCCTGGCTGAGGGGCGCGCGACATGGACTTTCGCCCGGAATTGTCGCACTTGTGTGTCAGAGTCGCTGCGGCTTGTAAATTATCTTCCATCGCCCTGAGGAGGCCTTCGCGCGTGACCTCACGCCCTGCCCCTGCGCCAACCGCGGATGACGGATCGGGCCCGCGCCTCACCGATCGCCAGCGCGCGATCCTGGAGGCGGTGACCCGGCAGGGCTTCGTGACCATCGACGCGCTGGCCCGCGACCTCGACGTCTCGGCCCAGACAATCCGCCGCGACATCATCCAGATGGACCGCGCGGGCGTGCTTCAGCGGTTTCATGGCGGCGCGGGCCTGCCGGAGAACAGCGTGCGCCTTGGCTATGTCCAGAAGCGCGCGACCGCGGCGGAGAGCAAGGAGCGGATCGCCGCCGCCGCCCTCGGCCTGATCGCACCGGATGCAGCGGTCTTCCTCGACTACGGAACGACGGTGGAGGCGGTGGCCCGCGGGCTTGCGGCGCGGCCCCAGCCGCGCGTCTTCACCGCCAGCATGCCGGCAGCGGCCGCCTTTGCCGGGCGCAACGGCGCGGAGGTGCACGTCACCGGCGGCACGGTGCGCGGCGCGGACGGCTCTCTGGCAGGTGCGGCCGCGCTCGCCGCGCTCGATGCACTGCGCGTCGACGTCGCCGTGGTCGGCTGTTCCGGCTTCGACGAGGACGGGGCGCCGATGGATTTCGACCTCGACAAGGTCGCGGTCAAGCGCGCCATGATCGCCCGCGCCCGCACGGTGATCCTTGTCGCCGACGGTGCGAAGTTCCGCCGCACGGCCATCGCCCGGATCGTGGAACCCGGGCGCATGGCGCACCTCGTCACGGACGCCGCGCCGCCCGCCGCGCTCCGCCAGAGGATGGAAGCAGCAGGCGTGCGGATCGTCGTGGGCTAGAACCCGCCGCGCAGGTACTGTGGGGGCACCGTCACGTCCTTGGCTCCCAGCGCGCGCGCCGCGCTGAATGTCCAGTTCGGATCGACCAGCAGGGCGCGCCCTACGAGGATCAGGTCGGCCTGGCCCTGCGCGAGGATCGCCTCGGCCAGTTCCGGTACCTTGATGAGACCGACCGCGCCGGTGGCGATCCCCGCCTCGCGGCGGATGCGCTCCGCGAACGGGACCTGGTAGCCGGGGAAGACCGGGATCTTCTGGTCCGGGCTCATGCCGCCGCCGGAGCAGTCGACGAGATCGACGTCGCCGCGGGCCTTCAGCTTCTTCGCCACCATGACCGCGTCGTCGATCGTGAAGCCGCCGTCGGCCCAGTCGTCGCACGACAGGCGCACGAAGAGCGGCAGTTCCTCCGGCCAGACGCCGCGCACGGCGTCGATCAGCTCCATCAGGAAGCGCGTGCCGCCATCGCTCCGGATGCCATATTCGTCGGTACGCCGGTTGCTGAGCGGCGACAGGAACGAGTGCCCGAGGTAGCCGTGCGCGGAGTGCAGCTCGAGGATCTCGAACCCCGCCTCCAGCGAGCGGCGGGTGGAGTCGACGAACGCCTGGATCACCTCTGCGATCATGGCCTTGCTCATCTCCTCCGGCACGGGATGACCGTCGGCATAGGGCACGGCGGAGGGCGCGACGGTGGTCCAGGCCCCCTCGTCCGGGCCAAGCGGCAGCCCGCCGTCCCACGGCACGTGGCAGGAGGCCTTTCGCCCCGCGTGCGCGAGCTGGATCGCGGGGGTTGCGCCCTGCGACTTCAGGAAGGCGACGATGCGGCCCAGCTCGTCGCGCTGCGGGTCGTTCCAGAGGCCGAGACATCCCGGCGTGATGCGCCCGCGCGCCTCGACATGGGTCGCCTCGACGCAAACGATGCCGCAGCCGCCCGTCGCGCGCGCGCCGAGATGGACGTAATGCCAGTCGTTCGGCATGCCGTCGGTCGCGGAATATTGGCACATCGGGCTCATCATCACGCGGTTGCGTGCGGTCACGGAGCGGAAGGAGATGGGCCGGAACAGCCGCCGCCCGGTCGGCGATCCGGTGCCGAAGACGGGGCTGGCGGGCGCGCTGGTTTCGTAGGTCATGACACTCCTGCTTGGTCTGGATCGTACTGGAAGCTGGTGGGCCGGGCTTATCCCTCGGACCCGTTGCCGGAGCCCCGCCGCAGCCCGCCATAGGCGGACCAGGGCACGGCCGTAAGATAGCCCGCGTCGACTGGCAAGACCGCTCCCGTGATGGCGGATGCGCGGTCGGAGGCGAGAAAGACGATGGCGTCCGCGATCTCCCGCGCAGCGACGAGCCGGCCGAGCGCCGCGGAGGCGGCAAGCGCGTCCTCGTCCAGCGTGCCAGTGGCGAAGCCGCGCGCAAGCGCCGGCGTCTCGGTGAAGCCGGGTGCGACTGCGTTCACGCGCACACCGCGCGGTCCCCATTCGCCGGCAAGCGTGCGCGTGAGTTCGGCGATGGCGGCCTTGGCCGGCGCGTAGGAATGAAGCGGCCCGGACACGAGACCCGCGACCGAAGAGATGGTGACGATGGCGCCGCGTCCGCGCCGGGCCATGGCGGTGCCCGCCTCGCGCGCGCAGGCGTAGGTGCCGCGCACATGGACGCGCTGGACGAGATCCCACTCCTTCCAGCTCAGTTCGTCCGGCGGCAGGGTTTTCTGCAGCACGCCAGCGCAGGTGACGAGCACGTCGATTGGTCCCTCGCCGGCCTCGATCCGCGCGACCGCATCCGCAACCGCCGTCTCGTCGCCCACGTCGAAGGCGAGGCTCACCCCGCCGAGGGCCGACGCGGCCGATTCCGCCGCCGCACCGTCCCGGTCGGCGATGGCGACGCGCGCGCCTTCCGCCGCGAACGCCTCTGCCGTCGCGCGGCCGATACCGCTCGCACCGCCGGTGATCAGGACGAGCCGCCCGGCGAGCCCGGTTTCCATGTGCATCCCCCTGCCCGAACTGGCTTTTATGAACTATGAATCGTATTTCATTTTATGTTGACCGCCAGAATTTGACCACACCATACTCGATACCGCATCCCCTGCCGGAACGGATCCGGGCGGCGCGCGCCATGCGCGACAAGGCTCCCGGACCGTGGCGAAGGAGGACGCAGACGGCGCGCGGCCTTCGGACGGCAACGAACGCGCCGCACAACGAAGGGAGGATCATGTCATGTCGCTGGTGCAGGACTTCGGAACATTCATCGCCGGCCTGACGATGGACACGCTGCCGGCGGACGTGGAGGAGCGGGCGCGGGTCTGCCTGCTCAACGGCTACGGCGTCGGGATCGGCTGCCACAACACACCCTATGCCCCGGTGGCGCGGGCCGCGGCGCTGTCCATGGACGGGGTGCACCCGGACGGCGCGACCCTGCTGGGCGACGGGCGCAAGACCTCCGTCGCGGGCGCCGTCCTTGCGAACGCAGCGCTGTTCCACGGTCGCGCGCAGGAAGACGCCTCGGGCGCGGCGCACTTCGGGACGGAGCTTCTGCCGCTGGCAACCGCGCTGATCGAGGCGAAGGGCTGTCCGCTCGACCGTCTCCTCCCCGCGCTGGTCGCCGGTTACGAGATCGGCGGCCTGCTGGAAGAGGCATATGCCGGAAAGACGACGCCCGCGGGCCTGCGCTCCTCCACGATCTATGGGCCGGTCGCCTGCGCCGCGCTGGCAGCGCGCCTCATGGGGCTCCCAGCGGAGCGGATCGCGGCGGCGCTGTCGCTCGCGGCGTCCTTCACGGGCGGGAACCTCCAGGCCTTCGCCGATGGCACGGACGAGTGGCGCTACCAGGTGGGCATGGTGGCGCGCATGGGCCTCGTCGCGGCGGAACTGGCGGCCGCGGGCGCGCGGACCGCGCCGGGCGCCATCGAGGGCAAGGCGGGCCTGATCCGCACCATGGCACGGGTGGAGCCCGACCCGGACGGGCTGCGCGCAAAGCTCGGCAAGGAGTGGAAGATCCATCGCGTGGCCTTCAAGCCCTTCCCCGTGTGCGCCTTCAACCAGTCGCCGGTGACGGCGGCGCTGCGCCTGCGCGAACGGTTGGGCGGGACGGACCTTGCGCGCGTGACCGTGCGCATGAACCCTTACGAGACGGGCTATGCCGGCATGGACGCGACGGGGCCGTTCGCGTCGATCTCCGGCACGCTCATGAGCATTCCGTTCTGCATCGCCACGACGCTCGTGCATGGCGTTCCCACCATGAAGCACATGACGACCTATGACGATGCCGCGGTGAACGCGCTGGAGGCGCGCGTGGAGCTCGTCTCCGACGACAGCGTGCCGACGCTCTGCTGCGTGATCGAGGTGGAACGCACCGACGGCACCCGCGAGGTCGAGGACCTGAAGATGACGGCGAAGGACTATGCCTACAGCTGGGACGAGACCTCCGCGCTCGCCCGCCGCATCGGCGCGGAAAGCGGCGTTCCGTCCGTGGCCTACGACGCGCTGGAGCGGTTCTGCCGCGACCTGCCGGGCGGGTCGATCCGGACCGTGCTCGACGCCTTTGCCGAGCTTGACAAGGTGCCGGCGGCAGCCGAGTAAGCGTCCGTGACGAACAGCCAAGCTCAGCGGACGGTGGCCGTGCAGACTTCCAAGCCGAGGCGCGCGCGCCGCAAGACCCGCGAAGAAAAGGCGCGCGAGACCTATTTGCGCATCCTCGAGGCCGCGGCCCAGGTCGTCGGCGAGGATGGCTATGCCGACAGCTCGATCTCCAAGATCACGCAGCTTGCCGGCATCGCGCAGGGCACGTTCTACAATTATTTCGAGACGCGCCAGCAGGTCTTCGACGCGCTGCTGCCCTACATGGGCGAGCAGATGGTGGAGTATATCCGCACCGCCGTTCCCGCGGACGTGCAAGGCGCGGCGCGGGAAACGGCACGGCTGCGGGCCTTCTTCACCTATCTGAACGCGCACCCGGTCTTCTACCGCATCCTCTACGAAGCAGAGGTGTTCGCGCCCGCGGCGCACGCCAAGCATTTCCAGATCCTCGTCGACGGCTACCGCGGCGCGCTCGAGCGCGCGGTCGCACGCGGAGAGATCGAGGGCTACGACGCCGAGGAGCTGGAAGCGATCATCTACATCCTGCTTTCGGCGCGGGCCTATCTCGCCATGCGCTATGTGCGGCGCGCGGACGACGGGCGCAGCACGGTGCCCGAGCACGTCATCACGGCCTACGAGAAGCTGATGACACGGGGCCTCTACGGCAAGCCGGACCACGCCTGATCCGCCGTCTGCCGCCGCGCGCCGCCCTCAGATCGCGAGGTAGCGCCGCGTCACCTCCTCGTTGGCACGCAGGTCCTTGATCGTGCCGCGGTAGACGATGCCGCCCTTGTCGATGACAGCCGCGTCCTCGGAGATGCCGAGACAGAAGTGCATGTTCTGCTCCGCCAGCAGGATCGTCACGCCCATGCCGCGCAGCTTGCGGATGAGGTCGCCGATGGCCTGCACGATGATCGGCGCGAGACCCTCCGACGGCTCGTCGAGCAGCAGCACATCCGGGTTCCCCATCAGCGTGCGCGCGATGGTCAGCATCTGCTGCTCGCCGCCCGAGAGAAGGCCCGCCTTGCGCTCCTTCATGCCGGCGAGGATCGGAAAGACCTCGTAGACCGTCTTGAGCGCCCAGAAATCCTGCCCGCCCGGGCCCTTCTTGGCACCGATCAGCAGATTGTCCTCGACCGTGTGCTGGGGGAAGACCTGCCGGTCCTCCGGCACGTAGCCCATGCCTGCGCGCGCGATCGCGAAGGGCTTGGCCCCCGCAATTTCCCGGTCGTGCAAGCGGATGCTGCCCCGCTTGGGCGGCGCGATACCCGCGATGGCCTTCAGCGTGGTGCTCTTCCCCGCCCCGTTTCGGCCGAGCAGCGCCAGCGTGCGCCCCTTTTCCACCGCGAGGTCGACGCCGAACAGGATCTGCGAGGCGCCGTAGAAGACGTCGATCTTCTCGACCGACAGCATGGTCTCGCCGCTCATTCCGCCGTCTCCTCCGCACCGGTCTCGCTGCCGAGATACGCCTCGATCACGTCCGGATGGCCGCGGATCTCGTCGGCGGTGCCTTCTGCGAGCACCGCGCCGTAGCACAGGACATGGATCTTCTGGGCGACCTCGAAAACGATGTCCATGTCGTGCTCGATGAACACGACCGTCATGCCGCCCATCTCCCAGAGACGGCGCACCGTCTCGATCATCTGCCAGCGTTCCTCCGGCCCCATGCCGGCCGTCGGTTCGTCGAGCAGCAGCACCTTGGGTTCCAGGGCCAGCGCCAGCCCGATGTCCAGAAGCTTCTGATCGCCGTGCGAGATATTGGCCGAGATCATGCGCGCGACGGGCTGCATGCCCAGCACCTCGATCAATTCGTCGGCCCGCTCGCGCACGCTCCTCGGCGGAAAGACCGACAGCAGGTGATCCGACAGGTTCTGGTGCGAGGCGACCGCCGCCATGAGCGATTGTTCCACCGTCAGCGTCGGGAAGATGCTCGCGACCTGGAACGCACGGCCCATGCCCTTGTGCACGATTTCGCGCGGCGAACGCCCGGCGATGTTCTCGCCCGCCAGCAGGATCTGGCCGCTGTCCGGCACGAGATGGCCGGTGATGAGGTTGAACAGCGTGGTCTTGCCCGCGCCGTTCGGCCCGATGACCGCATGCAGCGAGCCCTCGGGAAAGTCGAGCGTGACATCGTTCGTGGCGGTCAGGCCGCCGAACTTCTTCACGACGGAGTCGAGACGCAGCACCGTTCAGCCTCCCCGCTTGCGCACGCCGCCATAGGGCGCCCAGCCCCCGGCGGTGAAGTAGCCGCAGTCGACCGGCAGCGCGATCCCGGTGATCGCGGCAGCCTCGTCGGAGACGAGGAAGGCGGCCGCGCGGGCGATCTCGTCCGGCTCGACCAGGCGGCCGAGGGCAGAGTTCTCCTCCAGGAGCGTCGGGTCGCGGTAGCCCCTGTCGATCTGGTCCTGAAGCGCGGGCGTGCGCGTGTAACCGGGCTCGATCGTGTTGACCCGGATGCCCGCCCGCCCCCACTCGGCGGCAAGACCCGCCGTGAGGTTCGTGACCGCCGCCTTGGTCGGCGCGTAGGCATGGAGCGGCGTCGCGCGCTCCGCCGTGATCGAGCTGATCGTCACGATCGCGCCCTTGCGCCGCGGCAGCATATGCTGCGCGAAGGCGCGCGCCGACAGGTAGGTGCCGCGCAGATTGACCGCCACCACCCGGTCGAAAAGCTCCATCGGAAGCTCCTCCGGGGGCAGCGGCGGCTGCACGATTCCGGCGGAGGTGACGAGGATCTCCGCCGGGCCGACCTCGGCCTCGGTGCGGGCGGCCACGGCCTCGATGCTCGCCTCGTCGCACACGTCGAGATGCATGGCGGTGCCGCCGGTCTCGCGGGCGACGGCCTCGGCGCCCGCCTCGTTCATGTCGGCGACGACCAGGCGGGCGCCGCGCGCAGCCAGCAGGCGGGCACACGCCGCGCCGATGCCGCTCGCCCCGCCCGTGACGACGGCGACGCGGCCGTCGAGGCTTCCCGCGGACCCGCTCATCGTCCGGCCTCCCCGCCGGCGCTGCGGGAGGTGTCGTCGGCCGCCCGGCGGAGGCTGGATTGCTCCCGCTCCACCCACAGGTCGCGGATGAAGTCGAGAATGCCGCGCCGCAGCCCCAGCACCACCGCCAGGATCACGATGCCGATCACGATCTCGCTGTGGGTCGTGTAGGACTGCACGACGTCGTTCAGGATGCGCAGAAGCACCGCCCCCAGGAGCGGCCCGAGGAACACCGTCAGTCCACCGAGCATGATCATGAAGATGGCCTCGCCCGACTGCGCCCAATAGGCCCACTCCGGATAGGCGCCAGAGGTGAAGAGCGCCAGGATCACGCCGCCCACACCTGCGACCGCGCCCGCGACCACGAAGCTGATGAGCTTCACACGGAACACGTTCACGCCGAGGAAGGCCGTGCGCGTCGGGTTGTCGCGGATCATGCGCAGCGTGTAGCCGAACGGGCTTTCCGTCACCACGCGCAAGAGCATCAGGCACGCCACGAACACGATGGCGCAGGTCACGTAGCGGTCATAGGGATTGCTGAGGTCGACGCCCAGGAACTCCGGCCGCGGAATACCGCCCATCAGGCCCTGGTCGCCGCCGGTGACGTCCACCCAGCTGATGATCAGGCTGTAGAGGAACATCTGGAACGCGAGCGTGAGGAAGGCGAAGTAGATCTCGCTCAGCCGCACGCAGATCGCCCCGATGACGAGGGCGTAGAGCGCCGTACCCCCCGCCGCCGCCACGAAGGCAACCGGCACCGACCATGCCCCCATCGCGCCCGTGAAGCCCGTCGACTGGAGCAGAAGGCCGAAGGTGTAGCCGCCGAACGCAAAGAACGCCGCATGGCCGAAGGAAACGAGCCCGGTAAACCCGATCAGCAGGTTGAGCGACATGGCCAGCAGGCCATAGGCGAAGATCGAGGTCAGGAAGTCCCGCGGCCAGGGGTGATCGACGCCCAGCCCGATCAGCAGCAGGACAGCGAGACCCGCGATCGCCAGCAGGAAATCGCGGCGGAATTCGAGAAGCACGTTCATCGCAGTTGCCCCTGCCCCAGCAGGCCCGTCGGGCGGAAGATCAGAACCAGCGCCATGATCAGGAACATCGCACCGTCCACGAACAGCGGGAATCCCACGCTGCCGATCGACCGGGTGAGCCCGAGAATGATCGCCGCGAGGAACGCCCCGGTGATCGACCCCATGCCGCCGATCACCGTCACGATGAAGCTTTCAACCAGGATGCCGAAGCCCATGCCCGGCGTCATGGAGCGGACTGGGGCCGCCAGCGCGCCCGCCACCCCCGCGAGGATGCAGCCATAGCCGAACAGCAGCGCGAAATAGACCGGCACCCGGATGCCCAGCGCCGAGACCATGGACGGGTTGATCGCCGCGGCCCGGACGATCTTGCCGAAGCGCGTCCTTCCCACGAGCAGCAGCGAGCCGATCCCGATGACCACCGCAACCGCAACGAGGAACAGGTAGAACGGCGGCACGAATCCGCCGGCGATCCGGAACGGCGGCAGGCGGAACTCGGGCGGGATTCCCATCGCCAGATATTCCGCGCCCCAGAACACCTTCACCAGGTCGTCGGTTATGAGGATGAAGGCATAACAGACGAGCAGCTGCATCAGCACGTTCTGTCCGTAGACGCGACTTATGATGAGGCGCTCGAACAGAACGCCCGCGACACCGGCCCCGAGCGCGCCGAAGGCCGCGGCCAGGAAGTAGCTGCCGGTGATCTGGTAGGCCGTGTAGGCGAAATAGGCGCCCAGCATGTAGAAGCTGCCGTGCGCGAAGTTGATGACGTGCAGGACGCCGAAGATCAGCGTCACGCCGGACGCCACCAGGAAGAGCAGCATCCCGATGATGAGGCCGCTCGTGACCTGGTTCACGACGCACGCGGACGTCGAGAGACAGGTCGAAATCGCGTCGAGATCGAACATGCGCGGGGCACTCCGCTGCTACCGGATAGCCAAGGGCCGCCGCCGGCGCGAACCGGCGGAAATGTCAGGCGGGGCAGCCGGGGATGGCCGCCCCGCCCGGGTCAGGCAATCGGAATCAGATGTACCCGTTCCGCTTCTTCCACTCTTCCTCGTACTTCGTGATCGTCGCCCAATCGGTCGTGGTGAAGTCCTTCACATAAGGCTCCTTGCCGATCGTGACGCCGTAGCCCACGACGTAGTTGACGAGAGTGTGGTCGCTCTCGCGCATCGTGAGCGTGCCGTCGACGCCGAAGGGCGACTGGATCGTCAGGCCCGCGGTCGCAGCAGCCATCTTCTCGGCATCCGTGTTGCCGCCGGTCTTCTTCAGCGCCTCGATGATGAAGGACATGGCCGTGTAGTTCTGCCACGCCCAGTTGGTCGGCAGCACGTCGGAGTTGGCGCGGAACTTCTCGTTCCAGGCCTCGTTGGCATCGGTATCCGGGTTGTCCTTGTGATACCGGCTGCCGCCGTGGACCCCCTCGGGCAGGTTCTTGATCGCCGTGATGACCGGGTAGTCGGTCAGGTTGACCGCGAACGCCTCGAACTGGTCGAACAGGCCGTAAAGGCTCGCCTGGTCGAAGAAGGCGACGAGGTCGCCGCCCCACAGGCAGGAATAGAGCGCATCCGGCTGGGCGTTGAGCAGCGCGGTGATGTTCTCGGTGTAGTCGGGCTGGAAGAGCTTCGGCCACGTCTCGGTGATGACCTCGACGTCGGGCGCGAAGATCTTCACATACTCCATGAACTCCTCGGTGTTGGCGCGGCCGTAGGCATAGTCCGGGGAGCATGTCGCCCAGCGCTTCAGGCCCTTCGCCTTCGCCACCTCGGCCGCGTAGAGACCGCCGCCGACGGCGTCATGGATGCCCTGGCGGCAGGAGCGGAACGCCCACGGCACCTGGTTCTTCGGATCGGCCGTCAGCGAAGACGTTTCCGAGCACGAGTGCAGGCAGAACTTCTTGATGTCGCGCACGGTCTCGTTGACGGCAAAGGTCGCGCCCGAGGCCTCGGCATTGAGGACGATCTCGCAGCCCTCGTTGTTGACCATGTCGCGGGTCATCCGCGCGGCCTCGTCGGGCTTGCCCTTGGAGTCGCGGGTCACGACCTCGATCTTGCGGCCCTCGATGCCGCCGGCGTCGTTGATCTCCTTGGCTGCAAGCTGCAGGCCCGCCACGGACGACTGGCCGAGAATCGCGACACGGCCCGACAGGATCGTCGGAACGGCGACCTTGATCGGCGCGTTGGCGGCCTTCAGATAGGCCGGGAAACCGGTGATGCCGGTGGCGACGGCGGCGGTTGCCGCGGCCCCCTTCAGCACGGTACGCCGGTCGAATCCGGCCGGTTGACGGGTGTCGGTCTTCTTCATGGTGTCACTCCCTCCCATGGGTTCCTGCCGTCGTGATGCGGCGGGCTCTCATCCCAGTCCCGCGAGGGCCGGGCTTGTCGTTTTTACATCGCGAGTTTGGCCAAGGCCGCTCCGCGCTGTCAATTGAAATGACTTCTGAATCATTGCTCATTTTTTCACGAGAATGGCTTCCGCGAGACCTGGGCGTTCAGGCCTCGCCGGCGAGTTGCTCCCGCAGCACACGCTTCAGAACCTTGCCGGACGGATTGCGCGGCAGGGCGTCGGTCAGGTGCAGCCCCTTGGGCACCTTGAACCCTGCCAGGTGCGCCCGGCAATGCGCACGCAACGTGTCGAGGTCGAGCGTCTCACCCGGCTTCAGCGTCACCACGGCGACCGCCTTCTCGCCCCATTGCACGTCCGGCACGCCGATCACGGCGCAGTCGGCCACCTGGGGCATCTGGTAGATCACCCTCTCGACCTCGGAGGAGGCGATGTTCTCTCCCCCCGACAGGATCATGTCCTTCTTCCGGTCCGTGAGGAACAGGAACCCGTCCGCGTCAAGGTAGCCCACATCGCCGGTGCGGAACCAGTCCCCGTGGAAGCTGCGCGCGGTCTTTTCCGGATCGTTCCAGTAGCCGCGCGTGACCTTGGGGCCGCGCACGCAGATCTCGCCCTCCGTGCCCGCGGGCAGCGCCTTGCCGTCGTCGTCGCGGATCGAGATCTCGCAATGGGCAAGCGCCGGACCGGTCGAGCCGATCTTCTCGATCTCGCGGCCGGGCAGCATCAGCGTGTCGCCGCTGCATGTCTCGGTCAGGCCGTAGGCGTCGATGTAGCGGCCTTGGGGGAAGAGGTCGGTGAAGGCGCGGATGCGCCCCTCGGGCGTCTTCTCGCCCCCGCCGACGCACCAGCGCAGCGAGCTGAGGTCGTAGGTCTCGCGCCCCTCGTGCGACAGGGTCATGCCCAGCATCACCGGCGCCATCCATGCCCCCGTCAGCCGCTCCGCCTCGATGGAGGCGAGCATGGCGCCCGCGTCGAAGTCGCGGTGCACGCACATCATGCCGCCGAGCCAGAGGACCGCGGTGCCGGGCAGGTCGTAGGCGCCCACGTGATAGAGCGGACCGACGCAGACGAGGCGGTCCTCCGCGCTCAGGCCAAGCGCGATCACATGATCCATGCACTTCCAGTAGTAGTTGTCGTAGGTGTGCATGACGCCCTTGGGCCGGTCCGTGGTGCCCGAGGTGTACATGAGGCGGAAGAGATCCTCCGGCTTGCGCGGGTGCATCTCCGGCGCGCGGCGGCCGGTGCCGGTGAAGGTGCGGATGTCGGCCTGCGCCGCGGCATCCAGCAGGGCGAGCTTCGGCGCGCCTTCGACGACATTGGCGAACTCTGCGTCCGCAACCACCACCTTCGCGCCCGCGTCGCCTATGATGTAGGCAGCCTCGTCGCGCGCCAGCCGGTAGTTGATCGGCAGGAAGATGCCGCCGAGGTGGCTCACCGCGAACGAAAGCTCCAGGAACGCCGCGCTGTTTTTCATGAAGGCGGCGACCACGTCGTCGGGACCCACGCCTTCTGCCTTCAGCCAGGCGGCGAGGTGCTGCACCCGGTCCCACAGATCGGCGTAGGTGATGCGCGTTGCGCCATAGACGATGGCCAGCGCACCGGGCGTGCGGAACGCATGATTGCGGATGAACGCGCTCAGATTGACCACGGCGCGATTGCCTCCCTGTTGGCCCGCCCCCGTCCGCTCAGTACGACTTCGGCATGCCGAGGTCGTGCATGGCGATGAAGTTGAGGGTCATCTCTTCCGACACCGGCGCGAAGCGGAACAGGCGGCAGTCGCGCCAGAGCCGTTCGAGATGCGATTCCCTGGCGTACCCCATGCCGCCCAGCGTCTGCATCGCCCGCTCGGTCGCGGCCGCGCAGGCCTGCGCCGCGATCAGTTTCGCGGTATTGGCTTGCGACCCGAACGGCAGGCCGCTGTCGAACAGCGAGGCGGCCTTGTAGTTCATCAGCCGCGCGCATTCGTTCTCCGCATGCGCCTGGGCGAGCGGGAACTGGATGCCCTGGTAGCTGCCGATCGGGCGGCCGCCGAAGATCTTGCGGTCGTTGGCGTAGTCGACGGCGATCTTCAGCGCGAGATCGACCGTCCCCGTCAGGCCAGCCGTCGTGACGATCCGCTCGGTATTGAGGATGTCCAGAAGCTCCGGCCAGCCGCCGTGCAGCGTGCCGATCACGTCCTCCTGCTCGACGCGCACGTCGTCGAAAAAGACGCTGCAGGACGAGAGCGTGTTGGTGCCCAGCTTCTCGATGGGTGCGAAGCTCACGCCCTCGCGCTTGGTGTCGATCAGGAACATGGTCAGGCCGTCGGTGCGGCGCTTGACCTCGTCGACCTTCTTCGAGCGCGCGATGACCAGCATCACGTCGGCGGCTTCCACGCCCGTGATCCAGATCTTGCGCCCGTTGATGCGCCAGCCGTTGCCGTCCTCGCGCGCAAACGTCTTGATCTCCAGCGTGTTGGAGCCCGCGTCCGGCTCGGTCAGCGCCATGCAGCAATTGATCTCGCCGGAGATGATCTTCGGCAGGAGCGCCGCCTTCATTTCCTCGTTGCCGAAGCGCGAGATGGAGACGCCGCCGAAGATCGGGTTGATCATGAACAGCTGGCCGACCGTCGAGCCCGCGCCCGCGGCGGCAAGCTGCTCGATGATCAGCGCCATCTCCAGCATGCCGAGGCCGCCGCCGCCGTGCTCCTCGGGCAACGCCGCGCCGCCGAGGCCCGCATCGCAGATCGCCTTCCACGCTTCCGCCGGAAATGCCTTTTCGGCGTCCTGCTTGCGCCAGTAGTCGAGGCCGAACCGCTCGCCCACCCGGCGCGCGGTCTCGACGATCATCTCCTGCTCTTCGGTCAGACGGAAATCCATGAGCCTTCAGCCTTCCTTCGCTGGAACGGTCAGCAGCCGCATCGGCTGCCCGATCAGTTCGACGACGCGGGCGAGGAACGCCGCGCCGTCCATGCCATTGATGACCCGATGGTCGCAGGCGAGCACGAGACCAAGCTCGCGCTTCAGTACGGGGCGCCCCTCGGCGTCCGGGCGGAACACCTCCCCCACCGCGCCCGCGCCCAGGATCATGGCCTGCCCCGGGTTGATGATCGGGGTGAGATAGCGCACGGCGTTCGTGCCAACGTTGGAGAGCGTGATCGCGCCCCCCGCCATCGCGGCCGCGTCGAGGCCGCCGCCCCGCGCCTTCTCGACGAGAGCACCGGCCGCGACGGCGATCTCGCCCACGGACCTGTGCCCTGCGTCCCGCACCACGGGCACATAGAGCCCGCGCGGCGTGTCGACCGCCAGGCCGACGTCGGCGCGCGGCAGGCTGACGAGGTGCCCGTCGTCCCACACGCGGTTCATCTGCGGCATCTCGGTGAGCGCGCGTCCCATCGCCGCGACGATCCAGTGCGTCAGCGTCGTGCGCGGCCAGTCGCCCACGGCGTTGACCTGCGCGCGCAAGGCCATGAGCGGGCCGACATCGGCGTCGGCGGCGACGTAGAAGTGCGGGATCTCCTGCTTGGACTGCGTCAGCCTGCGGACGATCGTCGCCTGCGCGCCCGTGACCGCGACCCGCTCGCCCTCGGGCGCGGGGCCTTCGGGCATGGCGGCGGTGGACGCCTGCCGGGCCTTCGCGGCCTCCACATCCTCCGCCTTGATCCGCCCGCGCGGGCCGCTGCCGGCGACGGCGGCGAGGTCGACCCCGTCCTGCCGCGCGATGCGGCGGGCGAGCGGGGTGGCGATGATGCGCTCGCCCTCCTTGCGCGGCGCGGTCGCGGCGGCGGCTAACTTCGGTTCCGTCGCCGTGGGCTTCTCTGAGGGCGTTTCGGCGGGTGCGGCCTCCGACTTCGCCGTGCCCGCCGCACCGCCCGCCTTGAGCCGGGCGAGCGGGGTGCCGACGGCGACCGTCTCCCCCTCGCCCACGAGGATTTCGGCGATTTCGCCCGCATCCTCAGCCTCGATCTCGTTGGCGATCTTCTCCGTCTCGATCACCAGCAGGATGTCGCCGGGCGCGAAGCGGTCGCCCGGGCCGACCCGCCATTCGGTGACGAGACCCTCCGTCATGGTCAGGCCCAGCTTGGGCATGACGATGTCGCGAACGCCGCTCATGCGCTTACTTCCCGGTGAACTTCGGTGCGCGCTTTTCCAGGAAGGCGCGGCAACCCTCGTGCGCGTCCTCGCTGTCGAGCACCAGCCCGATCATGGATTGCTCATAGGGCAGCGCGGCCGCGAGCGGCATATCGCCCCCGTGCAGCAGCGTGCGCTTCAGCAGCTTCAGCACCAGGGGCGACTTCGACGCGATCTTGCCCGCAAGCTCCATCGCCGCGTCCATGAGTTCCGCCGCCGGGACCACCTTGTTGACGAGGCCGATCTCGAGGGCCTCCTGCGCGCTGATCCGGTCGCCGGTGAACATGATCTCCTTGGCGCGGCAGAGCGGCACCTGCCGGATGATGCGCTGCGTGCCGCCCGCGCCGGGGAAGAGACCCAGCGTGATCTCCGGCAGGCCGAGCTTGGCCGTATCCGCGACGATGCGCATGTCGAGGCAAAGCACAAGCTCCGTCCCGCCGCCCAGCGCCCAGCCGTTGACCGCCGCGATGGTCGGCTTGTCGCAGGTCTCGAAGCGGCGGAAGACGCGGTGGATCTCCTCCGCGAACTCCTCGTAGTGCGCGAGGCCCTGCCGGCTGTCGAGGTCGCCGATGTCGCCGCCCGCGACGAAGGCGCGGTCGCCCGCGCCCGTCACGACGATCACGCGCACGCCGTCGTCGGCCTCGGCCTTGTCGAGCGCGGCCTCCAGCGCCGCCATCATTTCCATGTTGATGGCGTTGAGCGTCTTGGGCCGGTTGATGGTGAGGACGGCGACGCCGTCCGCGGCCTTGTAGATCACCGGTTCGTCGGACATGGGTTCCCTCCCCCGTTTCCTGTTGGCCCGTTCCTATTCCAGCGTGCGCCGGACGCCCGCGACGATGTCGTCGGGGCCGGGCAGATAGGCCTGTTCGAGGCTGGCGGCGAACGGCACCGGCATGAAGGGCGCGCCCACGCGCACCACCGGCGCGTCGAGTTCGTCGAAACCCTCGTCCGCGATGGTTGCCGCGATCTCCGCGCCCACGCCGTGCGACTGCACCGCCTCGTGAGCCACCACGGCCCGGTGCGTTTTCGCCAGCGAGCCCAGCACCGCCGCCTTGTCCCAGGGTTGGAGCGTGCGCAGGTCGATCACTTCCGCCTCCACCCCATCGGCGGCAAGCGTATCCGCCGCCTGGAGCGCGCGGCCCACGCTCGCGCCATAGGTGACGATGGTGACGTCCCGCCCCTCGCGCGCCACCCGCGCCCTGCCGAGTGGGATCGGCCCCGCACCTTCGGGCAAGTCGCCCTTCATGGCGTAGAGCGCCTTGTTCTCGATGAAGACGACCGGGTCCGGGTCGTCGATGGCCGCGCGCAAGAGACCGTAAGCCTCCGCCGGGTCGGCCGGGCAGACGACCTTCAACCCCGGAATGTGCGCGAACCACGCCTCCAGGCATTGGGAATGCTGCGGCCCCGCGTTGAGCCCCGCCCCGTGCGGCGTGCGCAGCACCATCGGCACCGAGCATTGCCCGCCGAACATGAAGCGCGCCTTGGCGGCCTGGTTGACCATCGCGTCCATGGCGAGCGTCACGAAGTCCATGAACATGATCTCGACGACGGGGCGCAGGCCGCTCATCGCCGCCCCCGCCGCCGCGCCGACGATGGTCGCCTCCGAGATCGGCGTGTCGAGCACGCGCGCTGCGCCGAACCGGTCGCGCAGGCCCCGCGTGGCGGAGAACGGGCCGCCCGCCGCGCCGATGTCCTCGCCCAGCAGGACGACGCGGTCGTCGGCCTCCATCGCGTCGGCGAGCGCCTGGGTGATCGCCTTGACGAAGCGGGTCTCAGCCATGGGCGGCGTCTCCGTTCAGCGGGTCGGCATAAACATCCGCTGCAGCCTCCGCGAAGTCCGGCAGCGGGCTTGCGAGCGCGCCCTCGACCGCCCTGGCGATCCGCGCGTCCACGTCCCCGGCGATCTTCTCCAGCGTCTTCTGCGCGACCTTGCGTTTCTTCAGCATCGCGGCGGCCCGCGCGATGGGGTCGCGCGCCGAGAGCCCCTCGATCTCGTCCGGGTTGCGGTAGCGTTGCGGGTCGCCCTCGAAGTGGCCGTGCACGCGCGTCGTCTTGCATTCGAGGAGGCGCGGCCCGCCCCCCTTGCGCATCTCCGCGACGAGGGCCTGGGCCGCCTGCGCCACCGCCTCCACATCGTTGCCGTCGACCGTCTGCGCCTCGATGCCGAACGCGCCTGCGAGGTCCGGCGCGGTGCCCGCGAACTGCGTGTCGGAGGGGGAGAACTCCGACCAGCCGTTGTTCTCGCACACGAAGAGCAGCGGCAGCGACCACAGCGCGGCGATGTTCAGGCTTTCGTGCATCGCGCCCTCGGCCAGCGCGCCGTCGCCGAAGAACGCCGCGCACACCCGGTCGGTGCCGAGCGTCTTGTGGGCGAGCGCGCTGCCGACCGACAGCGGCACGCCCGCGCCGACGATCCCGTTCGCGCCGAGCATGCCGACCGAGAGGTCGGCCACGTGCATCGAGCCGCCCCGCCCCTTGCACAGCCCGTCCGCGCGCCCGAACAGTTCCGCGAAGAAGCCGTCAAGCTGCATCCCCTTGGCGAGCGAGTGCCCGTGCCCGCGGTGGTTCGACGCGATGGTGTCGTCGTCGCGCAGCGCGGACATGACGCCCGCGGCCGTCGCCTCCTGCCCGATGGAGAGGTGGATGAAGCCCGGAATGTCGCCCGCGGCGAAATGGCTGCTGAGCGTCTCCTCCACCCGGCGGATGAGCAGCATCTGGGCGTAGAGCTCCGTCAGGCGCTCTGCTGATAGGGACCGTGCCGGCATGCGCGTCCACCCGGTTGCCTGAGAACCACGAAGCGCCCCGGCGGCACGCGGCGGCGGCGCGGCCCGCGCGGGGCCTGCGGGCCCGTCAGGCGCCCCCGGGGTTCCCGAACACGGGGGTCCCGAAGCACCCGGCCTGGCCCAGCGCCCCCGGAAGCATCCGGCGCGCCCGCCGCCCCGTTTCCGGAGCCACCCAATCAGGTCACGCCACCCCTCGCCCTGTCAACAAAAATGAATGGCGGCTCATTATTCATTTTGTGTGCGGTGCGGGATGGAGGGGGCAATAGTGGTCTGCCCCATGAAAAGTGGTCCTCCCTGAAGTAGGCTTTCGAGCCAGTTTGGAGGGTAAGGGAATGCCCCAGAAGAAGCACAAGCCGGAAGAGATCGTGATGAAGCTCCGGCAAGTTGACGTGTTGGTGTCGCAAGGAGTATGCGCCCCGGTGCTCTAGGAGGCTCGGATTGCCGGGAAACGTCACCTCGGTCCATAGTCCGGACAAGGACACCGGAAAACGGATAGCGCAACATGGAACGCCGCTTCAAGATTGACCCAGAAGGCCTGCCAGATCTGACAGGAATGATGTTGGCCGTCACGGATGCACTGCGGTCTATCGGCGGGTCTGCCAGCATTGAAGAACTTGATGAAAAGGTAATTGAGCAAGAGGGGCTGACCGAGGAAGAGCAGTCCTTCACGATGCGCAATGATGAAAGCAAACCTCGCGTGAACTACTACCTCGCATGGGCGCGGACCTACCTCAAACGCGGTGGCGCCTTGGAAAACTCCAAGCGCGGTGTGTGGGCCCTTACCGAGAAGGGCCTCTCGCTGACCACCTATGAGGAAGCACGCGATATTTATGAACAGGTCCAACGTGAGGAGCGCGAGCGCGCCCGACTGAAACGGCTGGCGGCAAAGAATGCCAACTCAAATGCTGCGGATGATAAATCCATACCGGATTTTGCTCCCGACCCCGAATCTGAAGGCGATTGGCGTTCAGAGCTGTTGGCGGCACTGAGCGCAATGTCATCTGACGGATTCGAGCGTTTGGCGCAGCGGCTCTTGCGCGAGGCCGGTTTCACCAAGGTCGAAGTACGTGGGAAGTCTGGCGATGGCGGTATAGATGGAGTCGGCGTTTTGCGCGTGAACCTGGTGTCGTTCCAGGTCTATTTCCAATGCAAGAAATGGAAGGGGAGTGTCGGCGCGAAGGAAATCCGCGACTTCCGAGGCGCCATGCAAGGGCGGGCTGATAAGGGCCTCTTCGTCACCACAGGCCGATTTACCGCCCAAGCCTCCGACGAGGCCACACGTGACGGCGCCACAGCCATCGATTTGATCGACGGCCCCAGACTGTGCGACCTACTCAAGCAGCAGGGCTTAGGGGTGCGAACCGAGATGATCGAGCAGGTCTCCGTCAACTCCGATTGGTTTAAGACAATCTGAGGTTGGAAAACGTAGGGCGCACGCACTTATTTCGCCGAAACGCTCCCCTAGCGCTCACTTACGGACAAGCGCTGGCGAATCCGAAGCTTCGGGATTCGTGTAACAGCTTGCTTCCAAAACGTTTTATTGGCGCACCCGAGAGGATTCGAACCTCTGACCTCTGCCTTCGGAGGGCAGCGCTCTATCCAGCTGAGCTACGGGTGCGTCGGGCCGGTGTTCGGCCTCGCATAGGGCCGTCGCGCGGCCCCATGCGGCTGGGAGGCCCCGTTTAACGCATCATCGCGTCCAAGGCAAAGGGTGATCTCGCGAAAAACGCGCTGGCGCCCTACTCCGCCGCCAGGCCGCCCGCACCCGCCTTCGCCGCCGCCGCGCGGCTG
The DNA here is from genome assembly GCF_024158125.1 of Futiania mangrovi. Taxonomy (NCBI): domain Bacteria; kingdom Pseudomonadati; phylum Pseudomonadota; class Alphaproteobacteria; order Futianiales; family Futianiaceae; genus Futiania; species Futiania mangrovi. The sequence continues at coordinate 1,198,967 of NZ_JAMZFT010000002.1, read as the reverse complement.
CCCGTCAGCGACAGGAAGACCGATTCGAGGTCCGCGTCCTCCGTCGACAGGTCCGCGATGCGCACGCCCGCGCCGTGGACCGCGTCCAGCACGTCCTCGAACGGCATCCGGCTCGGCGCGTAGTGGAGGACCAGCGCCCCGTCCTCCCGCACCGCCGGCTCGAACGCCTTCAGCGCCTCCGGCGCCTGCGCCAGCGCCGCCTCGGGCCGCACGATCAGCCGCTTGGTGTCGAGACGGCGCAGCAGCGCGTCCTTGGTGTCGTGGGCCACCACCTCGCCATTGTTGATGATGGCGATGCGGTCGCACAGCTCCTCCGCCTCCTCCAGATAGTGCGTGGTCAGCACGATGGTCGTGCCCGCCGCGTGAAGCTGGCGCACATAGTCCCAGAGCTGGGCCCGAAGCTCGATATCCACGCCCGCCGTCGGCTCGTCCAGCACCAGGATCGGGGGGGAGTGCACCATCGCCTTCGCCACCAGCAGCCGCCGCCGCATGCCGCCCGACAGCGAGCGGGCATAGGCCTCTGCCTTGTCGGTCAGGCCGACCGCGGCGAGGATCTCCTCCGTCTTGCGGGCGCGCTTCGGCACGCCATAGAGGCCCGCCTGGATCTCCATCGCCTCGCGCGGGGTGAAGAAGGGGTCGAGGTTCAGCTCCTGCGGCACGATGCCGATGGACCGGCGCGCGTTGCGCGGGTTCCGGTCGATGTCGAAGCCCCAGATGCTCACCGATCCGGCGGTCTTCATCACGAGGCCGGCGAGGATGTTGATGAAGGTGGACTTGCCCGCCCCGTTCGGTCCCAGCAGCCCGAAGATCGAGCCCTGCGGTATGGCGAGGTCGATGCCCTTGAGCGCATGCTTGGGCGGCTGGCCGTGCTGGCCGCGATAGGTCTTCTCCAGCCCCCGCGCCTCGATGGCGTTCTGGCTGGCGGCGGTGTCGGTCGTGTCGGTCATTGTCGCTCCGCTGATCGGGCGTGTGGCTTGCGCCCGGCTTCGCTTTGCCTATAGTCGCGTGCACATATAAGGGCTTCAGCGCATGAGGGCGAGCATGACGGCTCCCGAACCGCCGGAAATCATCGAGGTCGACGATACCCGCGTCTCCTGCGACGGCGGGGGCGGGCCGCTCGGCCACCCGGTCGTCTGGTACACGATCGGCGACGAGGGCTATGTCGAGTGCAAGTACTGCGACCGCCGCTTCGTGCTGAAGGCGGGGGCGGAGACGCATGCCCACTGAGCGCCCATTCCGGAATTGATCCGCCGCGCGGCCCGGCCCATAGTCCGGCCCCATGACCGACAAGACGCCGACGGGCCCCGGCAAGGGCGACCATCTCTATCTCATCGACGGGTCCGGCTACATCTTCCGGGCCTATCATGCGTTGCCGCCCCTGACGCGCAAGTCGGACGGCCTGCCCGTGGGTGCCGTGCACGGCTTCTGCGCCATGCTGTGGAAGCTGCTGGAGGAGACGAAGGGCGAGGACGCGCCGACGCACCTCGCGGTGATCTTCGACGCCTCGGGCGTTTCATTCCGCAACGAGATCTATCCCGCTTACAAGGCGCAGCGGCCCGAGCCACCGGAAGACCTCGTCCCGCAGTTCGGCCTGATCCGCGACGCAACGCGCGCCTTCGGCCTGCCGTGCGTGGAGATGGAGGGGTTCGAGGCCGACGACCTGATTGCCACCTACGCCCGCCAGGCGGCCGACGCAGGCGCGAAGGTCACGGTCATTTCCTCCGACAAGGACCTGATGCAGCTCGTCCGTGAGGGTGTGGAGCTGATGGACCCCGTGAAGGCGCGCCGCATCGGCCCCGAGGAGGTGATGGAGAAGTTCGGTGTCACCCCCGGCAAGGTGATCGACGTGCAGGCGCTCGCGGGCGATTCGGTGGACAATGTCCCCGGCGTGCCCGGCATCGGGGTGAAGACCGCCGCCCAGCTTCTCGACACCTATGGCGACCTCGAGACGCTGCTGGAGAAGGCCGAGGAGATCAAGCAGCCCAAGCGCCGCGAGAACCTGATCGCCTTCGCCGACCAGGCGCGCGTCTCCAAGCTGCTGGTCACGCTGAAGGACGACGTGGAGGTGCCGGAGCCGCTCTCGGATTTCGCCGTGCGCGATCCGGAGGCAGGCCCCCTCGTCGGCTTCCTGAAGGCGATGGAGTTCACGACGCTGACGAAGCGCATCGCGGGCAAGCTCGACGCCGACGCGGGCGAGATCTCGGCGACGGCGGAGTTTGCCGCCGACCCGGATGCCGCCGTGGATGAGGCTCCGCCCGTCGAGGCGGGCGCGCCGGGTGCGGCCGTCGCGGGCCAGGCGGCCCCGATCGACACCGCCGCCTACCAGACCGTGACAGACATGGAAACGCTCGACCGCTGGATCGCACGATGCTTCGCGGCGGGCGTCATCGCGGTCGACACGGAGACGGACTCGCTTGACGCCGCCTCGGCCAATCTCGTCGGCGTGTCGCTCGCCACGGGCGTGAACCAGGCCTGCTACATCCCGCTCGCGCACCGTGCGGGCGACGGTCTCGACCTCGACGGCAACGGCGACGCGCCGAAGCAGCTCGACCGGGCCGAGGTCCTCGAACGGCTGCGGCCGCTGCTCGCCGACCCCGCGACGCTCAAGGTCGGGCAGAACATCAAGTACGACCTGCTCGTACTCGCCCGGCACGGGGTGGAGGTCGCGCCCTACGACGACACGATGCTGATCTCCTACACGCTGGAGGCGGGCGCGCACGGTCACGGCATGGACGAGTTGTCGAAGCTGCACCTCGACCATGCGCCGATCCCGTTCAAGGAGATCGCAGGCAGCGGCAAGTCGGCGAAGACCTTCGACCTCGTGCCCATCGCGGACGCGACGCGCTATGCCGCCGAGGACGCGGACGTCACGCTGCGGCTTTGGAACGTGCTCAAACCCCGCCTGCTGGCCGAGCGCAAGGTCACCGTCTACGAGACGCTGGAACGCCCCATGGCGCGCGTGCTGGCGGGCATGGAGCGCGAGGGCGTCAAGGTCGATGTGAAGGTGCTGAACCGCCTCTCCAACGACTTCGCGAAGGAAATGGCGCGGCTCGAGGAGGAAATCTTCGCCCTCGCCGGGGAACGGTTCACCATCGGCTCGCCGAAGCAGTTGGGCGAAATCCTGTTCGGCAAGATGGGGCTCGTCTCGGCGAAGAAGACCGCGACGGGACAGGCCGCGACCGGCGCCGACGTGCTGGAGGAACTGGCAGCCCAAGGCCACGACCTGCCCGCGCGGGTGCTCGACTGGCGGCAGGTGTCGAAGCTGAAATCGACCTACACGGACGCGCTGCCCACCTACATCAACAAGGAGACGGGGCGGGTCCACACCTCCTACTCGCTGGCGGCGACGACGACCGGGCGGCTCGCCTCGTCGGAGCCGAACCTCCAGAACATCCCGATCCGCACCGACATGGGCCGGGAGATCCGAACCGCCTTCATCGCGGAACCGGGCAATGTGCTCATTTCGGCGGACTATTCGCAGATCGAGCTGCGCCTGCTCGCCCACATCGCCGACATCCCGCAGCTGAAAACCGCGTTCGCCCATGGGCTAGACATTCACGCGCTGACCGCAAGCGAGATGTTCGGCGTGCCGGTCGAGGGGATGGACCCTTCCGTCCGCCGGCGTGCCAAGGCGATCAACTTCGGCATCATCTACGGCATCTCCGCCTTCGGCCTCGCGAACCAGCTACACATCCCGCAGGAGGAGGCGCGCACCTACATCGCCCGCTATTTCGAGCGCTTCCCCGGCATCCGCACCTACATGGACGAGACGAAGGCGTTCGCGCGCGAACACGGATACGTCGAGACGATCTTCGGGCGGCGCATCCATGTGCGCGGCATCGACCAGAAGCAGCCTTCCGCCCGCGCCTTCGCCGAGCGGGCGGCGATCAACGCGCCGATCCAAGGGGCTGCGGCCGACATCATCCGGCGCGCGATGATCCGCCTGCCGGGGGAACTGGCGGCGGCCAGGCTCAAGGCCCGCATGCTGCTGCAGGTCCACGACGAACTGATCTTCGAGGTGCCGGAGGACGAGGCCGACAAGACCGCCGCCCTCGTCAAGCGGGTGATGGAGGGCGCCACCCTGCCCGCCCGGCAGCTCTCGGTGCCACTGACCGTCGAGACGGGGCGCGGTCCCAACTGGGACGCCGCGCACTGATCGTGGCGCGGCTACCCGCCATCGATGCCGACTTTTTTATCCCTTTGTCATGTCACCGTAACGCGGACGACATGAAAGGCCGTCAGTAAGCACGTGCCCCGGCGCATGTTGCGTCCCCGCGCCGGGCGCCGTGCGGCGCATGAACGGTCCCCTGCCGACGCCCACGTCGTTCCCCTCTCTGTTGTGTCTTCAGGAGCGACCGATGGCACAGGTCAGCAGCACCGCGGCTGCAATCCCCGGCTACCCCACCCCCCCCTCAGACGCAGACGCATTCTCGTATCTGGTTGCGCGCGCCGACCCGCCGCCAAACGACGGTCTGTCCACCGCAGCACCCTATGCGACGGACGACCTCCAGCGGTTCGGACGCACCGCTCCGGGCGGCGCCGTGATGATTGCGCCCGGCGCCGGCGGCGCACCCGAGCCGGGGCAGTTCCTCGAAGTTCCGACCGGGGACGGTGGCGTCGTGCGGGCGTCGGGCTACTTCGACCCGGCGACGGCGACACAAAGCACCAAGGTTCTCGGCATCTTCAAACCGCCCTCGACCCGGCTCGACGAGATGGCGCCCGGGGTGGGCCTGAAGCCGCCCTCCATAGAGAACTGGTGGACGGTGGAGCTTCCCCTTCAGAAGACGAAGCTCGGCGGCGGGCGCTTCGGGGCCGAGGCGGGCATCGACGCCGGCGTCGGCTACGAGCCGAAGTTCGACCGCACCGGCGATCTCGTCGGTCACCAGGTTCGCATCGAGGTGAAGGCGGGCGCGAAGCTCGACCTTGGCCAGGTGGTCGGCGCGGGCCTCGCCGACCCTAGGCTCGGAATTCCTGCGGGCACCCGCACGCAATTGCTGCGAAATCTCGACCAGGGTGTGCTTGCAAACGCACAATCGAAGATCCCCAGCGGCGCGGCCGGCAAAGCCATCGTGGACATTCTCGTCACCCGTGCAAACGACACCTCGCTCGACGGCGCGGCAGCCTGGCGCACGCCCAACGTCGGGGTGCACGTGACCTTCATCGGCGAGGTGACAGGCGGCGGCGTCTCGGTTGCTCCGGGCGGGGCCGCGCGGCAAGCCATGGGCAGCCTGCCCAAGCCCATGCAGAAACTCGCGGAGACGAGCGACAAGGTGGAGATGAAGGCCGGCGTTGCCGTCCAGTATGTCTCGCCGCAACGCATTCCGGCCAGCGCCGCGGCCGCGTCCGCGCCTGCCGCACAGCAGACCGACGCCGCGCCCATGGACGCCCAGCGGATCGCGCGCGCCGCCTACGACCGCTATGTGCGCGACGGGCATGCCCCGGCGGACGCCCGCGCCTGGGTCACCGACGCCTACCGCAACGGCGGCAAGGCGGCGCTCGTCGCGCGCGCGACACCCGATGTGCCCGGCTCGGTCCACACGGCCGTGTTTCGCGCGAACGGGATGGGTGCGCAGGCCGCGGGCCTCGCCAACGAGGCCTATCTCGCGCTGCGCCAGTTCGGATCGTCGCCCGCGCAGGCATGGTCCACGGTCTGGACCAGCTATCTGCAGGGGCTCGGCAGCGGCGGGAACGCGGGCGCGGTGAACCGGCTGTCGGAACTGTCGGCCCGCATCTGACTCGAAAAAGGGCGGCGCATCGCAGCGCCGCCCTTCACCTCTGGCATCCGGTGTGCGGACCGTCAGGCCGCCGTCGGGGCCGCCTTGCGCACGTCGTCGGAGACGTGGCTTTCGAACTTCGCGAAGTTCTCGATGAACATGTTCACGAGCTTTTTCGCCTGCGAGTCATAGGCCTCGGCGTCCGACCAGGTCGAGCGCGGATCGAGGATCTGGGACACCACGCCCGGCACCGCGACCGGCACCTGGAAGCCGAAGTTCTCGTCCGTGCGGAACTCCACCTTCGCGAGCGAGCCGTCGAGCGCGGCCGACAGCAGCGCGCGCGTCTCGCGGATCGGCATGCGATGCCCCTCGCCATAGGCGCCGCCCGTCCAACCCGTGTTGACGAGCCAGCAGTCGACGTCGTGCGCGGCGATGAGGTCGCGCAGCAGATTGCCATAGACCGACGGATGGCGCGGCATGAAGGGCGCGCCGAAGCAGGTCGAGAATGTCGCTGTCGGCTCCGTCACGCCCTTCTCGGTCCCGGCCACCTTCGCCGTGTACCCCGACAGGAAGTGGTACATCGCCTGCGCCGGCGTCAGCTTGGCGATGGGCGGCATCACGCCGAAGGCATCGGCCGTCAGCATGATGATGTTCTTCGGCTGGCCCGCCCGTCCGGTCGCGCTGGCGTTCGGGATGAAGTCGAGCGGATAGGCCCCGCGGGAATTCTCCGCCAGGCTGCCGTCGTCGAAGTCGAGCACGCGCGTGCCCGCATCCATCACCACATTCTCGAGCACCGCACCGAAGCGGTTCACGGCGGCATGGATCTCCGGCTCGGCCTCCGCCGAGAGCTTGATCATCTTGGCGTAGCAGCCGCCCTCGAAGTTGAAGAGGCCCGACTCCGACCAGCCATGCTCGTCGTCGCCCACGAGCGTGCGATTGGGGTCGGCCGACAGCGTCGTCTTGCCCGTGCCCGAAAGGCCGAAGAAGATCGCCGCGTCATCCTCCTCGCCCACGTTGACCGAGCAGTGCATCGGCATGACGCTCTTCTCGGGCAGCAGGTAGTTGAGGATCGTGAAGACCGACTTCTTCGTCTCGCCCGCATAGGACGTGCCACCGATCAGGACGAGGCGCTTGGCGAAATTGACGGCGATCACGGTTTCGGACCGGCAGCCGTGGCGCGCCGGGTCGGCGCGGAAGGACGGCAGGTTGATGATCGTGAACTGCGGCGCGAACTCGGCCAGGTCCTCAAGCTCCGGGCGGCGCAGCAGGTGCCGGATGAACAGCGAGTGCCAGCAGAGTTCCGTGACCGCGCGCACGGGCAGGCGGTGCACCGGGTCGGCACCGCCGTAGAGATCCTGCACGAAGAGCTCGCGCCCCTTCATGTGCGCCTTGAAGTCTTCCCACAGCGCGTCGAAGTGCGCCGGGCTCATCGACTTGTTGTTGTCCCACCAGACCGTGCCTTCGGTCGTCTCGTCGCGGACGGTGAACTTGTCCTGGGCCGAGCGGCCAGTGTGCTGACCGGTCCTGACGACCAGCGGGCCGCCCCGCGCGATCTCCCCCTCGCCGCGGCGGACAGCTTCCTCGTAGAGCGCTTCCTCGCGCCAGTTCCAGTGGAGCGCGGCGACGCCGCTGACGCCCAACGTCTCAAGTCCGTTCTTGCTGATCTGAGGCCCGGTCTGTTTCACGGTTGTCTCCATTCAACGCAGTTCGTGCGCCCGGTCGCTCCAGCACGGGACAGGTCGGGCGGGTCGCCTTCTTCTCACGCAAGATGAAGGCCAACACAACCCCGCTTTCGCCGCAATTCGCCCCTAGGCGGACGCAAGCGTGTCATGACGACAGGGGCGTGCGTCCCGGGCGAGCGGCGCTCGCATGGGTTTGCTTGGCCTGCATGCGCGGGCGTGCATAGAGTGTGACCGAACCGGACACGGGAGGGAAGAGGACAAGATGTCCACGATCGCGCTGGTCGACGACGACCGGAACATCCTGACATCGGTCTCCATCGCGCTGGAGGCGGAGGGCTTCCACGTGCGCACCTACACCGACGGGACACAGGCACTCGCCGCCATCTCGCAGCGCCCGCCGGACCTTGTCGTGCTCGACATCAAGATGCCGCGGATGGACGGGATGGAAGTGCTGCGCCGCATCCGGCAGAAGACCGACCTGCCGGTGATCTTCCTCACCTCCAAGGACGAGGAGATCGACGAGGTCCTTGGCCTGCGCATGGGCGCCGACGACTATATCCGCAAGCCCTTCTCCCAGCGCCTGCTGATCGAACGGATCCGCGCGGTGCTCCGTCGGGCCGAGAGCGCGCAGGGCGCCGAGCGGACGGAGGGCGAGAAGGTGCTGGTGCGCGGGCGCCTCGTCCTCGATCCGCTGCAGCATGCCTGCACTTGGGACGGCAGGGACGTCACGCTGACCGTGACAGAGTTCCTGATCCTGCAGGCGCTCGCCGTCCGGCCCGGCTTCGTCAAGAGCCGCGACCAGCTGATGGACGCCGCCTACGACGACCAGGTCTATGTCGACGACCGGACCATCGACAGCCATATCAAGCGGCTGCGCAAGAAATTCAGGGCGGTAGACCCCGAGTTCTCGGCCATCGAGACGCTCTACGGCGTCGGCTACAAGTTCACCGAAGGCTGATGGCACCGCCGCCGGGACAGATGCGAGCATGACAGGCGCAGGCACCACGCCGCCCACACCGGAGACCGGACCCGCGCCCGCCGCGGCGCGCGATGCCGCGCCAGTGCGACGCAAGCGCGGCGCGGGCCTGAGGACGCGCGTCTTTTCCTCCCTCACCATGCGCATCCTCGCGGTCAACCTGTTCGGACTGATGCTGCTGTGCGCGGGCGTGCTCTATGTGAACCAGCTGCGCTCGGGCCTGATCGACGTGCAGATCGAGGCGCTCATCACGGAAGGCGAGATCATCGCCGCCGCGATCACCGAGGCCGGGGACTACGGCCCGGAGGACACGACCGTGCGCCCGGGCGACGCCCAGGACATCCTGCGCCGCCTCGTCGTGCCGACGCGGACGCGCGCGCGCCTGTTCTCCGCCGGCGGCGAGGTGGTGGAGGACACGGTTGAGTTCACCAGCGCCCAGGTGCGGACCTATGCCCTGCCGCCGCCCGATGCTGGCTTCGATGCCATGCAGACGGCGGACCATGTCTATGAATGGCTCGTTTCGCTGATCCCCGGGCCGCACCTGCCGGTCTACCGGGAGGGTGCCGACGTCACCGCCGCCGACCTGCAGGAGGTGGAGGACGCGCTGCGCGGACTGCGGGCGAGCGCGGTGCGCGAGAACAGCCAGGGCGAGCTTGTCGTGTCGGTCGCGGTGCCGGTCCAGCGGTTCAAGGTGGTGATGGGCGCATTGCTTCTGTCCACGGAGGGCGGGCAGATCGACGAGATCGTGAGGGCGGAGCGGTTCGCCATCCTGCGCGTCTTCCTGCTGGCGACCGCGGTGATGGCGCTGCTGTCGGTCCTGCTGGCGCGCGGCATCGGGCGGCCCATCGCGCGGCTTTCGCGGGCCGCCGACGCAGTGCGCTACGGCCAGGTCGGCTCTGGCGGCGCGGAACGGGCGCAGATTCCGGATCTCGGCCGGCGGCGCGACGAGATCGGCGATCTTTCGGCGGCGCTGCAACGGATGCTGGATGCGCTCTACGGCCGCATCGACGCGATCGAGAGTTTCGCTGCGGACGTGGCGCACGAGATCAAGAATCCGCTCACCTCGCTGAAGAGCGCGGTGGAGTCGCTCGACCGCACGAAGGATCCGGAGAAGCTTGCCCGCCTGGTCGATGTCGTGCAGTCCGACGTGAAACGTCTCGACCGGCTGATCAGCGACATCTCCAACGCCTCGCGCCTCGATGCGGAACTGGTCCGCGACGCGCGCGCACCCGTCGATCTTGCCCGCATGCTGGAGGCCATCGTCGCCATCTACCGCGACCGGATCGCGCCGGAGCAGGCGCACTTCACGCTCGACATCGGCGAGAGACCGCTCGTGGTCAGCGGGCTCGAAAGCAGGCTCGGGCAGGTCATGCGCAACATCGTCGACAATGCCATTTCCTTCAGCCCGCCCGGCGGCGAGATCCGGCTTGCGGCGCACGCGGCGGACGGCCTGGCCCGGCTGTCCATCGAGGACGAGGGACAGGGCCTGCCCCCCGACACGCAGGAGCTGATCTTCCGCCGCTTCTACACGGAGCGGCCGGAAACGGAAGCGTTCGGCACCCACTCAGGCCTCGGTCTCTCCATCTCGCGCCAGATCGTGGAGGCGCACGGCGGGCGCATCTGGGCGGAGAACCGCGCGGACCCGGACGGAACCGTCAGGGGCGCACGCTTCATCGTGGAGCTGCCGCTGTGAGCGCGCGCGCAGAGACGATCCATGCCACGTGTGTCGCGATCGAAGGCCGGGCGGTCCTGCTGCGCGGTGCATCGGGCGCTGGCAAGTCCGACCTCGCCCTGCGCCTCGTCGACGAAGGCGCGGACCTGGTGGCCGACGACCGCGTTCGCCTCGCGCTCAGGGGCGGCAGGCTTGTCGCAAGCCCGCCGCGCACTCTCGAGGGGTTGCTGGAGGTGCGCGGCCTCGGCATCGTCCGGCTGCCGTTCCTTGCCGGCGTGCACGTGACGCTGGTCGCCGACCTCGTGCCCGCCGCCGACATCCTCCGCCTCCCCACGCCAGGCGAGGTGCGCCTCTGCGGCGTCGCGCTGCCATGCATCGCGCTCGACCCTTCTGCCCCCTCGGCGACGGCACGCGTCCGTCTCGCGCTCGCCGGGCGGCACTGGGTCGCGGGCGCACTCGGCGATGAGGACGGCCCCTGAAAGCCGTGCTAGATAATGCCCCCATGGACGAGATCGCACACACCCCGTCACCCGAGCCGCGAAAGACCGCCGAGGCATTGCGCCTCGTGGTCGTGACGGGGCTTTCGGGCGCCGGAAAGACCTCCGCCCTGCGGATGCTGGAGGACATCGGGTTCGAGGCGATCGACAATCTGCCGGTGCGCCTCCTGGGCCAGCTTCTGCCCGAGGGAACGGACGCCCAGCGGCCCATCGCCGTCGGCATCGACGCCCGGACGGAAGGGTTCGACCCGCAAGCGGTACGCGCCTGGATCGAGAGCCTGCGGGCCCGCCCCGGCGTCGCGCCGACACTCCTCTACATGGATTGCGACACCGAGGTGCTTGCGCGCCGCTTCACCGAGACGCGGCGGCGCCATCCGCTGGCGCTCGACCGGCCCGTGCCCGACGGCATCGTGCGCGAGCGCGCCCTGATCGGTCCCTTGCGCGACGTGGCCGACCTCGTGCTCGAGACGACGGACTTCTCGCTGACCGACCTGCGCCGCGAGATCGCGGAGCGGTTCGAGACGGCGGGCGCGAGCGGACTGCTCGTCTCGCTCCTGTCCTTTTCCTACAAGGGCGGCCTCCCGCGGGAGGCGGATATGGTGTTCGACGTGCGCTTCCTCGACAATCCGCACTGGGTGGCGCACCTGCGGCCGCTGACCGGGCGCGACGCGGGCGTGGCGGCCCATGTAGCCGCCGACCCCGCATTTCCGGAGTTCCTGGCACGGCTGACCGGGCTCATAGACCTGCTGGTCCCCCGATTCCGGGCGGAGGGGAAGAGCTATCTCACGCTCGCCATCGGGTGCACCGGCGGGCGTCACCGCTCGGTCTTCGTGGCTGAGAGGCTGGCTGCACACCTGCGCGAGGCGGGCGTGCCCGTCGTCCTGCGGCACAGGGAACTGCCGTGACCCCGCAGACAACATGTTTTCATCGCCCGTGCGGCAAGGCATAGTGCCTGACCCGGCCGCGTGCGGCACGCACTCGCCGGATGCAGCTTGTGACAGGGTTTTAGGGAGAGATCCGCGCCGATGATCGGACTGGTCCTCGTGACGCACGGACGGCTCGCCGACGAGTTCGTCTCTGCCATGGAGCATGTCGTTGGTCCGCAGCAGCAGGTCGGCTCGGTCTGCATCGGCCCGGACGACGACATGGAGCAGCGCCGCAACGACATCCTCAAGGCCATCGAGGAGGCCGACCGGGGCGACGGCGTCATCCTGCTGACCGACATGTTCGGGGGCACGCCGTCCAACCTGTCGATCTCGGTCATGAAGCGGCCGAAGACCGAGGTGATCGCCGGCGTGAACCTGCCGATGCTCATCAAGCTCGCCAGCACGCGCGCGAGCGGCGAACTGGCCGAGGTGGTGGAACAGGCCCGCGACGCCGGCCGCAAGTACATCTCGGTCGCCTCGCAGGTCCTGGCTGGCGAAGGCACTTCATGAGCACGGGCGCGGCATCGCCCGCGCCCGGGGCGCAGCGGCTGGAGCGCGAGGTGACGATCCGCAACGCCAAGGGCCTGCACGCGCGCGCCTCGGCCAAGTTCGTGCGCTGCGCGGAAGTCTATGACGCCGAGGTCATCGTGTCCAAGGACGGGCAGCGGGTCGCCGCGACGTCCATCATGGGCCTGATGATGCTGGCGGCGGGGCCGGGTTCTGTCCTCAAGCTCGAGGCTGAGGGTCCGGAAGCCGCCGGTGCGCTGGACGCGATCGCCGCGCTGGTCGACGGCCGCTTCGACGAGGACTGAAACCCGCAAAGGCGGAGGTGCCCATGACATCGCTCAGGCCCCGCACGGCGACGCGGCGGCTGGCCGGTCTCGGCGTCTCGCCGGGCATCGCGTCCGGCCGCGCCCACGTCCTGCGCCGCGGCCGGATCGAGGCGCCGCGCTACCGTCTCGCACCGGAGGACGTGACCGGCGAGGTCGCCCGCCTCGCCGACGCCTCCTCGCGCGCCCGCGCCGAGCTGGAAGCGATCCGCGACCGGCTGGCCGAGCGTGCGGGTCCCGCGGTCGAGGACCTCGCCCAGATCATCGACGTGCAGATCGCCATGGTCTCCGGCTCGCGGCTGATGCGGGCGGCGGAGGTGCGCATCAGCGATGGACGGCAGAACGCGGAAAGCGCTCTGGAGGACACGCTGGAGGAGTTCGCGCGCGCCTATGCCGAGATGGACGACGCCTATCTCGCGAGCCGCATCTCCGATATCCGCGCCGCGGCCGAACGGGTCATGGCCTCGCTGGGCGCGCAGGCGGGCGGCGACCTGACCGACCTGCCGGAAGGCACGATCCTGCTCGCGCGCGAGATCACGCCCGCCGACGCGGCCATGATGGACCCCGCCCGCATCGCGGGCTTCGCCGCGGAGATGGGTGGCGCGCAAGGGCATACCGCGATCATGGCGCGCGCGCTCGGCATACCCGCGGTGCTCGGCGTCGACGGGCTTCTGGACGAGGTACGGGCGGGTGACGAGGTGGTGATCGACGGTGCCGGCATGGTCGTCATCGATCCGGACCCGGCAACCCGCGCCTCGGTGGAACGGCGGCGGGCGGAGGCGCGCGACCGCGACCGGCGGCTGCGCGGCCTCGCCTCGGAGCCCGCGGTCACGGCGGATGGTGTCGCCGTCACCCTCACCGCGAACATCGAGCTTCCGGCAGAGGTTGCGGCCGCGCTGTCGAATGGCGCGGAAGGAATCGGCCTGGTCCGGTCGGAATTCGTCTTTCTCAACCGCGCCACCATGCCCGGAGAGGAGGAACAGGCGGAACTGCTGGGCGACATCGTGCGCCGGATGAACGGCCGGCCGGTCACCATTCGAACGCTTGACGTCGGCGGAGAGAAGGCCCTGCCCGCGCTCGCCGACTATCTGGGCGACTGCCCCAATCCCGCCCTCGGGCTGCGCGCTGTGCGGCTGTCGCTGCGCGCGCCCGACCTGCTGCGCATGCAACTGGCGGCGATCCTGCGTGCCGCCGTTCATGGGCCGGTGCGCATCCTTCTGCCGATGATCACCACGGGCCGCGAGATGCGGCAGGTGCGTGCGGCACTTGCCGAGGTGGCGGCGGGGCTGCGCCAGCGCGGTGTCGCGGTGCCCGATCCCCTGCCCCCGCTCGGCGCGATGATCGAGGTGCCGGCGGCGGCACTGGCCGCGGACTCGCTGGCCCGGGACGCGGATTTCTTTTCCATCGGCACGAACGACCTGACCATGTACGCGCTGGCCATCGACCGGGCGAACGAGCAGGTGGCGGACCTCTACGATCCGTTGAACCCGGCCGTGCTGCGGCTCATCCAGTTCACCACCGCCGCGGCGCAGCGCGCGGGCATCCCGGTCAACATCTGCGGCGAGATCGCAGGCGACCCCTGGTTCACGCCGTTGCTGCTCGGCCTCGGCCTGACGGACCTGTCGATGACGGCGCAGTCGCTGCTCAGCGTGAAACAGCGGGTGCGCAGCCTGTCCGCGGCCGATGCACGCGCCACGGCGCAGGCCGCGATGGCCGAAACGGACCCGGTGCGCATCGCCGCCGTTCTGGACCAGGCCAGCGCAAGCGCGTGAGTGCGCGGCGCAATGTCGCGCAAGGACATAAGGATGTCTTTATGCGGCGGTTGTCGGCGTCCCTGCCGCCTGATATAGACGCCATCCAAGGACACCCCGGACCCCTCGCCAGAGAAAGAGACGCCGCAATGACCGCCAACGACTATGTGGTGAAGGACATCTCGCTTGCCGATTACGGCCGTACCGAGATCGAGATCGCCGAACACGAGATGCCGGGCCTGATGGCCGTGCGCGCCGAATATGCCGATGCCCAGCCGCTGAAGGGTGCGCGCATCGCGGGCTCGCTGCACATGACGATCCAGACCGCCGTTCTGATCGAGACGCTGGTTGCGCTGGGCGCGGAGGTGCGCTGGGCGTCCTGCAACATCTTCTCCACGCAGGACCACGCCGCCGCCGCGATCGCCGCAGCCGGGATCCCGGTGTTCGCCGTGAAGGGCGAGACGCTGCAGGAATACTGGGACTATTGCGACCGCATCCTCGACTGGGGCAATGGCGAGAGCGCCAACATGATCCTCGACGACGGCGGCGACGCGACCATGCTCGTGCTGCTCGGCGCGCGGGCCGAGACCGACCCGTCCGTGCTCGACAATCCCGCCAACGAGGAGGAGGAGTGCCTCTTCGCCACGATCCGCGCCCGCCTTGCGAAGAACCCCGGCTGGTATTCGAAGGTGAAGGCGCAGATCCGCGGCGTGTCGGAGGAGACGACGACCGGCGTGCTGCGCCTCTACCAGCTCGAGAAGAAGGGCGAACTGCCCTTCCCCGCCATCAACGTCAACGACAGCGTCACCAAGTCGAAGTTCGACAACAAGTACGGCTGCCGGGAGTCGCTGGTCGACGCGATCCGCCGCGGCACCGACGTGATGATGGCAGGCAAGGTCGCGGTCGTGTGCGGCTATGGCGACGTGGGCAAGGGCTCGGCACAGTCGCTCGCCGGGGCGGGCGCGCGCGTGCTCGTGACCGAGATCGACCCGATCTGCGCCCTGCAGGCCGCGATGGACGGCTTCGAGGTCGTCACGCTGGAAGACGCGGCCCCGCGCGCCGACATCGTGGTCACCGCGACCGGCAACAAGGACATCGTCACGATCGAGCACATGCGCGCGCTCAAGGACATGGCGATCGTCTGCAACATCGGCCACTTCGACAACGAGATCCAGGTTTCGGCGCTGAAGAATTTCCAGTGGAAGAACGTGAAGCCGCAGGTCGACCTGATCACCTTCCCGGACAACAAGCGCATGATCCTGCTGTCGGAAGGCCGCCTCGTGAACCTCGGCAACGCGACCGGGCATCCGAGCTTCGTGATGTCGGCGTCGTTCTCCAACCAGACGCTGGCGCAGATCGAGCTGTGGACCAAGGGCGGCCAGTACGAGAACAAGGTCTATGTCCTGCCGAAGCATCTCGACGAGAAGGTCGCGGCGCTGCACCTGGAGAAGCTGGGCGCGAAGCTGACCCAGCTGACCAAGGCGCAGGCCGACTATATCGGCGTGCCGGTGCAAGGCCCGTTCAAGAGCGGCGAGTACCGCTACTGACGGTCGCAACCGCCATCGCCCCCCTGTAGACTGTTGCGTCATGATTCTGCGGGGGTTCGACACTGGCAATCGGCATGATGGCGCGCGGCGTGCGGCCCCCGTGGCTTGCGCCGCACGCCGTTCGCTGGGTGCGGGCGCCGCGGCGGCGGGCATGGCGGCCGCCTCGCCTGCCCATGCGGCTCCCGGCCCGCTCGCGGGCGCCGATGCTGCAACGCTGGTCGCCCTCTCGCTTGCCCTCATATTCGCCGGTTGGGCCGCGGTCATGCGGCGTCGCACCCGTACCGCGCTTGAGGATGCGGCAGCCGAAATGGACCGGCTGCGCGCCACGCTGGGCGATCTGGAGACCGTGCTGGGCGCGGGCGCAACGGTATTGTGCGTCTTCGACGGCGGGCGCCTGCACCGCGTGATCGGTCCGGTGAAGGCGCTGCTCGGCGCCTCGGAAGACGCAGCCCTGGCGTCGCGCGCCGACCTGCTTGCCCGCCTCGACACCCGGATGCGCAGCCGCATCGGCGCGCAGATCGAGGCACTGCTCGACGAAGGGCGCCCCTTTGCGGACCGCGCGGGGCTCGCCGACGGCCAGGCGGAGGTTGCGATCACGGGTGAGACGGCCGGTCCGTTCGCCGTGGTGCGCCTGATGCGGCCATCGGATGCCGAGCGGATCGCGGCGCGGCTGCGGGCAGAGCGGGAAATGGCGCGGGCGGACGCGGCGCGGCTGCGCGCATTGCTCGACGCGGTGCCCATGCCGATGTGGGAACGCGGGCCCGACGGCGCCTTGCGCGCCGTCAACGCGGCCTATGTGCGCACGGTCGAGGCGACGGACGCGGGTGCTGTCGTGCGCGACGACACGGTGTTTTCCCTCACGGGGATCGAAGGCGGCCAGGCCGCGGTCCGCCAGGCGCTGCGCCGGCTTGCCCGCAAGGCGCGGCAGAGCGGCGTCCCCCAGCGGGCGGAGCATTTCGTGGTCGCGGGCGGCGAGCGGCGCGTCTTCGAGATCGTCGAGGCACCCTACGCATCCGGCACCATCGGCCATGCCCGCGACATGACCGCAGAGCACGAAGCGACGCAGGAACTTGCCCGCCACGTTCGCGCCCATGCCGAGACACTGGACAGCCTGCGCACCGCGATCGCGGTCTTCGGCCCGGACAAGCGGCTGCGCTTCTTCAACGCGGCCTTCGTGAAGCTCTGGCAGCTTGATCCCGGCTGGCTCACGGGCCATCCGAGCAACGCCGACGTGATCGAGGCGCTGCGCGAACGCCGCCGCCTGCCGGAGCAGGCGGACTTCCGCGCCTGGAAGGCGGAACGGCTGGACCTCTACACCTCGCTGCTCGAGCCGCAGGAAGACCTCTGGACGCTGCCCGACGGGCGCGTGCTGCGGGTGACGGCGCGGCCGCACCCGCTGGGCGGGCTGATGTTCGTCTACGAGGACGTGACCGACCAGCTGACGCTCGAACGCAGCTACCGGGCGCTCGCCGGCATCTACAGCGCCTCCATCGAGACGCTGAGCGAGGCGGTCGCCGTCTTCGGCACCGATGGGCGGCTCAGGCTCTTCAACCCGGCCTTCGAGCGTGTCTGGGGTCTCTCCGAGGAGCGGCTGCAAGGTGGGCCGCACATCGTCGACGTGGCCGACTGGTGCAGCGACAAGAGCCAGGACGCCACGCTCTGGCCCGCGCTGCAGGAGCGGATCACGGCGCTCGGCGGCACGCAGGCCCGGTTCGAATCGCGTATCGAGACCGCCGACGGACGCATCCTCGATTGCGCGGGCGCCGCCCTGCCCGACGGTGCGACGCTGCTGACCTTCTCCGATGTCAGCGCCAGCGTGCGGGTGGAGCGGGCGCTGCGGGAGCGGGCCGACGCCCTGGAAGCTGCCGACCGCATGAAGGCCGACTTCATGGCGCACGTCACCTACCAGCTGCGCACGCCGCTGAACGCGGTTCTCGGTTTCGCGGAAGTGCTGCGGCGCGAGATGTTCGGGCCGGTGAACGCACGCCAGGCCGAACAGCTCGACGCGATCATCGACGCCTCGGTCCGGCTCTCGGACCTCATCGACAACATCCTGGAACTCCTGGACCTGCAGCAAGGCAACACGGCCCTGGCTGCCGCCGCGTACGATGCGGACGCACTCATGACGGAGGCGGAAACAGCAATGGCGGACATGGCGGCGGCACGCGGCGTCACGCTGACGCGCACTGCCGGTCCCGGACTTCCGCCGGTGATCGGCGACCGCGGTCGCCTGGTGCGCGTCCTGCAGCACCTCCTGTCGAACGCGATCCGCTATTCGCAGCCCGGCCAGAACGTGCATCTGGGCGCGCGGCGCGAGGGCGGCGAGATCCTGTTCTCCGTCACCGACACCGGCATCGGCATGGATCCGGAGTTGCAGGCGCGCGTGTTCGACGACTTCAGCACCCGCCGCAGCGGAGGACAGCGGCGCCGCGACGACGGTGCGGGCCTCGGCCTCGCGGTGGTGCGCCGGGTGGTGGACCTGCACGGAGGCAGCGTCGACCTGGAGTCCGCGCCCGGCAAGGGCACCACGGTCAGCGTCCGCCTGCCCGCCTTTGCTCGGGCGGAAGCGGAAGCGGAAGCGGACGCGGAAGGCTGAGGCGATGGCCCGCTCCCTCCCCCTTGCAGGCGAGGCTGCGACCGCCGATCTCGGCCGGCGGCTGGCTGTCGCGCTGCTGAAGGCGGGGACGGACGGGGCGGCGGTCCTTCTGCATGGCGACCTGGGCATGGGCAAGACGACACTGGCGCGCGCGCTGGTGCACGCCGTGCTCGCCGCCGACGGTGCACCCGACGAGGACGTGCCGAGCCCGACCTTCACCATCGTGCAGACCTATGCGACGCCCGCGCGGGAGATCTGGCACGTCGACCTCTACCGGATCGAGGAGCCCGGCGAACTGGCCGAACTGGGCCTCGACGACGCGTTCGAGGAGGCGCTGGTTCTGGTCGAATGGCCGGACCGGCTCGGCGCACGCCTGCCGCACGACCGGGTGGACGTGACGCTCGCGGCGGAGGCTACAGGCCGGCGGGCAACGATCGCTGGCCATGGCCGCCTGGAGGGGATCGCGGAGCATGTCTGAGACGGGCACGGTGAACCGGGCGCACGCGGCGCGCGCGTTTCTCGACGCATCGGGCTGGCGCGGGGCCAGAATCGCGCCGCTGGCGGGCGATGCCTCCTTCCGCCGCTACGCGCGCGTGACGCGGCCGGGCGCGACCGCGATGCTGATGGATGCCGACCCCGCGACGGGCGAGGACGTACGCCCCTTCCTGCGGGTCACGGCGCTGTTGCGCGGGGCGGGCTTCGCCGCGCCGATGATTCTGGCGGCGGACGAGGCGCAGGGCTTCCTGCTGCTGGAGGACCTGGGCGACGCGCTTTTTGCGCACGTGCTGGCGCACGATGACGACCCGCACCTCGAAGAGACGCTCTACGCCGCCGCGGTCGACGTGCTGGCGGCCCTGCATACCGGGCAGGCGCCGGGCGCGGACGCGCGCGCCGCCGCGCACCTGCCGCCTTATGACGATGCGCGGCTGGAGGCCGAGGCGGGGTTGCTGCTCGACTGGTACATGCCAGCCGCGACCGGAGCGGCCGTCCCGGCGGAGGCCGCGGAGGAGTGGCGGGCGGTGTGGGCGGAACTGCTGGCCCTCGTGCGGGTCGGCGGGGATGTCGTCTGCCTGCGCGACTATCACGCGGAAAACCTGATCTGGCAACCGGAGCGGGCGGGCCTCGACCGGGTGCGCCTGATCGACTACCAGGACGCGGTGACAGGACCGGCGGCCTACGACCTCGTTTCGCTCGTGGAGGATGCGCGCCGCGACCTCGCGCCCGGTCTTGGTGACGTCATGATCGCGCGCTACCTCAACGCGGCCGGCGTGGCCGACCGGGAGGCGTTCCTGACCTCCTATGCCGTGCTTGGCGCCCAGCGCAACGCGAAGATCGTCGGCATCTTCGCCCGGCTCTGGCGGCGGGACGGCAAGCCGCGCTATCTGGGGCTGCTGCCGCGCGTCTTCGGGCACCTGGCGCACGACCTCGCGCACCCGGCGCTTGCGCCCTTGGCGCACTGGTTCGCGCGCTGGCTGCCGCGGGAGCGTTGGGAAAGGGACGTGGCGTATCTGAAGGAGACGGCCAAGTGAGCTTCGAAACCGCCATGGTGCTGGCCGCGGGCCTGGGAACGCGGATGCGGCCGCTCACCGACGACCGCCCGAAGGCGCTGGTCGAGCTCGACGGGCGCGCGATGATCGACCGCGCGCTTGACCGGCTGGTGGCGGCTGGCGTGCGCCGGGCCGTCGTCAACGTCCACCATTTCGCCGACATGCTGGAAGCCCATCTCGCCCGGCGCACCGACATCGAGATCGTCGTCTCCGACGAGCGGGCGCAATTGCTCGACACCGGCGGGGGCGTGAAGGCCGCGCTGCCGCACCTCGGCCCCGGCCCGTTCTTCGTGCTTAATGCCGATTCCGCCTGGATCGAGGGCGCGGTCCCGGCGCTGACCCGCCTCGCGCATACCTGGGACGGGCGGAAGATGGACGCTCTGCTGCTGCTGGCGGCGACCGTGCTGTCCACCGGCTATGCCGGGCGCGGCGACTTCCTGATGACGGCGGACGGGCACCTCGACTGGCCGCGCGAGAACCGGGTCGCGCCCTTCGCCTTCACGGGCGTCGAGGTGCTGACCGCGGCAGCCTTCGAGGGCACGCCCGACGGCCCCTTCTCCATGCGCCGCGTCTGGGGCCGGGCGATGGAGGCCTCGCGCCTCTACGGTCTGCGGCACGAATCCATGTGGCTGCACGTCGGCACGCCGGACGCGATCGACGAGGCGTCCCGCGCCATCGCGGAGTCCTGAGCCGATGGCCGGCGGGCCGGCGGTCTTCACCATCCCCGCGGGGCTGCCCTTCGCGGACCTCGTCGCGCGCGAGGTGCTGCGGGCGCACGGACGCGCCGATCCTCTGGCCCTCGCCGACGTGACGCTGCTGGTGCCGACACGGCGCGCGGTGGTCACGCTGCGCGAGGCATTCCTGCGCGAGGGCGGCGGCCGCCTGACGCTGCTGCCGCGCCTGCGCGCGATCGCCGATGCGGGAACCGAGGCCGCCGAAATGCCAACGGGGACGGAAGCGGCGGCGCTCGACCTGCCCCCCGCGGTCGACCCCGTGCACCGCGAGATGCTGCTGGCGCGCCTGATCCTCGACGGCGGTGTGGTCGACGGCCTCGACCTCGATGCGCCGCGCGCGCTGGCGCTGGCGGGTGACCTTGCGCGGCTGATCGACGAGATGACGGCGGAGGGCGTGGGCGCAGACGGCCTCGACACCGTGCTCGCGGCCTGCGTGGGACCCGAGTGGCGGGATCGGCTCGCCGAACTGAGCGCCCATTGGGAGACGACGCAGACCCTGCTCGCCCATGTGCTGGCCGCCTGGCCGGAGCGGCTGCGGGCGCTGGGCCTGGGCGAC
Source organism: Futiania mangrovi (assembly GCF_024158125.1). Lineage (NCBI taxonomy): Bacteria > Pseudomonadati > Pseudomonadota > Alphaproteobacteria > Futianiales > Futianiaceae > Futiania > Futiania mangrovi. Next base: position 1,177,939 of record NZ_JAMZFT010000002.1, on the reverse strand, counting down.
GTGGCGATGGTGCGCGACGCGACGATCGACGCGCTGACCGCGCGTGTCGTGGCGGGCGGCATGCCGGGGCCGGTGATCGCCGCGGGCTCGACCGGAAGCGTACCCGCGACGCGCCGCCTGCTCGCCGCCGTCGCACGATCTCCCGGCGGCGCGGTGGTACTGCCGGGCCTGGACGAGACGCTGGAGGAGGAGACCTTCCGCACCCTCACCCCCGATCATCCGCAGTTCGGCCTGGCGCGCGTGCTGGACGAGCTGGGACTGACGCGTGCGGACGTGCGGCGCTGGCCGGGCTGCGGGGCGCACGACACCGCCGACGCGCGCGCCCGGCGCTGGCTCGTGTCGGAGGCGCTGCGCCCGGCGGAGTCGACGGACCGCTGGGGCGGACTTGCCGCGCACGCGCCTGCGGAGGGCGATCCTCTGAAGGGCCTTGCCCTGCACCGCGCGCCCGGCCCGCGGGAGGAGGCGGCGCTGATCGCCGTGCTCATGCGCGAGACGCTGGAGACGCCGGGCCGCACCGCCGCGCTGGTGACCCCAGACCGGATGCTGGCGCGGCGCGTGCAGGCCGCGCTCCGCCGCTGGGGGGTGGAGGTCGACGACACAGGCGGCACGCCGCTCAGCAAGACCGCACCGGGCGCGTTCCTGCTGCATCTCCTGGAGGTGGCGGCAGAAGAGGCAGCACCCGTCGCGCTGCTCTCCCTGCTCAAACATCCACTTGCTGCGCTGGGTCTCGATCCGGCGGCGTGCCGGCGCGCGGCGCGCACGCTCGACCGCGCGATCCTGCGGGGGCCGCGGCCGGCCCCCGGGCTAGGCACCCTGCGCCATATCGTGACCTCGCGGCGTCGCAAGCTGGCGGAAGGCGGCCGGCGCGCGGTTCCCCACGGCGTGCGCGACCGGGACCTCGCGGACGCCGACAACCTGCTCCGGCGGCTGCAATCGTCGCTTGCCCCTCTCGCGCGCCTGTTCGCGGACGGACCCGCGCCCCTGCCGGAGATCGCGCGCGCGCTGGAGGATGCCGCGCTCGCCGTTGCGCGCACGAACGCGCAGGCCGGGGGAGATCGGCTGTGGCACGGCGACGCGGGCGACGCGGCTGCGCAACTTCTCGACCGCCTCGCCAGCGCGCCCGACGGCGCACTCGCGGTAACGGGGGCCGAAACGGGCGCGATCCTGCGCCGGCTGATGGACCAGGTGTCCGTGCGGCAACGGGCGGCGACGCATCCGCGGCTGAAGATCCTCGGTGCGGCGGAAGCGCGCATGACGACGGCCGACGTGCTGATCCTCGGCGGGCTGAACGAAGGGACGTGGCCGCAGGTGCCGGATGCCGATCCCTGGCTCACGCGCGGAATGCGGACTGCGCTGGGCCTGTTGCCGCCCGAACGGCGCCTCGGCCTCGCCGCGCACGACCTGGCGCAGGCGCTGGGCGGCGAAACCGTGCACCTGACGCGCGCGGAGAAGGCGGGCGGCAAGCCGCAGGTTGCCTCGCGCTGGCTGACGCGAATCGAAAGCCTCGTGCAGGGTCTCAACGGCGAGGACGCGCTGAAGGCGCTGGCACATGCCCATGACGCGGGCAGCTGGGCCGCCGCGCTCGACCGGGCGGACCGGGTCGAAGGGCCGGGTCGGCCCGCACCGAAGCCACCCGTCCATCTGCGCCCGCGCCGCCTCTCGGTCACGCGGATCGAACGGTGGATCCGGGACCCCTACGAGATCTATGCGCAATATGTGCTGAGGCTCTCGCCCCTCGACCCGCTCGATGCGGAGCCTGACGCCCGTGACCGGGGCACCGCGCTCCATGCAGCGCTCGAGGCGTTCACGCGGGCCGTGGGCGACGGTCCGCTGCCCGCCGACGCCGAAGCGCAGCTCGAGGCTGCGGGCCGCGCCGCCTTCGCCGACCTGGAGGATTTTCCCGGCGCGCACGCGCTCTGGTGGGGCAAGTTCCGCCGCGCGGCGGCCTGGTTCCTCGACTGGGAGCGGGTGCGCCGCGCAAAGGGCAAGGTCCCGCTCGATGTCGAGGTGCGGGGCGAGCTTGCAGTCGAAGGGCCTGCGGGGCCCTTCCTGCTGACCGGCACCGCCGACCGCATCGACCTGCTGCCCGACGGCACGGCGGAGATCATCGACTACAAGACCGGCAGCGGCGCGACGCCGGGCACGGTGGCGAGCGGCCTCAGCCCGCAATTGCCGCTGGAGGCCGCAATGCTGATGGCGGGCGGACTGGGCGGCCTCGGCCCCCGCGAGGTGACGGCGCTCACCTATGTCGAACTGAAGGGCGGGCGCGAGGCCGGCAACGAACGATCCGCGCTCGCTTCAAAGCCCCCGAAAACCGCCGCCGAACTGGCCGCGGAGGCGCGCGCGGGCTTGGCCGACCGCGTGGCGCGCTTCGACGATCCGGACGTGGGCTATCTCTCCCGCCTGCTGCCGCAGAGCGTGGCGGCGGAGGGCGACTACGACCACCTCGCCCGCGTGCGCGAATGGACGGCGGGCGACGCGGGCGACGCGGAGGATGTCGCATGACCCTGACACCGGAATTCCGCGAGAGCGTGCGCGCGCCGCAGCGCGCGGCCGCAGCGCCCGATGCGTCCGTCTGGGTTTCGGCGAACGCGGGCTCCGGCAAGACGCGCGTGCTGGTCGACCGGGTGGCGCGGCTTCTGCTGGCGGGTACGCCGCCGGCGCGCCTGCTCTGCCTCACCTTCACCAAGGCCGCGGCGAGCGAGATGGCGACGCGCCTTTTCCGCACGCTGGGCGGCTGGGCGACCATGCCCGATGCACAGCTTCACGAGGCGCTGGAGGAATTGACGGGCGAGGCCGCCGACGCGGACCGGCTGCGCGACGCGCGGCGGCTCTTCGCGCGGGCGCTGGAGACCCCCGGAGGCCTCAAGATCCAGACGATCCACGCCTTCTGCGAAAGCCTGTTGAAGCGCTTCCCGCTGGAGGCCGGGCTCAGCCCGCATTTCGAGGTTGCCGACGAGGGCACCGCAAAGGCCCTGCTCGGCGAGGCGTTCGACGGCGTGCTGTCGCACCTCGACGCGGCACAGCGGGGCGAGATCGCCGCCGCCGTCGACCGGCTGTCGGAGGTCTGCACGCACGAGACGCTGCTCGGCCATGTGCGCACGCTGCAGACCCTGTGGCGGCGGCACGGGACGGGAGAGCGGGATGCGGAGGCGGAGCTTGCCGCGCTCGCCGCGACCCTAGGCATTGCGCCCGGCACCACCGCAGACCAGGCGCGCGCGGAGTACGCGGCGGAGAGCGGCCGCCACGGCTGGCAGGAGGCGCTGGAGAAGCTCTCGCAGGAAAAGGGCAAGGAGGCTCCGCCGCGCGCCGTCCGCCTGCTCGCCGCCCTGCGCGGGAACGAGCCTGGCGCACGCGAGGCGGCTTACCGCGACTTCGCCCTGACGCAGAAGGGCGAGGCGCGCAAGAAGATTGTGCCGAAGGGGCTGCTCAAGGCCGATCCCGCCGCCGCCGACACGCTGGAGGCAATCCAGGACTGGGTCGTCGCGACGGATGCGCGGGTGCGCGCGGCGCGCCAGCTCGAGGCGATGGACGCGATCCTGACCGTTGCGCACGCGGTCGACGACCGCTACCGCATCGCCAAGCGGGCACGCGCGCTGCTCGACTACGACGACCTGATCGACGCGGCGCGCGACCTGCTGGTCCATGGCCGGATGACGCCCTGGGTGCTGTTCAAGCTCGACGGCGGCATCGACCATGTGCTGGTCGACGAGGCGCAGGACACGGCCCCCGAGCAATGGCAGATCGTCGGCGCGCTGACCGAGGAGTTCTTCGCGGGCGAGGGCGCGCGGCCGGTCGCCCGCACCCTCTTCGCCGTGGGCGACGAGAAGCAGTCGATCTACAGCTTCCAGGGGGCCGATCCCGGCGCCGTGGCGGCCACGCGCGAGACGTTCCGCGGCGCTGCACGCGCCGGCGGCGCGCGCTGGGCCGAGCCTCGGCTCGACACCTCCTTCCGCACCGTTCCCGCCGTCCTGCACGCCGTGGACGCGGTCTTCGCCGATCCGGCAGCGCGCGACGGCCTGGTCTTCGACGGGGACGACGCCATTGCCCACCGCGCCTATCGGGAGGGCGAGCCGGGCTCCGTCGAGCTGTGGCCCCTGCTGGCGAGCGACGTGGAGGACAAGCCGGATGCCTGGTGGACCGAGGTCGACCGCCCCTCGCCCGCGAGCGGCAGGCTGAGGCTCGCCCGCCTGATCGCCGAGCAGGTCACGGGCTGGCTGTCGGGTCTCGCGCCGAGACGGATCGAGGCGCTGCAGCGCGACGCGCGCCCCGGCGATATCCTCATCCTCGTGCGAAAGCGCGACGCGCTCGCCCGCGCGCTCGCCCGCGAACTGAAGACGCTGGGCGTGCCCGTGGCGGGTACCGACCGCATGATGCTGACCGAGCAGATCTCCGTGATGGACCTGCTGGCCGTGGCCGAGGTGGCGCTGCTGCCAGAGAACGACCTGGCGCTTGCGACCGCGCTCAAGACGCCGCTGTGCGGCCTGTCGGACGACCACCTGATCGCGCTCGCGCCGAAACGGACGGGCACGCTCTGGCACGCGCTGGAGACGGCAGCGGCAGCACCGGATGCCGCGCCAGGGATCGCGGCGGCGCACGGCCTGCTCGCCCGGGCCCGCGCGCGGGCGGACTTCACCGCGCCGTTCGAGTTCTTTTCCTGGCTGCTCGAGGCGGAGGGCGGGCGCACGCGCCTTGCCGCCCGGCTGGGCCCGGAGATCCACGATCCGGTCGACGAGCTGCTGGCACAGGCGCTGGATTTCGAGCGGACGGGCACGCCGGCGCTTCAGGCCTTCCTGCACTGGATCCGCCGCTCGGCGCACGAGGTGAAGCGCGAGATGGAGCAACAGGCCGACGCCGTGCGCATCATGACCGTGCACGGGGCGAAGGGGCTCGAGGCCAACATCGTCATCCTGCCGGACACGACGGCGAAGCCCAGCGACGGGTCGAAGACCTCGGGTCTCTTTCACGATGCAGACCTGAATGCGACCGTCTGGGGCCTCGGCAAGGACAGCGATGCCGACGCGGTGGCGGAGGCACGCGGACGGCGAGAGAAGGAGATCGCGCGGGAGGAACGCCGCCTGCTTTACGTCGCGCTGACGCGGGCGCGCGACCAGTTGATCGTGGCGGGCGCGCTGGGCGGCAAGCCGAAGGAGGGCGCCGAACCGGAGGCGCCGGAGGGAAGCTGGTACGCGCTCGTGACCGACGGGCTTGCGCGGCTCGGGGCGCAGGAGACGGCGGTTCCCGGCATCGAGCGCCCGGTGCTGCACTACGCGACCGACGGGGGCGTGCGCACGCAGGCCGCAGCGGACACCGCTGCCCGAACGCCCGCGCCCGCGCCCGCCTGGCTGTGGCAGCCGCCCCGGGAGGAGCCGCGGCCGACCCGCCCACTCAGTCCGTCGGCGGCACTGGGCGAGGAACCGGGACCGGGCGCGGTCGATCCGGAACGGGCGCGTCTCGCCCGCCGCCGGGGCACGCTGATCCACCGCCTGCTGGAAACCCTGCCCGAGCTTCCCGTGGCGGACCGCGCGGCGGCCGGCCGGCGCTACCTCGACACCGCGGCCCGCGACCTTGATGAGGATGTGCGCGGGGCGCTTCTGGAAGAGGCGCTGGGCGTTCTGGCGACAGAGGGGCTTGCACCGCTGTTCGCGCCGGGCTCCCGCGCCGAGGTGCCGCTTGCAGGCGTGCTTGCGGACCTCGGCGGCCGGGTGGTGAGCGGTACGGTCGACCGGCTCGCGGTTACGGACACGCAGGTCATCGTCGCCGACTACAAGACGAATCGCCCCCCGCCCGCAGACGTGAAGGACGTGCCCGACGCCTATGCCGCGCAGATGGCGGTCTATCGCGCCGCACTGAGGGAGATCTATCCCGGGCGCGAGATCGCGTGCTGGCTCGTCTGGACGTGGGAGGCGCGCGCCATGCGGCTTGCCGACGGCGTCCTCGACGCGGCGCTCGCCCGTCTTGCGCCGGGCACGCATCCGCTTGCTTGACGCCCCGGACCGGGCTGCTTAGGTCTAGTTCGTCAGGGCACGGCGCCCCTCGCGGCGCTGGTCCGAACGGTTTTGCGAACCCCATGTCCCAATGAGGAGAGGAGAGGGCCGATGGCGACCGCCAAGGTGACCGATGCAAGCTTCGAGGCCGATGTGCTGAAATCCGGCAAGCCGGTGCTCGTGGATTTCTGGGCCGAATGGTGCGGTCCCTGCCGCCAGATCGCCCCTGCGCTGGAAGAGATTTCCGGCGAACTGGGCGAGAAGCTGACGGTCGTGAAGATCAACATCGACGAAAACCCGGTGACGCCCACCAAGTATGGCGTGCGCGGCATCCCGACGATGATGATCTTCAAGGATGGCCAGGTCGCAGCGACCAAGGTCGGCGCGCTGCCCAAGGGCAAGATCGTGGAGTGGATCGACGGGGCGGTGTGACCCTGCCCCCCGCGCGCCGTCAGGAATTGGCGCGCAGGATCTGCCCGGCGAGATAGAGCGACCCGCAGAGGAGCACCCTTTGCGGGTCGTTTCCGTCCCGGGCGAGGCGGCGCAGGGCGTCGTCCACGCTGTCGGCAGTGCGCGTCGTGAAGCCGTGTGCAAGCGCCGCCGCGGCGATGTCGGCGGCGGGAACCGCGGCTTCTTCTCCCGGGATCGTGACCGCCGTCACGGTGCGCGCCAGCCCTGCGAAGGGCGCAAGGAAACCGCCCACGTCCTTGGTGTTGATCATGCCGACCACGAGATGGAGCGGCATCGGGCGGGCATCCTCCATCGCCGCCATCTCGCCCGCGAGCGCCGCGCCCGCCGCGGGGTTATGCCCACCGTCGAGCCAGACCTCGTCGTCGGAGGTCAGTGTCTCCACCAGCGGCCCGCGCGTCAGCCGCTGCAGCCGGGCAGGCCACTCGACGCGGACGAGCCCCCGCTCATAGGCGCGCGTCGGCAGGGCGAAACGGTCCTGCGCCCGCAAGGCCGCGATGGCGAGACCGGCGTTCGAGACCTGGTGATGGCCGGGCAGGCGTGGGCGCGGCAGGTCGAGAAGGCCCGCGGCGTCCTCGTAGACCATCCGGCCGCCCTCCTCCCGTACCTCGAAGTCGCGGCCCTCCACCGTCAGAGGTGCGCCGACCTGGCGGGCGCGCTTCTCGATCGCGCGCATGGCGTCCGGCTCCTGCGCCGCGACGACGGCGGGCACGCCGGGCTTCAGGATCCCCGCCTTCTCGCCTGCGATCTGCGCGAGCGTGTCGCCCAGGAACGCCTGGTGGTCGTAGGAAACGGGCGTGATGACGGTCACGAGCGGACGGTCGACAACGTTGGTCGCGTCGAGACGCCCGCCGAGCCCCACCTCAAGCACCAGCGCATCGGCGGGCGTACGCGAGAAGGCGAGGAAGGCCGCCGCGGTCGTGATCTCGAAAAAGGTGATCGGCGCATCCCCGTTCGCCGCCTCGCACTCCTCCAGCAGGGCGAGCAGGGCGTCCTCCGAAATCAGGTCACCCGCGAGGCGGATCCGCTCGTGAAAGCGCACGAGATGGGGTGAGGTGTAGACATGGACGCGCGCGCCCGACGCCTGCAGCATGGCGCGCAGGTTCGCGCAGACCGAACCCTTGCCGTTGGTTCCCGCGACGTGGAAGACGGGCGGCAACGCCTGCTCCGGATGCCCAAGCGCGGCCAGCAGCCTGTGCACGCGGTCGAGCACGAGGTCGATTCGCTTGGGATGCAGCGCCATGAGGCGTGCAAGCACCCGGTCGCTTCCGCCCGCATCGGGGGCGGCGGCAGCGCCCGCGGGCGCCGCGTCGGTGGGTCCGGTCATGGTTGCGCGGGCTCCGCCCCTCCGCCTTCGCTCAGCCCTTGGACCGGGCCTCGGCCTCGCCGCCGGCGTCCGCCGCGGCCTCCGATTCCACGGACGGTCCGGCAGCATCCTTCTCCGCCGCAACCTTGCGCTTGCGGCCAGCCGCGGACTTGCCCGCCCCCTCCGCATCGTCGAGCAGCGGCAGCGGCACCGGCCGCATCAGCATCTCGACCACCAGGGTCAGTGTCTCGCGCATCTGGCGGCGGTCGACCACCATGTCGAGCATGCCGTGGTCGAGCAGGTACTCCGCGCGCTGGAACCCTTCAGGCAGCTTCTCGCGGATCGTCTGCTCGATCACGCGGGGACCGGCGAAACAGATGAGCGCGCCCGGCTCCGCGATCTGGATGTCGCCCAGCATGGCGTAGGACGCGGTCACGCCGCCCGTCGTCGGGTCGGTGAGCACAACGATGAAGGGCAGACCCGCCTCGCGCAGCATCTCCACCGCGACGGTCGTGCGCGGCATCTGCATCAGCGAGAGGATTCCCTCCTGCATCCGCGCACCGCCTGCCGCCGGGAAGGCGATGAGCGGCGCGCCGAGCGCCACGGCGCGTTCCGCCGCCGCGAGCAGCGCATTTCCGACCGCCATCCCCATCGACCCGCCCATGAAGTCGAAGGCATGGGCCGCGAGCACGACGGGCACGCCCGCCATTTGCCCCTCGACCACGGTTGCGGCGTCCTTGAACCCGGTTTTCGAGCGCGCATCCTTCAGCCGGTCGGTGTAGCGCTTGGTGTCGCGGAACTTCAGCGGGTCGGCGATCGGCTCCGGCACCTCGACGGCGGCCATCGTCCCTTCGTCGAGCAGCGCCCGGAACCGCGCATCCGGCCCGATCTTCATGTGGTGGCCGCAATTGTCGCAGACGTGAAGCTGCGCCTCGAAATCGCGGTGGAAGATCATCTGGCCGCAGGAGTCGCACTTCTGCCAGAGATTCTCCGGCATCTCGCGCGTGCGGAAGACCTGCTTGATCTTCGGCCGGACATAGTCGGTGAGCCAGTTCATGCGTTCCGTCTCCGCTCTCGCCCCGGGGAGATCCCTATTCCGCCGCCCGGCTGCGCGCGCCGCGCACGCCATCGGCCAGCCGCGCCACGAAGTCCAGCGCCTCCTCCACCAGGCCGGGCTTCGCCTTGCCGTCGGCATCGAGCCCGCGGGCGATCACGTCGACGATGGCAGAGCCGACAACCGCACCGTCGGCAACCTCCGCAATGGCTGCCGCCGCCTCGGGCGTCTTGATGCCGAAGCCGACCGCGACGGGAAGGTCCGTGTGCCGCTTGATGCGCGCGACCTCGCGGCCCACCGCGCCGGAATCGGCCGACTTTGACCCGGTGATTCCCGTCATCGAGACATAATAGAGGAAACCGCCGGTGTTGGTGAGCACCTTGGGCAGGCGCCTGTCGTCGGTCGTGGGCGTCGCGAGGCGGATGAAGTCGATCCCCGCCGCGCGCGAAGGGATACACAGCTCCGCATCCTCCTCCGGCGGCAGGTCGACGACGATCAGCCCGTCGACGCCAGCGTCCTTCGCGTCCTTCAGGAACGCCTCGACCCCGTAGACATAGATCGGGTTGTAGTAGCCCATGAGGATGAGCGGCGTCTCGCCGTCGCCCTCCCGGAACTCCCGCACCATGGCGAGCGTGCGCTTCAGCGTCTGCCCGGCCTTGAGCGCGCGCAGGCCCGCTGCCTGGATCGAGGGGCCGTCTGCCATCGGGTCGGTGAAGGGCACCCCCAGCTCGATCACGTCGGCACCCGCCGCGGGCAGGCCCTTGACGATGGCCATGGAGGTGTCGCGGTCCGGATCGCCCGCCGTCACGAAGGTCACGAGCGCCGCGCGCCCCTCTTCCTTCAATTGGGCGAAGCGCCGCCCGATGCGCGTCTCGAACGTCACAGGTCCACTCCCAGCGCTTCGGCGACGGTGAAGATGTCCTTGTCGCCCCGGCCGCACATGTTCATGACCATCAGGTGATCCTTTGGCTTGCGGGGCGCCAGTTCGATCACCTTGGCGAGCGCGTGCGAGGGCTCGAGCGCTGGGATGATCCCCTCCAGCCGGCAGCAGAGCTGGAAGGCGTCGAGCGCCTCCCGGTCCGTCGCCGAGAGATATTGCACGCGGCCCACGTCCTTCAGCCAAGAATGTTCCGGCCCGATGCCCGGATAGTCGAGGCCCGCCGAGATCGAGTGCGCCTCGGTGATCTGGCCGTCGTCGTCCATCAGCAGATAGGTGCGGTTGCCGTGCAGCACGCCCGGGCGTCCGCCAGTGAGCGAGGCGGCGTGCTGGCCCGTCTCGATGCCGAGGCCCGCGGCCTCGACCCCGTAGATTTCCACGCTCGCGTCGTCGAGGAACGGATGGAACAGGCCCATCGCGTTCGACCCGCCGCCGATGCAGGCCACCAGGCTGTCGGGCAGGCGGCCTTCGCGCGCCTGCATCTGCTCGCGCGTCTCCTGCCCGATCACGGACTGGAAGTCGCGCACCATCGCCGGATAGGGATGCGGCCCCGCCACCGTGCCGATGCAATAGAAGGTGTCGGAGACATTCGTCACCCAGTCGCGCAGCGCCTCGTTCATGGCGTCCTTGAGCGTGCGCGAGCCAGAGGTGACGGGCACCACCTCCGCCCCCAGGAGCTTCATGCGGAAAACGTTGGGCTGCTGGCGCTTCACGTCCGTCTCGCCCATGTAGACGACGCATTGCAGGCCGAAGCGCGCGCACGCAGTCGCGGTCGCCACGCCATGCTGGCCCGCGCCTGTCTCGGCAATGATCCGCGTCTTGCCCATGCGGCGGGCAAGCAGGATCTGCCCCAGCACGTTGTTGATCTTGTGCGCGCCGGTGTGGTTCAGCTCGTCGCGCTTCAGGTAGATCTTGGCGCCGCCCAGGTGCTCGGTCAGCCGCTCGGCGTAATAGAGCGGCGAGGGACGCCCGACATAGTGCGTCATCAGGTCGTCCATCTCGGCCTTGAAGGCGGGGTCGGTCTTCGCCGCCTCGTAGGCCGCCTGCAGGTCGAGGATGAGCGGCATCAGCGTCTCGGCGACGAAGCGGCCGCCGAAAATGCCGAAATGACCGGACTCGTCCGGGCCGGTCCGGTAGCTGTTCGGTTTCTCACTGCCCATGAACATTCTCCGCGGGCGCGCGGGCCCCGCGCGCAGCCTTGAGGAAGGCATGGATCAGGGCGGGGTCCTTCAAACCCCGCGACCGCTCCACGCCGGAGGAAACATCGACCATTCGCGCGCCGGTCCTGTCAATGGCTTCCGCCACGTTCTGCGGCGTCAGGCCGCCAGCGAGGAACCAGGGCGTGCGCGTGCGCAAGCCGGCGAGCAGTGTCCAGTCGAAGGCCAGCCCCGTGCCGCCCGGAACCGCCGCATCGGGCGCGGGCTTGGCGTCGAACAGGAACATGTCGGCCACGCCCGCGAAATCGCGCGCGCGGGCGAGGTCATCCGCCGTCGCGACGCCCAGCGCCTTGATCGCGGGCAGGCCCGTGCGCGCCTTTATTTCCGCCACCCGCGCCGGGCTCTCCGCCCCGTGCAGCTGGAGGATGTCGAGCGGCACGCGGGAGAGCACAGCGTCCAGCGCGGCATCGTCCGGATCGACGAACAGGCCGACCTTGGCGAGCCCCGCCGGCGCCTCGGCCGCGAGAGTGCGCGCCTCCTCCACCGCGAGGTGACGCGGGCTTGCAGGATGGAACACGAAGCCCACGAACGCCGCCCCGCCCTCCGCCGCGGCGGCCAGCGCCGCGGGCGTGCGGATGCCGCAGATCTTGACCTTGATGTCGGTGGCCTTGCTCATGGCCGCACGTCTTAGCAAAGCCGGATGCGGAGCGCGAGGCTCTATCCGCCCCGCGCCTCGATCCAGCGGACGAGACCGTCCGCGTCGCCCGTCTCGACCGCGCGCGCGAGGCGGCGGCCGACCGCGGGGCCGAACTTGTAGCCGTGGCCGGAACAGGCCGAGACGATCCACGCCCGTCCCCGGCGCGCCGCGAAGAAATGCTCGTCGCGCGTGAAGGTGTAGGCGCAGGTCACCACTTCGGCCACCCGGTACTCATCGATCCGCGCGAAGGGGGGCGCGAAGCAGTCGCGCAGCCGCTGCCCTTCCCCCGGTTCCGGCGCGCGGCGCTCATCCGCCCGTGCCTTCACCTTGTGGATGCCGGCGCCGACCTTGAGCCCCGTGCCCTGGACGGGCGGCAGAACATAGCCGTCGACCGCGCCGCCCACGTCGAGAATGGCGGGCGCGCCCGCCCAGGCAGCGGCGAGGTCCGGCGGCGGCTCCAGATAGGCGACCGCGGTACGCCAGGGCGTCAGCGTCGGGGCGAGATCGGGCAGAAGGTCCGTGACCCACGCACCCACCGTCACCACCACGGCGTCGCCCGTGATGCGCTGGCCGGATGCCGTCACGACCGCCGCGCCGTCGGCATCGAGCCCGGTCACGCGGGTGTAGGGCCTGAGTTCCGCGCCCGCCGCCGCGAGCCATCCCGCCAGTGCGTGTGCGATGCGCGCGGAGAACAGCACCCCCCCCTCCTCCATGCGGATCGCATAGGCAAAGGTCGCGGGATCGAGAAAGGGGTAGTCGCTGGCCGCCGTGGCCGGCGCAAGGCGCACGAACGGCGTGCCCATGCGCTCCAGCCCGGCACGGTAGCGGTCGGCCTCGTCGCCCGCGTGCTGGGAAACGGCGATCACGCCCGTGTTGGCGTAGTGCGCGGCGCCGAGGTCGGCCCAGAGCGCATCCCACGCCGAAAACGCTTCGGAAATCGCCCGGGCATAGCCGTCCTGCCCGGCATAGGCGCGACGGATGATGCGGTGCTGGTCGGCGGACGCCGAGAGCGGATTGGGAATCGGCCCCTGGTCAAGCAGCACGACCTCGTGGCCCTCGCCCGCGAGCGCCCAGGCCGTCGACAGGCCTGCGATTCCGGCCCCGGTGACGATGACGCGCATGGATGTGCGCTCCCGCGCCCTCCTCAGGCAGCCTTCGCGGGCAATCCGCCCGGGCGCGGCGGCGGCAACTTGGCCTGCGCCTCCTCCGCCTCCCGGTGGGCGATGCGCGCATCCGCCCGCGCGGCGCGCGCGGCCTTGCGGTGCTTGCCCTGCACGAACCACATCACGATACCGCCCGCCACGAAGCCGATCATCAGCGTGGCGAGGATCACGATGGCGAGTCGCGTCTCCACGCTCGGCAGATAACCCGCCTCGGGATTGAAGGGATCGAGGTGCAGGGTGACGACCTGCCGGTTGGCGAAGGCGATCACGCCGAACAGAAGCGCGGCAACGAGATAGCAGACGAAACGGACAAGCTTCATGGCGCGGTTCGCGACCTCCCGCTCAGACGCCGGGGTTGCCGGGGTTCAGACGCTCCCGCAGTTCCTTGCCGGTCTTGAAGAAGGGGACGTACTTCTCCCCCACCTCGACCACGTCGCCGGTGCGCGGGTTGCGGCCCTTGCGCGGCGGGCGGTGCTTGACCGAGAACGCGCCGAAACCGCGCAGTTCCACCCGGTCCCCGCGGGCGAGCGCGGCGGAAATCTCATCGAAGATCGTGTGCACGATCCGCTCGACATCCCGCTGGTAAAGATGCGGGTTGGCGGCGGCAAGCTTTTGAACCAGTTCGGATTTGATCATCCCCCCTCAGCACGGCTCTCGGCGGTAACGCGGCGCGGAGACCCTGCCCCCCTTTCTTTTATTTAGAATGCCCAAATCTAAAAAGGACGAGGAAAAATTGCTTATCGTACAGTAGGTTGCCAGACAGAAACGAGCCCGTCAACGGAGAGACCCGCCTCGCGCCCCAGCAGTCGCGCGGCGCCTGCCAGCGCCTGGCCGATCAGTCCGGCCTCCTGCTCGAAGATCGAGCCCGGATCGTAGGGCACGACGGGCAAGTCAGGGGCGACCCCGCGCTCGGCTTCGAGCCAGGCGATGGCCGCATCCTCGCCGCCGACGGCATCCACGAGGCCGAGGCCGACGGCCTGCCCGCCCGTGAAGACGCGCCCGTCCGTCACCTGCGCCATGATCTCCGGTGCAAGGCCGCGCCGCTCCGCCACGAGATCCCGGAACCAGGCGAAGCTGTCTTGCAGAAGGCCGCGCATGGCCTCGCGCACCTCGTCGCTCATGGGGCTGAGGCCGGTCGGCTGGCCCTTCAGCGGCGCGCTCTTGATCTCGTCCACCCGCACGCCGAGCGTGTCGAGCAGGCCCGAGACATCCGGCGACTGGAAGATCACGCCGATGGAGCCGGTGATGGAATTGCGCCGTGCGACGATATGGTCGCCGGCGATGGCGGCGATGTACCCGCCCGAGGCCGCGACCGAGCCCATGGTGACCGCGAGCGGCTTCGTCTCGGCCAGCTTGCGCAGGCTTTCGTAGAGCGCCTCCGCCCCCGAGACGGTGCCGCCGGGACTGTCGACATGCAGGATCACCGCCGCGACGCTGACGTCCTCGGCCAGTTCGCCGATCCCCTCGATCATCACGGGATCGTCGACGATGGTTCCTTCGATGGTGAGGCGGGCGATGCGCTCCCCGCGGATGGGGGAGACGCCCGTGCGGTCGATCGCGACGACGAGCGCGACGACCGCGAAGAGAATGGCGGCGAACCGCCAGAAGCGGCCGCGACGGCGGAGGCGACGACGTTCCAGAACCTCGTCAATGTCACGCGCCATCGCGGCCTGCTCCTTCGTTCAGAGGGAGGCGAAGATCACTCCTCGTCGCCCTTGTCCTTCTGCGCCTTCGACAGCGCGGCACCGAGGATGTCGCCGAGCGAGGCGCCGGAGTCGGACGAGCCGTACTGGGCCACCGCCTCCTTCTCCTCGGCGATCTCGAGCGCCTTGATCGACAAGCCGATCGAGCGGCCCGAGCGGTCCACGTTGGTCACGCGGGCGTCGACCTTGTCGCCCACCGCGAAACGCTCCGGACGCTGCTCCGAACGGTCGCGCGACAGGTCGGCGCGGCGGATGAAGGCTTCCGCCCCTTCCGAACCCACCGCCACGACGAGGCCGTTGTCCTGAACCGCCTTGACGGTGCAGGTGACCGTGTCGCCCTTGCGCAGGCCAGCCGATGCGGTCTCGAACGGATCGCCCTCGAGCTGCTTGATGCCGAGCGAAATACGCTCCTTGTCGGTATCGACGTCGAGCACCTTCGCCTTGACGATGTCGCCCTTCTTGTACTCCTTGATCACCACGTCGCCCGGACGGCTCCAGTCCAGATCGGACAGGTGGACCATGCCGTCGACGTCGCCCGGAAGGCCGATGAACAGGCCGAACTCGGTCATGTTCTTGACCTCGCCCTCGATCTCGGTGCCGACCGGATACTGCTCGGAGAACGTCGACCAGGGGTTGTCCATGCACTGCTTCAGGCCGAGGCTGATGCGGCGCTTGTCCGGATCGACCTCGAGCACCATCACCTCGACCTCCTGGGAGGTGGAGACGATCTTGCCCGGATGGACGTTCTTCTTCGTCCAGGACATTTCGGAGACGTGCACCAGGCCCTCGACCCCCGGCTCCAGCTCCACGAAGGCGCCGTAGTCGGTGATGTTGGTGACGCGGCCGGTGAACTTCACGCCGACCGGGTACTTGGCTTCCACGCCGTCCCACGGGTCGGCCTGGAGCTGCTTGATGCCCAGCGAGATGCGCTGCGTCTCGGGGTTGACCTTGATGATCTGCACCTTGAGCTGCTGGCCGATCTGGACAATCTCGGACGGGTGGTTGACCCGGCGCCACGCCATGTCGGTGACGTGCAGCAGGCCATCGACGCCGCCCAGGTCGACGAAGGCACCGTAGTCGGTGATGTTCTTGACCACACCCTCGACCACGTCGCCCTCGCGCAGGTTCTCGACCAGTTCCTGACGCTGCTCGGCACGCGCTTCCTCGAGCACGGCGCGGCGCGAGACCACGATGTTGCCGCGGCGGCGGTCCATCTTCAGGATCTGGAACGGCTGCGGCACGTTCAGCAGCGGGGTCACGTCGCGCACCGGGCGCACGTCGACCTGGCTGCCCGGAAGGAAGGCCACCGCGCCGCCGAGGTCGACGGTGAAGCCGCCCTTGACGCGGCCGAAGATGTGGCCCTCGACGCGGTCGTTCTTCTCGGCCGCCTTCTCCAGGCGGTCCCAGGCTTCCTCGCGGCGCGCCTTGTCACGGCTGAGCACGGCCTCGCCGCGCGCATTCTCGATCCGGTCGAGGTAGACCTCGACCACGTCGCCGACCTTGGGCTGGCTGCCCTGGCCGCCACGCCCGAATTCCTTGAGTTCGACCCGGCCCTCGGTCTTGAGGCCGATGTCGATCACCGCGAAGTCGTTCTCGACGGCAATCACGGTGCCCTTGACGACGGAGCCTTCCACCGGAACCTCGGTCTCGAAGCTCTCGTTGAGCATCGCCGCGAAGTCGTCACGGGTGGGGTTGAAGCTCTCGCCTTGCGTCTGATTCGTCATGTAAGGTCTTTCTCCTGATCATTCTGTCGTTTCGGGCCAGCCGGTTGGCTCCGGCGGTCTTCCCCGAATGCGCCCACCCCCGAGGGGCGGTGCCGGGGTCTCGTTGATGTCACGTCACGGACAAACGTCAATTGCGCCCGGGCCGGGTCATCCCCTTGCCCGCAGCGCGTCCTCGGTCAGTCGGATCGCTTCAGCGACGGCGCTGTCTATATCCATTTCGGTGGTGTCGAGCAAGCGTGCGTCGCCCGCGCGGACCATCGGTGCCGCCGTCCGGCCCGCATCGCGGGCGTCCCGGGCGCGGATGTCGGCCAGCACGTCCGCTTCCGTTACCCGATCGCCGCGGCGCGAGAGTTCAAGATGGCGGCGGCGGGCGCGCGTCTCCGCGGCGGCCGTGACGAACAGCTTCAGGTCGGCGTCCGGGCACACGACCGTGCCGATGTCGCGCCCGTCGAGCACCGCGCCCGGCGCGCCGCCCGGGGGGTGTGCCGCGAAGTCCCGCTGGAAGTCGAGAAGGGCTGCCCGTACGCCCGGAATGGCGGCGACGACCGAGGCCGCAGCCCCTGCCGCCTCGCCCCGCAAGGCCGGGTCGTCGAGCTGGCCGGGTGTCAGCGCGCGCGCAGCAGCCTCCGCCGCAGCCGGATCGGCGGGGTCGTCCCCAGCCATCCGGACGGCGTGCCCCACGGCACGGTAGATCGCACCCGTATCGAGATGCGCGAAGCCGAAATGCCGGGCGAGCGCGCGCCCGATGGTACCCTTGCCGGACGCGGCGGGGCCGTCGATGGCGATCACCGGACCGCGCGCGGTCATGCCGGGGGCGCCTCGCGGAACGCCGCGCCGAAGCCGGTCATCAGTACCTCGAACTCCGGGAAGCTCGTCGCGATCATGCGGGCGTCGTCGACGCCGACCGGCGTCCGCGCGGACAGACCGAGCACCAGGAAGGACATGGCGATGCGGTGATCGAGATGTGTGGCCACCGTCGCCCCACCCGGCACGGCGCCCGGCGCGCCGGTGACGGTCATGCCGTCCGGGCTCTCCGCGACCTTGACGCCGCACGCCTCCAGCCCGCGCGCCATGGCAGCGATCCGGTCGCTTTCCTTCACGCGAAGCTCGCCGATGCCCTGCATCACCGTCTCCCCCTCGGCATGGGCGGCGGCGACGCAGAGGATCGGGTATTCGTCGATCATGGAGGGCGCGCGCTCCGGCGGCACGGTCACGCCCTTCAGCGCGGAATGGCGCGCCACGAGATCGCCGACGGGCTCGCCCGCTTCCGTGCGCGCATTCTCGATGACGAGGTCCGCGCCCATCTCCCGAAGCGTGTCGAAGAGGCCCGTGCGTCCGGGGTTGAGGCCGACGCCTTCCATCCGCACCTGCGAGCCCGGCACGGTCAGTGCCGCGACCAGCGGGAAGGCTGCCGACGACGGATCTCCCGGCACGGCCACCGGGGCGGCGGTCAGGTCCGGCTCCCCGTCGAGGGCGATCTCGCGCCCCTCCGGCCCCTCGGTCACCGTCACCGTGGCGCCGAAGTGACGCAACATCCGCTCGGTGTGGTCGCGTGTGGCTTCCGGCTCGACGACGATCGTGCGGCCCGGCGCGTTGAGGCCCGCGAGCAGCACCGCCGACTTTACCTGCGCGGAGGCGACCGGAAGGACATAGCGGATGGCGCGCGCCCGCGCGGCCCCATGCAGCGTCAGCGGCAGCCGCCCGCCCTCGCGCGAAAGCCACGTTGCGCCCATCTGCCCGAGCGGCGTCAGCACGCGGCCCATCGGCCGGCGCGACAGCGAGGCGTCGCCCGTGAATGTCGCCGTGATCGGGTGCCCCGCGACGAGACCCATGATGAGCCGCGCGCCCGTGCCCGAATTGCCAAGGTCGAGCACTCCCGCAGGCTCGGCGAGCCCGCCGACGCCCACGCCGCGCACGCGCCATGCGCCAGTGCCCTCGCGCGCGACCTCGGCGCCCAGCGCACCCATGGCGGCGGCAGTGCGCAGCACGTCCTCGCCCTCCAGCAGGCCGGTGATCGACGTCTCCCCCACCGCCAGCGCGCCGAAGATCAGTGCGCGGTGCGAGACCGACTTGTCGCCGGGGGCGCGGCCCGTGCCCGACAAGGGGCCGGACGCCGCCGAAACGAGCGGCCGCGGCGCGCTCTCGGGGTCTGCGGACATGGACGTCTCCGGTCGCTGGAACGGCCGCGTTGGGCCGCCGATGCGGGCGCAAACTGACCGATCCCGCGCGCTCCCGCAAGCCGGGCGCGCAGAAAAAGCGAAAGCCCCGCCGCCGCGATGCGATTTTGACTTTTGACAGAGGCCCGGCAGCGTGGCAAACACCCCGGCGCCCGCGGAGGATCGCGCGGGCGCGCACCCGGGGTGCCTGCCGCTTGCGCGGGGGTGGCCGGGCTCCAGCAGCCAAGGGGGATGGACGCCATGGCGAAACCGGAATGGGGCACGAAGCGCATCTGCCCTGCCTGCGACACGAAATTCTACGACCTGGGCAAGACCCCGCCCCTCACCTGCCCGAAGTGCGGCGAGGTGTTCGAGCCGGAGGTGGTGCTGAAGTCGCGCAAGACGCGCCCGGCCGACAAGGTGCCGGCAAAGCGCGCGCCGGTGACCGAGGACGAGGATCTGGAAGACGAGGACCTCGAGGACGAGGAGGAAGAGGCGGACGAGGACGAGGACGAGGACGACGCCGACACCTCGGACGACGACGATGACGAGGAAGACGGCGACGACCTGGCCGAAATCGACGAGGACGAGGAGGAAGATCTCGACGAGGACCTGCCTGTCGAGGAAGACGAGGACATCGACGATCTCGACGACCTGGACGAGGACGAGGATCTGCCTCTCGACGACGAGGAAGACGACCTCCCGCTCGAAGATGAGGACGAGGACGGCGACGAGGACCTGCCCAAGCGCTGATCCTGCGCAGGTTTGAAAAGGCGCTGATTTTCGGGTTGAACCCCCGCCCGGAACAGCGTATATCCCCGCCGCGGCCGCGATGTCCCAACGCGCGGCGACAGGGTTTTCGGGGCCATAGCTCAGTTGGGAGAGCGCTTGAATGGCATTCAAGAGGTCGGCGGTTCGACTCCGCCTGGCTCCACCAGATCGAGAGGCCCGGTGCACCGCGCACCGGGCCTTTTCGCATCCGCGGCAGCGGCTATCCGGCGCCGCTTGAACCGCCCCCCCGACACCCCCATGTCTTGCACTGTACCCAAGGACGCGCTGCGTGCCGATTTCCGGGCGGGCCGTTCCCTGTCGCTTCTTCAGGAGGACAGCAGATGAGTCGCATGTCGCTGTTTAGCAGCCCCCAGCTTCTGGGCTTCGACCATGTCGAGCGGATGCTGGAGCAGCTGTCGAAATCGGGCGGCGAGAGCTATCCGCCCTACAACATCGAGCAGTTGGGCGAGGATCGCCTGCGCATCACGCTCGCCGTGGCCGGTTTCCGCCTCGAAGAATTGTCGATCACGCTCAAGGACAAGCACCTCGTGATCGCGGGCAAGCAGACCGAGGACGTCGATCGCGTCTATCTCCACCGTGGCATTGCCGCGCGTCAGTTCCAGCGGAGCTTCCTGCTCGCGGACGGCATCGAGGTGGAAGGCGCGCGCATGGCGGACGGCCTGCTCCACATCGAGCTGCGGCGTCCGCAAACGCAGGAAGTGGTGCGCGAGATCAAGATCACTCCTGCCGGAAGCTGACGGGCCGTCTGGCCCCTTGCGACCCATCATTCGGAGCACACGGACGCACATGATTGCAAAGCACACCCCCGGCGCCGCGGGCGCCATCACCGCCGAGGCGCTGCTGGCGCTCGGCACGCCGGACACGGTTTACGTCCGGCCGCTGGCAGCCGACGAGGCGGAGGGAATTCCCGAAGCCCAGTCGCTGGCCCGGACCGGCCAGCTCTACGCGATCCACCAGGCGGACGGCACGAGGCTTGCCATCGTCAATGGCCGGACAGCCGCCTTCGTGACCGCACGTCAGAACGACATGGAGCCGGTGAGCGTCCACTGAGCCGCCGCCGGCGCGGACGGAACCGCCCCCCTTGAACGCAGAACCGGGCCGGATCCCCGCAGGATCCGGCCCGGTGCGTTTCCGGCACCGCCGCGTCCGCCGTCAGGCGGCGTTCGACGCGGCCGAAGATTCGGTGAGCAGCGCGTGGATCGCGTCGGCATCCCGGCTGCCGCGGATCTTGGCGCAGACCACCTTGTTGCGCAGGAGGCGCGACACGCGGGCCAGCGCCTTCAGGTGATCGGCCCCCGCCCCCGTCGGGGCGAGCAGCAGGAAGACCAGGTCGACCGGTTGCTCGTCGATGGAATCGAAATCGATCGGCTGGTCGAGGCGCGCGAACACGCCCCACACGCGGTCAAGCCCGTCGAGCTTGCCATGCGGGATCGCAACGCCCTGCCCGACACCCGTGGTTCCGAGCCGCTCCCGGCCGAGCAGGGTCTCGAAGATGTCACGCTCCCCAAGGCCCGTCAGCTCGGCAGCCTTGGCAGCGAGCGCCTCGAGCGCCTGCTTCTTGCTTGACACCTTGAGCGCCGGAAGCACTGCCTCCGGAAGCACCAGTTCATGCAGTTCCATATCGCCTCGATACAGGTTCGCTGCGGGGCTCGGGCGTGCCTGCCGTCACGCCCCGCGCTTGGTCCGCCCGTCAGGATCCACCCAGCCGATGTTCCCATCGGACCTGCGGTAGACCATGTTCAGACCGCCATGCGCGCTGTTGCGGAACATCATCGCCGCGGACGACGAAAGCTCCAGCTGCATGACGGCTTCCCCGACCGTGAACTCGCGTATATCCGTCGTGGTCTCCGCCACGATTACGGGATCAAGCGTCTCCGGCTCGCTCTCGCTTGCCTCCTCGTCCTCCGACGGCGCGCTTATGACATAGGATGCGGCAGAAATGGAAGGGATACTTCCCTCGCGGGCCTTGTGATGGTCCTTCAGCCGCCGCTTGTAGCGCCGCAACTGCTTCTCCAGCCGCGTCAGCGCGTCGTCGAAGCTCAGGTAGATGTCCTGCGCATTGGCGTGCGCATGGCCGGTCATGCCGGACGGCAGATGGATCTGGAGGTCGCAGCGGAAGCCGGGCCCCTCCCGGTTGAAGGTCACCGCCGTCTCGGTCGGACGGCTGAAGTACTTGCCCACGGCCTCGTCGAGGCGGTCCTCGACATGAACCTTGAGAGCGTCGCCGATGTCGATCTGCTTACCGGTAATCTGAAGATGCATGGGCGTTCCTGCCTCATGTGTGACTGTGCCATCGGGGCCGTTTCGCAAGGCCCCCCGAAAGCGGACGGGACAGTAGTTTGCCCCGCTTCCACAAGTCAACTCTGAGCGGAATTCCGTTTTAAGTCAATATATTAGACAAGAGCCGCCTTCATGCGGCGGCGTTGCACCGAGGACGGAATCCGCATGGCCTCACGATACTTCGCCACGGTCCTGCGGGCAATGTCCACGCCCTCGGATTTGAGGATTTCCACGATCCGGTCGTCGGACAGGATGGCGTCGGGCGGCTCCGCGTCGATCAGCCCGCGGATGCGGTGACGAACCGATTCTGCCGACAGCGCCTCGCCGCCGTCCGCCGAGGCGATGGCGGTCGTGAAGAAGTACTTCATCTCGAGGATGCCGCGGGCGGTGCCGATGTACTTGTTCGCCGTCACGCGGCTGACGGTCGATTCGTGCAGGCTGACCGCCTCGGCCACCGTCTTGAGGTTCAGGGGCCGCAGTTCTGTGATGCCATAGGCGAAGAACCCGTCCTGCTGGCGCACGATCTCGGTCGCGACCTTCAGGATGGTGCGCGCGCGCTGATCGAGGCTCTTCACCAGCCAGTTGCCGGTCTGGTAGCAGTCGGAGAGATAGGTCTTGTCTTCCTTGCTGAGCCCCGAGCCGCTGATCTGCGTGTAATAGCGGCTATTCACGAGGACGCGCGGCAGGGTCTCGCTGTTCAGTTCGACGAGCCAGCCGCCGCTCTGGCTCTCGCGCACGAAGACGTCGGGCACGACCGGCTGGACGGGGGCGCCGCCGAATGCGCGGCCGGGCTTGGGCTCGAGCGCGCGCACCTCCGCGATCATCTCCTGCAGGTCGTCCATGTCGACGCCGCAGACGCGCAGAAGCTGGGTCAGGTCGCGCCGGGCAAGCAGGTGGAGATTGTCGAGCAGCGCGGCCATGCACGGGTCGTAGCGGTCCCGCTCCTTCAATTGCAGGACGAGACACTCCTTCAGGTCGCGCGCGCCGACGCCGGTCGGCTCGAGCGACTGCACGAGCGCCAGCGCGGCTTCCGCCCGCGCGGGCGGGATGCCGAGGCGCAGCGCAAACTCCGCCATCGGCTCGCGGATGTAGCCGGCGTCGTCCACCTGGTCGATCAGAAGCTCCCCGATCAGCAGCATCTGCCGGTCGCGCGTCGCAAGGTGCAA
The DNA here is from genome assembly GCF_024158125.1 of Futiania mangrovi. Taxonomy (NCBI): domain Bacteria; kingdom Pseudomonadati; phylum Pseudomonadota; class Alphaproteobacteria; order Futianiales; family Futianiaceae; genus Futiania; species Futiania mangrovi. The sequence continues at coordinate 1,155,349 of NZ_JAMZFT010000002.1, read as the reverse complement.
TTGCTTGCGCAAATGATCATGCAGCGTGTCCTCGGCGGACAGCATTTCCTCGAAGCCGCCATCCTCGCCGTCGAAGCCGCGGCCGCCGCCGACGCCCGACCAGGAATTGACCGCGAATGCGTCGCCTTCGCCCACCCGGGCCGGCACCGCGTCGGAGCCGGTGTCGTCGCCGTAGAGGTTCTCCTGCCCGCCGTCGAGCGCCTCGGACCGCTCGTAGCCGCGGCTGTCGTCGCCCAGCGCCTCGTCCGCTCGTTCGGTCCGGGTCTGCGCGTCGGCCCGGTCCGACCCGTCCGAATCGCCATCGCCGCGGTCTCCCCGCTCGTCGCGTTCGAGCAGCGGATTGCGCTCCAGCTCCTCCTCCACGAAGGAGGCGAGCTCTATGTTGGAAAGCTGCAGCAGCTTGATCGCCTGCTGCAGCTGCGGCGTCATGACGAGCTGCTGGCTCTGCCGGACCTCCAGCCTGGGCGCAAGGGACATGCGCGAGGGTCCGGCGGCGGACATCAGAGCGAGAACCTTTCCCCGAGATAGACGCGGCGCACGTCGGCGTCGCGCACGATCTCGGACGGCGTGCCCTCCATGAGGACCTGCCCGGAATGGATGATGTAGGCCCGGTCGATCAGGTCGAGCGTCTCGCGCACATTATGGTCGGTGATCAGCACGCCGATGCCCCGCTCCTTGAGGTGCTGCACGAGCGCGCGGATGTCGCCGACCGCGATCGGGTCGACGCCCGCGAAGGGCTCGTCCAGCAGCATGAAAGAGGGCGCGGACGCGAGCGCGCGGGCGATCTCCAGCCGGCGCCGCTCGCCGCCCGAAAGCGCGATGGACGGGGTGCGCCGGAGATGGGTGATGGAAAACTCAGCCAGCAAGTCGTCGAGCAGCGCCTCGCGCTTGTCGCGGTCGCCGACGTTGAGTTCGAGCACGGCGCGGATGTTGTCCTCGACCGTGAGGCCGCGGAAGATCGAGGCCTCCTGCGGAAGATAGCCGACGCCGAGACGGGCCCGCCGGTACATCGGCAGGTCGGTGATGTCGTGCCCGTCGAGCGATATGCGTCCATAGTCCGCGGCCACCAATCCGGTGATCATGTAGAAACAGGTCGTCTTCCCGGCTCCGTTGGGTCCCAGAAGGCCGACGATCTCGCCGCGGCGCACCTTCAGGCTGACACCCCGGACGACCGGCCGCTTCTTGAAGCTCTTGCCGATCTCGTGGGCCTCCAGCCCCGCCCGGTCTGCCACCACGCGCGGGCGCGGACGCGAACCGGCCGGTTTCTCGGGTGCGGACGGGCCGCCCTTCAGAACCCCCCTTAGCCAGGATGTCATTGGACCCCGCCCCGCTTAAATTTCTCTGAAGCCGTCTGCACGGAACGCACGCCCACCCTCATGTCACTGCTCCTTCGCCCCGCGTTCGGGCACGGTGAAGACGCTGCGCACGCGCCCGCCGCCGGACCCGCCGGTCAGCTTCGAGCGCCCCGTGGCAAGGTCGATCACCAGCTCCTGCCCGCGGATCACCGTGTCGTCCTGGCTCAGCACCACGTCGCCGGTCATGCGGATGGTGCGCGCTGCGACGTCGTAGTGCGCGGTGGCGCCGGTCGCCTTCTCGCGGCCCGACGTCACGACGACGCCGCCCTCGGCGCGAAGTTCGGTTATCTGGCCGCCGCCCGATTGCGGGTCGCCGGAATAGGCGACGCGCAGCCGCTCGGTCCGCAGGCGGATGTCGCCCTGCACCACGTCCACCTTGCCGGAGAAGATCGCGCGGCTTTCCTGCTGCAGGACCTCGAGGCTGTCGGCCGTGATCTCGATCGGTTTCGATGCGTCCAGCGCAAATCCCGGCGCCGGCGACTGGGCGAAGGCAGGCACAGCGGCCATGAGCGCCGCGGCAAGACCGAAGCGGGCGAGCGCCGCGCGGAGAAAGGCAGGGGACATCATGGGCGGCTCTCCGGTCCGGAGGCGGGGGTCGGTGCGTCGGCCCCGCGCACGGGATTGATCACGAGACGGACACCGCCGTCGAATTTCAGGCGCCGGCCCTCGTCGCTGACGCGGGCGCGGGCGGCGTCGAGCGTGCCGTAGGGCCCCTCCGCTGCGAGTGCGCCGGGCGCGACGATCGTGCCCTGGGCAAGATCCAGGGTGGCGGCCCCTGTCTCCACGCGCGTGCCGTCGTTCGAGGTCACGACCACGCCGCCGTCGAGATCGAGCGTCTCGAGCTTCGGATAATAGAGCCCGCGCACGGCATCGACGGTCACGGTACGGCCGGAGGGATCGGTGACGGTCGCGGTGAGCCGTTCCAGCCGCACCTCGGTCGGGTCGAGACCGTTCGGATAGGCGGCATCGGCCACCAGCGCGTAGCGGCGCCCGGACGCATCCGCGCCCGAATAGCTGGGCCGCGTCATCTTCATCAGGTCGCCGGGAACGTTCATCTCACCCATCACGCGGGCCGATTCGAGCGCGCGGATCCGCTCCCCGATCACGGGCCAGAGCGTGAGCGCCGCGAGCAGCAGCAGTGCCACGAGCGGCAGCGCCACCCGCATGACGCCGACGAAGCGGGAGTAGCGGCGCGCATCCCGCGCCGACCCCCCGGCTCCGGCCAGGCCGTCCAGCCGCGGCCGCCGCGCGGGCGCAGACGCCATCTCAGACCACTCCGGCGCGGAGGCAGTCATGGATGTTCACGAAGCCGGCAATGCGCGGGGCCACCCCCTCGCCCGGCTCCCCCTCGACGACGAATACCGAGGTGATCGCAGCCGCCTGCATCATCGAGACCGCCTCCACCGCCAGCGCGTCGGCGCGGATCGTCTTGGGCCGCGCGGTCATCACGTCGGCGACCTTGCGGGTCAGCAGATCGGGCTGCATGTGCCGGCGCAGGTCGCCGTCCGTCACGATGCCCACGAGGCGGCCCGCACCATCCTCGATCCCGACGCAGCCGAACGATTTCGACGTCATCTCGATCAGCGCGTCGCCGAGCGCGGTCTCGGGCGTCACGAGCGGGAGTGCGGTGCCCGTATGCATGATGTCGCGCACGCGCACCAGCCGCGCGCCGAGGCGCCCGCCCGGGTGGAAGGTGCGGAAATCCTCCGCCGAGAAGCCCCGCCGCTCCATCAGCGCGACGGCCAGCGCGTCGCCGAGCGCCAGCATCATGGTGGTCGACGTGGTCGGCGCGAGGCCGTTGGGGCACGCCTCCTCCGCCTTCGGCAGGACCAGCGCCACGTCGGCGGACCGCGCCAGCGTGCTTTCGGCGCGCCCCACCATGCCGATCAGCGGGATCGAAAAGCGGCGGGTGTGCGCGATGAGGTCGGCAAGCTCCGAGGTCTCGCCGGAGTTCGACAGGCAGATCACGCTGTCGCCCTGGCGAATCATGCCGAGGTCGCCGTGGCTCGCCTCGCCCGGATGGACGAATTGAGCCGGCGTCCCCGTCGAGGCGAAGGTCGCCGCGATCTTGGCGCAGATGTGCCCGCTCTTGCCCATGCCGGACAGGATGGTGCGGCCCGTGGTGCGCGCGACCAGGTCCACGGCGGCGGAAAAACTGCCGTCCAGCGCCGCGCTCATCGCGGTCAGGCCCGCGATCTCGACCGAAAGCGCCCGCCGGCCGGCTGCCACGTCCCGGCCGGTCTGACCGTCGGCGCGCGCCGCCGCCTGTGCATTGGCTGTCGTCACCCGAAACCCCTTCTCCGCGCCCGCAACATTCTTATGGTTAACGGCCGTTATGCGAAATCCATGCCAGCCCGCCCGCGATAATGGGGGCTGGGTGCGCGCCGGTCAATGCGTGTGGCATGAAAACAACGCATGCGCGCGGCGCGGGGGCGGTGCACCGGGCGCGCATCAATGCGCGAAGATATCCGTCTCGGCCCAGCCCGCGATGTCGAGCCAGGCACGCGCCGGCAGGAAGTCGAAGCAGGCCTGCGCCACCGCGGTCCGCCCCTCGCGCGCCAGCATGGCGTCGAGCCCGGCCTTCACCTTGTGCAGGTAGAGCACGTCGCTCGCGGCATATTCCATCTGCGCCTGGGAGAGCGTCTCCGCCCCCCAGTCGGAGGATTGCTGCTGCTTCGACAGTTCCACACCCGCGAACTCCCGCACCAGGTCCTTGAGCGAGTGGCGGTCGGTGAAGGTGCGCACCAGCTTCGACGCGACCTTGGTGCAATAGACGGGCTCCGCGCGCACGCCGAGATAGTACTCCATCACCGCCACGTCGAAGCGCGCGAAATGATAGAGCTTCAGCACCTCCGGGTCGGCCAGCAGGCGGCAGAGATTAGGCGCGTCGTAGGTGTCCGGGGCAAACTGAACCAGGTGAGCGTCGCCGTCGCCCGCCGACAATTGCACGACGCAAAGACGGTCGCGGTGCGGGTTGAGGCCCAGCGTCTCGCTGTCGATCGCCACCACCGGCCCGAGACCGAGTCCGTCCGGCAAATCGCCCTTGTGAAGATGGATCGCCATGCGCCCTGCTTCCCCCTCATTCCCGTCGCGGCCCGGCCCCGGATGGCGGACATGCCCCGGCAAGGGCCCCGAAACCGGGGGAAATGGTGCCCAGGAGAGGACTCGAACCTCCACGACCTTTCGATCACTAGCACCTGAAGCTAGCGCGTCTACCAGTTCCGCCACCTGGGCTCAGCAAGCAGCGGAGGGGTGAGTAACGGCCCTCGCGGCGTCTGTCAATCGGCCATCGCAGGGATTCTTGACGGCAAGCCGAAACGGCCCCGTTTTTACGCCACGAACGGCTGACAGGCCGCGCCGCCCGGGTTATATCGTCGGGCGGCGCCAAGGTGCGGCGCCGCACATGCGTCAGGGAGAGCAGGACCATGGCCGACAATCTGCGCGATGCCCGCGGGCAGCTTCCGCTTCAGGGCAAGCTCGTCACGATCTTCGGCGGCTCGGGCTTCGTCGGGCGCCATCTCGTCCGCCGGCTGGCGAAGTCGGGCGCGCGCATCCGCGTCGCCGTCCGCCGCCCGAACGAGGCGCATTTCCTGAAGCCGCTGGGCACGGTCGGCCAGATCATGCCGATACAGGCGAACGTCCGCAATGCCGCCTCCGTCGCGCGCGCTGTCGAAGGCGCGGACATCGTGATCAACCTCGTCGGCATCCTTGTGGAGAGCGGGCGCCAGACCTTCCGCGCGCTGCAGGCCGATGGTGCGGACAGGGTCGCCGCTGCCGCGGCGGCTGCGGGCGTCACGCAGTTCGTGCAGATGTCGGCGATCGGGGCCGACCCGGAGAGCCCGTCGGCCTATGCCCGCACCAAGGCCGCGGGCGAAGTTGCCGCACGCGAGCACATGCCCGGCGCCACCGTCATCCGCCCCTCAATCGTGTTCGGACCGGAAGACGAGTTCTTCAACCGCTTCGCCGCGATGGCCCGCATCTCGCCCTTCCTGCCGCTGATCGGCGACGGGTCCACGCGCTTCCAGCCGGTCTACGTCGCCGACGTCGCGGAAGCCATTGCCCGCACGCTGGAAAACCCGGCACTGGGGGGCGAGATCTACGAGCTTGGCGGGCCGAACGTCTACACGTTCCGCGAGCTGATGGAGCTGACCCTGCGCATCATCGGGCGCAAGCGCTTCCTCCTGCCGCTGCCCGTGCCTGTGGCGCGCGCGCAGGCAGCGGTGTTCGAGATGCTGCCGCTCATCACGCCGCCGATCACCCGCGACCAGATCGCGCAGCTGACCCGCGACAATGTCGCGGCCGAGGGCGCGCGGACGCTGGAGACTCTGGGCATCGAGGCGGCCACGGCGGAGGCGGTCGTGCCGACCTACCTCTACCGGTTCCGCAAGCACGGCCAGTTCACGGACGTGGGCTACGACCCTACAGGAACACCCACAGAAGCATGACGCCAAGCGCGAGGCGGTAGATCACGAACGGCGTGAAGGTCGCCTGGCGCAGCCAGAGCATCATCGCCCAGATCGCCGCCAGCGCGCTGACGAAGGCGAGTGCGGCCGCGATCACCGCGTCGAGCTGCAGCGTGGCGTCGCCGGACTGGACAAGGTCGAGGGTTGCAAGCGCACCCGCCGCGAATGTCGTCGGTATCGCCAGGACGAGCGCGAAACGCGCCGCCTCGGGCCGCGAATAGCCGAGCAGCAGCGCCGCCGTCATCGTGATGCCCGACCGGCTGACGCCGGGAATGAGCGCCAGCGCCTGGGCCAGCCCCACGAGGATCGCGTCCCGCCAGGTGATGCCGGCGAACAGCCGCTCCGCCCGGTCGGCCTTGCGGTCGGCCACCCACAGCGCCACCCCGAACAGGATGGTCGTCGCCGCGATCAGCAGGGGCGCGCGGAAGTCGCTGCCGATCATGTCCTTGAACAGCAGGCCCGCCACCATCACGGGCACCGTCGCGGCCACCACCATCAGGGCGAGCCGCGCGGCATCCGTCCGCCGGAACAGGACGACATCGAAGCCGCCACGGATCAGCATGGCCGTTTCCTTGCGGAAATAGACCATTACGGCAGCCAGCGTGCCCACGTGCAGCGCGACGTCGATCAGGAGCCCCTGGTCCTTCCAGCCGAAGAGAACCGGCACGAGAATCAGGTGGGCCGAGGAACTGATCGGCAGAAACTCGGTGATGCCCTGCACGACGGCCAGCACGGCAAGCTGGATGAACTCCATGTCCTTGCGGATCTCCCTAGCAACGCGCCGGCAACTCCGGGGCCAGCGAGGGGTATCCTAGCAGGCCTGGGATAACAATTGCTGACCAGGCCCAGCCCGCCACAGCCGCCACCTCAATTAGTCTCATATCGGAACCAATATGACAGAAACGCGCGGCACATGCCGGGCACCCTTCGACCCAACGGTGGATTTCGGGGCAATGGGCGCCAATTTAGTCTCGTATTGATGCCTAAATTGGAAAAATCGCTTGGCCGCGTGCCGGCATGGCGCTATGTAGAGGGCCGAGCGCGCCCGGAAGCCGGCGGCCCGGACGCCGGAACAGGGTGGCCGGACCCCCGATGACCGGCACGCATGCACGACGCCGTAACGGAGGGAGGCCGGCACGAAGATCGGCCCTGCGGCCGCCCCGGTGCCATGCCAGAGATCACGCTGCGCTTCATCACGCCTGCGCTTGAAGAACACAAAGGGACGCGAAAATGGCTCAACGCATGCTGCAATTCGTGAAGGTCGGGCGCCAGATGCCCGAGAAGCGCGGCGCCGACACGCGCAAGCGCGACTTCGACGAGATCTATGCGGAGTTTGCGGAGGCCAAGGCGGCCGAGCAGGCCTCGCGCTGCTCGCAGTGCGGCGTGCCCTTCTGCCAGGTCCACTGCCCCTTGCACAACAACATCCCCGACTGGCTGAAGCTGACGGCGGAAGGCCGCCTGCAGGAGGCATGGGAGGTGTCGAGCGCGACCAACAACATGCCGGAGATCTGCGGCCGCATCTGCCCGCAGGACCGGCTGTGCGAGGGCAATTGCGTGATCGAGCAGTCGGGTCACGGCACGGTCACCATCGGCGCGGTCGAGAAATACATCAACGACACCGCGTGGGAGGAAGGCTGGATCCAGCCCTTTACCCCGCCGCGCGAGCTTGAGCAGTCCATCGGCATCGTCGGCGCCGGCCCCGCGGGTCTCGCCGCGGCGGAGGAGATGCGGCGCAAGGGCTACAAGGTCACCGTCTACGACCGGTACGACCGCGCGGGCGGCCTGCTGATCTACGGCATCCCCGGCTTCAAGCTTGAGAAGGAGGTCGTGGAACGGCGCACCAAGCGCCTCGCCGACAGCGGGATCGAGTATCGCATGAACTTCGAGGTCGGACGCGACGCGACGCTCGCCGACCTGCGGGAGAAGCACGACGCGGTGCTGATCGCGACCGGCGTCTACAAGGCGCGCGACATCGACGGCCCGGGCTCCGGCGCCGACGGCATCCTGCCGGCGATGGAGTTCCTGACGGCCTCGAACCGGGTGGGCCTCGGCGACGAGGTGCCGGACTTCCGCAACGGGCGCCTCTCGGCGGAGGGCAAGAAGGTCGTCGTCATCGGCGGCGGCGACACGGCCATGGACTGCGTGCGCACCGCCGTGCGCCAGGGCGCGACCTCGGTCACCTGCCTTTACCGCCGCGACCGGGAGAACATGCCGGGCTCGCAGCGCGAGGTGGCGAACGCCGAGGAGGAAGGCGTGCATTTCGAGTGGCTGGCCGCGCCCAAGGGCTTCCTCGCCGACGACGACAACCAGGTGATGGGCGTGCGCGCGGTGCGGATGCGCCTCGGCCTGCCGGACGCCACGGGCCGCCGCCGGCCGGAGGAAGTGGCGGGCAGCGAGTTCACGGTCGAGGCCGACCTCGTGCTGAAGGCGCTGGGCTTCGATCCGGAGGACCTGCCGACCCTGTTCGGCGCGCCAGAGCTTCCGGTGACGCGCTGGGGCACGGTCAAGGTCGACTTCCACACCCAGATGACCGAGATGGAGGGCGTGTTCGCCGCGGGCGACATCGTGCGCGGGGCCTCGCTCGTCGTGTGGGCGATCCGCGACGGCCGCGACGCTGCGGAAGCCATGCACGCCTATATCCAGAACAAGACCAAGGCCGCCGGAGAGACGGCCGGCGTGCGCGCGGCCTGACCGGCCCGACGCGACCTGCACGCCATCAAGGACACAGAAGAACGAGGGATGCGCCCATGACCGACCGCCCCATCATCGACACCGGCTTCGCAGAGATCGCGCGCATGGAGCGCGAGCGCGAGCGGCTGGCCGCCGAAGGCCTCTACGATCCGGCGTTCGAGCACGATGCCTGCGGCGTGGGCTTCGTCGCCGCCATCGACGGCAAGCCGCGCCGCGAGGTCGTGGAGAAGGGCATCGCCGCGCTGAAGGCCGTGTGGCACCGCGGCGCGGTCGACGCCGACGGCAAGACCGGCGACGGCGCGGGCATCCACGTCGAGATCTCGCAGGAGTTCTTCAAGGAGCACGTCGCCCGCACCGGGCACGAGCCGCTGAAGGGCCGCCTCGCGGTCGGCCAGGTCTTCCTGCCGCGCACCGATTTCGCCGCGCAGGAGGTCTGCCGCACGATCGTCGAGCAGGAGGTGCTGAAGTTCGGCTACTACATCTATGGCTGGCGCCAGGTGCCGGTGAACATCGACGTTCTCGGCGAGAAGGCGAACGCCACCCGCCCGGAGATCGAGCAGATCCTGCTCGCCAACTCCAAGGGTGTCGACGAGGAGCGGTTCGAGCGCGACCTGTTCTTCATCCGCCGCCGCGTGGAGAAAGCGGCGATGGCCGCCTCGATCCGCGACTTCTACATCTGCTCGCTGTCGTGCCGGTCGATCATCTACAAGGGCATGTTCCTGGCCGAGCACCTGTCGGAGTTCTATCCCGACCTGCGGGACGAGCGCTTCGAATCGCGCTTCGCGATCTTCCACCAGCGCTACTCGACCAACACCTTCCCGCAGTGGCGCCTGGCCCAGCCCTTCCGCATGCTCGCCCACAATGGCGAGATCAACACGCTGAAGGGCAACTCGAACTGGATGAAGAGCCACGAGATCCCGATGGCGTCGGAAAACTTCGGCGTCCATGCGGAGGACGTGAAGCCGATCATCCAGCCGGGCTCGTCGGATTCCGCCGCGCTCGACGCCGTGTTCGAGGTGCTGGTGCGCGCGGGCCGCACCGCGCCGCTCGCCAAGACGCTGCTGGTGCCCGAAGCCTGGTCGAAGCGCGTGACCGTGATGCCGGAAGCGCACCGGGCGATGTACGCCTATTCCAACTCGGTCATGGAGCCGTGGGACGGCCCCGCAGCGCTCGCCGCGACGGACGGGCGCTGGGTCATCGGCGGCATGGACCGCAACGGCCTGCGGCCCATGCGCTATGCCGTGACCCGCGACGGGCTGATCGTCGCCGGTTCCGAAGCCGGCATGGTGGTGCTGGAGGAAAACCGCGTGATCGAGAAGGGCCGCCTCGGCCCGGGCCGCATGATCGCCGTCGACCTAGTGGAAAAGAAGCTCTACCGGGACCGCGCGATCAAGGACAAGCTCGCCGCCGAGCAGCCCTACGAGGAGTGGATCCAGAACGTCCGCGAGCTCGATTCCGACATCGAGGCGGTGCGCGAGCCGCGCCTGTTCGGGAAGGAGGACCTGCGCCGCCGCCAGGTTGCCGCGGGGCTGACGCTCGAGGACATGGAACTGATCCTGCACCCGATGGTGGAGGACGCAAAGGAAGCGGTCGGCTCCATGGGCGACGACACGCCGTCTGCGGTGCTGTCCAAGACCTACCGCCCGCTGTCGCATTTCTTCCGTCAGAACTTCAGCCAGGTCACCAACCCGGCCATCGACCCCCTGCGCGAGCACCGGGTGATGAGCCTCAAGACCCGGTTCGGCAACCTGCAGAACGTGCTCGACGAAAGCTCCGCGCAGGTCGAGATCTTCACGCTGGAAAGCCCCGTCGTCTCGAACGGCATGTTCGCCAAGATGCGCGAGATCATGGGCGAGCACGTCTACGAGATCGACTGCACCTTCGCCCCCGCCGACGGGGACGAGGCGCTGAAGGACGCGCTGGACGCCATACGCGCCGATGCAGAGGACGCGGTGCGCCGCGGCTTCCAGCACATCGTGCTGACCGACGAGAAGAGCGGCGCCGACCGTGCGCCGGTGCCGATGATCCTTGCCACGGGCGGCGTGCACAGCCACCTGGTCGCGCAAGGACTGCGCACCTTCTGCTCCCTCAACGTGCGCTCGGGCGAATGCCTCGACCCGCACTATTTCGCGGTGCTGATCGGCTGCGGCGCGACCACGGTGAACGCCTATCTGGCGCAGGAGTGCATCGCCGACCGGCATGCGCGCGGCCTCTTCGGCGACATGTCGCTGGAGGAGTGCGTCGCCCGCTTCACCGAGGCGGTGAACCAGGGCCTGCTGAAGATCATGTCCAAGATGGGCATCTCGGTCATCTCGTCCTATCGCGGCGGCTACAATTTCGAGGCGGTGGGCCTGTCGCGCGCACTGGTGGCGGAATTCTTCCCCGGTATGCCCTCGCGCATCTCGGGCATCGGCCTCGCCGGCATCCAGCACAAGGTCATGGAGATCCACGAGAAGGCCTATGGCACGGACGCCGTTCCGCTGCCGATCGGGGGCTTCTACCGCTACCGCCGCGGCGGCGAGAGCCACGCGCTGGAGGCCAACCTCATCCATCTGCTGCAGCAGGCGGTGACGGACGAATCCTACTCCGCCTACAAGAAGTATTCCGAGGCGGTCCACAAGCAGCCGCCGGTGGCGCTGCGCGACCTCCTCGACTTCAAGCCGGCAGGCAAGGCCGTCCCGATCGACGAGGTCGAATCGATCACCGAGATCCGCAAGCGGTTCGTCACGCCGGGCATGTCGCTGGGGGCGCTGTCGCCGGAGGCGCACGAGACGCTGACCATCGCCATGAACCGCATCGGTGCGAAGTCCGACTCGGGTGAGGGCGGCGAGGATCCGGCGCACTTCAAGCCGAAACCCAACGGCGACAACGCTTCCTCGGCGATCAAGCAGGTGGCGTCGGGCCGCTTTGGCGTGACGGCAGAATACCTGAACAATTGCCGCGAGCTGGAGATCAAGATCGCGCAGGGCGCCAAGCCGGGCGAGGGCGGCCAGCTTCCGGGCTTCAAGGTGACCGAGATGATCGCGCGCCTGCGGCATTCCACGCCCGGCGTGATGCTGATCTCGCCGCCGCCGCACCACGACATCTACTCGATCGAGGACCTGGCGCAGCTCATCTACGACCTGAAGCAGATCAACCCGAAGGCGCGCGTGACCGTGAAGCTGGTCGCGCAGTCGGGCGTCGGCACGGTCGCGGCGGGCGTGGCCAAGGCGAAGGCGGACGTGATCCTGATCTCCGGCCATTCCGGTGGCACGGGCGCCTCGCCGCAGACCTCGATCAAGTTCGCCGGCATCCCGTGGGAACTGGGCCTGACCGAGGCGAACCAGGTGCTGACCCTCAACAACCTGCGCCACCGGGTCCTGCTGCGCACCGACGGCGGCCTGAAGACGGGCCGCGACATCGTCATCGCCGCCATGATGGGGGCGGAGGAATATGGCGTGGGCACCGCCTCGCTGGTCGCCATGGGCTGCATCATGGTGCGGCAGTGCCACTCCAACACCTGCCCGGTCGGCGTCTGCACGCAGGACGACGCGCTGCGCAAGAAGTTCGTGGGCACGCCGGAGAAGGTCGTCAACCTTTTCACCTTCATCGCCGAGGAGGTGCGCGAGATCCTGGCGAGCCTCGGCCTGCGTTCGCTCAACGAGGCGATCGGGCGCACCGACCTGCTGGCGCAGGTGAGCCGGGGCGCGGCGCATCTCGACGACCTCGACCTCAACCCGCTGCTGGTGCAGGCGGACCCGGGCGGGCATGCGCGCTATTGCACGCTGAAGCCCGGCGAGCGCAACGAGGTGGTCGACACGCTCGACGCGCAGATCGTCCGCGACGCTGCCCCACTGTTCGAGCATGGGGAGAAGATGGAGCTTGCCTACACGGTGCGGAACACGCACCGCGCGGTGGGCGCCCGCACCTCCTCCCACATCACGCGGAAGTTCGGGATGCGCGGCCTCAATCCGGGCCATCTGACGATCCGGCTGCGCGGATCGGCGGGCCAGTCGCTCGGCGCCTTCGCGGTGCAGGGCGTGAAGATCGAGGTCAAGGGCGACGCCAACGACTATGTCGGCAAGGGCCTGTCGGGCGGCATGATCGTCGTGCGCCCGGTCACCGAAAGCCCGCTCGTGGCCAAGGACAACACGATCATCGGCAACACCGTGCTCTACGGCGCAACGGCGGGACAGCTGTTCGCCGCAGGCCAGGCGGGGGAGCGGTTCGCGGTCCGCAACTCCGGCGCGGAAGTGGTGATCGAGGGCTGCGGCGCCAACGGCTGCGAATACATGACGGGCGGCACGGCGGTCATTCTCGGCTCGGTCGGCGACAATTTCGCCGCCGGCATGACGGGTGGCATGGCCTTCGTCCACGTGACCGACGAGGGGTTCGACGAGCGCATCAACCCGGATTCCGTGATCTGGCAGCCGGTGCAATCGCGCCATTGGGAAGGCGTGCTGCGCGGCCTGATCGAAACCCATGTGCGCGAGACCGGCTCCCAGCTCGCCCGGGAGATCCTCGCGCATTGGGACCTCGAACTGCCGCGCTTCATCCAGGTCTGCCCGAAGGAGATGGTGAACCGGCTGAGCCATCCGCTGTCGGACACCGCGGCGGCGGGTGCCGCGGAGTAAGCCAAAGACACCGGCGAAGGGCGGCGGCCGCACGGTCCGCCGCCCTTTGCGTGCGCGCCTGCGCGACTGGGCGCGCGCGGCGCTTGCCACGCTCGTCGTGCTCGCGGGGCTCAGCATCGCCTGGGTCGCTCTCTACCGCGCCGTCGACCCTCCCATCACCAGCCCGATGCTGGCCGACCGGCTCGCAGGGCGCGAGGTCGTGCGTTCGAACCTGCCCCTCGACGCCCTCGGCCCCCGGATCGCCTGGGCCGCCATCGCGGCGGAGGACGCGCGCTTCTGCCTGCATCCCGGCTTCGACCTGGAGGAGATCGGCCGCGCCATAGAGGCGTGGCGGAACGGCGCGGCCCTGCGCGGGGCCAGCACGATCAGCCAGCAGACCGCGAAGAACGCCTTCCTGTGGAACGGGCGGTCGTGGCTGCGCAAGGGGCTGGAGGTCTGGTTCACGGTCCTGATCGAGGTGCTGTGGCCGAAGGAACGTATCCTGGAGGTCTATCTCAATATCGCCGAATGGGGCCCCGGCATCTATGGCGCGGACGCCGCCGCTCGGCACCACTTCGGCGTCGCGGCACGCGACCTCGGCGTGGGCCAGGCGGCAGCGCTCGCCTCGATCCTGCCGAACCCGAAGGCATGGCGCGTGGACAGTCCGTCGCTCGCCGACCGGCGGCGCACTGTCGCGCGCGGCATGGGCGACGTGCGTCTCGTCCTCGGCGAGTGCCTGCCGTTCGCGCGGGAGTAAGGCGCGCGTCCAAAAACCGTCATCCCCGGGCCTGTCCCGGGGGATCCATGAACACGGACGGATGCGAGGATAACGGAAGCGGCGGCGCCGGCCTCGCCTGCATCACGATCTCCCCGCGCATGGGTCCCCGGCACGGTGGCCGGGGACGACGGCGGGTTCTGGAACGCCACACCCTAGCCCACGCGCACCAAACCCATCATGCCCCCGTGCTGGTGCGCGAGGACGTGGCAGTGCAGCATCCAGTCGCCCGGATTGTCGGCGACGAAGGCGACCTCGGCACGGCCGCGCGGCGGCACGTTCACGGTGTCGCGCCAGGGGGCGTGGGGCACCTTTTCCCCGTTCACGCGCAGCACCCGGACGTGATGGCCGTGCAGGTGCATCGGATGCTCGAACGCGGTGTCGTTGCGGAAGTCGAGCACATAGGACCGCCCCAGCCCAAGGGTCATCAGAGGCTGCGCCAAATAATCGTGCGTCATGGCGATGCCGTTGATCGCCCAGGCGAGGCCGTGGCGCATGACCATCTCGCGCAGACCCATGTCCTGCCCGTCGACGATGGCGCTCGACATGCCACTCATCATGCCGCCGCCCATCTCGAGCACATAGGTTTCGGCACGCTCGAAATCGGGCTCGGCGAGCAGCGGGTTGGGGGCAAGCGCCGGCACATCGGCCACGTGCGTGCGCAGCGGCGCGTCCGGCCCGGCCGCGAGGCTGACGAGGCGGTAGTCCTGGCCGCGGTAATGCCCGTCCACTACCTCGACGACGCTGCCCGGCTCGGCGGGGATGTCGAGGATCAGGTCGGCGCGCTGGCCCGGCGTCAGCACGACCCGCCCGTCCGGCGCGGCATGCACCGGCACGGGCTGACCGTCGAGCGCGATCACGGCGGGCGCGAGACTGCCGAACCCGAGCGTGAAGCCGCGCGCGACCGCAGCGTTGACGAGGCGCAGGCGCACCCGCTCGCCCGCGCGCACAGGCACCCGGTCCGGCACCTGCCCGTTGATCGTCACCGTGTTGCCGAGGCGCCCGGCATGCGTCAGGTCGTGGCGATTCTCGAAATCCTCCGCGATTGCGCCCTCCCGCGTCATGCGGAAGTCGGCGAGCACCCAGAGCAGGTCGCGGTCGACGGCGGGCGGGGTCTCCTCCTCCACCACCAGCGCGCCGAAGAGGCCGCGCGCCACCTGCTCGTAGGACCGCGAGTGCGGGTGGTACCAGAAGGTGCCCGCGTCCTGCGCGGCGAAGCGGTAGCGGAAGGTCTCACCGGGCGCGACCGGGGCTTGCGTCACGTGCGGCACCCCGTCCATGGCGTTCGGCAGGCGCAGCCCGTGCCAATGGATCGTCGTGTCCTCGGCCAGCGCGTTGGAGAGGGTGACGTCCACCTCCTCCCCGCGCCGGACCCGCAGCACATGGCCCGGCACACGCCCGTCGAAGGCCCAGACGTCCGTCTCGGGCCAGTTCGCGCCCAGAAGGCCGACACGCGCGGCCCCGGCCTCGACCGTCCGGCCATTCCCCGAAACCGCCGCCCGCGCGATGCCCGGCAAACCGCCGAGCGCCGCGCCGCCGGCGAGCGCAACCCCGCCCGCCAGAACCTGCCGCCGCGTCGGGCGCGTTATCTCCCTCACCGACATGGCCATCCCTCGTGCCGTTTATTCCGCCATCCTCGCACAAAATATTCCGTCCGGACGCACTGGCGAGGCGCCCCCGCGCCGGTCTATGGTGACGCCATGCGCCGGCTGATTCATCTTCCGCTGTCGCCCTTCTGCCGCAAGATCCGTCTCGTCCTTGAGGAGAAGGGCCTCGACTACCGCCTGGTAACCGAAAAGGTGTGGCTCAGGCGGCCGCAATTCCTCGCGGTCAATCCCGCGGGCACCGTCCCCGTCTTCATCGACGACGACGGAACGCGGGTGTGCGACAGTCTCGCCATCGGGGAGTACCTCGAGGAACGCTACGCCGATCCGCCGCTGATGCCCGTCACGGCGGCGGACAAGGCGGAGGTGCGCCGCCTCGTCTACTGGTTCGACCTGAAGTTCCACCAGGAGGTGACCGCGAACCTGCTCTACGAGAAGGTCAACAAGCGGCTGATGGGGACGGGCACGCCCGACAGCCAGGCGATCCGCGCGGGCCTCGACAACATCAAGTACCACCTGGAATACATCGGCTGGCTGGTCGACCGGCGGAACTGGCTCGCGGGAGAGGCGATGACGCTCGCCGACCTCGCGGCGGCGGCGCATCTCTCCACCCTCGACTACATCGGCAACGTGCCGTGGGACCGCTTTCCGCCAGCCCGCGACTGGTACCAGCGGCTGAAGTCGCGCAAGAGCTTCCGCCCGCTGCTGGCCGACGCGGTTCCCGGAATTCCGCCGCCCGCGCACTACGCAGACCTTGACTTCTGAGGGGCCGCCCCGCGCACACTCGGCCGCCATGACCGACGCTGCCGACATTCGCCGCGAGATCGAGGACCGCCTCCGCGCCGAGGGGTTCGAGGCGGTCGCAATCGCGCGCACCGACGCAGCCCCCCAGGCGGGCGCGCGGCTGGAGGCGTGGCTCGGCGAAGGCTTCCACGGCGACATGGGCTGGATGGACCGGCCAGAGCGGCGGCATCCCAACGCGCTTTGGCCCGCGGCGCGCAGTGTCATCGTCGCGGCGGCGAACTACGGCCCCGCCGACGACCCGCTGGACCTGCTGCAGATGCGCGACCGGGCCGCGGTCTCGGTCTATGCGCGCGGGGCGGACTATCACGACGTCCTGAAGGCGCGGCTGAAGCGGGTTGCGCGCTGGCTGGCCGAAACCCATGGCGCGGACGTCAAGGTGCTGGTCGACACCGCCGGGATCATGGAGAAGCCGCTGGCAGAGGCGGCGGGCCTCGGCTGGCAGGGCAAGCACACGAACCTCGTGAGCCGGGAGCACGGCTCCTGGCTGTTCCTAGCGGAGATCCTGACCGACCTGGACCTGCCGCCGGATACAGCCGAAACGGACCATTGCGGCACCTGCCGGGCCTGCCTCGACGCCTGCCCGACGAAGGCCTTTCCAGCGCCCTACCGGCTGGATGCTCGGCGCTGCATCTCCTACCTTACGATCGAGCACAAGGGGCATATCCCGGCGGAGTTCCGGGTGGCGATGGGCAACAGGATCTATGGCTGCGACGACTGCCTCGCGGTCTGCCCGTGGAACAAGTTCGCCCATATCGCGTCGGAGGCGAAGTTCCACGCCCGCGCAGAGCTTTCCCGCCCGCGCCTCGCCGATCTGGCGAACCTCGACGACGCGGCGTTCCGGGAGGTGTTCTCCGGCTCCCCCATCAAGCGGATCGGGCGCGACCGCTTCCTGCGCAATGTGCTGATCGCCATCGGAAACTCCGGCGATCCGGCGTTGTCCGGGGTTGCGGAGCGGCACCTTGCCGACCCCTCGGCGCTCGTTCGCGCCATGGCCGTCTGGGCGGTCTCCCGCCTGCTGGACGGGGATGCGTTCGCGGGCCTGCGGGCGGCACATCTGCCAAGCGAGACGGATCCGGACGTCGCCGCCGAGTGGGACACCGCGCCCGCCTGAGCCCCGGGCCCCTGAGCGCCCCTCAGCCGCCGGGCTTCACGTCGAGGGTTTCGAGCGCGTCGCGCGCGGCCTCCGCCGTCGGCCCCTCGCCCACCTGCGCTAGCACGGCCACATAGTCGGCGCGCGCCCCGTCGATGTCGCCCGTCCTCTCCCGCGTCAGCCCGCGTTCGAGCAACGCCTCGGGCTTGCCCGGCGCAAGCTCGAGCGCGCGCGCGAGATCCGCCAGCGCGGCGTCGAACTGGCCCTCGTAGCGGTAGGACACGGCCCGCAGCACCAGCAGGCCGGCGCGGCCCGGCGCGGCCTCCAGCGCGGCGGTCAGGTCGGCGATGGCGCCCGCGTCGTCCTCGATCAGGCCCTTGGCGCGGCCCCGGTCGCCCAGAAGGTCCGGGTCGCCCGGCACGAGCACGAGCCCTGCATCGAGCGCGGCGATGGCATGGCGCGGCTTGCCCGCGACCATCCATGCGCTCGCGGCCTGCTCCAGCACACTGGCACGTGCCTCCCGCCCGCCCATGCCGGGCTCGTCGGCGAGCGCCTGCAACACCTCCGCACCCGCCTCGGGCAGGCCCGCCGCGACGAGCGCTAGCCCTGCGCAATGGCGCGCCGGCAGGCCGCCGCCCAACCCCTCCCAGCCGCGCGCGGCCTCGTAGGCCGCATCCGGGTCGGATGCGGCAAGCACAAGACATTCCTCGTAGGAGGCAACCTCCGCGGCACGCGCCGGGACTGGACCCGCCAGCACCAGCGGTCCACATAGGCAGGCGAGAAGGAACGGCGTCCGGATGAAAGGGGTGCGTGTCATGCCCAGGCTTTTCTGCTTCGGTTACGGCTATTCTGCGGCACGGCTCGGCCAGCGGCTTCAGGCGCGCGGCTGGACGGCCGCGGGGACGTGCCGCACGCAGGAAAAGGCCGAACGGCTCCGCGCGCAAGGGGTCGAGGCCTTCCTGTTCGACCGGGACCGCCCGCTTGCCGACCCGCGCGCGGCCCTTGCCGGTGCGACGCACCTGCTCGCGTCCGTGCCGCCAGACGCCCGGGGCGA
Organism: Futiania mangrovi; assembly: GCF_024158125.1. Classification (NCBI taxonomy): domain Bacteria; kingdom Pseudomonadati; phylum Pseudomonadota; class Alphaproteobacteria; order Futianiales; family Futianiaceae; genus Futiania; species Futiania mangrovi. The sequence continues at coordinate 1,136,921 of NZ_JAMZFT010000002.1, read as the reverse complement.
CCCCGTCCTCGACCACCACGCGGCCGACATCGCCGCCATCGCGGGCGGAATCGCGTGGGCGGGATACCTGTCGACGACCGGCGTCTATGGCGACCGCGCGGGCGGCTGGGTCGACGAGGAGAGCGCGCTGGAGCCCTCGACAGAGCGCGGGCGGCGGCGGCTCGCTGCCGAGCAGGGCTGGTGCGCCCTCATGCACGAGCATGGCCTTCCCGTGCACCTCTTCCGGCTCGCAGGCATCTACGGGCCGGGGCGCAGCCAGATCGACGGTGTGCGCGACGGCACCGCGAAACGCATCGTCAAGCCGGGCCAGATCTTCTCGCGCATCCATGTGGACGACATCGCGGGCGTGCTTGAGGCCTCCATCGACCGCCCGAACCCGGGCCGGGTCTACAATGTGTGCGATAACGAGCCCGCCCCGCCGGCCGACGTCGTCGCCCATGCCGCCCGCCTGCTGGGCGTGAGCCCGCCGTCCGAGGTGGCGTTCGAGGAGGCCGACCTCTCCCCCATGGCGCGCAGCTTCTATTCGGAATCGAAGCGCGTCTCGAACGTCCGCATCCGCGAGGAACTGGGCGTGACACTCACCCACCCCACCTACCGGGAGGGGCTGGCGGCGATCCTGGCGGCGGAGGAGCGTGGGCGGGCCTGAACGCGGCTCAGCCCCCGAGCCGCGCGTCGACTGCCGCGCACACCTCGTCGAGCGTCGCGGCGAGCAGGTCGAGGTCTTCCGGCGTCGACAGCCGGTGGTCCCCGCCCTTCAGCAGCGTCACGCGCACGTCGTCATGGGCGATGGCGCCGGCAAGCTTCAGCGCCCTTTCCCACGGCACGTCAGCGTCCTTCATGCCCTGCAGGAGCCGCACGGGAATGTCGAGCGGGATGGGCGCGCGCAGAAGCAGGTGCTTGCGCCCGTCCTCGATGAGGCGGCGCGTGATCGCGTAGGGCTCGTCCGAATACTCCGACGGCTCGTAATAGACGCCCGTCTCCATGATCTCCGCGCGGATCTCGTCGGAGAACTCCGCCCACATCAGGTCCTCGGTGAAGTCCGGCGCCGCCGCGATGCCGACGAGCCCGCGCACCGCGTGCGGCAGGGCAAGTGCTGCGTGCAGCGCGATCCAGCCGCCCATGCTCGACCCCACCACGACCTGTGGGCCGGTCGTCATCAGCCGCACCATGTCGCGCGCGTCCGCGATCCAGTCGCCGAGGCACAAGTCCTCGAACACGCCCTCGGAGGACCCGTGCCCGGAATAGTCGAAGCGCAGGTAGGAGCGGCCGCGCTCGCCCGCCCATTCGTCGAGGAAGAGCGCCTTCGTCCCCTGCATGTCGGAACGGAACCCGCCCATGAAGATCACGCCCGCGCGCCTTTCCATGGCGCCGGAGGCCTGTCGTTTGCTATAGGCAAGACGGGGCCGGTCGAGCGGTTGGAAATACTGTGTCGTCGCCATGTGTGCCTCGCTTGCGTTTGCCGTTGCCTTCCGGGCCGCCACTCTAGCCGCCCCGCACCCATGGACAAGACCTTGACCCAGACCCGCATGCCCACGGTGCTCCAGGTGATCCCCGCGCTCGATGCAGGCGGCGCGGAACGCGGCTGCGTCGACGTGGCGCTCGCGCTCGCCAGGGCCGGCGGCACGGCGATCGTCGCGTCGGAGGGCGGGCGTCTCGCGGGAGAGCTGGAACGCGGCGGCGCCCGCCATGTCACCCTGCCGCTCGCCTCGAAGAACCCGCGCACCATGTGGGCGAACGCCGCCCGCCTCGCCGACCTGATCGCGGAGACCGGCGCGGACGTGATCCATGCCCGCTCGCGCGCACCGGCGTGGAGCGCGCTCCGGGCCGCGCGGCGGACGGGTGCGCATTTCGTCACCACCTACCACGGCGTCTACAATGCACGCGGGCCGCTGAAGCGCCTCTACAACTCCGTGATGGCGCGTGGCGAGCGGGTCGTCGCGATCTCGGACTTCGTGGCCGCCCACGTGCGCGCGACCTATCCCTTTGCCGCGGACCGCATCGTGACGATCCCGCGCGGCATCGACATCGCCCGGTTCTCGCCCGCCTCGGTGACGGAGGTGCGCAAGGTCCGCCTGCTGGAGCAATGGGGGCTGCTCGACGACCCGCGCAAGATCCTGTTCCTGCCGGGCCGCCTCACCCGCTGGAAGGGGCAGGCCGTGATGATCGAGGCCGCCGCCCTGCTGCGTGCGCGGCGCGACGACTTCGTCTGCGTGATCGCGGGCGATGCGCAGGGCCGCGACGCCTACGAGAGCGAGCTTGGCCGGATGGTGCGGGAGCGCGGGCTGGAGCATTTCGTGAAGCTGCCGGGTCACCTCGTCGACATTTCCGCCGGCTACGCGCTGTGCGACATCGCGATCTCCGCCTCCATCGAGCCGGAAGCCTTCGGGCGCGTGCCGGTCGAGGCGCAGGCAATGGAACGGCCGGTGATCGCCACCGCCCACGGCGGCGCGGCGGAGACCGTGATCGACGGGGTGACGGGCTTCCTCGTCCCGCCGGGCGATGCGAAGGCGCTGGCCGCGGGCCTCGACGCCTGCCTCGACCTCGGGCCTCGCTACCGGGCGGAGATGGGCGCCAGGGGCCGCGCGCACGTGCAGGACACCTACACGGTGGGGCGGATGTGCGCGTCCTATATTGAGGTCTATAAATCTCTTTGCGATTGATGCAGCACAGTCGAAAGTCTATATTTGAGTTATGTCTTTGACCGACATGGGAACGCCGCCGGCCAGGCCGGAACCGCCCGCGGGCTTTGCCGACCGGCACCGCGGGGCGGTGGCGCTTGGCCTCGCGGGGCTGCTGCTCGGCTCCTGGGCAACCGGCGGGCTGCTGGCGGTCGCGCTGGCGACGGCGGGGGGAGTCGGCGTCGGCGTGGCGGTGGACCGCGTGCGGGAAGCCGACCGCTGAGATGACCTGGCTCGCCGACCGGCTGATCGATCATCGCGGGCGGACGATCATCTTCTTCGCCGTGGCGATCGTCGGTGTCTTTCTCTGGAAGGCCGCGAACGGCACGCCAAAGCTGCCACCGGTGGAGACCTTGCTGGTCGTGGCAGCTGCGTCGTTCGGCATGGTCTCCGGCATCTGGCTGCTGCTGATCAGCATCCTCGCCAAGGGACCGGCCTATTTCGGACGGGTCGCGAGCGAGGTCGAGTTCGCGCTTCTCGCCGTCGTCCTGACCTATATGTCCTTGACGACAGTGCACGAGGCGTTCCAGAACCTCGGCTGAACGCGTGTCAGCCAGAGGATCCCGCGACATGAGTGCCGAAACCGCCGCAGCGCAAGACGTCCGCATCACCCTGCCCGACGGCTCGGTGCGAACGTACACGCGCGGCGTGACCGGGGCCGAGATCGCGGCAAGCATCGGCGCGGGCCTTGCCAAGGCCGCACTCGCCGTGCGCATCGACGGCGACCTCTCCGACCTCGACCTGCCGATCGGGAGGGACGCCGAGGTTGCCATCGTCACCCGCAAGGACGACGACGCGCTCGAACTCATTCGCCACGACGCGGCCCACCTGATGGCCATGGCGGTGCAGGAGCTTTATCCCGGCACGCAGGTCACCATCGGCCCGACGATCCAGGACGGCTTCTATTACGACTTCGCCCGCGAGGAGCCCTTCACGCCGGAGGATCTGGAGAAGATCGAGGCGAAGATGAAGGAGATCGTGGCGCGCGACGTGCCCACCCGGCGCGAGGTCTGGGACCGCCGGGACGCGATCAACCACTTCAAGGAGATCGGGGAGCACTACAAGGCCCAGATCATCGAGGAGATCCCGCGGTCCGAGGACGTGCGCATCTACTGGCACGGCGACTGGCACGACCTGTGCCGGGGCCCGCACCTGATGAGTTCGTCCAAGGTCGGCACGGCCTTCAAGCTGACCAAGCTTGCGGGGGCCTACTGGCGCGGCGACGCCAAGAACGCCCAGCTCCAGCGCATCTACGGCACCGCATGGCGCGACGAGAAGGAGCTTGCGGCCTATCTCCACCGGATCGAGGAGGCCGAGCGCCGCGACCACCGGCGGCTCGCCCGCGAGATGGAGCTCTTCCACGTACAGGAAGAGGCGCCGGGCATGGTGTTCTGGCACCCCAAGGGCTGGACGATCTACCTCGCGCTCGAGGCCTACATGCGCCGCAGGCTGACCCGCGCGCGCTATGTCGAGGTGAAGACACCGCAGCTCGTCGACCGCAAGCTGTGGGAGGAAAGCGGCCACTGGGAGAAGTTCCGCGAGCACATGTTCACCGCCGAGGTGGATGAGGATCACGCGCGGGAGAAGCGCGTCTCCGCGCTCAAGCCCATGAACTGCCCCTGCCACGTGCAGATCTTCAACCAGGGCCTGAAGTCCTACCGCGACCTGCCGCTGCGCATGGCGGAGTTCGGCTCCTGCCACCGGTACGAGCCGTCGGGCGCCCTGCACGGCATCATGCGCGTGCGCGCCTTCACGCAGGACGACGCGCACATCTTCTGCGCCGCCGACGACATCGCGAACGAGACCCGCGCCTTCATCGAGCTTCTGTCGGGCATCTACCGCGACCTCGGGTTCGAGGAGTTCCGGGTGAAGTTCTCCGACCGGCCGGAGGTGCGCGCGGGCTCCGACGAGACGTGGGACCGGGCGGAGAACGCGCTCAAGGAAGCGACCGCCGCGGCCGGCTGCGACTACACGCTCAACCCCGGCGAGGGGGCGTTCTACGGGCCGAAACTCGAATTCGTGCTGCGCGACGCCATCGGGCGCGACTGGCAGTGCGGCACGCTGCAGGTCGACTTCGTCCTGCCGGAGCGGCTGGACGCGAGCTACATCGGGGAGGACGGCCAGCGGCACCGCCCGGTCATGCTGCACCGCGCGATCCTGGGCTCGTTCGAGCGGTTCATCGGCATCCTGATCGAACAGTATGCGGGCCGTTTCCCGCTCTGGCTCTCGCCGGTGCAGGCGACCGTCGCAACCATCGTGTCGGACGCCGACGGCTATGCGCGCGAGGTGGCGGACGCGCTGACGGCGGCGGGCCTGCGCGTCGAGACCGATCTCAGGAACGAGAAGATCAACTACAAGATCCGGGAGCTGTCGCACGCCAAGGTCCCGGTGATCGTCGTCGTGGGCAAGAAGGAGGCGGCCGAGCGGACCGTTTCCGTGCGCCGTCTCGGCAGCCAGCAGCAGGAGACGCTTGCACTCGACGAACTCGTTTCTATCCTTAAGACCGAGTCAACGCCTCCCGATCTAAGGTAAGGGAAGCGTGATACGGTGCACGAAGCACATCCGACGCCCCGGGAAAGGTCCCGCGGCGCGACAGATGAAGGAGGTTGTTCATAGCACGTCGTCCGCACAACGCGCCGCCGCCCAAGCAGGAAGGCCCGCGCGTCAACGATCAGATCGACACCCGCGAAGTGCGTCTGATCGACGAGAACGGAGAGAACGTCGGCGTGGTCTCCACGCGCGATGCGATTGCCCGTGCGATCGAGGCGGGGTTGGACCTCGTGGAGATCTCGCCCAACGCATCGCCGCCGGTCGCGAAGATCCTCGACTACGGCAAGTACAAATACATCGCCCAGAAAAAGGCGAACGAGGCGCGCAAGAAGCAGAAGGTCATCGAGATCAAGGAGATCAAGATGCGCCCGAACATCGACACGCACGACTATGACGTGAAGATGCGGGCCATGCGGCGCTTCTTCGAGGAAGGCGACAAGGTCAAGGTCACGCTGCGCTTCCGCGGCCGAGAGATGGCGCACCAGGACCTCGGCCTGAAGCTTCTGGAGAAGGTGCGCGCCGACGTCGACGAGATCGCCAAGGTCGAGGCGCACCCCAAGCTGGAAGGCCGCCAGATGATCATGGTGATGGCGCCGCGCTGACGCCCGTTCCGGGGCGCGCGCCCGCCGCCGCGGGAAAGGTGGGGCCGCATGTTCTACCTGGCCTCCAAGCTTCTCGGCGCCGCGCTGCAGCCGTCTAACCTGGCGCTGCTGATTCTGATGTCCGGGCTCGCCCTGCTGATCGCGGGGCGGGCCCGCCGCATATCCGACCTGCTCATTGCGCTTGGCGTGGCCGTGCCGCTGCTGGCCGGCCTGACGCCCTTGCCGCAGGGGCTGCTCGCCCCCCTTGAGCGCCGCTTTCCCCCGCCATCCGCGGACATGCCGCCGCCCGACGGGATCGTCGTGCTGGGCGGCGCGGTCGACCCGGTGATGAGCGTGCGGCGCGGGCAGCCCGCGCTCAACCACGCCGCCGAGCGCATGACGCAAGCCGTGGCCCTCGCTCTCCGCTATCCCGACGCGCGCATCGTCTTCGCTGGCGGCGCGGGCGGCCTGCCCGTGCCGGAGGAGAAGGAGGCGGACGCTGCCCGCGCGCTCTTCACGAGCCTTGGCCTGGCCCCCGACCGCGTGCTCTATGAACGCGCCTCCCGCAACACGCAGGAGAACGCGGTCCTTGCAAGGGAGATCGCGGATCCGCAGCCGGGGGAGCGTTGGTTGCTCGTCACCTCCGCCTTCCACATGCCCCGCGCCGTCGGCGTCTTCCGTGCCGCGGGGTGGGAGGTCGTCGCCTGGCCGGTCGACTACCGCACGCCCCCCGATCTCGGCGAAACAGGCTGGATGCCGTCCGTGTCCGACGGGCTGAGCGTGCTCGACCTTGCGGCGCACGAATGGCTGGGGCTTGCCGCCTACCGGCTCACGGGGCGCACGCAGTCCCTCTTTCCCGCACCGTGAGAACCGCCGCACGGCTTGCCAAGCGCGCGCCGATCGCCTATAGAGCGCCCCTCTAACCGGGGTGGTCCGGCCTGTAGGGCATGCCGTGGCGACCCGAAATTCCACCTCTCGATGTTTTGGAGGCAAGGCAAAAATGCCCAAGATGAAGACCAAGTCGGGCGCGAAGAAGCGCTTCAAGGTCACGGGTACGGGCAAGGTGCTCGCCGCGGCGGCCGGAAAACGGCACGGAATGATCAAGCGCACGCCGAAGTTCATCCGTGACGCACGCGGGACGATGGTGCTGTCGGAGTCCGACGCCGCCGTCATCCTCAAGAAATTCCTGCCCTACGCCGGCAAGTAAGGAGGCCGTCCCATGTCCCGTGTGAAAGGTGGCGTGCCGTCCCATCAGCGGCACCGCAAGGTCATCAAGGCAGCCAAGGGCTACTACGGCCGCCGCAAGAATACGTTCCGCACCGCGATCCAGGCGGTGGAGAAGGGCTGGCAGTACCAGTACCGCGACCGGAAGGTGCGCAAGCGCAACTTCCGCGCGCTCTGGATCCAGCGCATCAACGCCGCGGCGCGCGAGCACGGCCTGACCTATGGCCGATTTATCAACGGGCTGTCCGTCGCCGGGATCGAAGTGGACCGCAAGGTCCTCGCCGACCTCGCGGTGCATGAGCCCGCGGCGTTCGCGTCCCTCGTCGAGAAGGCGAAGACGGCGCTCGCCTGAGGCGGCTTCTGGCCCCTCGCCCGCAGGGTAATCCGCGACCGGTCCCGTGCGACGCCTTCGTCCGAAGGCGTCCGCGGGGCCGTTTGCGTTGAGGCCGGGCCGAACCGCAGCCGCCCGGCACACGTCCAGACGATCGAAGGAAAGCCCACAGCATGACCACGACCGGGGAGATTTCGGCGCTCGAGACCGAGATCATGGGCCAGATCGGCGCCGCGGGCGACGAGAAGGCGCTGGAGGAGGTGCGCGTCGCCGCGCTCGGCAAGAAGGGCCGCGTGTCGGAGCTGATGAAGGGCCTCGGCGCCATGTCCGCCGACGAACGTCAGGTCATGGGCCCCGCGCTCAACGGCCTGAAGGACCGCGTGGGCGACGCCATCGCCGCGCGCAAGGCCGCGCTGCGGGAAGAGGCGCTGGCCGCCCGCCTCGCCACCGAGACGATCGACGTCACCCTGCCCGTCCGGCCCGAGTTCGCCGGCACCATCCACCCGGTCAGCCAGGTGACGGAGGAGGTGATCGCGATCTTCGGCGACCTCGGCTTTTCGGTCGCGGAAGGCCCGCACATCGAGACGGACTTCCACAATTTCACCGCGCTCAACATCCCCGAGGAGCATCCTGCCCGGCAGGAGCACGACACCTTCTACTTCAACGAGAGGGCAGACGGCTCCCGCATGGTGCTGCGCACGCATACGAGCCCGGTACAAATCCGCACCATGCTGGAAAGCACGCCGCCCATCCGCATCATCGCGCCGGGCCGCACCTTCCGCTGCGACAGCGACCAGACCCACACGCCCATGTTCCACCAGGTCGAGGGGCTGGTGATCGACGAGACCACGCACCTCGGCCACCTGAAATGGGTGCTGGAGGAGTTCTGCAAGGCGTTCTTCGAGGTCGACAAGGTCAAGATGCGCTTCCGGGCCTCGCACTTCCCCTTCACCGAGCCATCGATGGAGGTGGACGTCGGCTGTTCCTGGGTCGACGGGCAGGTGAAGATCGGCGAGGGCGACGGCTGGCTGGAGATCCTCGGCTCCGGCATGGTGCATCCGAACGTGCTGCGCGCGTGCAATGTCGATCCCGAGCGTTACCAGGGCTTCGCCTTCGGCATGGGCATCGACCGCATCGCCATGCTGAAGTACGGCATCCCCGACCTGCGCGCCTTCTTCGAGAGCGACCTGCGCTGGCTGCGCCACTATGGCTTCCGGTCGCTGGACGTGCCCACGCTGACCGGGGGCCTGTCGTGAGCGTCCCGGCCGGCACCAGCGCCTTCGTCATCCGCGCCCAGAATCGAGCGAGCATCCGATGAAATTCACCCTCTCCTGGCTGAAAGAGCATCTCGACACCGATGCGAGCGTGGACGAGATCGTCGCCGCCCTGAACGAGATCGGGCTGGAGGTCGAGGGCGTGGACGATCCCGCACGCACGCTCGCGGCCTTCACCGTCGCCCGCGTGCGCGAAGCGCGCCCCCACCCCGACGCCGACCGGCTGCGCGTCTGCGACGTGGAGACGAAGGACGGCCTCGTGCAGGTCGTGTGCGGCGCGCCGAACGCGCGCACCGGCCTCGTCGGCGTCTTCGCGCCCCCCGGCACGCACATTCCGGGCACCGGCCTCGACCTCAAGCCCGGCGTGATCCGCGGCGTGGAGTCGAACGGCATGCTCTGCTCGGAGCGGGAGCTGGAGATCAGCGAGGACCACGACGGCATCATCGACTTCCGCGAGGACATTCCCGTCGGCACGCCGGCGGCGGCGGCGCTGGGCCTCGACGATCCCGTGTTCGACATCGCGATCACGCCGAACCGGCCCGACGCGCTGGGCGTGCGCGGTGTGGCGCGCGACCTGGCCGCGCGCGGTCTCGGCACGCTGAAGCCGCTGCCCGTCGAGCGCGTGGCGGGCCATTTCGACAGCCCCATCGGCGTCGAGCTGCGCTTCCCCGCCGAGAGCGCGAGCGCCTGCCCCCTGTTCGTCGGGCGCTACATCCGCGGCGTGAAGAACGGCCCCTCGCCCGCGTGGCTGCAACGCCGCCTGCGCGCCATCGGCCTGCGCCCGATCTCGGCGCTCGTGGACATCACCAACTTCATCACCTTTGCCTATGGACGGCCCCTGCACGTCTTCGACGCCGACAAGGTCAAGGGCACGATCCACGCCCGTCTCGCGGTCAATGGCGAGACGATCGAGGCGCTGGACGGCAAGGTCTACACGCTCGACGACACGATGACCGTGATCGCCGACGACGCGGGGCCTGAGGGCATTGCCGGCATCATGGGCGGCGAGGTGTCGGGCTGCACGGAGGAGACGGTCAACGTCTTCGTCGAGGCCGCCTATTTCGACCCCATCCGCACGGCGACGACGGGCCGCAAGCTCGGCATCGAATCCGACGCCCGCTACCGGTTCGAGCGCGGCATCGACCCCGTCTTCACCGAGACCGGGGCCGAGATCGCGACCGCCATGATCCTCGATCTTTGCGGCGGCGAGGCCTCGCACCTCGTGGTCGCCGGTGCGCCGCCCCTGCGCAACGCCTCCTACCGGCTGCGCATGGACCGCGTACGCACGCTGGGCGGCGTGGACGTGCCGGTGGACGAGCAATTGCGCATCCTGCGCGCGCTGGGCTTCGGCATCGCGGGCACGGACGAGGAGATCGTGGCGAGCGTGCCCTCCTGGCGCCCCGACGTCGACGGGGAGGCGGACCTCGTGGAGGAGATCGTCCGCATCCATGGCCTGAACAACGTGCCGCCCGCCCCCATGGACCGGCCGGACGCCATCGCGCGGCCCGTACTGACGCTCATGCAGCGCCGCCAGTTCGCGGCGCGGCGCGCGCTCGCCTCTCGCGGCATGAACGAGGCGGCGACCTGGTCCTTCCTGCCGCGCGCCCATGCGGAACTGTTCGGCGGCGGGCAGGAGAGCCTGCGGCTCGCCAACCCGATCTCCTCGGAGCTTTCGGACATGCGGCCCTCGCTGCTGGCGAACCTGATCGCGGCGGCGGCGCGCAACGTCGCGCGCGGCTTTGCCGACGTCGCCCTGTTCGAGGTCGGCGCCGCCTATGCGGGCGACGCACCGGAAGATCAGACCACGCGCGCCGCGGGCATCCGCCGCGGCCATGCGATCCCGCGCAACTGGGCGGGTCCCGCCCGCCCGGTCGACGCCTATGACGCGAAGGCCGATGCGCTTGCAGCCCTCGCCGCCGCCGGGGGTCCCGCGGCCAGCGCACAGGTCGTGGCCGGCGCGCCAGCGTGGTTCCATCCGGGCCGGTCGGGCACCATCCAGCTTGGCCCCAAGGTGCAGCTTGCCTGGTTCGGCGAGATCCACCCGCGCGTGCTCGACGCCATGGACGTGAAGGGTCCACTCGTCGGATTCGAGCTTGTGTTCGACGCCATTCCCGCGCCCAAGGGCCGCAGCGGCACAGCGCGCCCCGCGCTCGACGCATCAGACCTGCAGGCGGTCTCCCGCGACCTCGCCTTCGTCGTGGACACGGGCGTCGAGGCGGAGACCATCGTCAAGGCCGCCCGCGGTGCGGACAAGAAGCTCATCTCGGACGTGCGCGTCTTCGACGTGTTCGAGGGGGCATCGCTTGGGCAAGGCCGGAAGTCGGTCGCCATCGAGGTGACGCTGCAGCCACGCGACAAGACCCTGACGGACGCGGAGATCGACGCGGTCATCCAGGCGGCCGTGCAGAAGGTCACCAAGGCCACGGGGGCGACGCTGCGGGGCTGAGCCTGCCCCGGCGCCCCCTCGCCGAAACCTCTCGCCACCGGACGGGCGCGCGCGATAGACTCGCGCGCGTCGGTTTCCGCAGGCAGGGGGTGTCGCCGCGCATGACCTCGCTCGTTCTCGCCACTCTGTTCTTCCTGGGCATCCACCTTGCCTCGTCGAGCCCCCTGCGGACCGCGCTCGTCGCGCGCATGGGGGAAGCCGCGTGGCTCGGCCTCTTCTCGCTCGTCTCCGTGCTGGGTCTCTTCTGGATGGCCATTGCCTATGCACAGGCGCCCGTCGGCGCGCCCGTTTGGGACGCAGGCGTGGGCGGGCGGCACCTGTCGCTGATCCTCGTGGCGCTTGCCTTCCTGCTGCTCGTTCCGGGCGTGCTGGGCCGCAATCCGACCGCCGTCGGCCAGGCGGGGCAGCTTCAGGCGGTGGAGCCCGCAACCGGCGTCCTGCGGATCACCCGCCACCCGGTCATGTGGGGCATCGGGCTGTGGGGCATCGCGCACCTGCTCAACAATTCGACGCCCGCGGATCTCGTCTTCTTCGGCGGGCTGACCGTGCTCGCCATCTTCGGCCCGATGGCGCAGGATGCCAAGTTCCGCGCCCTGCGGCGGGAGGATTACGCGCGCTACACCGCGGTCACTTCCTATATCCCGTTCGGAGCTATCCTGACCGGGCGGCAGAAGCTGCTGCGCGCCGTGTCAGAGACGGGCCCCTTGCGAATCCTCGTCGCCGGTGCCCTCTATTTCGCGGTCCTCTTGGGCCACGCCCACCTGTTCGGTGTCTCGCCGCTCGCCATGTGAGCAGGATCAAGGCGGCGCCGGCGAACGATTGCCAGTCTCTCCACCTCTCAACCACGTCCCCCGGCCCGATGCATCGACGGGGGCATATCCCGGGGAAACGCCCATGAGCGACACGACATCCACCTCTCCCCTCTCCACGGTCAGCCGCCGCGGCGCGCTGGCGCTAGGCCTCGGAGCGGGCGCTGCGACATTCGCCGCGCCCGCCATCGTGCGTGCGCAGGAGGCGAAGACCTGGCGCATGGTCATGGCCTGGCCCAAGGGCACGCCCGGCGTCGGCGTGAACGGGGAACGGCTCGCCGCCATGATTACCGAGATGTCGGGCGGCCGCCTGAATGTCGAGGTCTATGGCGCGGGCGAGATGGTGCCGCCGTTCGAGGTGTTCGACGCCGTCTCCGGCGGCACGGCAGAGCTTGGCCACGGCACGCCCTACTACTGGCAGGGCAAGAACCCGGTCTTCCACTATTTCACCGGCGTGCCCTTCGGCCTGACCGCGCAGGAGCATCAGGGCTGGCTGCGCTTCGGCGGCGGCCAGGCGCTGTGGGACGAGGCCTACGCCCCCTTCGGCGTCCTGCCCTTCTATGCCGGTTCCTCCGGTCCGCAGGCGGGCGGCTGGTTCCGCAAGCCGATCGAGAGCCTCGACGACATGCAGGGCCTCAAGATGCGCATCGCGGGCCTCGGCGGCGAGGTCATGCGCCGCATCGGCGTCAACACGGTGCTGATGCCGCCGGGCGAGATCTTCCCGGCGATGCAGTCCGGCACGGTCGACGCGGCCGAATGGGTGGGGCCGTGGAACGACCGCGCCTTCGGCCTCTACCGCGTCGCCAAGTACTACTACATGCCCGCCTTCCACGAGCTTGGCCCGGCGTTGGAGCTTGTGGTCAACAAGGCGGCGTTCGAGGGGCTCTCGCCCGACCTGCAGGCCATCGTGAGGGCGGCGGCGCTTGCCTCCTCGGCCGAGGCGTTCGCCGACTTCACCTACCACAACGTCGTCTCGCTCGACCCGCTGCTCGCCGAGGAGGGCGTGGAACTGCGCAAGATGCCGGCCGACGTGATCGGCGCGCTGGCCGCCGCCTCGGGCGAGGTTCTGGCCGAGATCGCAGCGAAGAACGACGTCGCGACCCGCGTGCACGAGAGCTTCCTCGCCTACCGCGCGCAGGCCGACCGCTACGCCCAGGTGGCGGACATGGAGGCGCTTTCCATGCGCGCGATGGCGCTCAAGGGCTGAGCCGCCTGCCGCTTTCCCCCTGCCCCCGCGCCTTGCCTCGCGGACACCGCTTGGCGCGGGGGCAAAGGGGTGCTACATGCCCGCCTCATGACCGACCTCGACCGTATCCGCAACTTCTCCATCGTCGCCCACATCGACCACGGGAAGTCGACGCTCGCCGACCGCCTCATCCACAAGTGCGGCGGCCTCGCCGACCGTGAGATGAAGGAGCAGGTGCTCGACTCGATGGATATCGAGCGGGAACGCGGCATCACGATCAAGGCGCAGACCGTCCGCCTGCTCTACGACGCCAAGGACGGCAAGCAGTACACGCTGAACCTCATCGACACGCCCGGGCACGTGGACTTCGCCTACGAGGTCTCGCGCAGTCTTGCCGCCTGCGAGGGCTCGCTCCTCGTCGTCGACGCGAGCCAGGGGGTCGAGGCGCAGACGCTCGCCAATGTCTATGCCGCGATCGAGCAGAACCACGAGATCGTGCCGGTCCTCAACAAGATCGACCTGCCCGCAGCCGAACCCGACCGCGTGCGCGCGCAGATCGAGGACGTGATCGGCCTCGACGCCTCCGACGCGGTGATGATCTCGGCCAAGACGGGCCTCGGGATCGAGGACGTGCTGGAAGCCATCGTCACGCGCCTGCCTGCGCCCAAGGGCGACCGCAAGGCGCCGCTCAAGGCCCTGCTGGTCGACAGCTGGTACGACGCCTACCTCGGCGTCATCGTGCTGGTGCGCGTGGTGGACGGCGTCCTGAAAAAGGGCATGAAGGTCCGCATGATGGCGACGGGTGCCGCGCACCCGGTCGACCGCGTCGGCGTGTTCACGCCCAAGGGCCTGATGGTGGACGAGCTTGGGCCGGGCGAGATCGGCTTCATCACCGCCGCGATCAAGGAGGTGGCCGACACCAATGTCGGCGACACGATCACCGACGACCGCGTGCCCGCCGACAAGCCGCTTCCGGGCTTCAAGCCGGCGCAGCCCGTGGTGTTCTGCGGCCTGTTCCCGATCGACGCCTCGGATTTCGAGCATCTGCGCGACTCTCTGGCCAAGCTGCGCCTCAACGACGCGAGCTTCGAGTACGAGATGGAAACCTCCGCCGCGCTCGGCTTCGGGTTCCGCTGCGGTTTCCTCGGCCTTCTGCATCTCGAGATCGTGCGGGAGCGGCTGGAGCGGGAGTTCAACCTCGACCTCATCACCACCGCGCCGTCGGTGGTCTACCACCTGCACCTGACCGACGGCACGGTGAAGGAGCTGCACAACCCCGCCGACATGCCCGACCCGGTCTATGTCGATTCGATCTCGGAGCCGTGGATCAAGGCGACCATCCTCGTCCCGGACGAGTTTCTCGGTGCCGTTCTGAAGCTGTGCGAGGACCGGCGCGGCGTGCAGCTCGACCTGACCTATGCGGGTTCGCGCGCGATGGTGGTCTACAAGCTGCCGCTGAACGAGGTCGTGTTCGACTTCTACGACCGGCTGAAGTCGGTGACGCGCGGCTATGCCTCCTTCGACTACCAGCTCGAGTCCTACGAGGAAGGCGATCTCGTGAAGATGTCGATCCTCGTCAATGCCGAGCCTGTGGACGCGCTCGCCACCATCGTGCACCGCCAGCGGGCGGAGGCGCGCGGCCGCCAGATGTGCGAGAAGCTGAAGGACCTGATCCCGCAGCACATGTTCCAGATCCCGGTGCAGGCCGCGCTCGGCGGGCGAATCATCGCGCGGGAGACGATCCGCGCCCTGCGCAAGGACGTGACCGCCAAGTGCTACGGCGGCGACGTCACCCGCAAGCGCAAGCTTCTGGAGAAGCAGAAGGAAGGCAAGAAGCGGATGCGCCAGTTCGGCCGCGTCGACATTCCGCAGGAAGCCTTCATCGCCGCGCTCAAGAGCGACGTCTGAGGGGCCTCCACGCCGCCATTTCCTCCGTCCTAAGCGTCCCTCTCCCGTCATCCCCGGGCTTGTCCCGGGGATCCATGAACACCGCCGCCAGCGCGTTCCCTTCACCCCCGAAAAATACTTATCCCCTCGCCCCGCGCGCGGTGCGACAATGCCGCCCATGACTCGCGCCCTCGCCCTTCTCGCCCTCCTTGCCGCAGCGGCCTTCGCCGCGCTCGGTCCTCTCCCCGCACACGCAAGCGACGACGCGCGCCCGGCGAAGGAAATCTTCGGCAGCCTCGACGCCCCTTCGCGCCACAGCCTGCCCGCGGCCATCGGCTCCTACGCGCGCGGCTGCGTCGCGGGCGCCGTCCCGCTCGCCATCGACGGGCCCAACCACCAGGCGATGCGCCTGTCGCGCAACCGCAACTGGGGCCATCCCGCGCTGATCGCCTATCTGGAGGAGCTGGCCGCCAACGCCCCCTCTGCCGGCTGGCCCGGCCTGCTGGTCGGCGACATCTCTCAGCCGCGCGGCGGACCGATGTTGACCGGCCATGCCTCGCACCAGATCGGGCTCGACGCCGATATCTGGCTGCGCCCGATGCCCGGTCGTCGCCTCACGCGGGCAGAGCGGGAGGAGATGTCTTCCTGGGTCGTCGTCCGCGCCGACCGCAACGACGTCGATCCGGCGCTCTGGTCGCCCGCCCACACCGCGCTGATCGGTCTTTCTGCCCGCGATACCCGCGTCGCCCGCATCTTCGTCAATCCGGCGATCAAGCGCGCGCTCTGCCGCGAGGCCGGGGCCGACCGCGCCTGGCTTTCCAAGGTCCGGCCCTGGTGGGGGCACGATGCGCATTTCCACGTGCGCCTCGCCTGCCCGGAGGGCGCGGATTTCTGCCGCGACCAGCCTCCGCCGCCGCA
Organism: Futiania mangrovi; assembly: GCF_024158125.1. Taxonomy (NCBI): domain Bacteria; kingdom Pseudomonadati; phylum Pseudomonadota; class Alphaproteobacteria; order Futianiales; family Futianiaceae; genus Futiania; species Futiania mangrovi. Next base: position 1,121,037 of record NZ_JAMZFT010000002.1, on the reverse strand, counting down.
GGGCGACGGCTGCGGGGCCGAACTCGACTGGTGGTTCTCCGAGGAGGCGCGCGCGCCCGCCAAGACACCCGCCCAGCCGAAGCCGCAGATCACACTCGCTGACCTGCCCGAACAATGCCGTGATGTGGTGCAGGACTCGGTGGCCGAACGGAACTGATCCGCCGTGCCGGGGGTTGACCTGCCAGATCGACACCGGCCCAAGACAGAAGAAGGAGGCCCCCAGATGATCCGTGCTCTCAGCACTCTTGCGCTTGCCGCAGTTGCCGTCCTTGCCGTGGCCCTCGCCCCGGCGCAGGCGGCAACCAAGTCGAAGGCTGAAATCGACGCGGGCGTTACGACCACGCTCGACCGCTTCTACAAGGAGTTCGCCGGCGGCCGCGACCTCATGTCCCGCGCGTCCGGTGCATTGGTGTTTCCGACCATCACCAAGGGCGGTTTCATCGTCGGTGGCGAGTACGGTGAGGGCGCGTTGCTCATCGACGGTGCGCCCGTCGCCTATTACAGCTCCGCCTCCGCCTCGATCGGCTTCCAGGCCGGTTTGCAGTCGCGCAGCCAGATCATCTTCTTCATGACCGACAAGGCGCTAGCGGACTTCCGCGCGGCAGAAGGCTGGGAAGCCGGCGTCGACGCCTCGATCACCGTCATCGAGGAGGGGGCGAGCGGAAAGCTTAGCACCGAGACCGCCAAGCAGCCGGTGATCGGCGTGGTCTTCGCCGGGCGCGGCCTGATGGGCGGCATCAGCCTCGACGGTACGAAGGTGACGAAGATCGATCCGCAGTAAGGTGCGGACGCGCGCCCTGCCTCACCGCAGGCGGGCGCGCACCCACCCGGTGAGAAACAGGACGCCGCCGAGGAACGCCAGCCCCGGCGGCGTTCCATAGACGAGCGCCGTCTGGATTACCGGGTCCCACAGCGCCGGATGGACATAGCGCTGGACCGCCGACTGCGCGAGGCCGAGGCTGGAGGGGTGTGCGGCGAACCAGATCGCGCCCAGCGTCCAGCCCTTGGCCCCTGCCGCAAGCTTCACGGCGCCCGCGAACAGGGCAAGCACGATCGCCGCCGCGCCGGCCCAGCGCAGCAAGCGCCCCTTCGATCTCTCCTCGCCGTCGTCCGGCCCGCTCATCGAACCCCCACGCCCACCGGGCAGCTCACGCCCGTCCCCGCGAGCCCGCAATATCCTCCGGGGTTCTTCGCCAGGTACTGCTGGTGATAGGCTTCCGCGAAATAGAATGGCCCGGCCGGCGCGACCTCCGTCGTCACGGGCCCATATCCCGCCGCCTTCAGCGCCTTGCCGAACGCGCGGGCGCTGGCATCCGCATCCGCGGCCTGCTCCGCCGTCGTCGTGTAGATGGCGGAGCGGTACTGGGTGCCGACGTCGTTGCCCTGGCGCATGCCCTGCGTGGGATCGTGGTTCTCCCAGAAGATTTCCAGCAGGCGCGCATAGCTCACGCGGGCCGGGTCGAACACCGCGAGCACGGCCTCCGTATGGCCGGTCATGCCGCTGCAGGTCTCCTCATAGGTCGGGTTGGGCGTCGTGCCGCCGGCATAGCCCACGGCCGTTACCCAGACGCCCGGGATCTGCCAGAACAGCCGCTCGGCGCCCCAGAAGCAGCCCATGCCGAAGATCGCCCGCTCCATGCCGCCGGGATAGGGCGGATGCAGCGGGCGGCCGGACACGTGATGGACCTGCGCTGTCGCTATCGGGTCGCTTCGGCCCGGCAGCGCCTCGTGCGGGGCGGGAATGGCAAGGGGCTTGCGGGACATGAACCACATTGTCGGGCCTCCTCTCGCAGTGCGCCCCTCGGGCACGCGCGTCACTATACCGGCGGATATGGGTCAACGCACGCGGGAACGGAAGCGATCTTCACATCACATGCACGCGAGCGGTAGACATCCGCGTTTTGCTGGATATAGTCCGCGCCCGTGGAGGGATGGCCGAGCGGTCGAAGGCGCACGCCTGGAACGCGTGTATACGGTGACCCCGTATCGTGGGTTCGAATCCCACTCCCTCCGCCACCCACCCCCGACCTTTCCCATGCTCTGCAAGGCGGCCCGGATTCTGCCCGCAATTCCGGGGCTTGGGCGAACTTGTTCATCTCAGCCTGCCGCCCGCTCGACCTGATGACGGCCATTCTCCCCACCCGTCTCAGAGACGCGCATCGCGCGCTTCGGATGGGGTCATTTCACTGGGAACAGGGAATTTAACAGGGAATTCGTTTGATTTAGATGGAGCAGACGCCAGGACGCCCCGGTTTGCCATGGCAGAACAGGCACTTGCGGGCCATTTCCCGTAGGCAGGAAGCAGGGAAGTGCGCAAGCTCTAACAGGGAACCGCGACGCCAGATCAGGGAATGCGGGAATTCGTCTTGAGCGGCGTCAGGCCGTGAACCCGAAGAGGCGCTCCTGCTCGGCCCAGTCGAGCGGGATCAGGGTGCGCACGAAGCGCTCCAGGCAAAGGTCCGGCGGCTGGGTGCCGTCAAGGATTGCGGCCTGGATGCGGGGCGACAGGAAGGCCAGTTGCGCGCGCACCCGGATATAGGCGTCGGCGTGCTTTTCGCGACGGGCAATCACCGCGAAGGGCGTGCCCGAGCGCGCCTCCCCGACCCAGCGATGCGCCTTCGCCAGCATGCGCACGAGGCGTGCATCGGGCTGGCGGGCCCGCTCTCCTGCGACGATGCGGGTCTCCACGCCGCGGCGCCGGATCGTGAAGGGGGAACTGAGCTGAATGCATTCGGGATCAATGTCTTCCGGGGTGGTACCGAGAAATCGCGCGAACTTCTGCCGGTCGATCCCGAGGTGGATCCGGCCCGGTGATATCGTGCCTTCGCTGACCAGATCTGGGAGGGTCTCCGCATCGGTCTCGCGCAGGCGCGCCACGAGCTGATCTGCCGCCGCCCTCACGTCCCTGTGCCGGGCGACGTCCGGTTCGGCGAGCAACCGGTGGCTTTGGGCGCGGCTCTCGATGTGCCGGGCCAGCATGTCGGCGATTGTCGTCTCGAGGGCTTTCGCGGGGAGCCGCCAGCCGGCGGCGTCGGCCCTCTCCTCGCCGCGCGTCAGTCGCCGGGAGACATAGTAGCGCAGGCGGCGCCCCTTGCGGACCGTGTGGCTCGGCGTGAGCCGGTCGCCGGTCTCGTCGCGGGGCGATGTCAGAGGAAAATCGGTTGAGGCCTGGGGTGGCCGCGCCTAGCCTCGGCGGATGCCCAGCCCCTTCCGCTATTTCAAGACGTCGCCCGAGGTCATCCGCCTTGCGGTGATGATGTACGTCCGGTTTCCGCTCTCGCTCCGGAACGTCGAGGACCTGCTGCACGAGCGAGGCATCGATATCAGCCACGAGACGGTGCGGTTCTGGTGGAACCGGTTCGGGCCAATGTTCGCCGGCGAAATCCGACGGAAGCGGGCCCAGTTCCTGCGCGGATTCCGCCAATGGCGGTGGCACCTGGACGAGGTTTACGTGAAGATCGGCGGGGAGATGCACTATCTCTGGCGGGCCGTCGATCACGAGGGCGAGGTGCTCGAGGCCTATGTCACGAAGACCCGGGATCACAAGGCGGCTCTCCGGTTCCTGCGCAAGGCGATGAAGCGGTTTGGCCAGCCAGAGACGATCGTTACGGACAGGCTCCGCTCCTACGGCGCTGCCTTCAGGGATTTGGGAATCCAGCACCGGCAGGAAACCGGCCGGTGGCTGAACAACCAGGCTGAGAATTCACACCTGCCGTTCCGGCGACGAGAGCGGGCGATGTAGCGATTTCGCCGGATGCGAAGCCTGCAGAAATTCGTCGCCGTCCGCTCCTCGGTCGACAACCACTTCAACCTGGAGCGCCACCTAAACCAGAGACAGACTTTCAAGGAGAGCCGAACCGCTGCGCTCAACGCGTGGCGTCAACTCGGTGCGGCCTGAAAGGCACCTGCCCTGCGCGAACTGAGACTGGTTAGCTTTTGTCTGACACCACCGGTGCGCGTGCTTCCCGACTGGGAACTCCCCGCGCCGGAGATCTTTGCCGTCACGGCCTCGCGGCTGGGCATGGACGCAAAGGTCAAGGCGTTCCTCGACTACCTACATGCCGCACTCGAGTCCTGACATTCTTCGACAGGCGTAAAGAATGAAGTGACTGCCGGCCGGTTATTCCGGTCGCCCAGATTTCCGATCCTCTCAGGCAACGAAACCTGACCCCAGAGAGGATCCCATGACCCGCGTTCTCGTTCTCTACTATTCCAGCTACGGCCATGTCCGTGCCCTTGCACAGGCCGAGGCCGAAGGCGCCCGCAGCGTCCCCGGCACCCATGTCGACCTGCGGCGCGTACCCGAAACCGTTCCCGAGGGCATCCGGCTGAAGGCTGGTTTCGCCCCCGACGACACCCCCGTCGCGACGCCTGCCGACCTCGAGGCTTATGACGCCATCATCTTCGGCACGCCAACGCTCTTCGGCATGATGGCTGGGCAGATGAAATCCTTCCTCGACCAGGCGGGCGGCCTCTGGGCGCGGAATGCGCTGGTTGGCAAGGTCGCCGCCGTCTTCGCCTCCACCGGCTCGCAGCATGGCGGGCACGAGGCGACGCTGCTGTCGACCCAGATCCCGCTCCAACATTTCGGCATGCTGATCGTCGGCATGCCCTACACCTTCGCCGGTCAGACGACGGCCGAGGGCATCGTCGGCGGCGCGCCCTACGGCGCGGGCACCATCGCCGGGGCCGACGGCTCGCGCGCGCCCACCGAGACTGACCTCGCCGGTGCGCGTTTCCAGGGCGCGCATGTCGCGCGGATTGCCGCACGGCTTGCAGGGACCGCTCTGCACGAGGAGGCCGCGTGATGACCTCCCTTACCATCGACTTCTTTCACGATGTCGTCTGCTGCTGGTGTTTCAATATCTCGTCGCGGATGCGGAGCCTTGCCGCGGAGTTTGACCTCGACATCCGCCACCGCACCTTCGTCCTGCAGGCGAGCCCAGCCGAGATGGCCGCGCGCTGGGGCGCGCCCGAGGACGCCCGCGAGACCATTCTGGGGCATTGGACGGTCTGCCGCCAGGTCAGCGACCAGCCGGACCTCATCGAAATCGACGCCATGCGGGCCGCGCGCTTCGACTATCCCCACGGGATGAGCGCGGCGCTCGGATGCAAGGCGGCGGAGCGGCTCGGGGGCCAAACCGCCCACTGGGACATGTTCGACCGCCTGCAGCGCGCGCATCTGACCGAGGCGCAGAACGTCGCCGACCCGGCAACGGTGCTGCATGCCGCCCGGGATCTAGGCTTCGAGGCCGGGGCGTTTGCCGAGGCGTTCGGCGACCCGGCAACGGTAACCGCAGTGGCGACCGACCGGCAGGACGCCCGCGCGCTTCAGGTCCGTTCCATCCCGGCCCTCATCGTCCGGGAGACCGGTGCGCGCCTCGTCAACGGGCCGCGCGAGGACCTCGCCGCGCAGATCCGCACCGCTCTCCGCCTCGTCGCCTGAAAGGAAACTCCATGACGCTCCCGTTCCTCCGCACAGCTGCCCGGCACCGCCGCCTGATGCGCGACATCGGCCTCGATCCATGGCCCGAACGCCCGCGTTTGCCCTGCCACCAGCTCTGGTGAGCCAAAACATTCAAGGTCTATCATGCCCGATCATTCGCCAACCCTGCACATGCTGTGCGGAAAGATCGCCGCCGGGAAATCCACCCTGGCGGCCAGCCTTGCCAGTTCGCCCGACACCGTCCTCATGGCGTTGTCAGAGGAAACGCATCTGCTATCCTGACGATGGGTGAGTGGTGGGTTTCGGCGGCGCTCCGGAAGACAATTCTTTCGGCAGATCAGCGAGGTATTGGCCCCACGCTAGGCGCCAAGGCTCCAAGGGGCATTCTCGGTTCATTCCTCTGACAACGCCGGCAACACCCTTGCGTCAGCCCGAATGACCGTCGCGTCCGCGCATGTAGCGCCGCTCGGGACGGTACCGGGCGTGCAGCAGACCACGAGTCCAAGCGAAAAGCCGCCGCCATGCGCTTCTGATCATCTCTGCGTTCTTCTGCCCTGCTTACTGAGCGGCCCCATCAGATCACCCCGGCTGCATGGAGCCTTTCGATCTCGCCGGGCTCCAGTCCCAGCGCGTCGGCAAAGAAGCTGTCCGTATGCTGCCCCTTTGCGGGGCCGGGCGATCTCACCTCTCCAGGGGCGTCGCGGAACTTCGGCACGACACCCGGCATGGCAACGGGACCGAGCACGGGATCATCGACCTGGACAATAGACTCGCGCGCCTTCACGTGCGGTGAGGCGGCCAGATCAGCGATCGTGTTGATCGGCCCGCCTGATACGTCGTTTGCCTCGAGGATGCCGAGGATCTCGTCCAGCGTGCGCTCGATGAACCAGCCCTGCAGGATCGCGTCGAGCGCCTCCGCGTTCTGCACGCGCGCGGCGTTGGTCGCAAAGCGCGGATCCTCGATCAGGTCCGCCCGGCCGATGGTGCGGGCGAGCCGCTCGAACACGCTCTGCGCCGAGGCGCTCATCGAGAACCAGCGGTCGTCACGGGTGCGGTAGACATTGCTGGGCCCCGCGTACTGCGACCGGTTGCCCGAGCGCTGGCGAACGACGCCGAGCTGGTCGTACTCGATCGGCAGGAACTCGATCATCCGGAACAGGGATTCGAAGAGCGACAGGTCGATCACCTCTCCCGGCGCATCGGGAGTGTGCGCCCGCCGGTAGCAGGCCACCAGGATCCCGATGGCCCCGAACAGCCCCGTGACGCCGTCACCCACCGGGTAGCCGATATGAAGCGGCGCGCGGTCCGCGTCGCCGCACAGATTGGTGAAGCCGGAAAACGCCTCGAGCACCCGGGCGAACCCCGGCCGCTGAGACAGCGGACCCGTCTGGCCGTAACCAGTCACGCGCAGGATAATCAGGTGTGGGTTCAGCGCGTGAAGCGTCTCTGGGTCGAACCCGTAGCGCTCCAGCGTGCCGGGACGGAAGTTCTCGACCAGCACGTCGAACTGCGGAATGAGCCTGCGGAACAGCTCCTTCCCCTCGTCCTTGCGAATGTCGAGCGTGATGCCGCGCTTGTTGCGGTTCGTGACCTTCCACCACAGCGCCTCCCCGTCCTTGTGCGGGGCAAGGTCGCGCAAGGCGTCCTGACCGTCGGGCAACTCGATCTTCACGACGTCCGCCCCGAAGTCGGCCAGCAGCCCGCTCGCCATCGGAGCGGCGATCAATGTCGAGAGGTCGAGAATTTTGAGGCCTTCCAGCGGAGCCTTTCGGGTCATGGACATGACCTCCCTAGCGATTGATCTTTTCGAAATCGGCCCGAATGGCCTGCGCGGATGCGAACGCGATGCGCCCGCACATCTCCATGTGCGAATCCGTCGCCCGGGTGATCGGCACCGCGATGGTGATGGCCGCGATCACATTGCCCGCGCGGTCCCGGATCGGTGCCGCGGCGCCCGCGGCTTCCGACGCCCACTCGCCCCGGCCCATCGCCCAACCGCGTGCGCGCAGCGTGTCAATCCGCTCCTGCACCGCAGCCGGTGTCAGCCTGGTCCGCCCGGCGGCGTGCTCCGCCCCGACGTGGTCGAGCAGCGCCTGCCACTCACCTGCTGGCAGCGCGGAAATCAGGCACTGCCCCGCCGCGCCGAGATAGACCGGCCGCCTGTCGCCGATGTCGATGACGTAGCGGACAGGCTGGCGGCTGGGCGATGAATCGATCGCAACGCGATCCCACCCTTCGCGCACCATCAGGCAGGCACTTTCCCCGGTGGTCTCCCTTGCCTTCTCGAGATGCACACGGGCAACCTCGCGCAGCCCGTTGCGGCCCAGCAGCCCGCGAAACAGAGGCACGCAACCGAGCGACAAGGCATAGCGCCGGGTGTTCGGGTCGTGCACGAGCAACCCCTCGTGCACCAGCGTGCGGGCAAGCCGGAGCGCGTTGACCTTGTTGAGCCCGACCTTGACCGACAGGTCCTTCAGGCCGAGCTCGACCGTCCCGCCCTCGAAGGCGCGCAGCACGGCAATTGCCCGGCTCACGGTCTGGAGCACCGGACCCGTCGAACTCCCAGACTCCCTGGAACCGCCCGCTAGCATAATGACACTATTTGCAACTACGTTTCACTAATAAGTATGAGGGAGATGGCGTTTCTGTCAACCGCCCCGGGCCCGAAGGTCGCGCCAAGCCCCTGAGGACAGAAATGCCCAGGTTTCACCCGTCGATTGACTCACCGACCGCATCTGGTAAAGTTCATATAGTGCATAATATGTTTCACATAGTGTAACAAGACGTCACCTTGCAAGCTTAAGGCGTCGACACGACGGGAGGAGATGAACATGCGGCTCGTCACCTGGATCCGGGCAGGAGCGATGGCTGCCGGCCTGGTCGCCATCGCAACGGCGGCCCCGGCGCAGAACGCCTCGGTGGACCTCATCAGCGGCCCCTTCGGGACCGGGAGCTATGTTCTTGCCAACGCGCTGGAGCAGATCTCGAAGGCCAAGGCCACGGACGTCCAGATCAATTCGACCGAAACGCCGGGCCTGGTCTTCAACGCGAACAAGCTCAACAAGGAGCCGGACGCGAAGAAGAACACCATCATGGCGTTCACGGCCGGCATCAACTACCTGGCCACAAACGGGGAGCCCCCGTTCAAGGAAACGCTCCCCTCCGCGATGCTAATCGCCAACTACAATCTCGGGGTGGTGTGGCTCGCGACCTTCGACGAGACCCTGAAGACGCCGCAGGACCTCGTGGGCAAGCGCATCGCGCTGGGCCGCCCCCCGCAGATCCTCTGGACCATCGAGCCGCGCCTGATCATCCGGCACGGCTGGGGGCTGGAGGACAAGATCGACATTGAGACGCTCGGCACCAAGGAGGCGGCCGATGCGCTGCTGAACGGTCACGTCGATGCGGCCATCATCGGCGGATATGTCGACCCCGGCACGGGCAAGTTCCTGCCGAGCCCGCAGACGGTGGAGCTGCTCGCCTCGGGACGGACACTCCACCACATCCCGTGGGGCGAGAAGGCAGTCGCCGATACGATCGCGGCCGGCGTGTCGATCTCTCCCATCACCGTGAAGCCCGGCTCGGTCGACGGGCTCGACATCCCGGTACCAGCCTTCTTCGACGCCGTTGCCTGGATGGCCTATCCGGAGCTTGACGAGGAACTCGCCTACAAGGTCACGAAGACGATCATCGACAATGTGGGTTCCTTCGCCGAATACCATTCTCTCGGCAAGCTGATGTCGGCGGAGGCGCTCACCTCGGGCTGGAGCGCGGACCGCATCCATCCGGGCGCCCTGCGCGCCTATCGGGAGGCAGGTCTCGTCAAGTAGACGGGATAGCAGACCGGCCGGGGCGGACCCATGGGTCCGCCCTGTCTTCTTTCAAGCGCCGCCAAGCGCCGCTCAGCCCGGAGACAGCCGATGGATTCGGTGCCGCCCGCCACCCAGACACATACGCGCCGTATCGCCGACCTACTCACGGTCGCCGCCGGTTGCGGCATGGTGGCTTACCATATGGTTGTCAGCCAGGGCTTCTTCGTGACGACCTTCGTCCACCAGAGCGTGCATCTGGCATTCGCGATTTTCATCGTGCTCGTCTCGGGTTTCGGCGCCAGCGGGACGATTGCACGGATTGTGCAGACGACGATCGCAGCGGCAGGTCTCGGTGCAGCAACCTATGTCGCGATGAACATCGATCATCTCAACATGGTCCTCGGCTTTCCTGAACCGGTCGACATGGCCGCCGGCGTCATCCTGATGGTGGCAGTGATCGAGGCGACGCGGCGAAGCTGGGGGCTGATCCTTCCGATCGTTGCCGGCGTTTTCATCCTGTACTTCTTTCTGGGTCACCTTCTGCCCGGGCCGCTCTACCACCGCGAGTTCTCATTCGGCTACGTCATCTCCTATCTCTCGGTCGGCCTCACGGGCATCTACGGGACCTTCCTGTCGATCTCCGCCAACCAGATCTTTCTCTTCGTCGTGTTTGGCGCGCTGTTCGCCGTTCTTGGCATCGACGACTTCCTGAGCGAGGTGGGCAAAATCGTCGGCCGGCGGGTGCGCAGCGGACCTGCACAGACCGCGGTGGTCTCGAGTTCGCTCGTGGGCATGATCACGGGTGCATCGGTCGCGAACGTCGCGGTGACGGGCGCCTTCACCATCCCCTACATGAAGCGGTCCGGCTATTCGCCCGAGCTTGCCGGCGCCATCGAGGCGACCGCCTCGACCGGCGGCCAGCTCATGCCGCCGGTCATGGGCGCGGCCGCCTTCCTCATGGCCTTCTTCATAGGCGTACCTTACGTCGACGTGATGCTGCTCGGTATCCTGCCGGCTCTGCTCTTCTACCTCGGCGTGCTGGTCTCGGTGCACTTCGCATCCGTTCAGGAAGGAATCTTTGCGCCCACCGAGAAGCCGGACTACCGGCTGATCCTCAACCGCAGCCCGGCATTCGTCCTGCCGCTCGGCGTGATCATTACGCTGCTGCTGATGCGCTATTCGCCCGACGTCGCCGCGTTCTGGGCCATCGTGACCGCACTGGCGATCGGCCAGATGCGCAGGGACCGGCCCTCCCTTGCCGAGACGCTGCGCTGCCTGGCGCGCGGCGCGGTTGTCGGCTCGAAAATCGCCGTGTCCCTGGCCGTCGTCGGGCTAATCGCCCAGACGCTGATCTCCACCGGCCTGGGATCGAAGATCGCCGGCCTCGTGGAGACCTTTAGCGGTGGCAACCTGATAATTGCACTGCTGATTACCATGGTCGTGTCGATTATCCTCGGCTGCGGTGTGCCGCCGGCAGCGGCCTACAGCCTGGTCGCGATCACGGCGGCCCCGACGCTCGTCAAGATGGGTCTGTCGCCGATCTCGGCGCACTTCTTCGCCTTCTACTTCGCGATCATGTCCGCCGTGACCCCGCCCGTCGCACTCGGCACGCTGGCCGCTACGGCGCTGTCGGGTGGCCGCTACATGCTGAGCGCAGCGAAGGGGTTCAAATTGGCGCTGTCGGGCTTCATCATTCCTTTCTTCATGGTGTTCAACCCCGTCCTGCGGCTTGAGGTCGTGTCCTGGGATTGGGCGCTTGGGGCACTCGTCACCATGCCCATCGCGCTGATCGCACTTTCCGCAGCGATTTACGGGCATGCGCTGCGCCGACTGAGCAGCACCGAACGTCTTATCGCCGCAGTCGCAGCGATCTCGGCTTTTGCCTATCTAACACTGAGGCAGGTGGAGAGCATTCCGCTGGAATATCCACTGCTGGTCGTCTGCCTCGCTACCTTCACCTGGCTGGGCGCCGGCCAGTTGAAGAAGGGAGATGCGGTGCGGGCAAGGTAATGCCTTTGCAGGGGCTTGTCAGAGGAAAATCCGTTGAGCCCGCCGGGCGGCATCTCTGGCCTCCCCGGATGCCCAGCCCCTTTCGCTACTTCAAGACCTCGCCCGAGGTGATCCGCCTCGCGGTGATGATGTACGTCCGGTTCCCGCTGTCGCTCCGGAATGTCGAGGACCTGCTGCATGAGCGAGGGATCGACGTCAGCCACGAAACGGTGCGGTTCTGGTGGAACCGGTTCGGGCCGATGTTCGCCGGCGAAATCCGCAGAAAGCGGGCCCAGTTCCTCCGCGGGTTTCGCCAGTGGCGATGGCACCTGGACGAGGTGTACGTGAAGATCGGCGGGGAGATGCACTACCTTTGGCGCGCCGTCGATCACGAGGGCGAGGTGCTCGAGGCCTATGTCACGAAGACCCGGGATCGCAAGGCTGCTCTCAGGTTGCTGCGCAAGGCGATGAAGCGGTTCGGAAGGCCCGACGCGATCGTCACGGACAGGCTCAGATCCTATGGCGCAGCGCTAAAGGACCTCGGTGCACAAGGCCGCCAGGAAACGGGCCGGTGGCTCAACGACCGGGCCGAAAACTCACACCTGCCGTTCCGGCGACGAGAGCGGGCGATGCAGCGATTTCGCCGGATGCGAAGCCTGCAAAAATTCGTCGCCATCCACTCCTCGGTCCACAACCACTTCAACCTGGAGCGCCACCTCAACCAGAGACAAAATTTCAAGGAGAGCCGAACCGCCGCCCTCAACGCGTGGCGTCAGCTCGGCGCGGCCCCCCAAGTCGGATCCCTGAAACAAGACCTTATTTGTACGGATGATTCCTCTTATTGATCCTGTGGATCTTTCAAGTCTCGGATGAATTTTTACGCCTAATAATTCAGCTTTTATGCACAGCAATTGATCACATAACGTTGTGCTGAAGATTCCATTTGACACCGCAAGGCGGAAACGCACTAAGATGTTCGCACAAATTTTGAGGTGGGAAGAGGTGAGGCGAAGCGATTCCACCGCCGATCTGGTGGCGCTTAGCGCACCACTCAGAGTGCAACGCCAATGCCCGACATCAAGAAATCGCGTTTCCCAATCAACCACAGATCGAGATTGCCGGAATTAAAAAGCACAATTCCACAAATATAATGGCACCGGTCTAAATACACGGGGACCTTACTTAAAATGAAGCTACGCTCAGCCATTATCGCAACAACACTCATGGGACTTTCGTCCGCCGCATCCGCACAGGATTGGAATATGGCATCCGGTTACAGCGATGCCTTCTTTCTGACTAAGGTAATCAAATCCTTCATAAATGACGTGGAGGATACCACCGGCGGAGATCTGAAGATAACCCTTCACGACAATCAGAGCTTGGTGCGTCTTGGCGATATGAAACAAGCCGTGCAGACCGGCCAGGTTCAGATCGGCGAAATCCTGCTGAGCCAACTCGGAAACGAAAACCCACTCTACGAGCTCGACAACATTCCTTTCCTTGCCGCGAACTTCGACGAGGCTGAGAAGCTTTGGTCCGTCTTGAGGCCCAAGGTCGCAGATGCCCTGCTCGCCTCCGAGATGCGGCTTCTCTACATCGGACCCTGGCCCACGAGCGGCTTCTATTCCAATGAGCCAATCAACACTGTCGACCAACTGAAGGGCGCCAAGATCCGCGTCTACAATGACATCACGCGGCGGTTCTTCGTCGAGACCGGCTCCGAACCGACGATCGTACAATTCTCCGAGGTTCCTCAGGCCTTTGCCACCGGGCTGATCGACAGCATGTTCACCGCTCCCCAGCTCTGCCTTGCCTTGAAGTGCTGGGATTTCGTCAAGGCCTTCACTCACGTCGGCTCACACATTCCAACCAACGCGGTTGTGGTGAACGAAAGCGCGTTCCAAAGCCTCTCCAAAGAGCGGCAAGAGGCACTGCTCGCCGCGGGCGAACGGGCCGAAGCGGAAGCCTGGAAGGCTGCCCGGGCCGTACTCGCAGAACAGCTTGGAATGCTTGCGCAGAACGGGATGACCGTGAAGGAGGCAAACGCGACGCTGGTCAGCGACTTGCGAGAGGTTGGCGAAACAATCCTCAAAGTCTGGCTCGACAAGGCAGGGCCGGAGGGACAAGCCGTTGTGGAGGCCTATCGCGCGAAGTAGCGGTTGGCGCGGTCAAGAATTCCGACGGACCCGCGCGGCGGCTTGAACGGCGCCTCGAACTGGCAACGCCCATGCCGCCGTGCGTTCTGCTTCGCGTCCCCGGCCGACGGGCCGTTCGGGCCAAGCGCCCGGGTTCCGATTTTCTGAGCCTGGGTCGCAGTACAGGGGTGCTGGTGAATGCAGTTTGTCTATCTAGTATCGGCCCTTCTCGGAGGATGCTCCCTGATAGCTACTGCAGCCCTCGTGCTGGCTCAGATTTCGGCACGTTGGCTTGGTATTTTCCTTCCGGTCGCGTCAGACTTGGCTGGTTATTGCCTGGCGGCGACGATTTTCCTCACCATGCCCTATGCCTTCAGGGAAAACGCACACGTCAGGGTGAGTCTCCTCCTTGGTTTTTTGCCACCAAGAAAGGCTCTTCTTCTTAATGCTGGTTGTTTGATCCTCGGCATCATTCTGATGGTGTTTCTTTCCTATTACGCAGCCGGAACCGTCTGGGATTCTTATCGCTTCAACGATCGGGCCATGGGTATGATGGCAACGCCGCTGTGGATCCCGAAGCTGGCGATGGCTATCGGGTTCGGGCTGACAAGCCTCGCAATGCTCCACAGGCTGGCCGAGATCGTCACGGGATCCTCCCACCCTGCCGCGCCCCGGCAGAGTAACGGAGGTTAGCCGATGAGCGGGCCCATTTTGTCGGTGGGATTGCTGGGTCTGCTGTTTCTGCTGCTCGGACTGGGCGTGTGGGTTGCCTGGTCCCTGATAACGATCGGCGTTGTGTCTCTTGCAGCGTTCACCAACGTACCCACTGGCAAGGTCATGGCCACTGCACTGTGGAGCGCAAGCTCCCAGTGGGCGCTCGTGTCACTTCCGTTGTTCATATGGATGGGAGAGATCCTGTCGCGCACCCGTGTCATGGAGCTTCTGTTTTCTGCACTATCACCCCTTTTGCGCAATCTCCCCGGCGGCCTAATCCATACCAATATCGTTGGGAGCGGCGTCTTCGCTACGGTCAGCGGGTCTTCATCGGCCACGTGCGTTACGGTCGGCAAGCTGACCATTCCCGCGCTGCGGGAACGGGGATACGCCGACAGGGAAATCATCGGCACATTGACGTCAGCAAGCGCGCTGGGACTGATGATACCGCCCTCGATCGGGCTGATTGTCTACGGGGTAGTAGCCGAGGTTTCGATCGCACGGCTGTTCCTAGCCGGCTTTCTCCCGGGTTTCGTACTGATGCTCATGCTGATGGTCGTGGCGGGGTTCATGGACCCCGGCACCAAGACGACCGAGGAGCCCCGCATCGGCTGGGCAGAGATATTGCGCCGCGGAGCAGGCCTCTTCCCGATCCTCAGCCTGATCGTGATCGTTCTGGGTTCCATCTACGGCGGGTATGCAACTCCAACAGAAGCTGCGGCAGTCGGCGTTGCCGGCGCGCTTGTCATAGCCCTGATGCGCCGTGAACTGACCGCAGCCTCCTTCAAGGAAGGCGTACTCGGCGCAATCCGGACGACCTGCATGATCGGCTTCATCACGGTGTCCGCGGCCTTCCTGTCGACCGCGATGGGCTATACAGGCATTCCCCGCATGCTGGCAGAAAGCATCGCGTCCTTCGGCCTGTCGCAGATCGGCCTGATCGTCGTCCTGACACTGTTCTTTGTCGTGCTCGGCTGTTTTCTTGAGGGCATGTCGCTCATCGTGCTCACCGGCGCCATCCTCACGCCGATCGTGACGGAGGCAGGCATCGACCCGGTCTGGTTCGGCATTTATCTGATCGCGATAATCGAGATCTCGCTGATCACGCCTCCGGTAGGGTTGAACCTCTTCGTCATGCAGTCGCTGACCGGGCACGAGATCTCTTCCATCGTACGCGCGGTATTTCCCTATTTTCTCACCCTTCTGGCGTTCGTCACCCTGCTGGTGATGTTTCCGGAACTCGCCCTCTTCCTTCCCTCCCTCTCTGGCCATTAGGTTCCCAATGCCCAATCGGTTCAACGATTCATCCGTACCCGGCGCGCTCGACAAGGGGGCCATCGAGATCGCGCGCGGCGTTCGGGAGGGAAGCCTGAACCCGATCGAAGTGATCTCGGAGGTACGCCGACGCATCAGTTCACTCGACCCCCACATTGCCGCCTTCTGTGTGGTCGATACCGAGGGAGCATATGCCGCAGCGGAAGCGCTATCCGTCCGCAGGCGCCGAGGCGAGTTGCTTGGACCTCTGGCGGGCGTGCCGGTTGCCGTAAAGGACACGGTAATGGTGCGCGGGCTGCCTGCCGTACAAGGCTCCCCGATCTACAGGGATTTCGTTCCGGAAGAGGATGACATCGTTGTCGAGCGGCTGCGCGCTGCCGGAGCGATCATTGTCGGCAAGACGAATGTACCCGAACTGGCATACGCCGGAGTGGGGCACAATCCGGTCTTCCCAACCACCCGCAATCCTTGGAATCTCGACAGAACCTCCGGCGGATCGAGCGCCGGTTCGGCCGCGGCAGTGGCAGCAGGCATGGTACCTCTCGCGGTCGGCAGCGACGGCGGTGGGTCCATACGGATTCCGGCAGCCCTTTGCGGCCTCTTTGGAATGAAGCCGTCCTTTGGCCGGGTCCCTCTGTACCCAGGCTGCCGGGACGAACGCTTTCCCGGAATTTCCAGCTGGGAGACGATCGAGCACATCGGCCCCATTACGCGAAGCGTCGCTGACGGGGCATTGATGCTGTCGGTCATGGCCGGACCGGACGACCGCGATCGTCATTCGATCCCCGACGAAGGACTGAATTGGCAAGACGCAGCACGAACGCGAACCCTGGCCGGCAAGAAGATCGCCTATTCAGAGAATTGGGGCTTCCTGCCCGTTGATGACGACGTGCGGCGGCTCTTCCGCTCAGCAGTAGCGCAACTGGCAGACAGACTAGGCTGCCATGTCGAGGAAGCCTCACCAGGTTTTCGCGACATGCAGAACGCCTTTTGGGGACTGGTCGCACTTGATACGGATCTGCGCGGTTTCAGAAGGGTCTGCGCCGAACATCGTGACGAAATGTCCCCGCATCTGGTCGCCTTTCTGGAGCGCGACTGGACGGCGGAAGATCTGACCGACGCAGTGCGTGCCCGCAAGGAGATCGCGAATTGCATGTGGCGCTTCATGCGCCGCTTCGACCTCCTGGTGACGCCAACGTCATTGGTTCCCGCCTTCGGTCTCGGCATTCGTGGACCTGAGGAAATCAACGGCGTCCCGGTGCCCCCGATAAAGTGGACCGGCATGACCTTTCCTTTCAACATGACCGGCCAGCCGGCGGCAACGGTCCCGATTGGCTGCACCCCGGAGGGGCTGCCTGTGGGCCTGCAGATCGTGGGCCGTCACCTGGCAGACCTGGAGGTCGTTGCAGCAGCAGCTTCCATCGAGGGCGTCATGGAGTTCTCAAGTGCTCTGCCGCCACCCGTCAAAAAGATCCTGGAGTCGGAACAACGGAGCTGATCATGCCCCCTTCGAAATATCCGCGCGACCTGGTCGGCTATGGAGCCACTCCTCCGGAAACGGAGTGGCCCGGAGGAGCCCGACTGGCAGTACAGTTCGTCGTGAATTACGAGGAGGGTGGAGAGAACTGCATACTCCACGGGGATGCGGCATCCGAGGGCATCCTGACCGACATGCCCGGCCACCCCTCTCTCGGTGCGTGGGAGGGCCGCCGCAATCTCATGGTGGAGTCCATCTACGAGTACGGAAGCCGGGTCGGCCTGTGGCGGCTACTTGAGCTTTTCGGCTCGCGCGGCGCGCCGTTTACAGCCTTCGCCGTGGGAATGGCTTTGGAGCGCTATCCTGAAGCAGGCCGCGCCCTGGCTGAAGCCGGACACGAGGTCGCTTGCCATGGCTACCGCTGGATCGATTATTCCCAGGTGGACGAAGCGACAGAGCGCGATCACATCCGCCGTGCCGTGAAGGCCATCAAGGATACCACGGGAGAACGCCCTTTGGGCTGGTTCGCCGGCAGGATGAGCGACCACTCGAGACGCCTGATGATGGAAGAAGGCGGCTTCCTGTACGACTCCGACAGCTACGCCGACGACGTACCGTACTGGATCGTCGAGCAGGGCAAGCCATTGCTCATCGTACCCTATAGCCTCGACAACAATGACATGCGTTTCTCGAATATGAATGGCTTTGTGACCGGGCGCGAATTCTTCGATTACCTGAAGGATGCCTTCGACGTCCTGATGGAAGAAAGTCGAAGGACGCCACGGATGATGTCTATCGGCTTGCACCCACGCCTGATCGGCCGCCCCGGGAGATTGGCCGGGCTAGCACGCTTTTTGGATTATGCACTAGAGCATCCGGACGCCTGGGTTTGCCGCCGCATCGATATCGCGCGCCATTGGATGGAGACCCATCCCTTTTCACCAAAGGGATAAGGGAGATCGAGCCATGCCAACCCTCGAACACAACGGCGCAACGCTTCACTACCATCTGGTCGATGCGACCTATCCATGGATCGACAGTCCCGAGACCATCGTTTTCCATCACGGGTTGGGAACGACGTCGGCGACATGGGCCGAGTGGCTACCGCTGCTCGCTGGCCAGTATCGGCTCGTTGCATATGACATGCGGGGTTGCGGCAGATCGAGCGTACCCGAACCAGGCTTCCCCTGGAGCTACGAGCTGTTGATGGATGATCTGTTCGCGATCGCCGACGCGGTCGGCGCGGACAGGTTCCATTTCATTGGCGAGTCGTTGGGTGGCATCATCGGTTACAATTTGGGCATTCATCGTCCGGAACGTCTGCTTTCCATAGTGTCCGTGACCGCGTCCCATCAGGCCGGCTGGCTAAGGGGCGGCGTAGCCGACTGGCAAGCCCTGATCGATCAGGGTGGGATCAAGGCCTGGTCGGAGATGATGATGGAGGGCCGATTTCCGCCGGACGCGCTGTCCGCGGAGAAGAGCAGCTGGTATCACGAGCATCAGATGACGTCTGAGCCGCATGTGGTCCTCGAAGTCTCCGGGATCATACGCCAGATGGATTTGCGGCCTCATTTGCACACGATCCGGACACCGCTTCTCCTGCTGATCGGGGAGGCGAGCCCCTTCGTACCCGTTGAGGCGGTCATCGACATCCGGCAGCAGATTGGGCAGGCAGCCAGCCTTCATGTCATTTCGGGAGCACGCCACGGTGTCGTCTTCTCGCATCCCGGGGAGTGCGTAAACGCAGTTATTGGATTCATTAGGCGACAAGGTTGATATCAAAGGAAAACCACCGAGGAGGAGGTGGCGGCACAGGAAAGAAGCCGAGTCTCTAATAGGGTACCCGCTAGCCTCGGTGGATGCCCAGCCCCCTCCGCCGTTTCAAGACGTCCCCCGAGGTCATCCGCCTCGCGGTCATGATGTACGTCCGGTTTCCCCTGTCGCTCCGGAACGTCGAGGACCTGCTCCATGAGCGAGAAATCGACATCAGCCACGAAGCGGTGCGGTTCTGGTGGAACCGGTTCGGGTCGATGTTCGCTGGGCAGATCCGCAGGAAGCGGCCCCAGTTCCTGCAAGGGTTTCGCCAGTGGCGATGGCACCTGGACGAGGTCTACGTGAAGATCGGCGGCGAGATGCATTCCCTCTGGCGCGCCGTCGATCACGAGGGTGAAGTTCTCGAGGCCTATGTCACGAAAACCCGGGATCGCAAGGCAGCTTTGAGGTTGCTGCGGAAAGCCATGAAGCGGTTCGGCCAGCCAGAGAAGATAGTTACGGACAGGCTCAGATCCTATGGCGCGGCGTTTCGCGAACTGGGTGCTACGGGTGGTCTGAACCTCGTTTGATCCCTCATTTGCACGGTGAGTCTGAAGCACCCCGTGATTGCCTAACCTGCCACTGAGAAATTCCCCCAAGGGGAGTTAGAGTCCAAGCTGCATTGGAGTGCTCCCGAACGCGCGCCCGTCCGGGGCTAGAGTTTTCGGGCCATGGTCATCATCACGGGATGGCCGCAGGATGGCTCAAACGCGTGCCGAGTTTCAGAACATCTTCAGTGGATCGATGATCTCGTCTCGCAGGTCGACTTCAACATCCGGCGAAACGTAGAGTCGCGCGGAAAGTCGCTCCAGCGCGAGGAAGACGTCGCGGGAGATAGCTACCCCGTCCCGGTTCGCAGACATGAGCAAAACATCAGCGTCAGCGGGCTCGTGAGGCATAGCGTCACGCAAAGCGTCAGCGATTTCACCCGATGTCACGCAGGCGAGGAAGAGGCCCGCAGGTACCCTAGCGCGCCCCTGGTTTCTCAAAGCGCCCTTGATCGTTTCAAGGTCGAAGCGGCCGTTGAACAGCAAGGCCGCATCGGGTCCGGAGATTGGTGTCGGCTCTGTCAACGCCACCGATGTGCCTCGATCTTCCGCGAGCGTCAGAGAGCAAGTACTTCCGTCGCACGTGGCCACGAGAGCAATGAAACCCCGGCGCGCCGCTGCCGCGGCAAGGGCGGGACCGGCTGCGAGGCCGGCGACGCCAACATGTGCAATTGCCAGCCCGGACCCTGCCCCCGTGATCGCCCTTGCACAGGCGAGATCGAGAACCGCTGGGGCAGCAGCAAGTGCTGCACAGCCTCCAGAGAGCAGCGCCGGCCTGTTAGGTTCACTCTGGACCAGACGCAGCGGTTCTCCGAGGTTCGCATCTGCCGCCGACAGTTCGTCCACTAGCACGCCCGCCAACCTCGGCTGCCAGATCACTGCTTCCGTTGCGAGCACGGCGGCTTCTTCCGCTACGCCCAGGTCGAGCCCACCCGACTGCATGAGCCCCAGGAAGCCCCGCTCGAGCTCGATGGGGGTAATAATCAGCGTTTCTCTCCCTTCCGCGTCTTCTCCGTAAGGACATCTCCACTTGCCTTCGGCATCGAAACGTATTGCATCCCGGGCGATCACAGGTCGGGCGCCAGCACTCAGTTTTTGGGGCATTAACGGAAACGGCCAGCGATGACCCTGGTCATCCTCATCGGCCACCCGTTGGCGAAGATCGAGTTCAATCGGGGCACCCTGGAGAAATGTACCTCGTACGGATTTCGGGTGTGCCGCCTCAAACTGGTCAAGGCCAAACAGGGCGAGCACGAGGCGCACGGGCGGAAAGGGTGAGAGCGCCATCGCGGTCAGGTCAACCTCTAGTTCCGCGAAGGGCAAGTCGGCGAGCCCATGAACCCGGGCAGCGATGTGCCGAAGTTCCGGGTGATCGGCCAGGAAGTCCGCCAACGGCTTGTCCTGCGCCTTTTCAAGAGCTGCGTGGAGCGCCTGGATACGCGGCACGACGTCCATGGCAGTCTCAAACTCCGCCTCGGGCCGCCGCCCGATCAGGCCCCGCCGCAGGTCGCGCGGCGCTCCCGACGCACGGTACCAGAAGGCTGCACCACTCCCCTCCCGATCGGCGGCCGCAAGTGCCCATCCATACCGGTCTCGCACGACGGACAGAAGAGACCCCGTGGTGCCTCGCCAATCGGGGGCAAGTCGCTCGTCAATGGAGCGAATACGCGCGTGGCGATCCGCGACGCCGGGCAGTACGTCGAGAAAGATCGAATCCAGTAGTGCGCGAACACCCGGATGGAGGCCGTCCGCCATGCGCTCACGAAGCTCGCCCAGCGTCAGCGTCCTGTCCCCTCCTTCGTCTAGTCTGCTACGGGCAACGCCAAGTCCGGCAGCAAGCGTGGCATCCGTCGCGAATACACCATCGTCCGGCCTGTCCGTCTCGGCGAGGAAGGCCGCCGCCTTTCCGACGAGAGCCCGCGTTCGCTCCACAATCGCTGGCGTTACAGGCTGTGCGCAGATATCGGCGAGAGCGGCCCGGTCACTGGCTACCCACTCTCCCACGAGCCGCGGATGATTGACGAGAAAAGGCACTAATCCTGTGGCAGCGGCGTTACCGAGCCCCAGAAAGCGGCAGATCTCAGGTGCAAGCTGCACAGCGCCCGCCGATCGAGCCGCAGCCATCTCGTTCACGAGGTCGAACGAGAATTCCCGCAGCAGGAAGCCCGCCATAATCTGTGCATGATAGGGCGCCCCGAATGGATGGTCTGCCCCGTAGCCCGAGAAAGGACGCGTCCCCAGCTGACCATTGCCAATAAACGCGGTGGTCCGAACGATGTAGCCGACCCTGGCAAGTTCCCTCAAGTCCGGTTGCCGCCCGGCGGCGAGCGCATCAACCACGGCGTTGAAGAGCCGGCCGCTGCGGTTACCCCGCGCGTAGATGAGCGTGTCTATGTCGCCCCGCCCGGCGCGCTGGAGTGGAACCTGACGCCGGAGATACTCCTCGCGGTCGGGTGTCCACGAGCCCTCGCAGAGCACCGCCATGATATCCCAGCTCGCAGCGAAATTGCGATCCAGCTTCTGGCTTTCTGGCAAATCTTGCGAAATGACAAAGTAATGAAAGTCTTTACCGTCGCAGGAGAGGCGGTATAACGCTTCGCCACAACCGTTGGCATCAAGCTGCAGGTCTACTTTCTGCAACCGCCATCGCCTCTTCAGGAGCGCTTCAATTCCAGCTCGCGCAAAACCAAGTCGGGTCGAGACAGCCGTTGCCGCGTCAGATTCACTGAGCGGCGCGCCGCGTCCTCCAATGGTAGGAGTGAGGTGCTTAAGGGGTGTCACGGCACGGGCCTCCCATAACCTGACGGAAACCTATATCACTCACTGAAATCGATTTCAAAGCGACGGGTGAAATGTCCGACCAAAGCAAAAGAAAGAAGCTCAGCCGGCTCGTCCCGACCGTACGGGACGTTGCAAAAAGGGCAGGCGTTTCTCCCGCGACTGTCTCGCGCGCTCTGGGAGATAAGGCTGTTGTCTCGCCGGAGCTGCGCCAGCGTGTTCAGGATGCGGCGAATGCGCTCGGCTATCGCCCGAACGCCTTCGCCCGTGGCTTGCGGGAGGGACGCTCAAGGATCGTCGCCCTCTTGGTCGGTGACATCGAGCAGAGCCACTTTTCCTCGTTGACCAAGCACGTGCAGAAGGAACTGTCCGCAGTTGGGACCGACCTGCTGCTGCATGATCTAGAGCACCGCGAGGACCGGCTGATGCATATCCTTCGGCAGGCACCAGCGCTTCAACTGAACGGCATCGTTCTCGCATCGTCTGACACGATCTCCTCGGCAGCAGCGACCGAAATTGCAGCGGCGCGCAACGCCGGGATCCCGATTGTGGCAGCGGGGCAAGACCTCACGTGGGCCGGGGTGCCATCAGTAACCTACAATGAACGGGCAGCAGCCCGTCATTCGGTCGGGCAGCTCTTGGCTCTCGGCGGCGCGCCCTGCGCCTATGTTGGCCGCGTTCAGGGCTCCGCCGTCGGCACCGAGCGGCATCGTGGATACTGCGATGCGCACGAGGCTGCAGGGGCCCCGCGTGACGCGGCGCTAACATGGGATGTTGCTTATCGGTACTCCGCAGGCCGTGACGCGGTAAACCGTGCTCTCAGGGAAGGGATTGCCTTTCGCTCCATTCAGGCAGGAAGCGACGAACTCGCCATGGGAGCGCTGGCGGCCCTCACCGATCACGGCCTCAGAGTACCGCGGGATGTGCGGTTGGTCGGCTTCGGAAATGTCGAGATGAGCGCCCACCTGCGTCCGGCACTAACGACACTTTCCTCGCATGCCGAGGAGATGGCCCGCTGTATTCACCAGGCGCTAGACAGCCAATGGCAAGGGCAGGCACCGCAGGAGCTTGTGATGATCGAACGCGGCCTGGTCCAACGCCAGTCATCCTGAAACGCTATCCCACCGGGGGGAGAGTAGCCTGCATCGAAGGACGGCTGCTTATCGCCGCGAACCAGTCAGCAAGACGCGGCCGATCGTTGAGAAGGCGGTCGTCGGGAAGCCGTAGCAACAACCAGCCCAGGGCAGCACCGAGCGCTATCCCCGCAACATCGAAGGGTTCTGACCGGAGATGGGCAGCGTCGAACGCATCAAGACTGCGCATCACCTTCCGAAGTTGCTTTGCCTCAACCTGCGCTGAGCGCAAGGGCTCTGGCCGCATCCTCTCCAACCGAACCAGGATGCCGGCCTCGGTAGCGGCATCCGCCCGCGCCGCATCAGTCAACGCCTTCCACCTGTCCGTACTACCGGCTGGAAGCAGCCGATTCTGGCCGAACTCGGCGTCGAGATACGCGCAGATCACCCGGGAATCGGCAATTGCCGTTCCGTCCTCTGTCAGCAGAACTGGCAGCTTGCCAGCTGGGCTGACAGCCAGAAGTTCTTCCGGTTCGTCGGCGGTAACGGTCGGTTGCAAGGTTATTCGATCGGCGATCCCCAACTCATGTGCGGTGATCATCACCTTGCGCGCGAAGGGGGAAGTTGCGGACCAGAAGAGAGTCATCATTTGCAGCGGCTCCAGGATCATTTGCGGCGGGACGGCAAGACGAGGTCGAGCCCGACGACCCGCTGAACCGTCAGGATCGCAAGAAAGGAAAAGACGACGATTATTGCGGAAATCGCCAACATCCCGGGCTGGAAATCGAACTGCATGTCCTGAAAAATCTGGATGGGCAGCGTCGTCGTGGATGGGCCAACGAGAAAGAGCGAAACCGGCACATCCCCGAACGAGAAGATGAAAGCGTAGAACATCCCTGCCAACAGGCCGGGCCGCAACGCCGGCAGCGTCACATGCCAAAACGTTTCCCACTGCGTTGCACCGAGGCTCGCTGCCGCCTCTTCCAGTCCCTCGTCGAGGCGGGCCAGTACCGAGCCGATGGCGCCTACGCAATAGGGGATGGCCACAAAGCTGTGACCAACCACAAGGGCCGTCAGGTTGGTCAACGGGTTGAAGCCCGTAATCGCGATGACCTGGTAGGCAAAGTTCATCATTACCGCGCCTGTGACGACGAGGGGGATCTGCACCGGAATGCGGAAGAAAGACTCCAGAAATGCACGACCAATGATCCGTCCACGCACCAAAGCGAGCGCGATCATGAGACCGAGAACGGCAGAGCATACTGCCACCAATATCGCGACCAGCAGACTCACCACAAATCCGTCCATGTACTTCTGTGGAAGCGAGAGGTACCACTCCAGCGTTAGTTCGCGAGGCGGAAAGCGGATCGCGAAGCCCTCAGCCGTATCAAAGGACGCCCCGACGACGATAACGAACGGCGCCAGCAGAAATGCCATTGAGAAAAAGGCAACAAAGTGGGAAAGGCGCGGGATGCGGACGTGTCCCATCATCTCGCCTTCCTTCTACGGGAGGTCATCGAGAGAGCGACCGCCACGTTGAGGACAAACACGATCACAAGCATTGTGGTCGCGAGTGCCGCCCCCATCGCATATCGATTCCCCTGGATTATTTCTTGCTGGATCAGAACCGGCATCGTACGCACCCGCCCGCCTCCCAGCAGCAGCGCTGACGTGAATGCGCCGACATTCATGTTGAACGCGATGAGAGCCGTCGCGATGAGCCCGGGCCGCATGATCGGAAGGATCACGCGAAGGAAGATTGCCCCGCGCGTCGCCCCATGGATTGCCGCCGCCTCTTCAAGCCACAACGGAATGGTTTGGCACACAGCGAACAGCATCAGGATTGCGATCGGCAATGTGTAGTGCATCAGGCCAATCAGCACACCGATTTCATTGTTGATCATCGCGATGGGCCTGTCGGTGACGCCAAGCCCGGCAAGCGCCTCGTTGATGATCCCCGTCGAGCCCAGGATGATGTTGAGTCCGAGGATCTTGATGACGATGGTGACCAGCGATGTTGTCAACACGAGGCCGAGAAGCACGGATGCCGTCAATCCGCCAAGCCGGGCAAATGAGTACGCCGTCGGCATCGCAACGATCAGCACCGCGATGGTGGCGATAGCCGAAAGACGCAACGTCAGCCAGATGGAGCCCAGATAGAACGGATCGGTGAGGATGGTCGCATAGTTCGCGAAGGTTAGTTCGTCACCGACCGAGCCAAAGCCTGTGTCGCGATGAAGGCTCATCCAGATGAACGAAGCCTGTGGGACAACGAGCAGGATCAGGCTGACGAGCCCGGGGACCCACAGGAAGTGCTCCCAGCGCACCGCATGTCGGCTACGGGTCGGTAGGGCGGCCGAACTCATTTTCTGCGCCCAGCGCTATCTTCGGGGAACATGACGATGTCGGAATGCGCAAACGAAACAAAGACGCTATCCCCTACAGCGTGGTCGCCATCGCGGCTCTCCGAAAGCACGGCCTCTCCCCATGGCAGGGTCAGTTCATAGTGCACCACGTTTCCGAGAAAGCGCTTTCCCGTAACAGTTGCGGAGAGGCTTGTGTGGTCGGAACAGGCCTCCCCCGGCTCACGCGACAGGATTAGGTGCTCAGGCCGCAGATTGATCGTTACCTTCCCTCCCAAGGGGTGGTCATCCGGCAGGCCGATCACAAGAATCGTTCCGTCAGATGCACGGGCAATGAGTTGATCGCCCATACCAGCGACATCAGCCGGAATCTCATTCCGCTTTCCAATGAAACCGGCGACAAACGGACTCGCCGGTCGGCGGTAAAGATTGTCAGCGGTCCCGGCCTGGCGGATCTCCCCCTTGTCCATGAGGACGATACGATCGGCCAACGCCATCGCTTCCTGCTGGTCGTGCGTAACCAGAATTGTCGTTATCCCCAAAGTCTTCTTGATGCGAAGGATCTCTTCCTGAAGCTGCTCGCGGAGCTTGAGGTCAAGAGCGCCGAGTGGCTCGTCCATCAACAGGACGCTGGGCGTATGGGCAAGCGCCCGGGCCAGGGCAACGCGTTGCTGCTGCCCGCCGGAAAGCTCGTCAATGTGATAGTCCGCCTGAGACGAAAGGTGCACCAGGTCCAGAAGTTCCTCGACCCGAGCCTTGATCGTCTCGCGAGGGGCGCCACGGCGACGAAGCCCGAAGGCGATATTCTCGGCGACATTCATGTTCGGGAACAGGGCATAGTTCTGAAAGACCATGCCGATGTCACGCTTGCGTGGTGGCAGACGCGTTACGTCCTTGCCTCCGAGCAGAATCTGCCCTGCCGTCGGATCTACGAACCCCGCGATCATCCGAAGCGTCGTAGTCTTGCCACATCCAGAAGGGCCCAGGAGGACTATGAACTCGCCCTCGCTGATCTCGAGGTTCACATCCCTTACGGCGACGGAGCCGCCATAGGACTTGGATACCCCCCTCAGGGAAACACTGGACATCCCGTCTCCTGCACTGGCGCCGAAGATTAGGAATCGGCCGACACGTAGGCCGCGGCGGGGGCGAAGCAGACATCGTAGATGCGCAGCCAGTTGCCGCCCATGACCTTGTCGATCTCACCCTGCAAGAATCCTCTTTGCGACAGCCCCTTGGCAATGTTGCTTATCTGTGCTGGTGATCTGATCCAGTCGGACCACCCCTCGTGCGGTGCAATCTTCATTTGCTCAGCCGGAGCACTCTCCCGCGACCAGCGGGCAAAGCGCCACCACGTTCGCACGCTGTTCGGGTGACCGGGACAGTAGTCAAGGCCAATGCCGACGTGGTCGATGCCAATGCGGTCGACAGTCCAGGCGACCATCTCGGAAAAGCGCTCGAGCGTGGTTGCCGCACCTTCCGGCGTCATGTTGCGGTTCGGCGTAAGCCCGATCACGCCGCCGCGTGCACTGAGCGCCTTTATCGCCTCCGTTGTTTTCAGTCGGCCCGCCCCATAGACAGGCGAGCCAACGAATTCGCGCGGGTTCGCATGGGTGATCGCGACCGGCTTTTCCGACATCTCGATCGCATCCAGCGTCGTTCGCTCACCACAATGCGATAGGTCGATCATGATCCCGACGCGGTTCATCTCCTGAACAGCGAGTGCGCCGAAACGGGAGGAGATCCCCGCATCCTTTGCCTCCCAATAGCCGCAACCGATATAATTCTGCAGGTTGTAGGTCAGCTGCATGATGCACACGCCGAGCGCCCGGAAGTGCGTAAACAGCTCGATGTCGTGCTCAATCGGCGCGGTATTCTGGAAACTGAAGACGACAGCCGTGCGCCCAGACGCAGCGATGGAGCGAATCTCATCCACGGAGGTCGCAGGCGCAATAAGATCGCTGTTTTCCTCGAGAGCCCGACGCCATCTGCTCAGGACAGTGATCGCCTCGCGCGCATTTTCCCAGACGCAAATGCAGGTGTTCACGCAACCGATACCGCCATCGCGCCATTCCTCGAACCATCGCCGCTCAGGCGTAGGCATGGATAGTCCGTCGATGATGAGGGGGACTTCCTGTCGTGAGTGTCCATTGACCCGGGTCTGAGCCATGCTTTTCCTCGGTGTTCTTTTGATCCCGCAGGCAGGCAATGGCGGCCGGCGGCACCTGGCCGCCGGCCAAGTGCGTCCTTTAGCGGCTCATCTGCCGGTTCCATCGATCACGCCAGGCCGTCTGATCCAGCTTGGTCCAGTCGATACGGTAGGCATTCTCGATCTGCTCAGGCTTGAGCAGCATGACGGACGCCAGTTCCGGCTCGTTCATCATACGCGCACGCGCCTCCGGGTTGACGGGGACCTGGCCGACGACAGACCCGTGCCCGTACTGCGCCTCCGCTGTCAGTGCAGTGTTGATGAAGGCGTGTGCCGCTTCGGGTGAGGATGCGCCCTTCAAAATAGCAAACTTCAGCGGCCACAGCGCCGCGGTCTTTTCGCCGATCTTCGGGTAGGAAACCGCGACGGGTGCACCGGAACGCCTCAGGCGCAGAGCCCAACTCGATTGCCATGGCGCGGCCCAGATCTCACCGGAGCCGAACCTTGTAGCGAGGTCCGTCGAGCCTGAAAAGAAATAGGCGGGGTTCATCTTCTTAACGAGTTCGAGCGCGGGAGAGAGATCGCTCTCGTTGCCTCCCGCCAGTCCGACTATGGCGGCCCAGTGCGCACCGTTGGCGATGTCCGGAAACGCGACATGTCCCGCGAGGCGCTCGTCGATCAGATCGGCATGGCGCTGAGGCGGTTCGATACCCAACTCTGCGAACTTCTCCTTGTTGTAGACAATTCCGTCGACAGTGAACTGGGTAGCGACCGCGGTGGGCGTTCGCGCCCACCCTGGCAAATCCCGCGCAGCGGGCAACTGGTCATAGTCCAGCGGCATGAAGATATCGGAACCGTCGAGAACGGATGCCTGAGCTGGCGTGTATTCCATAACCTCGAACGCATTCAGACCCTGCCGGGAGGCAGCAATCTGCTTGGCGAGATTGTCGTCCGGGTTGCCGAGAACGAACTCGACGCCAATCGACGTGTCCGGAATCCGCTGAACTATGTTCTTTACATAGGAATCGCGCCAGCTGCCGCCCCATGAGGCCACACGAATAGTCTTCGTGTTCTGTGCAGCGAGCCGCCCAGCCAACCCAACCGCTGGAACCGCAGCGATACCGGCGATCAGGCCGCGCCTTGTGATATTCATCTGACAATCCTCCATTGGTTCGTTCTGGTTACTCCAACGCTCCATGAGCCGTCAGGATCAGGCCTCCCCGAAACCGACCATCGCCTTCACTTCGAGATACTCGCGAAGCCCGTGGACACCCCATTCGCGCCCGTTGCCGGATTGCTTGTAGCCCCCGAAAGGGGCGCTTCGATCCACGGGCGGGTAATTCATCTGGACGATCCCGGCCCTCATCTGCCTCGCGACACGTCGCACGGCGGTCATGTCCCGCCCCTGGACGAAGGCAGCGAGGCCATACGGGATGTCGTTGGCGATCCGTACCGCGTCGTTCTCGTCCTCGTAGGGAATAAGGCAAAGAACTGGCCCGAAGATTTCCTCTCGCGCGATCGCCATCGACGGGTCGACATCGCTGAATACCGTTGGCTGCACCACGAAGCCGCGCACGATCCCGTCCGGCCGGCCTGGACCGCCAGCGACAAGGCGCGCCCCGGAAGCAACGCCTGCCTCGATGTAAGCCTGCACCTTCGCGAATTGCGCTGCATTGGCGACCGGGCCGATAACGCTGCCGGGACTGTCCGCGGGACCTGCGAGGGTCTCACCCGCCACCCTTGCCGCGATAGCTTCGGCCTTCTCGAGCAAGGGCCGGGGCACAAGCATGCGCGTCGGTGCGATGCAAGATTGGCCGCTGTTGTTGAAACACCGGGCGACGCCTTTGCTGACCGCATCCTCGAGATCCGCGTCCGGCAGAATGATGTTGGGCGACTTGCCACCGAGCTCCAGCGTGACACGCTTCACTGTGTCGGCCGCGGCCTTCGAAATCTCGACGCCGGCCCGTGTCGAGCCAGTGAAAGAAATCATGTCGACCAAGGGGTGGACGGTCAGCGCAGAACCGGTTGTCAGGCCGTCCCCCTGGACAAGGTTGAAGGTACCAGAAGGCGCCCCGGCGTCCGCGATCACTTCCGCGATGATCGCGGCACTCCATGGGCTTATCTCGCTCGGTTTGAGGACCATGGTGCAGCCGGCAGCGAGGGCTGGCGCAACCTTGCACGCGACCTGATTGATCGGAAAGTTCCACGGCGTGATGAGGCCGCAAACACCGATCGGCTC
This sequence comes from Futiania mangrovi, assembly GCF_024158125.1. Taxonomy (NCBI): domain Bacteria; kingdom Pseudomonadati; phylum Pseudomonadota; class Alphaproteobacteria; order Futianiales; family Futianiaceae; genus Futiania; species Futiania mangrovi. Next base: position 1,091,227 of record NZ_JAMZFT010000002.1, on the reverse strand, counting down.
GTGCGTCACCATCGTCGAGCCTTGTTGCTCGTCGAAGGCAAAGGACGCGAGTACCCGAGCGGCTTCCCGGAAGTGCGCGGGTCCACTCGGAAAATGTACGGCATCGGCAGCCTTTCGAGGCACGCCCATCTCGACCGACATGGCCTCGGAAATCTCGGTGCGCCGCGCCTCAAGTCCGGAGGCAATGGCCTCGAGCAGCCGAATACGCTCGCCAACCGGGGTCGCGGCAAATGCGGGGAACGCGGCCCTTGCCGCATTGACAGCATGATCGACATCGTTCGCCGTGCCCCGAGCCACCCTGGCGAAGACGGTCTCGGTTGAAGGGTCAATGGCCTCGATGACATCTCCACTGGAAGATGACCACGCACCATCGATGAAATGCTTATTGAGATCGAGCATTCAGAATGAAGACCTTTAAAACTGGAAAAGAAATCGTTTTCACACCCATCTAACAGCCTATTTTTAGGTGATGCAAGGGGGAGCGGATTCACATTCGAAATGTGTTTCACTTGGGTCGAGCGCGAAGGGATCGCAACCAACGGCAACCTCACGATAAAATCCGCGCTCTGGCGAACAGGCAGGTCACGACGACTTCCCTTTTCGCACGCCGTCCACATAAGGAGCCCCTAGAAAAGTATGAATCGACAGGCACTTATGAAATCGTTGTCATTTTTTCTTGATTCATTCATTTCAGGCAATCAATATGAAAACGTTGTCATTGAAAAACCCGCGGAAAACAAATGGTTTTCTGAGGTTTGTTGCGGCCGCGTGATGTCGTGTTCTCCATCATTCTTTGAAGGGGTCGAGGTCACTCGATGCAGACATTCGGCGTGCACATCGATGGCCGGACAAAAGCAGGTCGGGGACAGCCGGCTCCGATCATCAGCCCGATCGATGGAAACGAATGGGCAAGCGTAACCTCGTCTCTCGATGACCTAGCGGAGGCGATCTCGTCATCCGCCAGCGCCCGTAACAGCGGCGAGTGGACCGGGATGGATCCGTCGCAGCGTGCGCGCATCCTGCTGCGGTATGCGGATCTCATCGAGGAGCATGGAGAAACTTTCGCCGATCTCGAGGTTCAGGCATCGGGCAAGACGCGGCGGGTGACCCGGAACGAGGCAAAGGGCGCGGCTGGCCGCTACCGGTTCTACGCTGGGGCTGCTGACAAGATTTACGGCGCCCAGGCACAGCTTACGAAAACCGCTGAAGCCAAGGTTGTACATGAGCCGGTCGGTCTCGTCGCTGCCATCACGCCTTCCAACGGGCCACTGTCCCTTGGAGCGTGGAAAATGGCACCGGCCCTTGCGGCGGGCAATGTCGTTCTGGTCAAACCCCCGCTTGAGGCGCCGGGCTCGACCCTGCTGCTTGCGGAGTTGGCGGCCGAGGCCGGAATGCCAGCGGGAGTTCTCAATGTTGTCCCGGGTGGCGCGGATATCGGCGAAGCGCTTGCCACGTCGGAAGAGGTCGATTTTCTGACCTTCACGGGCAGTACGGCTGTCGCCAAGCACCTCGGCGCAGCCTTGCTCTCGCGGATGCGGCCTATCGTTTGCGAGGCAGGGGGCAAGTCCGCACAGATCATATTTGAGGACGCCGATCTCGACTCCGCCCTGATCCAGGCGCGACAGGGCGTGTTCTCGAATGCAGGACAATCCTGTGTCGCTGGGTCGCGCCTGCTCGTCCAGCGCCCTGTCTATGAAACATTTGTGGACCGCCTCACCGCATCGGCGAAAAAGTTACGGGTGGGCGATCCATTAGACGAGAGCACCCACATCGGCCCATTGTCGAGCGCCAGGGCGCTCGAACGGGTGCAGGCAATGGTCGATCGGGCCGTTGCCCAGGGCGCTGAACTCCTAACTGGCGGTGCGCCGCCGCAGGTGCCCAAGCCGATCGCTAAGGGATTCTATTTCGCGCCGACCGTCATCACGGGCGTGACGCCAGATTTTGAGATCTGGCAGGAGGAGGTGTTCGGCCCGGTGACCGTAGTCCACCCATTTGACGATGAGGACGAGGCCATCGCGCTTGCCAACGCCACCGACTACGGCCTCGCAGCCAGTGTCTGGACGCGCGACCTTGGCCGCATTCAGCGCGTCAGCGCCGCCCTCAAGACGGGAACGGTCTGGGTCAACACCTATCGCATCATGCACCACCGCGTGCCCTTCGGTGGTTACAAGGACTCGGGCATCGGCCGGGAGAACGGTCTCGAGGCGCTTTATGAGGTGCTCAACGTCAAGACCGTGGTCGTCGAGAGCGCGCCGGCCGTCGACGCGTTCGCCTTTTGAGGGGATGAGGATGTCGGAAGACGCCGCAGCACGTGATAACGGTTCGGTCGATAGATTCCAGATCATTTCAACCCGGGATCTGGAAAAGGTTTACTTCACGGCGCAGGGCATCGTGCGCGCCCTCGGGCCAGTCTCCATCTCGCTCCCCGCTGGGGAAACGCTCGGCATCGTCGGTCCTAGCGGATGCGGCAAGAGCACCTTCTTGCGCGTGGTGGCAGGCCTCGATACGGCGACACGCGGCAAGGTTGAGGTGGCGGGAAAGCCCGTGACGGCGCCGCTCACCGATGTCGGGATCGTGTTTCAGCGCGATCTGCTGCTGGACTGGCGATCGGTGATCGACAACGTGATGCTTCCGTCGGAGTTGCGCAAGACCGACAGGAAGGCGACGCTGCAGCGCGCCTACGAGCTTCTCGAGGAATTGGGTGTTGCCGATTTCGCCGAGCGCAATCCGTGGGAGCTGTCCGGCGGGATGCGCCAGCGCGTCTCCATCGCGCGGGCGTTGTTGCTGCGGCCGTCGATGCTTCTGCTCGACGAGCCTTTCAGCGCGCTAGACGCGCTGACGCGCGACCAGATGAACGTGATCCTCCAACGACTGCAAATGCATGAGCGGGTCACGACGCTCTTCATCACGCACAGCATTCCGGAGGCCGTCTTCCTTTCCGACCGCGTCATCGTGATGTCGAACCGGCCGGGTCAGGTGCTTGACGACATTAAGGTCGATCTGCCGAAGCCGCGAACGCTCAGCATTCGCGAAGAGCCTGCCTTCACGGAGATCACGCGGCGGATCCGGGAACACTTCGAGCGCGCGGGGGTGCTTGTCGGATGACCTACGAGATGAGAGCCGAGGATGAAGCGATCTTTCACGACCGGCTTCGCAAGGCGCGTCGCGATCGGTTGAGCCGGAACCTGTTTCTTCCGCTGCTGAGCGGCCTGCTGGGTCTGGGCTTTTGGGAAGTCGCGGTGATCTTGTTCGATTTCCCCGTCTACCTGCTCCCTGCGCCAACCGTTGTCGTCGAGGCAATGATCGAGAAGTGGTCCTTTCTGCAGAGCAATCTGATCTACACCGTCATTGCTTCCATCACGGGGTTCACGATCGCGCTCGTGGGAGGTGTCTTCCTTGGCGCGGCCATCACGGCCTCTGCAGTCGTCGACCGCATGGCCTATCCCTGGCTCGTGATTTCCCATGCGATCCCGAAGGTTGTGGTCGCCCCGCTCCTCTTGGTGTGGGTCGGCTTCGGGATAAAGAGCGGCATCATCTTCGTGGTAGTATTCACGTTCTTTCCGATCGTGGTGAACACCGTTACCGGCCTGAAATCGTCGGACCCCGATCTTCTTCAGCTGGTGCGTTCCATGGGAGCAACCCCGCGTCAGGCGCTGTGGAAGATACGGATACCAAACGCGCTTCCGCACATCTTCGCAGGCATCAAGATCTCGGCGACGCTGGCACCGGTTGGCGCGGTGATCGGCGAGTTCGTCGCCTCGAACGAAGGGCTTGGATACGTGCTTATCCAGGCCGTCGGAAATCTTGAGACGCCACTCGCCTTCGCGGCGGTCTTCATCATATCGGCCTTCGGAATCCTGATCTGGTACCTCGCCGAGATGATCGAGCGTCTTTCCATTCCCTGGCATGCAAGCCAGCGGGAAAGCCCTGGCGCGACATAGCGGGGCAAAGCAGTCCAACCGGACTCCAACGAGAGCAAGGAGGGTTTGTGTCATGGCAAGCAAAAAAGGGATCAGCGGTCTGGCCGCCGTACTGTCGGCTGTCGTCCTCGCGCCCGTCGCCGTCGGCGGATTCGCATCGATCGCTTCGGCGGAACCGTTGAAGGTCAGTCTCGACTGGGCATGGCGCCCCTATCATGCGCCGTTCATCCTCGCGGAGGGGAAGGGGTACTACAAGGACGCCGGCCTCGACGTGGAAATGGAGCAGGGCCGGGGGTCTAAGAACACGGCCCTGATGGTGTCCCAGGGTAATTACGACATCGGCCACCTGAACGTGACCAATGCTGCGCACGCGATCGCGAAGGGCGTGCCGCTCCACGTGGTCGGCGTCTATCAGCACAAGACAGCCGCGTCCTTCATCGGGCTGGCGGAGAAGGTCGACTTTTCCAATGGCGTGGAGTCGCTGAAGAAATACCGCATCGGCAGCACGCCGGGCGGGTCGGATCAGCTCAGCCTGTCGATCTTCAAGGCGGCCAACAATCTTTCCGACAGCGATCTGAACGTTGTTTCGCTGGACGGCAACACCAAGACGGCAGCGCTTCTGGCGGGCGAGATCGACGTGGTGAGCGGCGACAGCTATGCCTACAAGGCGATCGTCAAGGGCGCGGGCGGCAACCCCGTCGCGCTTCAACTCGCCGACTTCGGAGTGCCGCTCCTGGGCTTCGGCTTCGCCGTGAACAAGGAGTTCGAGAAGGACAACGGGGACAAGATCAGGACCTTCCTCGAGGTGACGAAGCGCGCCTTCGCAGAGGTCGCGGCCGATCCCGACGGCGCCTGCACCTATATCCGGACCCAGAAGGAGATCCCCGGCTCGCAGCAGCAGTGCGTCGACTATGTGACGAACCTGCTGGACCTGTCCCAGGATCCCAAGTCGGCGGATTGGGGGCACCAGACCCGTGAGGAGTGGGTGGCGCTCCTCGGCACGCTGGAGAAGGTCGGTGAGATCGACGGCGGATATGACGTCGACGCCTTCTTCACGAACGCCTACGTGCCGAACTGATCGGCCAGGTATCCGGCGCAGAGAGTGGTCGACATGAACAGACATAGCGACAGCGACGTCATCGTGGTCGGCGGCGGTCACAACGGACTGGTCTGCGCCGGATATCTCGCCCGGTCCGGCCTGCGCGTCACGGTTCTCGAAAGGCGCGCAAGGCTGGGCGGGCCCGCCGGCACCCAGGACTTCATGCCGGGATACCGTTCAACGATCACCAACTCTCCTGGGTCGTTGGAGCCAAAGGTTATTGCCGACCTCGAACTTGAGCGGTTCGGGTTGGAATTCGTACGGCCGAATCCGACCCTCGTTCACCCGCTTCCCGGAAACCGGCTGTTCCTGGGATGGCGCGAAAGTGAGAAGACCCAGGACCAGCTCGAGAGCTATGCAACCGGGGAGAGTGCCCGTTACCAAGGGCTTCTCGACTACGTTCAATGGTTCGCGAACCGCTTGGGAATTTCGCTGTTCGAGCCGCCGCCTTCGCTGAAGGAGTTGGTGCGTAATCTCGACAGCATCGAGGAGCAGGAGGCCTTCTCCCGCTTTTTCTTCGGAAGCGTGCGCTCGCTCTTTGACGAATTTGGCCTGGCAGAAGAAACCAAGGCCGTCATGGGACCGCTCGCGACGGTCAGCGGCATTGTCGGGCCATCGACTCCGGGCACGCCGTTCGGCCTGATGATGCGCCCGCTCTCACTTGCGTCTCTTGCAAGCGACAGCACGGACGATCCACGGCGAATGCCGCTACGCGGTTCAACCGGACTGCCGATTGGGGGTATGGGCGCGATCATCGATGCAATGGAGCGCTCATTGCTTGCGCGCGGCGTAGCGATCCACCGCGAGGCGAGCGTGAGCCGGATCGTGTGCGACCAGGACGGCGTGGAGAGCGTTCAACTCGATGATGGCACGGTCCACCGGGCGCCGATTGTCGTCTCTGCGATGAACCCCTACCTGACTGTGGCCGTTATCGACGGACCGGATCCCTTCTGGGCCGATCTCCGCGCCAAGATAGTCAGGAAGCCGCTCAAGGGGAAGGCCTTCAAGATTGTCCTCGGGCTCGGCGACATACCCCGCTATTCCGCCGCAAGGTCGGAGGAGGAGGCGCGCACACTGGCGTCTGCACAGTTTCGTATTGCACCGACACTCGACTACCTCGACGACAGTTATGCGGACATGCTTCGTGGCCGCGTGCCGGAAAACCCGATCGTGTGGGGACTTTGCCACTCGCTCACCTCGCCGATCTTGGCGCCGGAAGGCAAGCATGTCCTCAGCCTCAACATAGGAAACGCACCCTACACGCTACGCGAGGGGAACTGGGCAACCGAGAAGCACAAGCTGTTCGAGCGCGTCATTGCGAAAACAGCGGAATGGATCCCCAACCTCCCGGACATTATCGAGGACTACCACTACCTCGATCCGGGTGAATTCGAAGACGAATTCAGCCTCGTCGAAGCCAACATCACGCATGGTGATGTACTTCCCTACAAGCAGTTCTGGATGCGCCCGTTGCCCGGTTTGCATCGCTACCGGACGCCCGCCAGAGGGCTCTACCTCAGCGGCGCTGGGACATGGCCCGGCAATTTTGTCTCCGGGATACCGGGGCATAACACCGCGCAGGAAGTACTGCGCGACCTCGCCAGCGGGCATCTCAGTCTTGAGAAACCCCGAATTCATCATGCAGGAACAGCAGGAGAATAAAGCGGTGGCCGAATTTCTTGTGAACATCAAGTTCGTTTGGCCGGAGTCGGTCAGCGACGAGACCCGTGCCGAGCTTCGCGACAGGGAGCGCGCCTATGCGGCCGAACTCGTGAAGAAAGGACATCTCGTGCGCATGTGGCGGGTTCCGGGCCGCAAGGAAAACTGGGGGCTCTGGAGGGCAAAGGACGCAACCGAACTGCACGATGTCCTGACGAGCCTCCCGGTCTGGCCGTACATGGATCTGCAGGTGCATGCCGTTGCCAAGCATCCCGTGGATCCATTGCGTCACGAGGATCTTTGAGCGTCAGCGGCATGCGTGATTGCGACCATCGCGCAGGATGAGGGAGGCGGCATTGGCCACGGTGACCGATGTGGCACGACGGGCGAACGTCTCCGTGTCGACCGTCTCACGGGTTCTCAGCGGCAAGCAGACGGTTGCGCCGAAGACGCGGCAGCGGGTGATGAAGGCTGTCGAGGCCTTGGGCTATCAGCGCAACCAATTGGCGCAGAGCCTCAGGCTCGGCCGCAGCCAGACCGTAGGGTTCATCGTCGGGGATATCGAGCAGACGGTTTACCCCTTGCTGTCCAAGTACCTGCAGGCGGAACTCGAGGAGACGGGTTCCAATCTTCTCCTGTTCAACACGAGTCACAGGACCGATCGCCTCAAGTCCATGCTGAGCCACGCCCGTCAGCTACGGCTCAGTGCAGTCCTGATCGCCACGAGCGACGAACTCGATACCGAGATACTCTGCCGGTTTCGGGACGACGAGACCGAATATTCGTGCCCCATCGTGGTTCTTGGCCAGGACCTTAGTGCGCACGGGATCTGCTCCGTTTGGCACGATGACGAGGCCGGCTCGTATGCCGCAACCCGACACATGATCGCGACAGGATGCAAGCGGATTGGCTATATCGGTCGGATCCACGGATCGGCTATCGGGGCGATGCGCTCCAAGGGCTATATGCGGGCGATTCGCGAGGCGTTCGGTGAGGTAGAGCCCGACCGTATCTGGGACGCCTCCTACAGGTATCCGGCCGGCTATTCAACCTTATTGAAGTCGCTGGAGAAGGGCCAGCGTCTCGATGCGGTCATGGCCGGCAGCGACGAGATTGCACTCGGCGTCATGGCCGCGGCAATCGATAGCGGCATGATCATACCGCAAGACCTTTCGCTGGTCGGCTTCGGTGACGTCGAATGGGGTGCGCACGTGCGTCCCTCGCTGTCCACGCTGTCGAGCGACTTTCCCCGAATGGCCCGGGTGGTGAGCGAGATCATAGCGAAGCGCCACGCCGGAGACATGACGCCATCGGCAGTGCCAATCCCACGGAAGTTAATCCTCCGGCGATCCGTGCGCCAGTCGGCGCTCCAGGCTTACCTACGAGATGCCGGAAGAATTGAGCAGACGGCCGCGGACAATCCAGCGCCGTCACGGTACATTGAGCAGGAGCAGGACAATGCTGATTGACGGCCTTCAGTGCGGACATTTCGACAGGGGCAGCTTCGAGGCGCTCTCCCGCGGAAATGTGTCTTGCGTGACCGTGACGCTGGGTTTCTGGGAAGGAGCCATCGAGTCCCTTGATGCGATCACGCACTGGCGGGATCTCGTTGCCGAATGTGCGGATCTTGCCGAGATTGTGCGCACGCGGCAGGACATCGAAGACGCCAATGCCCGAGGCAAGGTCGCCGTGGTCCTCGGCTATCAGAATTCGAACCTGTTCGACGGCCGGATCCGCTTCGTGGAGCTGTTTCATGAACTGGGCGTCCGCGTAGTGCAACTGACATACAACAATCAGAATGAATACGGTGGCAGTTGTTATGAGCCGAACGACTCCGGCCTCTCGCGCGCCGGATTGAAGATGGTCCGCGAGATGAACCGGGTAGGGATGCTGATCGACCTGTCGCATGTGGGCGACCGCACCAGCGCGGACGCGATAAAGGCATCACACATGCCGGTAGCGATCACCCATGCAAACCCGCACGAAATCATCCCGCATCCTCGAAACAAGCAGCGTTATGTGCTCGACGCGCTGCGCGAGAACAATGGCATCATCGGCTGTGCGGCTTACCGCAACATCACCGGCGACGAGTATTGCAAGACAGCCGAAAAATGGTGCGAGATGGTGGCGCGCACCGTGGAAATCGTCGGTATCGATCACGTAGGCATAGGAACCGACCGTAGTCACAACACGACCGTCAAGGACCTGGACTGGATGCGGATGGGGCGCTGGTCGCGCGATATCGACTTCGGAGCAGGTTCCGCCAAGAAGCCCGGAAAAGTGCCGCCAGCCGACTGGTTTCAAGACGTCTCGGATCTCGGAAAGATTCCAGACGCTTTGCGGACCGTTGGGTTCAACGCAGAGGAGGCACGGAAGATCCTTCGCGACAACTGGCTGCGCATCTACGAGACGGTTTTCCCAGGGGAGCGCACCTCCACTGCCTAGTGGGGCGGCGTCAGAGGAAACTGATCGGTGTTGTCAGAGGAAATCCGTTGAGGCCGACAGGCGGTGTCCCTAGCCTCGGTGGATGCCCAGCCCCTTCCGCTATTTCAAGACATCGCCTGAGGTGATCCGCCTCGCCGTGATGATGTACCTCCGGTTCCCGCTCTCGCTGAGGAATGTCGAGGATCTGCTCCACGAGCGAGGCATCGACATCAGCCACGAAGCGGTGCGGTTCGGGTGGAACCGGTGCGGGCCGATGTTCGCCGGTGAGATCCGACGGAAGCGGGCCCAGTTCCTGGGTGGCTTCCGCCGGTGGCGATGGCACCTGGACGCGGTCTACCTGAAGATCGGCGGGGAGATGCATGACCTGTGGCGGGCCGTCGATCACGAGGGCGAGGTGCTGGAGGCCTATGTCACAAAAATCCGGGAACGCAAGGCGGCTCTCAGGTTCCTGCCCTGCGCAAACTGAGACCGGTTCGCTTTCGTCTGACAGCACCCTTTTGGGAGTTCGATAAAGTACTGCTCCTAAGCCAAGCGCCAAGACCCTTAGGGCCACTCTCGGTTCATTCCTTTAACAATACCGTCTGCCCACATCCGACTTCAATTGACAATGGCTGGAGAGCTTTCGGGCCTGGGCGCGATGCGCGCGCCCGGCGGGCACCCGCGCGGACGCAGCGGGGTTGAAGCGCATCCCGCCCGCGCCATGTCCACCATGAGCGAACCAAGGAGGGTCCGGACATGACGCCTGCCAGCCCCAGCATCTCCCGCCGGGGTTTCCTTGCCGCGGCGGCTGCATCGGCGATATGCCTGCCGCATGCGCCGGCGCGCGCGTCCGGGTCTGTGCTGCGCCGCCCGGTTCCGTCGAGCGGCGAGCTTCTTCCCGCGGTTGGCATGGGCACGTGGATCACCTTCAATGTCGGTGGCAGCGAAACGCTCCGGGAGGCGCGTGCGGAGGTCCTTCGGACATTCTTCGAACTGGGCGGTACGGTGATCGACAGTTCGCCGATGTACGGAAGTTCTGAGGACGTGCTGGGCTGGTGCCTGGAACGCATCGGCGCGCCCGGCGACCTCGTGTCGGCGACCAAGGTGTGGACACCGGCGGGCGGTACCGCCGACGGGCAGATTGGCGCGTCGGAGCGGCTCTGGCGTACCGGCCGCATCGACATCATGCAGGTGCACAACCTCGTCGACTGGGAGCGCCATCTCGATGCGCTGTTTGCGGCCAAGGCGGAAGGCCGTATCCGCTACGTCGGCGTGACGACATCGCACGGGCGGCGCCACCCGGAGCTGGAGCGGATCATGCAGGACCATCCCCTCGACTTCGTGCAACTGACCTACAACATCGTGGACCGCGAGGCCGAGGCCCGCCTCCTGCCACTTGCCGCCGAACGGGGAATCGGCGTGATCGTGAACCGGCCCTATCGGCAGAAGCAGCTGTTCCGCATGTACGAAGGCGCGCCCCTGCCCGGCTGGGCGCAGGAGGAGGCCGGCGCTGCGAACTGGGCCGAATTCTTCCTGAAGTTCATTCTCTCCCATCCCGCGGTCACCTCTGCAATCCCCGCGACCACGCGGGTCGCCCACATGCGGGAGAACATGGGCGCGTTGCACGGCCCCCTGCCGGACGCCCGCACGCGCCAGCGCATGGCGGCCCATGTCGCGGATCTCTGACCGCGCGGGGAGGGCCACGTGCTGAGCCTGCCCTATTCGAGCGAGGTCTATTTCGCGCTTATGGCGGACTATAACGCGCGCTGGCTTCCCGCGGTCGCGGCCGGCGCGGCACTGTCGCTCGCCGCGGTTGTTCTGGCCCTTTCCGGCGTGGGCGCTCGCAGCGGCGTTCGCGCGGTCTTCGGTCTGCTTGGCGCGGGCTGGGCATGGACGGGCGCCTTGCATCAGCTCGACCACATGGCTGAGCTCGATTTTCTCGCGCCGGTCTACGGCTGGGCCTTCCTGTTGCAGGCGGTCCTGCTTCTATGGCTTGGCGTCGCGCCCGGAGGGATGCGGTTCGGCCGACCGCGCGGGGTTGCGGGTTGGACGGGCGCCGGGCTGGCTGCTGCCGCGTTGCTCTATCCCGTCGCGGTCGCCGCCCAGGGTTACACGTGGCGGGAGGCGCCCCTTGCGGGTACGGCCTCCGACCCGACCGTTCTCCTGACCTGCGGCATCCTGTTGCTTGCCCGGCCCGGTCCGCCGCTCTGGCTGCTGCCGGTGCCGCTGGCCTGGGCGGGCGTTGCCGGCGTCGGAGGGTATCTTCTCTCATCGCCTCTTGACGGCGCGGTCGCGGCAGGCGTCACGCTGGCCTGCGCGCTCGTGGTTGCGGCAAGAACGCCCTGGTTCGCCGGCAGATCGCGCTCCTAGAGCCGCGCAGCTTGGGGACGATCGGCGCAGGGAGCCGTCGCGTCCCCTCTTGCATTCACTCTGCGTGCCGCACCCGGCGCCGTACCGCCGCGACGAACGCGCGAAAGAGACGCCGATGCGGCCGTTTGTAGATCAGGAACTCGGGATGCCACTGCACGCCGACGCGAAACGGGGCCTGGCTGTCTTCGATGGCCTGGATGACGCCGAACTGGTCGCGGCCCGTGACGGACAGCCCTTCGCCGAGCCTGTCGATCGCCTGACGGTGGAGGCTGTTGACCCGTACCCTCCTTTGCCGCATCGCCGCCAGCACGCGCGTGCCGTCGTTCAGCGTCACGGTCTTGCGTGGCAATGGCGTCCACATGCGCGGCATGTCGGCGAAGCGTTCGAAGATGTCCTGGTGGAGCGACCCGCCCGCATAGAGGTTGAGCATCTGCGCGCCCCGGCAGATGCCGAGCACCGGCATGTTGCGGTCCGTCATATGGCGGAGCAGCGCCAGTTCCATCGCGTCGCGCTCGGGATCGATGCGGACGTCGAGCACGGGCTCCGTTCCCTGCAATTCGAAGCCGATGTCGTCGCCGCCGCCGATGACAAGGCCGTCGAAGCGGCCGGGATCGAGATCGGCCACAGGCGCGACGAGACGCACCGCCCGCACGCCGGCCAGGCGCAGCGCCAGCCAGTAGAACCACCACATGTACCGGCCGCGTCCGCGCGAACTGGTCACGCCGACGACCGGCCGGCGCGTCAGGCCAGCAGCAGCCATTCGCTCGTCCTGATCGCCCAGTTCTCCTTGAACACGCGCGCGCGGCCTTCCAGATAGGCTGCGCCCATGCGGTCCAGCGTGTCGCGCCGCTCCGCCAGCCGCTCGACAAGACACCAGCGGTTCCATTCGAGCAGGATGCCCCAGCCCGGCTGGCCGAGGTTCGCATCGGGCAGCCGGTAGTGGAACGTCGGGCGCTTCTTGACGCGCTTGTCCTTTACCTGCCGGCGCACGCGGTCCTCGTCGAACCATGCAAGGAGCGGCAACAGGTCGAGTTCACGGTTCCGGGTCGGATTGGCCGCAAGGTAGTCCGTCGTGAAGGTTTCCATGTCCGGCCAGTAGTCCGGCGCTACGACCTTCTCGACATAGGCGCGCGGAAAGGGGTCCGCGAAGGCGATGATCCTGCGTGTCAGGTCGATCGACATGACCGCGCGAAGCCAGTCGGACATGAGGAGGTACGACTTGAATACGGCGACGATCCATTCGTCGCCGCCTTCCGCCACGTCGGGATTGAACTGCGCGCCGAACGCATAGAGCGGGCTTGCGCGCGTGCCCTCCGCCCCCGCCTCGGTGAGCGCGGGGACCAGCCTGGCGATCTCCGGCAGCGCCTCTATCCCGACGGGCGGGCAGACGATCTCGCACGGCATCACGAGGGAACTCACGTCCCCCACGAACCGGCGGATCGCCTCGCTGAAGCCCTCCAGCGAGGCGCCGAGGTCGAAGCCCGCCTCATCCGGCGACGTGGGACGGTGCGCATACTGCACATCGAGTTCCGACACGAAGTCGCCAAGTGCCGTCCCGGCGATGCGGTACCGGTGCGGGTCGCTCTCCTCGATGTCGCCGCCGAAGAGACGCTGCACATGACGCGCGCCCTCCCGCGCGGAGACCGCCGCAAACTCAAGCTCGACGCCCACGCGACGGGGCGTACCCTCCGGCGTCCGCATGCGGGGCGGGACGGCAGGCTCCGAAATGTCGATCAATGGCACATCCCTCGTTCGATCCTGCGCGTGCCGACCCTGGCGGCCCGGCGCGCGCCTCGCATCACGATCCATCGATCAGGAACGACACCTTGCCATTTATGCGATAATTCACGATCCGGTTGTTTTCGACGGTCGCCTCCATCTCCTTGATGTAGATGGACTTGATCCCGTGCACAGATTTGGATGCCTGGGTTACGGCCTGCTGTGCAGCTTCTTCCCAGCTCTTGTCCGATTGCGCCAGAACTTCGATCACTTTCAGGACAGCCATGACTGCCTCCTTTCGTGTTCAATATTTTCGGACATAGAAATGATATTGTCATCCAGCCGGAATGTCTTTGATTGCGATCAATTTCTGGTGCGGTTTTCGTGGCTCGCGGGAAGACCTGGCAGGTTCCCCCGTCGACCGGCCATCATCCCGTCACGGCGCTCGAGATACTGCGCGCAGTGTCTCGCGGTAGGGTGCGTCATTTGCTCCAGCGAGGCCGATTGCATGTCGGGCTGCGTCCTGCGCCTCGGTCCTCTTGCCCTGCGCGTGCAGCGCGTGGGCCAGATTGTTCCAGGCCGCCGGCGCATCCGGACGCACGGCGATGGCGCTGCGGAAGGCGCTCTCGGCGCGCTGCGGGTCCCCGGCCGCGTAGAGCGCGTTGCCTTGCCCCATCCGGGCGATGAAGCTATCGGGCCAGCGCGCCGCAATCGCGGCATAGGTCATTGCCGCCGCGCCGTGGCGGCCTGCGCGCTCCAGCCCGATCGCCGCCTCGATCGCCGTGCGTTCGCCGGCTGTCACCGGCAGGCGGCCTGCGGGCAGCACCGCCAGCGCCCAGTGATCGCCGCGCGCCCAGGTGCGCTCGAAGGTGTCGAGATCGCGCCGTGCGCCTGCCTCCAACCCGGTGTGCAGCAGGATCTCGCGCGCCGGCAGGTCGTAGCCGACCGCAACCGCGAAATGCCATTGCGGCGCAAGACCGATGCCAAGGTTCTGGAACACGATGACGGGATGGCCTGCGGCAACTTCCCCGAGCAGGCCTCTGAGGCTTCCGACGGGCACAGCGACGCGGCCATGACGGCGGGCGGCCGCGACGATGTCTGTGCGCAGCGTGCCCTCGCGCCCGGGCGTATAGACCTCGGACACCAGCGCCTCAGGTGTCGTGTCCTCGCCCGTCCAGACCAGCGCCATGGCAAGTGCCGCCGGTCCGCAGTAGTAGTCTTCCTGGGGGAAGAAGGGCACGCGCTCCAGTGCGACGCGGAGCGGCAGAGCATCCGGTGCGTCGAGCAGAGCCACGGTCTGCGGCGCGGTGCAGGCGGCGAGTGCAAGAAGCAGGCACCCGCAGAGCCCGCGCCGGGCGGAGCCGAAGGAGGACCGCCTCCACCCTATCGCGAACATCTCGTGAAGCTGAAGACGTTCGTCAGGCACAAGATATCGGTCACGAGCAGCACGAGGAAGATGAGCACGGCGGCACCGATGACGGGTCCGAGGCCCTGGCCGGCCTCCATTTCGTCCAGGCGCCCGGCGATCTGCGAAATCTCGGCGTCCGACAGGGCTTGCACCCGCTCGAGGGCGACACCGGGGTCGACGCCCAGCGTGACGAGCTCGGCCCGCACCTCCTGTCGTTCGAGCAGTGCGAGCACCCGCTCGCGGTCCTGCGCCGCTTGCGGGCCGGCGATGAGCGCCTCGGTCGAGACCATGGCCGCCTGCGCAGCGGTGAGCGGGCCGAGCACGACGAGCATGAGCAACGCGAGTGGCAAGGCGAGGGCGTGGCAGAGTTTTCGAAACATCCCATGGACTCCCGATCCGGTTTTCTCCAAGGAAACCACAGATGGGGACAAGGCAGAAGCCTTATGGCCCTGGCGGCGCTTCCCGCACCTGCTGGCGTTGCGGCCGTCCGCTACGGCTGCCCGGTCATGGCGACGCAGGCGCGGCAGCGGCGCGCAGGACGTCATCGTCCACGTCCGGACGCCCGGCGGCCCAGCTCGACCTGATTGCATCCACGACCCCGGCGACCGCCTCCGGCGGAGGCTCCTTCCTGCTCTGCGTCCGCAGGACCGGATCATAATGGAAGAGGTAGAGCCGCGCGGCGAAGTCCGGGAAGGGCAGCGAGGCCTCGCCGTGACGCTCGCCCATGCCTTGCGTCGAGACGACCAGGCCCGCGCCCCAGTCCTGCCCGCTGTCGTTGTTCGGGTTGTAGAAATAGACGCGCATCACACCCGCCTGATCCTCAGCGACGCGCAGGATCGAGATCGCGTGCCAGCCGACGAAGCGGGCAGAGGCGTCCGTGACCGCGATCCCCGCCGGCTGCGGATGAATGACGGGCTCCTGTCCGTTGTACTCAGGGTGATAGGTCCGGTAGAAGCGCCGGACGAAGCCGTGCACGTCCGCCAGTCCGCCCGAGGGCACATCGACGATGACGAGACATTCCCGGCCGACCCACCAGCCATGGAACTCCGGATTGATCCAGCGGTGCGGATCGTCGCCTCGGTCGGCACACCGTCGCCCCATCTCCGCATAGATCCGGTCGAGGTGGGGAACGAGGATCACAGAGACCGCGTCAGCGTCGAGCGGCGCGCCCGAAACCAGCCCCGCCGGCAGGTCCGCCGAGTTGATCGGGTGTCCCTCGAAATGCATCTGCAAGGTGTCGTACGTCGCGGCCTGGGCGACGAGGTGCAGCAGATAGTCCGGCGCGTTCAGCGCCCACATGGACAGCGCGCGCGCCGATTGGCAGGACGGATTGGCCCCCTGGCCGACGCCGAGCGGCTGCCCGAGAACCTGGAGGACACCGGCCAGCAGGAAGGTTTCGGGTGCGACCTGCGCGCCGAATGCCGCCTGCAGGTTCGCGCACGCGGCCGGGCAGAGTTTCAGCGCCATCTGGCGCTGCAGGGCCGGCGCGATCGGGGCGTGATGCAGGGTCCCGCGCTCGAGCAGCATGGCGAGGCCGTAGACGGACTGGGCGGTCCAGGGGGTCACCGCCTCGGCGATCAGGCCCTCGACCAGCGCGCCGTACTGCCGCCAGCACTCCAGCCCCGTCGATCCCAGTCCGAGCGCGTCGGGGACAAGCGCGCCGTTCTCCTGCTCGACCGCCCAGCGCAGGAAGGCCGCGTGGTAGTCCGACACCAGTCCTGTGTCGTGCATGGCGCGGGCAAAGCCCTGCGCCTCGTGCCGTAGCGCGGTGTCGTCCATGGCGCCAAGCCGCGCGCGGTAGGTCTCGAGCCCCGGGTCTTCCCGGCAGCCCGCCGTCGGTGCGAACAGCGCCGAGACGAGCCGGTCCGCGCCCAGCCGCGCCTCGCCGAGCTCGTTGCCGCGCTCGAGCGCACTGACGGCGATCTGGGCGATCATGTCCTTGACGAGACCCACCTGCACCGGGCGCTGACCGAGGATGCGCCAGATCTCCGCGACCAGCAGGCCCAGAACGTCCTGGAAGCCGATATGGGCCGCCAGATAGCGGAACAGGCAGTCGAGGGACGCCTCGCGCACGCTGTCTCGACGCCGCGCGGCCTCGTCGGTCTGTCCGAAGAACCGGTCCAGGTTCAGGGCGAGGACCTGCGTGAGAAAATGCCGCGCGTGGTCTGCGTGGATGCCGGAGTGTTCGGCGTCCCCGCGGGCGACCGCCAGCATCCTCAGCAGGCTTGCGACCTCCAGCATCACCGCTGCGGCATGGTCCGATTGCAGCGTGTACTTGACGATCCGCGGCTGCAGGGTGGCCGGCATGTCCCAGTCTGAGCCGGCGAACAGCCCGGCGGCGTCGAGCCGTGGCGCGAGTGCGTAGAGGGCATCGGGGCCGTCAGGCAGGGTCAGCATCCGGTAGGCGACGTCCAGCACCGGTTGCTGGAAGCGTTGCTTCGCGAACGGCCGGGCGGCTTCGAGTCGCGACAGGGCAACCTCCATCGTGGCCCGCAACTGATCCAGCCGTGCGCTGTCCCTCTCGCTCATGATCGCGCCACCGTTACGAACTCACACGTAGAAGTCGAGGTCTTCCTGGACCTTGAGGAGATCGCGCATCCGGTACGGATCCTCGCCGAAGAAGTAGACGAGCCCCCAGTGCGTCCCGAATGCGCTGCGCTTCGTGACCTTCTGCTCGAGCGGTTGGGCAAGCTCGTGAAACTCGAAATAGGGATCGTCCTGCGTCTCTTCCGGGATCTGCATCTCGCTGACCACGCGCCGGCGCGGGTAGGCGCCGAAACATCCCGCGTGTCCCTTGGCGTCCGTGACCGGCGTGGGGAAGAAGGCATCCATCTCCTCCTGCGTGGTCTTGGGATCGAAGGCCAGCACAATGCCCTGGTACCCGTTGAAGCCATATGCCCGCTCGATAAGTTCCAGCGCGTTGAACCCCGGAGGCCGATACGCCACCTCGCCGAAATACATCGTGCCATCCGAAGTCACAAAGTACTCGGGGTGAATGAATCCAAAATCAATATCGAACGCCTCGATGAGCTTTTCGATTTCCCTCGTGATCTTGCCGCGCCAGCTCTCCAGTTCAGGTGTGGCGGGCACGAAGACGGAATAGCCGAGTGTCACGTACTCCGAGATATTGAGAAACTGGATCTTCCGGTCCTTGATCCACGCTTCCACCGCAAACTCCCAGCCGTCGAGATGGCTTTCGAGAAGGGCGGGAAACTCGTCGTCGGAGATCGACTCGACATCGTCCACGGTCCTGATGATGCGGTGACCGAGGCAGCCTGCCTTGTCGAACGCCTTGAAATGGATCGGGTCGTTCGGGTCGCCATCCAGTTTCAGAAGCGTCTGGTTCACCCGCTTGAGGAAGCGCACCACGTCGGCGCGGCTGTCGGCTTCCTCGAAGATGCCGACCCGGATGCCGCTCAACTGGGCCCGTCGCTTCATAAGGGACTTGTCGCGGAACAGCATGGACTGGGCGAGGAGCCGCGGATTGTCGAGCAGGACCGAATTGATCGCGCCGGCCCACTCCACCGTCTCCTCGTAGAGCGGGATAGCGACGTCGCATCCCTCTTCCTTAAGCGTCTGGGCGATCTCGTGCGACCTTTCGTTCAGCCGGTCGAAATCCCAGGGGATGAACGGAATGCCGTTCGCACGGGCATACTCCTCCGCCCAGGTCGGCGCCACCACCACATAGCGGCGGTCGAAACGATCGATCGCGTCGATCGCGTTCAGGCTCCAGCCCAGAATCGCGATATAACCTTTGTCCGGGTTCTTTTCTGTCATGCCCCCTCCTTTGCCACGATGCGGTCATTCGCCGGACGGCGAAATCCGATCGGTTTGTCCTGGTTCGAAAGGGTAAACGCGCGCCGGGCCGAAAAGTTCACCCTGAAGCATCCGCCCGCTTGCAATGCTCGTCGGAGGCAGGGAACCCGCATGTGCCGGACGGCGTTGTGACAGGTCGGGCAGCCGGGTCTTGTCTCGGGAAAAGCGTTGAGCCCGCCGGGCGGTGTTCCTGTCCTCCCCGGATGCCCAGCCCCTTCCGCTATTTCAAGACGTCGCACGAGGTCATCCGCCTCGCGGTGATGATGTACGTCCGGTTTCCGCTTTCTCTGAGGAACGTCGCGGACCTGCTGCACGAAAAGGGCATCGACATCAGCCACGAAGCGGTGCGGTTCTGGTGGAACAGGTTCGGACCGATGTTTGCTGGCGACATCCGCAGGAAGCGGGTCGCCAGGAAACGGGCCGGTGGCTCAACAACAGGCCCGAACCGCCGCCCTCAACACGTGGCGTCAACTCGGTGCGGCCTGATAGCCCCCTGCCCTGCGCGAACTGAGACTGGTTAGCTTTCGTCTGACAGAACCCTCTGCCCTTGCCGGCGCCCCCGGCACATCGCGGAGCATCGCACCACTCAGTCGACATCCGGTCAAAATGGGCAACAGGCCGCACAGGGAAAAATACTGAGGACTTCTGTCGCTTTGAGGCTACAGTGAAGTCACAGTAAATCGCAGGAGTATCCAAGGGGGAGGGGGATATGCCTCAGAAGATTGTTGTCGGCTATGACGACAGCGCCAGCGCAAAATCTGCGCTGGAGTTCGCCGCAAGCCTTGCAAAGGCACAGGGCGGCGAGCTTGTTGTCGCTCACGTTCTCGAGTGGTCGCCCTATTCATTCCTCACACCGGAGGAATTGGAAGAGCGCCACAAGCGGCGGCAGGAGGAACTCAAGCGCGCCGAAACCGCGCTGCTGAAGCCCGCCGTCGAGGGATTGAGGGGAAGCGGCATCACCGTTTCCACGGCGCTGAAGTACGGCCATATCGCCGAGACGCTCTGTACGATCGCGAAAGAGGCCGGCGCCTCGCAGATCATCGTGGGCAGGACCGGGCATTCTGCCCTGTCTTCGCGGCTCTTCGGCTCCGTTGCGGGCAGCCTGGCGCAGGCTTCGCCGGTGCCCGTGACCATCGTGCCGTAACAAACGTCAGGGACAGTCATGAACCTACATGCGAAGGCGGCTCTTCTCGCCGCGCCCGCCCTGCTGGCTGCGACGGCACCGGCATTGGCTCAATCGATCGACGACCAGGTCAACGAACTCTTCGCCAGCTCGACCGGCTGGTTCGTCAGTTTCATCTTCAGTTCTTTCCCGGGGACATCGTTTCCATGGATCGTGGGGTGGCTGGTCGTCGCGGCCACCGTCTTCACCGTCTACTTCGGCTTCATACAGTTTCGCGCTTTCCCACATTCCATCGCCCTCGTCCGGGGCGACTATTCCGATCCCGAGGATGCCGGCGAGGTGAGTCATTTCCAGGCGCTGGCAACGGCCCTCTCCGGAACCGTCGGCCTCGGCAACATTGCAGGCGTTGCGGTTGCCGTCGGTATCGGCGGGCCGGGCGCCACGTTCTGGATGATCCTGGCCGGCCTCATGGGCATGGCCTCGAAATTCACGGAATGTACGCTGGGCGTCAAATACCGGAACGAATACGCAGACGGCACGGTATCCGGCGGCCCCATGTACTATCTCACCAAGGGTTTCGCGGAACGGGGGATCCCCGCGGGCAAGGTTCTTGCGGTGCTGTTCTCGATCTTCTGCATCCTGGGCGCACTGGGCGGCGGCAACATGTTCCAGGCCAACCAGGCGCACGCGCAGATCGCCAATGTCGTCGGTGACTATCCGGGGTGGATTACCGGGCTGGCCCTGGCCGCGATCGTCTTCGCGGTGATCGTCGGCGGACTCAAGTCCATCGCCCGGGTAACGGAGAAGGTCGTGCCGTTCATGGGCATCCTCTATGTCGTTGCGGCGCTCGTGATCATCCTGATGAATGCCGACAAGATCGGCTGGGCCGTGGGGCAGATCTTCGCGGGCGCCTTCACCGGGCTCGGGGTGGCCGGCGGCATGGTAGGCGCGCTGATCCAGGGGTTCCGCCGGGCGGCCTTCTCGAACGAGGCCGGCGTCGGTTCGGCCGCGATCGCCCACTCCGCCGTCCGGACCAAGGAGCCGATCACGGAGGGCTTCGTCTCCCTCCTGGAGCCGTTCATCGACACGGTCGTCATCTGCACCATGACGGCCCTGGTGATCATCATCACCGGCCAGCTCGTTTCCGACCCCGGCACGGGCCTCTACCTGCTCAACGAGGGCGGGACCACAATCCAGACGGTCGACGGCAACACGGGGGTTGCGCTGACGTCTGCCGCCTTCGCGTCGGCGTTCGGCTGGTTCCAGTACGTCCTGGTGATCGCGGTGATCCTGTTCGCCTTCTCCACGATGATCAGCTGGTCCTACTACGGCCTCAAGGCATGGACCTTCCTGTTCGGCGAGGGGCAGGCCAAGGAACTGGTGTTCAAGGTCATCTTCTGTGTCTTCGTGGTGATCGGCGCGGCAGCCAATCTCGGCCCGGTGATCGACTTCTCCGACGCCGCGATCTTCGCCATGGCGGTGGTCAACATCATCGGGCTTTACTTCCTGATGCCGATCGTGAAGCGGGAGCTCGACAGCTATCTCGCGCGTCTGCGGTCGGGCGAAATCCGGAAGTACAAATAGTCCGGGCCATCGAAGCCACAGGGCTTGCCGGCGGGAGCCGTTCCGATTTCCGGGACGGCTCCCGCCCCCTGCGGTGCGCCGAACCACCCCTCTCGGCACGCGGCGTCGGCCCGGCCCCGGGGGGCTTGAACCGGACGGCGAGCCCGCAGAAGGCCGCAACCGCCGCCCACGGGATCACTCCTCCACCCGCGTGAGCGCCAGGCCCATGCCGGTCAGCGTGTTGCCCTGCCGCGCAAAGACGATGCTTCCGTTCGGACCCTCCACGAAGATGTCGTCGGCGACCACCTCGTACGTGCCCCCGAACCGCATGCCCATCATCGCGAAGATCACCCGGCTCTCGTCGACGAACTCCAGCGACGATATGCCATTGCCGTCGCGGAACATATGGCCGACGAGATCGGGATCGCCGCCCGCTGCCACGATGCGCGCACGCCGGTCGGCCTCGCGGGCGGCAACCTCGGCGGACATGGCGTCCAGACGGGCACGCGCGGCGCCGACATAGCGGTCCCGCAGCCCCGCATCGACATGCGCGATGCGCTCGGCCCAGCCTGCCGCCGCTTCCGCCCGCGCCATGCCCCTCCGGTCCGGGGACAGGGCGTCCAGTTCCGCCTCGAACGCGGGAAACACCTCGCGGCCGAGGGCCGTGGCGATCGCTTCGGCCTCATCCCGGAACGTCTGCAGCGCATCCGGGCTCGCTGCCTGCTCCGTCTTCGAGAGCACGAGGCCGACGATGTGCAGCAGCTTCCCGAACCCGTCGAGATCGCGCGGCCCTTCGCGCAACTTCGGCACGACCTCCGCGAGGATGCCGTCTGCCAGCGCCTGCTTACGGCGTGTGCTGTGGGCCTCCACCTCCTGCAGCAGCGCGGGCGCGACATTGGCCGTGCGCACGGTTTCGACAACGGCATCGGCCTTGCCGAGCGAATCGAAATCGACGGGCAGGGCTTCGAGCCGGGCCTTCGCATCCGCCACGACGCTCCGCTGCCGCTCGCGCTCGCGCGCCGCGGCCGCCTCGGCAACGGCGGTCTCGATCTGCCCGCGCCGCGCCTCGGCGACGGCGCGATAGGCGTCGCGCGTGTCCGGCGCGATCCGGTCCCATCCGGCCACGCGGTTCTCCAGCGCCGCGAGGTCGCGCACGCCGCTCTCGTCCTCCGGCAAGGATGCAACACGATCTGCAAACTCGCCAAGTGCCGCCCTGGCCATGGCGTTGCGCCGGCCGTCGATGCCGTTGCGGAACCGCTGCGCGCGCTCCGTCCCGGCATGGCGGCCTGCCGCGCGCAGCGTTTCGCTCGCCAGCACATCGAGTTCGGCGATGCCTGCAAGCGTTGCGGGCAGCGCCACCGCCTGCCGCTCCGCGGCGTCGAGAAGCCCGAGCGCGATTTCCTGCTGCCGGGTCCGCGCATGAGATGTCAGGTTTGACAACCGCTCCGGATCGAGCGACCCGGACGCCACGGACGCGATGCTGTCGGCGCGATCGAGCGATCGTGCCTCTTGCGCCAGCGCATCGATGTCCGCACGCGCCTGCGCGAGGATGCCGTCGCGCAGCGCCTCGCGTTCCTCCTCGGCGACGCCATCGAGCGTGGCATAGTCCCCCGCGGCGAGGCCATCGCCATAAAGGGCCTGCGTTTCTCCCAGAACGGCCTCGATGCGGGCGAGGCCGGGCGCGCCGGGTGGGTGGCCTCTCAGCCGCGTCTCCGCCTCCTCCATGTAGGCATCGCGAAGGTCGCCATACCGCGCATCGAGCCGGGGCAGAGCGTCGGCGGCATACTCCTCCGGCGTCTGGCTGCGGGCCGACAGCACGACGCCGCGGGCGGCGCGCGCCTCCTGCCCCCGGATGCGCGAAATATCGCGCTCCGTCCCTTCCAGCGCGTCCCGGTTCCCCGCCTCGGCGCCCTTGAGGAGCGCCAGAACCCGAAGCAGCGCCGGCGAATCCGGCAGATCGAGCAGGCTGTCGAGCGACCTGTCGAGTTTCCGGTCGGCGCGCGCATTCTGCCGGATATGGGCCCTCAGATTGCCGGAGACGAAGGAGCGCGCGGCGTTGAACGCCTTCTGGACCTCGTACCTCTTCGCGCGCCGCGCCTCGTTCATGCATTTCCCCAGGAGGGACCGGACGGTCTTCACATCCTCCAGTGTCCAGTCGAGCACGGGCGCCCCGAACAGGGCCTGGACGTCGGGTGCGTCGAACTGCCGTGGCAGCCAGAAGCGCCGGTCCACGGGGCTGGGGTTCCAGCGGTCGTCGGGATCGATGCTGACGGCCCAGGGCTCGATCCCGGCGCAGTCCGGCGTCCTGACCCCGCCAAGCGCCTGTAGCGGGGCCGCCGCGGCGATCAGCGCGACTCCTCCGGCAATGGCGCGGCAAAGCGTTCGTTTGGCAGGCATGGCGGCGCCTCCTTCTGCATGCACGAGCGCATAGCCGGGGGCATGGCGGTCGAAGCGGCAGCGACTGGCGAAGCGCCCCGGCAGCGCGGGCAACACGGAGCCTGCGGGAGATCGGCTGGGCCGTCATACCGCATTTGTGGTATAGGTTTGCGTGGAGTGATGTCCTGGGCGGCGTAGGTTCGGGGGCGCCAGACCGGCGCCAGAGGATCCTGTGATGGCGGCTTCACCTCCTGCGGAGCTGATTGCGCGCATCTACGACACCGTGATCGACGAAGGCTGGTCAGCGCTCGCGGGCGACCTTGCGCGCACGTTTCACGGTGCCCAGGCCGCGCTCATCCACCAGGAGACGCGCACGGGAACGGCCACCGTGCGGGCGCATGCGGTTGCCGTGCCCGAGGACACGGTGCACGCCTACGAGGCGTACTACGCACCGCTGAGCCCCCTCTTCGCCTATTTCAAGTCGGTACCGCTCGGCCTCGCCTACACGGATGCCGACTATCCCGACCAGCAGGCCTACGAACGCAGCGAGATCTACAATGATTTCTACCTGCCGCTGGAGTCCGTCCACCTGCTCGGTATCGACCTGGAGCGCAGCGGCGACCGCTCCACCTACATGATCGTGCGCAGGGGCCGGCGGGCGGGGCATTTCACCCGCGCCGAGCGCGATCGTCTCGCCAGCCTCGGCCCCCATCTCGTCAAGGCACTGCGCCTGCACCGCATCATCGGACGCATGGCGCGGACCGAGGCCGTGCTGGATGCGCTGCTGGACAGGCTTGCAGGCGCGGTGATCCTGCTCGGCCATGACGGGCGCGTGCTGCGCGCGAACGCGGACGCCGCGGCGCTGCTCTCTGCCGGCGACGGCTTGCGCCTCAGCCACGGGCGCCTGCGATGCGACCGCCCGGTGGACACATCCAGGCTCGACGCGCTCCTGGCCGGTCAAGCCCGCCCCGGCCGCGGCCCGGACAGCGCCATCGTCTCCATCGCCCGCGACAGGACGGGCACACCCCTGCTGGCCGAGGCGCTGCCGCTGCCGCCGAGCATCGGGGAGGGCACGCGCCGTCCCGCTGTCCTGCTTCGCCTGTTCGAACCGCGCCCCGCCGCGCCCGACCCCGCCCTGATCGCCGCCTGCCTGGGCCTCACGCCGGCGGAGGCGCTGCTGACGGCAGCGCTCTGCCGTGGCGACAGCCCCGCCGCCCACGCCGGCAAAGCGGGCATCGCACTCCACACCGCGCGTACTCTGCTGAAGAACGCCATGGCGAAGACGGACACCCATCGGCAAGCGGAACTCGTCAGCCTTGCGCTTTCCCTCGCGCAGGGGATCCGTCGGACGTGAAGGCGTCTCGCACGCGACGCCCGTCCCTGGCCGCGAAACCTTCGCAGTGCACCGAAAGGCACATGTGCCGCGCCCCCTCAGATGCCTGCGAGCATGTCCCGCAACATCTCGCGGATCGTGTCGATGCGCCCCAGCGCCTCGCGCAGGTGATCGCGGTCGAGCCGCCCGAGCGCCGCGACGTCGACACGGTTGCCCGGACGGATGCCGGCCGCGATGTCGGCGATCTGCTGGGTGAGCACAAGGCGGAGGATGAGACCGTGCGCCTCGGCCATCATGGCGGCATCGGTCTCGCTGCGGCCTGACGCGCGGGCCGCCTGCAGGAACCGCTCGGGCGTCGAGAGCGCAGTAATCCCGTGGCGCATCGCGATCACGCGCGCGCCCGCCGTGATCGGCAGGAGCGCGCCCGACTTCAGGTCGACACGTCCGGCGTCGTCCTTGCGGATGCGCCCGAAGAAGCCGAGCGGGGCCGCGTGCGAGCCCGCCAGCTCTCCCATGGTGCGCAGCATGCCCGGCGAGGCGCGCGCGGTCTCGGTCGCGGACATGCGCAACGCCTCGGCCAGGGCGGCGCCATGCGCAGACACGTGCGCGGGCGCGAAGTCGTAGAAGATGTCGACGTTCAGCAGCGCCTGCGGTTCGGGCTTGTGCGACCAGGCCTCGAGTTGGGTGCGCCACTCCGACAGCCGCCGCCGCCAGGGCCGGTTGCGCGCCATGACGCCGCCCTTGCACAGCGGAATTCCCGCCTGGTCGAGGATCTCCGTGAAGCGCACGGCGAACCGTGTGAACCAGTCGCCGGGCGCGTCGAGATCGCCCGCATAGCTGTCGGCGACGACCAGCGCATTGTCCTGGTCGGGGGCGAGGAGGCTCTCCCCCCGCCCGCCGGAACCTAGCACGAGGAGCGCGTAGTCGGCAGGCGCCGGCCCCGCACCTTCCGCGACCAGTTCCGCCTCCGCGATCTCAGCGGCGCGGGCGGTCATCGCACGGCCCTCCGCCGCGATCACGGCGGCGACGGCGCGCGCCTCCAGCCCGTCGGCCAGCAGCCCCCCGGCAAGATCGGGAAGTGCCGCCTGGACCCGCGCAAGTTCTCCGGCCGTCCCGGCAACCGCGATCTCGTCGCCGACCGTGAGCGTGGCAAGCGCCCGTTCGCGCAGCAGCGTGCGCAGCGTGAACAGGCCCGTCACGCGCCCGCCGGCATCTGTGACGCCCATGTAGCGCAAATTGCGGCGCGCCATCAGCCCGAGCGCGCGGTAGAGGAATGTGTCCGCCGGGGCAGCGATCACGGGCGCGCTCATCACCTCGCCGACCGGGACGGAGGCCGCGGCCCCGCCCTCGAGCGCGAAGAGACGCAGGACATCCCGCTCGGTCACGATGCCGGTCTCATCCCCGGCATGGACGAACAGGCAGCCCACGCCCTTATCGTGCATCAGTGCAGCGGCATCGTGCAGCCGCGCGTCCGCCGCGACGGTGAGCACCGGATGCGTCATCACGTCCCCCAGCCGCTGGCGGTAGAGAAAGCTGTCGATGGCGCGCTGCCCCCCGGCTTCGAGCGCCGACTGCGCGAGGCTCGGCCGCTCTCCCGGCCGGTCGTACCAGCCCGCGTGCTCCTGGCGCGCGATCAGGTCGCCGGCGCGCCTGCTGACCGCCTCGGCCTCGCCCAGCGTGCGAACGCCCTGCGCCATGAGGGGCGGCAGCATGGCGGCATAGACGCGGGCCGTCGCCGTCGCGTCGCCCAGTGCGGTGTGCCGGCCCGAAATCGCGACGCCGTGGGCCAGCGCCAGGCTGTCGAGCGACGTGTCGACCAGTTCGCGGTCGAGGCCCGCCGCCATCAGCGCGATGTCGAGCGCCCGCGGTTCCTCCCACTGGATGCCGTGCCGCCGTGCCTCGTGCCGCAGGATGGCGAGGTCGAACTGGATCGAATGGCCGACCACGACGCTGTCGCCGATGAAGTCGCGCAAGTCCCGCACCGCGGAGGCGAAGCCCGGCTTTCCCGCCACGTCGGCGTCCGCCAGCCCATGGATGCGCGTTGCGATCTGCGGGATCGGCACGCCCGGGTCGAGCAAAAGCTCCAGCGCGTGGCCGTCGAGGATATCGGCGCCGCGCATCCGCAGCGCACCGATCTGGACGATCCGGTCCTGGCGCACGTCGAGGCCGGTCGTCTCGGTATCCATGACGACCACATCGAGCGCGATGAGCGGAGCCGCCGAGGATGCCCGCATCACGCGGCGTCCGTCATCCGCTGCGCAAGCAGGGCGGCCAGCGCGCGCATGTCGAGCGTGCGGCGCAGCTTCGCCTGGTACTCGATGAACCGGAAGGCGGTGTTGTTCACGACCATCATGCGGTCAGCCTCGCGCACGCTGTCCTCTATCGGTGCATGGTCCAGGAGACGCAGGGCGGTTGCAATCGAGATCGCGTCGGGCTTCAGCGGCGGGCGGGCGAGAAAGACCGCGAGGCGCGCGTCGAACTCCGAATAAAGGTCGTCCCAGCCCCGCCCGGCGCGATGCGGCGGCACGGCCTCGCTCTCCATCACCTCGCGATACAGGCGGGCGAGCCCGGCCGCGCGCAGGCGCGCATCCACAGGCAGCGACGGCCGCAGCTCCGCCTCGATCATCAGGATCAGGTCCTGCGCAGCGACGCCGAACGCCTCCCACTTGCAGACATCGAGCGCGAAGCCGAAGTCGGCGTCCTGGAAGAGCCGCGGACCCGCGAGCAGCGTGCGCGCGCGCAGGTACGAATAGCTCGCGCCCTGCGCGAGATAGGCCGCACCGGCGCGGATGGCCTCCACGGCAGACGGCCAGTCCGTTGCCCGCCGCGACGGCAGCAGCGACCCGATCAGATCCCGCATCGCATCCTCCCCGTCCGCGGAACACTGTGCCCCGTCCGGACACCCCAGTCGTAAGGCCTTACGACTTTTGACTATAATTGACAGGAATCGGGGATTGCGCAAATATGAACTGGCGCATTTCTGTTTACCCCGCGGCTCGAACGCGAATCTAGTAACCGGTCGACAAAACCGGACTTGCGCGCACAGTTAAAACTGGCGGGGGAGGAGATATTGGCGTGCCTCCAATATCTCCAAGCGCATCAAAAGGGGAGGGCTCAACTTGACAGAATTGCTACCGCCGGAACAGGCGGAGGCTCATTGGGGGAAGACGCGTAACCTCATGTGGGTGACGCTCGCCATTTGGGCTGTGTTCAGCTTCATCATCCATTTCTTCGTCACGTCTCTGAACAGCATTGTGATCTTCGGCTTTCCGCTGGGCTTCTACATGGCAGCCCAGGGCTCGCTCGTGGTCTTCGTCGTCCTCATCTTCTGGTTCTCCCACAGGCAGAACAAGATAGACGAGGAATTCGGCGTCGCTGAAGATTGAGGAGCAGAACGATGGCACTCTCGATGAAAGGCGACTTCACCGACAATCTCGGCAAGATCTATGGCATATATGTAGGCGGCTTTGCCGCCTTTGTGCTGTTGATGGCCATCCTTTCCATGGTCGGAATTCCCGACAGGTTCATCCTTTGGATGTACATGGCCGCGACAATTGGCATCTATGCCTTCATAGGCATCATGTCACGGACGGCACAGGTTGCCGAATACTACGTCGCCGGCCGCACCGTTCCTGCCGTCTACAACGGTATGGCGACGGGCGCGGACTGGATGTCGGGCGCGAGCTTCGTCGGCATGGCCGGCACGCTGTTCGTGCTGGGCTATGACGGGCTGGCGTTCGTGCTGGGCTGGACCGGCGGCTACGTGCTGGTGGCGGTGCTGCTCGCCCCCTACCTGCGCAAGTTCGGCGCCTACACGGTGCCAGACTTCCTCGGCACCCGGTACGGCGGCAATCTCGCGCGCCTGGTGGGCATCGTCGTCCTGTTCGCCTGCTCCTTCACCTACATCACGGCGCAGGTCTACGCCTCGGGCATCATCGCCTCGCAGTTCCTCGGCATCGCCTTCGAGTATGCGGTGTTCGCGGGCCTCGCAGGCATCCTGGTCTGCTCGATGCTGGGCGGCATGAAGGCCGTGACCTGGACGCAGGTTGCGCAGTACATCGTCCTGATCGTGGCCTACCTGCTGCCTGCAATCTGGATGTCGACCGTCCAGTTCGGGTTCCCGATCCCGCAGCTGACCTATGGCGGCGCGCTGACGCAGATCGCGGAGTACGAACAGCTGCTGAACGTGGCGAAGTCGCACGTCGCGCCCTTCACCACCTATTCGCCCCGTGACTATTTCTTCCTGATCTTCTGCCTGATGGTCGGCACCGCCTCGCTGCCGCACATCCTCATGCGCTTCTTCACCACGCCCACCGTGCGTGAGGCGCGCAAGTCCGTGGGCTGGTCGCTGTTCTTCATCTTCCTGCTGTATTTCACGGCGCCGGCCTATGCGGCGTTCTCGAAGATGAACCTGATGAGCCTCTTCGCGAATGCGGAGGGTCTGCAGCTGGCCTTCAGCGCCATCCCCGAATGGATGCTGGCGTGGGGCTCGATCGAGGGCCACCAGCTCGTCACCATCTGCGGCGCCAAGGCCGAAAGCGTCGCGGCAATCACCGCGGCCTGCGAAGGCAAGGGCCTGGTCGGCGGTTTCCCCTACTCTGAGTTGCGGCTCAACAACGACATGATCGTGCTGTCGACGCCGTCGATTGCCGGCATGCCGATCTGGGTCGTGGGCCTTGTGGGGGCCGGCGGTTTCGCCGCCGCGCTCTCGACGGCGGACGGGCTGCTGCTCGCCATCGCCAACGCGCTCTCGCACGACGTCTACTACAAGATGATCGACCCGAAGGCGGACACGAAGCGCCGCCTGATGGTCGCGAAGATCCTCCTTGTGGTGGTGGCCCTGGCGGCGGCGTTCCTCGCCCGGACCAAGCCGTCGGACATCCTGTCGATGGTGGCCTGGGCGTTCTCGCTCGCGGCGGCGGGGCTCTTCGCGCCGCTCGTGCTTGGGGTCTGGTGGAAGCGCACGACGAACATCGGCGCGGTCGTCGGCATGGCCGCGGGCTTCGGCGTGACGCTCTACTACCTGGTCGGCAACGTCTACGGCTTCGACTTCGTGAAGGGGTCCGGCGACGAGATCAAGTGGTTCGGGGTCGCGGCGATCTCCTCGGGCGTGTTCGGGGTGCCCGTGGCGTTCATCGTCACCTATCTCGTATCGCTCATCACGCCTGCACCGACACAGGAGATGCAGGACTTCGTGGACCGACTACGATTGCCAAAGGGCGGGAGTATCATGGTGCAAACGCACTGACACTCCTGATAAGACACGGTGCAGGGCCCCTCGGGGCCCTGCACTTTTTCCTGTCCGGAACTGGAGACAGTGATGCAGGCCTCGGCCCTCACAGGCATCGTGATCCTCGTGCTGACCTATGCGATGGCCGTCGCCACCTTCCTGCTCGGCGGCGCGCCGGGCATGGTGGCGGTCTATCTCGGGGGTACCTATGCGCTGACCGCGCTCGCGGCGCTGCTGTTCTCCCGCGGGATACTCGAGCTTGTGATCGGCATCGACCGGGACATTGCCTTCTTCGCGGTCCTGCGGCGGATCACCGATCCGCTGCTGGCGCTCGTTGGGCCGGTGACGCCGGCATTCCTGCTGCCGTTCGCCGTGGCGCTCTACGGGGCGTTCCTGTTCTTCTTCCTGAAGCTCTTCCTGTTCGGCGACGCCTACCTCGGCGTGCCGCCCCTGTTCATCGTGCTCTACCTGGCGATCGCCTCCGCACTGTGACGCCCGCGCCCCCCGGCCGGGGCCACCCCCGTCATGCTGGCATGGGCTGACGGCAGCGAACGGGGCGTCCGGTCAGTCAGCCGTCTGGCCGAGGGCGGCGGCGTCGAGCGCCATGTCGATCGCAAGGCCGGTCGCGTCGTAACCGCGCTTGAAGTCCTCCATGTGCCGCTTCATCCACTCGTGCACCTGCGGCGCGTCGTGGCCGCGCAACGCATCGTAGATGTGCCGGTGCGCAACCAGCACCCGGCGATGGGTGTTGAGGCGCGGCAGCATGATCCGGCCGGCGGGAATGAACAGCCTGCTGACCGGCTCGCGCGCAAGCGCCAGGACGCGATTGCTGGCGCTTTCCGAGATGATCTCGTGGAACTCCGTGTCGAGCGAGACGAAGGCGTCGGTGTCCACGCGGCCTCCGCTCTCCACGGTCAGGACCATCTCTTCCATCGCGGCGATGTTGGCGGCCAGCCGTTCGAGATGGGCCTCGTCGATCCGGGTCGCCGCATACTCGGCCGTCGCCGGCTCGATGATTACCGCGGCCTCCCACAGCTCCCGGAAAGTCACGGAATGGAGGATCAGCGCGCGGCTCGCACGTGACGCGAGGTCGAGAAAGTGCGGCAGCGCGACACGCGGGCGCCCCGCGCCGCTGCGGGTGACGAGCCCGCTCTCCTCCAGCAGCCTGATCCCCTCCCGCACGGTCGAGCGGTTCACGCCGAACTGCTCGGCAAGCGAGGTTTCCGACGGCAAGCGGTCGCCCACGTTGAGCCGGCCGCTCATGATCTCGTTCTGGATCGCATTGTAGACGAGGCGGTAGGTCGGCAAGCGCTCGATGACGGAGAACTGCGGTTCTGTCATGCGTTTTTCCGTTCTGGCAGCCGGTATCGGCCGCAACCGCCCGAATTCGGCGAGGTTCAGAGGGGTCGTACGCGCCCCTTCTGCCGTCACAGGCGGGTCCAAGGCAACGATCTTTGCTTGATCGGCTTAGGGTCGCAAGCTACGGTTTGTCAATTGTCCGACAATTCCACAGTTGGGCAAACAGAAAATGATGCCGCCGGAACAGGCGGACCAACGGGTGCAGGCAGGACGTGCGAAACGGGGCTTCCCAAGGTGCGCGGCAGGGCGAGGGACACACTGTCGAGGTGTCCGGCGGTATCGCGCGGATCGCGCTCGACCGGGCGGAGAAGATGAACCCGCTCGACAAGGAGACCGTGGCCGCATTGCTGCACACGGTCGCGGCGCTGGAGGCCGACGACGCCGTGCGCATCGTGCGAATCACGGGGCGCGGGCGTGCCTTCTCCGCCGGCGGCGACCTCGAGGGCTACAAGGCACTCTACCGGGACAAGGTGGCGTTTCAGGCGTTTCTCGACGATTTCCAGGCGCTGAACCGGGCGATCGAGGACTCCGGCAAGATCTACATGGCCGTGGTGAACGGCGCGTGCGTCGCGGGCGGGCTGGAACTGATCCTCGCCTGCGACGTGGTGATCGCGGCGGACGACGCGCGCATCGGCGACTGCCATGTGAATTTCGGCCAGCTTCCGGGCGCGGGCGGCTCTCAGCGCCTGCCGCGGGTCGTGGGCGTGATGCACGCCCGCCACCTGATCTTCACCGGCCGGCTCATCACAGGCGCGGAGGCGGCGCGGATCGGCCTCGTTACGCTCGCCGTGCCTGCGGCCGATCTCGAACGCGCCGCGGACGATCTCTCGGCGCGCCTGCTGGAGACCAGCCCGGCCGGCCTCAAGGGCGCGAAATACCTCATCAACACCGGCCTCAAGGGATCCCTGGCGGACGGGATCGAGATGGAGAAGGCGTACGTCCACACCTATGCGACGACCGAGCCCGACGCGATGGAAGGGCTCGCCGCCTTCAGCGAGAAGCGCAAGCCCGTGTTCGGCGGCGCCAAGCAGCAAGGGAACCAGACGTGATGTTCAGCGCGCGCGACAAATGCGCCATCGCGGGGGTCGGCTACACCGATTACACCAAGAATTCCGGCCGTACCGTCCGCAGCCTCGCGAGCGAAGCCTGCATGAAGGCAATCGAGGATGCGGGGCTCCGGGTCGAGGATGTCGACGGCATCATCAGCTACAATTTCAACGACTCCGTGCCGGCCATCGCCGTCGCAACGGAGATCGGCGTGCCCGAGGCGGGCTACGCGGTCGATTTCCTCGCCGGCGGGAACGCGGCGAACCTGATCGTGCTGAGCGCCATCGCCGCCATCGAGGCAGGGCTTGCGAAGACCGTCGTCTGCTATCGGGCGATGAACGGCCGGTCGGGCTTCCGCCTCGGCGGAGGGCGCCAGATGGCCGCCCACGGCATCACGCAGTTCACCGCGCCCTTCGGCTGGATCACCTATCCGCAGGCGATGGCGATGTGGTGCCGCCGGCACATGATCGAGTACGGCACGACAAACGAACAGCTCGGCACCATCGCCGTGACGCTGC
The DNA here is from genome assembly GCF_024158125.1 of Futiania mangrovi. Classification (NCBI taxonomy): domain Bacteria; kingdom Pseudomonadati; phylum Pseudomonadota; class Alphaproteobacteria; order Futianiales; family Futianiaceae; genus Futiania; species Futiania mangrovi. The sequence continues at coordinate 1,058,263 of NZ_JAMZFT010000002.1, read as the reverse complement.
GCGACAATGCCGTGCTCAACGAGCGGGCGATGCAGCGCACGCCGATCACGCTCGACGACTACTTCAACTCGCGCAAGATCGTCGACCCGTTCCGGATGCTCGACATCTGCCTCGAATCCGACGGGGCATGCGCGGTCGTCGTGACCTCTGCGGAGCGGGCCCGCGACATGCGGCACAAGCCGGTCTTCGTCGCGGGCGGCGCCTATGGCGGAGGGCCGCAACAGGGCGAGGACCTGTTCGACGCGATCCGCTGGCCGAACCATTCGCACAATTATGCGAAGTACATCTCCGACGGACTCTGGAAGAGCGCAGGCGTCGGCCCGAAGGACGTGGACCTCGCGCTGATCTACGACTGCTTCACCTATTCGATCGTCATGCAGCTCGAAGGCTTCGGCTTCTGCAGGGAAGGCGAGGGCGGCCCGTTTGCCGCGAGCGGCGCCATCGCGCGCGACGGCGCGCTGCCCGTGAACCCCCACGGCGGACTGCTGTCGGAGGCGTACATCCACGGCTTCAACCATGTCGTCGAGGCCGTCGAGCAACTCCGCGGACAAAGCGGACCGCGCCAGATCGCGGGCGCGGAGGTGGCGCTGACCACAGCGGGCGCGATGACCTGCGGCAGCGCCATGGTGTTGCACAACTAGGAGAGGGCTCATGGGATACGACAAGCCACTGCCATCGCCCGATCCGGAAACGCGGCCATTCTGGGACGGCTGCCGCGAGGGTCTGCTGCTGATCCAGAAGTGCAGCGATTGCGGCCAGGTGCGCTTTCCGCCGACGTCCTACTGCCCGCATTGCCGGTCGGGCGCGTTCGATTGGATCCGCGCGAGCGGGCGTGGCCGGGTGTTCAGCTGGATCGTCGTGCGCCACCCGGTGCCGAGGGAGGTCTACGCCGGCGACGTGCCGTACGTGGTCGCCCTGGTGACGCTGGACGAGGGTGTGCGCATGGTGGCCAACATCCGCGGTCTGGAACCGGAGGACGTGGCCGCCGACATGCGCGTCGAGGCGATGTTCGACGCGGTGACGCCGGAAATCACCCTACCGTTCTTCGTACCGGCCGCCGGATCGTCGGGAGGGGAGTAGGCGCGCGCCATGATCGCCCTGTCGTCCGGATATGACCGGCTTGGCCGCGCGGGGATCGAGGCGATCCAGATGCGGCGCGTCTCGGCATTGCTGGACCGCGTCTACCGGACGAGCGCGTTCTACCGGGCGAAGCTGGATGCGGCCGGGGCGGCGCCCGACCGGATCGGCAGCCTCGACGCATTCCGGGACCTGGTGCCGTTCTCGACCAAGGCGGACTTCCTCGAGGACCAGACCGCGCACCCTCCGTTCGGGACGCGGCTTTGCGTTCCGCGGGAGCGGGTTGCGCTGATAAACCTCACCGGCGGCACCTCCGGCCAGGGGCAGGAGGCCTATGGCCGCACCCACGCGGACGTCCAGACGCTCGGCTATCTTCATGCGTTGCCCTGGTTCCGCGCGGGCTTGCGTCCCGGTCACACCGTCCTGAACTGCGTGCCCACGGGCGGCATGACGACAGGCGGATGGGGACCGACCGAGGGCATCCGCCTCATTGGCGCCACGGCGCTGACGCCGCCTGCGGCCTTGTCGACCGAGGCCAAGGTCGAGCTGATGATGCGCTTCCGGCCGATCCATTTCATCTACGCCTCGACGAACTTCCTGCACCGGCTGACGGAGGTTCTGGGCGCGCTGGGCTCCTCCCCGCGCGAGGCGTTCCCGGATCTTGTGGGCGTGTTCATCGCCGCCGAGGGCTATCCGCCGGAATGGGCAAGCCGCGTTCAGGAGATCTGGGGCTGCCCGCTGCACGAGGGCTATGGCAGCACCCAATGCATCGGCTTCGCCGCGTCGACGGGTCCGCACGGGGCGGTCGCCCCCGGCGGCGGGCGCGGCACGATGGACATGTTCGAGTGGATGACCTTGTGCGAAGTGCTCGACCCCGAAACGGGGCGCCACGTCGCCTCGGGCGAGGAGGGCGAGCTTGTCGTTACCAACCTCACCGTCGAGGCCTCCCCCGTCATCCGCTTCCGCACCGGCGACCGCGTGCGTTACTTCGCGCCGCAGGACACCGGCCGCGGGCTGGGCGCGATCGAATGCGGCGGCGTCGGGCGGTACGACGACATGCTGAAGATCCGCGGCAACAATGTCTGGCCCGACGCGGTGGACGCGACCGTCTTCGCCTTTCCCGAGGTCGCCGAGTACGTCGGCCGGGCCTTCACGGACGCCGAAGGCCGGACCGAGGTCGAATTGCGCGTCGCGGTCCGCGAGGGATGCGGCGCCGACAGCGTTCCCGAGCGCATCTGCCGCGCCGTCAAGGAGCGAACGAACGTCACCATGCGGGTCACCCTGGTGGACCGGACCGAACTGCCGGAGTTCACCTACAAGGCGCGCCGCTGGACCGACGAGCGGCAGTCGGGGTACCGGCTATGAACGGACGCGACAAGACCGACGCGGTCGCCGTCCTGCGCGAGATGCGGAGCCTCGCGGAGAGGCTGTGTGCGGCGCCGGATCCGTTGCTGCAGGGACAGGCCGAAGTCCTGCGTGGCCGGATCGACGGGCTTCTCTCCATCGCGGGGGACGACATTGCCGATCTTGCCGGCGGGGCTGGATTTCCGGGAGGCGGGGATGAGCGGACGTCTTGAGGGCAAGGTCGCGATCGTCACCGGCGGGGCCTCGGGGCTGGGCCGCGCGGTGGTCGAGCGGTTCGTGGCAGAAGGCGCGTCCGTCGTCATCGCCGACATCGATGACGCAGGCGCCGGCGACCTCGCCCGGGCGCTCGGCGACAAGGCCGCGTGGGTTCATTGCGACCATACCCGGACGGATGACTGCGCAGGCGCCGTTGCCTTCACGCTCGACCGCTTCGGCAAGCTCGACATCCTGCACAACAACGCCGGGGGGCCGTTCACCGGGGCGTTCGCCGACATCGACGACGAGACGCTCGATCGTGTCATCGGGCTCAACCTCATGGGCAGCCTGAAGATGACGCGCGCGGCGCTTCCCGCGCTCGAACGGCAGGCGGCCGCGTCGCCCGCAGGCGCGTGCCTGCTCTACACGTCTTCTCTGCAGGGCCTGAAGGCGAAGCCGAACTTCAGCCTCTACACCGTTGCCAAGCATGGCCTGGTCGGTCTTGTGCGCAGTCTCGCGCTCGAACTCGCGCCGAAGAACATCCGGGTGAACGCCGTCTGCCCAACGGTGACCGAGACGCCGATGCTACAGCATTTCCTGTCCGGCGTGGCCAGCGACCGCGAGGAGGCGATGGCGCGGCTGCGCGCCACGATCCCGCTTGGCCGCATGCCCGAACCGCAGGACACGGCGAACGCACTTCTGTTCCTCGCCTCCGACGAGGCGCGGATGCTGACCGGCGTGGCCCTGCCGGTCGACGGAGGACAGATGGCGATGTGAGGGCAGTTCTGCCGAAGCCGGACACGACGAGAGATCCGGCACGGCGGGAGGAGGGAGCGCAGTGCGATGCTTGAGAGGTTTCGCCTGGATGGAAGGGTTGCAGTGATCACCGGGGGCGGCGGCGGCCTCGGTTCGCTGGCCGCCCGCACCTTTGCCGGCGCTGGCGCCGATGTCGTGCTGCTGGGCCGCAACGCCGGAAAGCTCGACGCCGCGGCCGCGGAGGTGCGCCAGGCCGGAGGCAGCGCGACCGTGATCCACGCCGACGTCACCTCCAGGGCGGACCTCGAGAAGGCCGCGCAGCGCGTCGCTGCGGATTTCGGCGGGGCGGACATCCTGTTCAACAATGCCGGCATCACCTCGCCCCGGCTGTTGCTCGATACCGAGCCCGACGAGTGGCAGTCGCTCATCGACGTCAATGTCACGGGCACCTACCTCACCACACGCGCGTTTGCCCCGGCGATGATCGCAAAGGGGGGTGGCCGGATCGTCAACATGGGGTCGATCCTGTCCGCGCGCGGCATGGCGAACCGCGTTGCCTACTGCACCACCAAGGCCGCAGTCGCCAACATGGCGGCAGCCCTGGCGTTCGAACTCGGGCCGCACGGCGTCACCGTGAACACGCTCGCCCCGACCGTGATCGTCACCGACCTCAACCGCGAGGCGGTGAAGACGCAACCCGAACTCTACGAGGGCGTCGTGAGGCGCACCGCGCTGGGCCGCCTGGGGCAACCGGAGGATCTTTCGGGCGCGCTGCTCCTGCTCGCATCGGATGCGGGCGCGTTCATCACCGGCCAGACGATCTTCGTCGACGGCGGCTATACGGCGGGGTGAAACGGAGATGATGATCCAGTTGCTCAATGGCGTGGTCTATGGCGGCTTGCTCTACCTGCTTTCCGTGGGCCTCGTCCTGATCTTCGGGCTGCGCGAGATCGTGAACTTCGCGCATGGCGCGCTGTTCATGCTGGGCTCCTACATCGGCTTCTCGATCGCAGCCGCGTTCGATTTCTGGCTGGGTCTCGCGGGGGCGTGCCTCGCCATGACGCTTGTCGGCATCGCGCTCGACGCCGGCGTGCTGAGGCCGTTGCGCAAGCACGACCACATGGTCACCGTGCTGGTCACCTTCGGCATCCTCCTGGTGCTGGAGTCGGTCGCTACCGCCATCTGGGGCAAGGCCTACCGGAGCATGCAGCCGCCGGAGCTTCTGTCGGGCACGGTCGAGCTGTTCGGACAGCCCTTCCCCGTCTACCGCCTGTTCGTGATCGGCGTGAGCCTGTGCGTCGCAGGCGGCCTCACCGCCTGGCTGAGATACAGCCGCACCGGTCTCTACATCCGCGCGTCCAGCACCGACCCCCGCACGACGGCGATCCTGGGCGTCGACACGGACCGTCTCAGCCTGCTGGTCGTGGGGCTCGGAACCGGGCTCGCGGGCCTCTCCGGTGTGGTTGCGGCGCCGCTGATGGCCCTTTCCCCCACGATGGGAAGCTTCATCCTCATCGAAAGCTTCATCGTGGTCGTCGTCGGCGGCCTCGGCAGCTTCTCCGGGGCCTTCGCCGCGGCGCTGCTGATCGGACAGATCCACAACCTGGGAGCCGTCTACCTGCCCTGGGCGTCGACCATGCTGCCCTTCCTGCTGATGATCGGCGTGCTGATCTGGCGGCCGACGGGTTTTGCGGGGAAACGGACATGAGTACGGCCGAACTCGATCCGCTCGCCGGGGCGCGCGGAACGTCGATACGTACCCGATGGCCGTTCCACCTTGCGCTCGCCGCGGGGGTCGCGCTTGCCGTCGGGTTCGCGGCCCCGCATCTGATCGCTTCGGTCTTGTGGCTGTCGCTGCTCACGCAGGCGATCGTCGACATGATCCTGGCGACGAGCGTCGGTCTCCTCGTGCGGCAGAACGGACGCATCAGCTTCGGTCAGGCCGCGTTCTTCGGTCTCGGCGGGTATCTCTTCGCGGTGCTGATGGTGCGCGAGATCGCGTCGCCGGAACTGGCGCTCGCTGCCGCGCTCATCGGGCCGACCGCGATCGCGTTCCTGCTCGGCCTCGTGATCGCGCGCATCCCCGGCGTGGCCCACGCCATGCTGACGCTCGCGGTCGGGCAGGCCTTCTACGAGGTCGCCTTCAAATGGCGCGAGCTTGCCAATGGCGACGATGGCATGAGCGTGCCCTTGCCGCGAACCCTGTTCGGCGTGGATTCCGGGCTCTTCCAGTCGCCATCGTCGATGCTGGTGATCTGCTGGTCACTGCTGGTGGTTCTCCTGCTCGGGCTCGCCCTGATGGCGCGCAGCCCCTTCGGCCAACTGACCGAAGCGATCCGCGAGAACGAGGAACGGGCCCGCTTCATCGGCTATGGCACCACCCTGCCGCGCGCCGTGATCTACGGGATCTCGGCATTCATCGCGGCGCTGGCGGGCGTCCTGCAGACCCTCTACGACGGCTACATCTCGCCGGAGATGCTGCATTGGAGCCTGTCGGGCATGGCGCTGATCATGGCGATCGTGGGCGGGCCGAAGGTTCTCTGGGGACCGGCGCTGGGCGCGTTCCTCCTGTTCTTCCTGGAGGACCTCGCCGGGGACGCAACGGAATACTGGCCCGCGCTGGTCGGCGGCACGGTGATCCTGGTTACCCTGCTGCTGCCTCAGGGCTTCGCGGGCCTGATCGCGGGACTGGGGCGCCGGGCGGGCGAGCGCCTGGGCTGGGGGCGGCCATGACCGCGGTGCTGGAAGGACGCAACCTCAGCCGCGCCTTCGGCGGCTTCAAGGCGCTCGACGATGTCAGCATCAGCGTTGAGCGCGGCCAGATCCGCGGCCTGATCGGACCGAACGGCGCGGGCAAATCCACGCTGATCGACGTGCTCTCGGGCCGGGCCCAGAACTGGAGCGGCCGGATCTTTCTCGGCGACGAGGAGATCACCGGCCTGAAACCGCAACAACGCCGGCACCGCGGGCTCGCACGCTCGTTCCAGCGCACCAACATCTTCCCGGGTATCACGGTGCGCACCCAGTTGCAGGTGGCCGCGCGGGCCTTGGGCACATCGGGACTCGCCGAAGTCATCGACGCCCTGGCGCTCGGCGACCTTCTCGACCGGCCGGCGCAGGAGATCAGCTACGGCGACCAGCGCCGGCTCGATCTCGCGCTTGCCCTGGTCGGCAGGCCGCAGCTTCTGCTGCTCGACGAGCCGGCGGCAGGGCTGACCGTGGAGGAGTCGCTCAAGCTCGCGGACATCCTGAAGGACCTGGTGCACCGCTGGGACGTCACGGTGCTGATCGTGGAGCACGACATGCAGGTGATCTTTTCGATCTGCGACCACATCACGGTGCTTCACCTGGGACGGATCCTGGCGGAGGGAAAGCCGGAGGACATCAAGCGCCACCCGGACGTGATCGCCGCCTATCTCGGATCGGAGGCACCATGAGCCTGCTCGCCTTCGACCGCGTCGATGCCCATTACGGCAACGCCCGCATCCTGCATGGCGTCAGCTTCGAGATCGGCGCGGGGGAGCGCGTCGCGATCCTGGGACGCAACGGGGTAGGCAAGACGACGATCGTCAACACGCTGTGCGGCGTGACCACGATCCGCGCAGGGGCAGTCTGCATCCGGGGCGTCCGGTACGACAGCCTGCCGAACTATCTGGCGGCACGCTCCGGTATCGCCTCGGTTCTTCAGGGGCGCGGCATCCTGCCGAACCTGACGATCGAGGAAAACCTGCTGCTGGGTGCGGCCGTCAGCCGGCCCGGACCGTGGACGCTCAAGACGGTCTACGAGCTGTTCCCCGCGCTCGGCGAGCGCGCGGGGAACCCGGGCCTCGGCCTCAGCGGGGGGCAACAGCAGATGCTCGCCATCGGGCGCGCGCTGATGGCCAATCCGGACCTTCTCGTCCTCGACGAGCCGAGCGAGGGGCTGGCTCCGGTGATCGTCGACGAACTGGCGCGCCTCTTCAATCACCTGGCGAACGAAGGCACCGCGATCATGCTGATCGAACAGAACATCCGCCTGATCCAGCGGGTTGCCGACCGCTACCACGTGCTCTCCAAGGGCGAGGTGACAGAGACAGGAACGCTGGCTGGCATGACGACGCAGCAACTGCAGGACCACATCACGATCTAGTGGGCCTGCATCGCGGGCAGCACGGGCGTCCAGCCGCCCCTGCCCGAAACGAGGGGAACGGAGTGCCGTTCCGAAAAACGGATCGCAAGGCGATCGGGGAGGAAGCGAAATGTCCATGCTCACAAGAGTAGGCCGTACAGGGGTTGCGTGCGCTGCAGCCGCAGCGCTTTGGTTCGCGGGAGGGGCTGCGCAGGCCAAGGACCCGCTGAAAGTCGGCGTGCCGACCGACCTGTCGGGCACCTACGCCGACCTCGGCAACCAGGTGATCCGGGCGGTCGAGTTCGCCGTCGAGGAAGCCAACAAGGCCGGCGGCGTCGACGGGCGCGCGGTCGAGTTCCGGTCGCTCGACACCGGCGCCAATCCGGAAAACGCACGCCGGCAGTCCGAAAAGCTGGTGCGCGAGGGTTACCGGATCATCATGGGCCTGATCGCCTCGGGCGAGGGTCTCGCCATCGCGCCGATGATGGCCCGCTGGGACGGCCTCTACATCTCGACGATCAACAAGGCCGACGCGCTGACCGGCGAACAGTGCCAGGAGCGGGTCTTCCGCGTGAACACCCAGAGCGAGATGGACGCGCTCACCATCCGGCCCTGGCTGCAGGAGCGGTCGGAGAAGAACTGGGCGGTCGTCGCGGTCGACATCGCCTGGGGACGCGGGTCGAGCGAAGCCTTCGCCAAGACCGCAACGGCCGCCGGCAAGACCATGGTGGGCCAGTTCTTCGTGCCGCCGAACACGAACGACTTCGCGCCCTATATCCAGCAGGTCAAGGATTCCGGCGCCAACGGGATCTGGGTCGTTCTCGCCGGGCGTGATGCCGTCAATTTCGCGCAGCAGGCCAAGCAGTTCGGCCTCGTCGACAGCGTCACCGTCGCAGGGCAGAGCTTCACCACCGACAACACCGTCAAGGCGCTGGGCGAGGTGGCCAAGGGCATCTACGGCATCATCAACTACAGCTCGACCCTCGACACGCCGGAAAACAACGCCTTCGTCGAGGCATGGCGCAAGAAGTACGATGCCGATCCGACCAACTTCGAAGGTGAGACCTACATCGGCGCGCAAGTCCTGTTCGAGGCGGTCCGCAGGGCCGGCAGCATCGAGCCGGGCGACGTGGGCAAGGCTATGTCGGGCGCGCAGTTCGACACGATCCTCGGCAAGCTGACGATGCGCGCCGAAGACCATCAGTTGCTGCTGCCCAATTATTTCGGGGTCGTGCAGGAGTACGAGGGGACGTTGCGCCCGGTCATCACGATGACCGCAAGCCCGGAACAGGTCGCGCCCGAGGTGACCTGCAAGATGTGAGGCCGGCTCCTCGGCAGAGCCGGAAACTCCCCCTTGATCGGGATGGGGCGGTCGCCAGGCAGCGACCGCCCCACTTTTCCGTCGCCGTTTACCGCACCCGCAAGGCGGCGCGCGGCACCTCAATCCCGGGCGCCGTCGCCCCGGTCTGCGGGCGCACCGCGGTCGCCGCCGAACCAGTACCAGACGAGAGCCAGCAGCCCCAGCGCTGTCAGGGTGCCGAACGCCGTCGCGTAGGCCTCGACCGGGTAGCGCCCCGCCCGATCGGTCTCCCACAGATCGAGGACCCAGCCGATGGCTGCCTGCAGCAGGAAGCTGCCGAGGATGACCAGCACATTGATCCCGGTATTGACCCGCCCCGCCATGTCCGGCGTGAAGCTCTGGGCCAGCACGACATAGGTGAGCGACATGGGATTGATGAGGAAGCCGACCAGGAACCAGCATGGCAGGGCGAGGTCCGCCAATCCCGCCGAGAGCAGCGCCAGCGTCACGAAGAAGACGAGCGACAGCGCCCCGACGAGATGCACCAGCGACAGGCCGCAGCGCTCCGACAGCGACGCCATGGGACCGCAAGCTATCGAGCCGACGAGCAGGCCGAAGGCCATGATCGAGAGATAGGCGGCGACTTGCCCCTGCTCGAACCCCGCCACATCGGAAAGCCACAACCCGGCCCACAGTCCCTGCAATGCGAATGCGGTGCCGCAGGTCAATATGGCCAGCGGCACGATGCGCCAGAACAACCTCGTCGCGTAGATGGCGGCCAACCCGGAGAGCAGCCGGGACCAGCTGCTCGACTGGCGGGGGCTGTCGGGGAGCAGCAGCAACACCGCAACGGACACAGCGAAGGTCGCGATCGCAAGGCCGAAAAAGATCGTGCGCCAGCCGACCGTCTCCATCAGGAACTCTACCGGCGCACCCGCCAGCATGGCGCCCAGTCCGCCGAACCCCATGAGCAATCCGATGGCGAGAGGCACACGCCGCGGCGGCAGCCAGATGATGAACGAGGCAAAACTGGCCATCAGGCTGACGGCGACGCCGGCCCCGATCATGGCGCGCGCCACCATGAGCAGGCCGAGCGACTCCGCAGCGGCGAAGAGCCCGGCGCCGCACGCGGTCACCAGCAGATTGATCCCCTGGACACGCCGGACGCCGAAGCGGTCGATCATCAGGCCGAGCGGTATCTGCATGAGGCCGAAGGCGAGCAGATAGGTAGACGTCAACAAGCCCAATGACGAAGCCGTGAGGCCGAAGTCGCTCGCCAGATACGGGGCGAGGGCCGCATTGATCGTGCGGAAAAGGTAGGAGAGCAGATACCCGAAGGCCAATGGCAAGAATACGCATAGTATGAATGACATTCTTGGCAGGGCGCTCACGGCAAAATTCCTCTACAATATAAAATACAAATACGAATATACCCTCAAATTTATCGGATATATTTTTATTTGCCCGGCAAATATTTCTGGTCTATTTTTCATTTCAGTTGCTTCTATCGGCGCCAAGGGCGTCGGATTCATTTCAACCACCCGAGGCTTCCGATGAGCACAAGCACGCTATTTTCTCCCTTTTCGCTGCGTGGCGTCACCCTGCGAAACCGCACCGTCCTCGCCCCGATGCAGATGTACTCCGCCGTCGAGGGACAGGTGCAGCCATGGCACCACCATCACCTGGCCAAGTACGGTCACGGCGGCTTCGCGATGGTGTTCACCGAGGCGCTGGCGGTCGAGAGGCGGGGACGCAACACCTACGGCGACCTCGGTGTCTGGTCGAACGATCACGTCGAAGGCCTGGCCGCCCTCGCCGACACGATCCGCGCGTCCGGCGCAGTGCCGGCGGCGCAAGTGTGGCATTCGGGCCCCAAGGCGTCGCGTCAGCGCCCCTGGCAGGGCTACGGCCCGCTCGGCGCGGCGGAGGCCGCGCGCGGCGAGACGGAATGGCAACCGGTCGCCCCCGTCGCCGAGGCCAAGGTCGAGGGCTGGCACACGCCGCACGCGCTGACCGAGGCCGAGGCGATGGAAGTTGCCGAAGCCTATGGGCAAGGCGCGCGCCGCTGCCTCGAAGCGGGGTACGAGGTGCTGGAGGTGCACGGCGCCCACGGCTATCTCGTACATTCCTTCTACTCGCCGCTCGGCAACAACCGCACCGACAGCTTCGGCGGCGGCCGCGAGGGGCGGATGCGCTTTCCCATCGAGGTCGCGCGTGCGATCCGGCGTCACTGGCCCGAGGACAAGCCCCTGCTGTTCCGCCTGTCCTGCGTCGACGACGACGAGGGAACGGGCTGGACGATGGAGGACACGCTCGTGCTGGCCTCCCGGCTTCGGGAGGAAGGCGTCGACATGATCGATTGCTCCTCCGGCGGCGTCGGCGCCCCGCCGACGCTGAAGGCAGGGGTGCGCCCGCACGGCTTCCAGGTGCCGTACGCCGAAACGCTGCGCGCACAGACGGGGATGCCGGCCATGGCGGTCGGCCTGATCCGGCACGCAGCCTATGCGGAGTCGATCGTGGCGCAAGGGCGGGCCGACCTGGTCTGCATCGCGCGCGAGGCCCTGCACAATCCGCAATGGCCGCTGCATGCGGCGCTCGAACTGGAAGGCGATGCAGGCTACGAGCTCTGGCCGCCGCAGTACGGGTGGTGGCTGCAGCGCCGTGCCCGGAACCTGCCGGCGGACGATAGCGTGGCCTGATCGGAGCGTCTGGGTCATGGCACCGCCCTTCCGCCTCAGAACCTGTCCCAGCGGAACGGAGCGAGATCGGCGTCGGTCGGCTGGCCGCTCATCGCCTGCGTGATGAGGCGGCCGGTCACCGCACCCAGCGTCATGCCGAGGTGCGCGTGGCCGAAGGCGAGGAACAGCCCGGGAAACTCGTCGACCGGGCCGATCACGGGCAGCGAGTCCGGCATCGACGGACGGAACCCCATCCAGGTCGACGCACCGGTTTCGTCGAGGCCGGGGAAATAGCGCCGTGCCCGCCGCATCATCGCTTCGGTCCGGCGCGGCACGGCGGGCGGCAGGTCGAGACCGCCCATCTCGACCGTGCCCGCGATCCTCAAGCCGCCGGCCATCGGCGTCGCGTAGAACGCCCCCTCGCTCGACGAGATCGGGATGCGCATGTCGCACTGCGCCCGTGGCAGCGTCACGTGGTACCCGCGCTCGGTATCCAGCGCCACGCGCAAGCCGAGCCCCCGCAGCAGACGCCCCGACCACGCGCCCGCAGCCACCGCCACGCTGTCGCCCTCCACGTCGGCAGCGGCCCCTGCCCCGTCCGTGCCGCGCACGGCCCACCGTCCGGAGCGGAGCCTTTCGAGGCGGTCCACGCCGAAGGAAAGGTGCCGTCCCCCGCAACGCAGGAACTCCTCGTGAAGCGCCGTCGTCAGCGCCAGCGGATCGCGGATGTGGCCGACGTTCGGGCGATAGAGCCCGCCTGCAAGCACCGGCGCGAGACCGGGCGCGAACTGGGGCAATTCGTGCGCCGCCAGCTCCTGCACGTCGGCGCCGAGCGAACGCCGGAACTCCGCATCCTTCCGCCCGGCGGCGAAACTCGCCTCGGTCTCGAAGACCTGCAGCGCACCGCAGAAATGCAGAAGATCGCGCGCGCCGGCCGCCTCCACCAGCGGACGGTAGCTCTCGTGCGCGCGGGCAAGCAGCGTCGCCATCGCCTTCGTGTTGCGCTCGTAGAGCTCCGGGCGGCTGCACCGCACGAAATGAAAGAGCCAGGGCAGAAGCTTCGGCAGATAGCTCCAGCGGATCGCCAGCGGCGCATCGGGATCGGCCAGGTAGCCGGGCACCTTCCACAGCACGCCGGGAGAGGCAACCGGCGGCACCACATCGCCCGCCATGATCCCGGCGTTGCCGAAGGAACAGGCCTGTCCGGGCCCAGCGCGGTCGATCAGCGTCGTGTCCCACCCCGCCCTGCGCAACTGGAGCGCCGTGCAGACGCCGACGATGCCGGCACCGATCACTATGGCCTGGTTTGCAGAAGCGGCGCTCATCCCCCACCCCCGTCAGAGGATCTGCGGCAGGATCGTCACGATCCCTGGGAAAAGCGTGAACAGGACGATCGCGCCGGTCATCACGAGCCAGAACGGCAAGGTCGCGAAGGCCGCCCGGCCGAGGTTGACCTCCCCCCTGGTCACCGCCACCAGAACGAACAGATTGAGGCCCACCGGGGGCGTCAGCATCCCGATCTCGATCATCAGCGTGATCATCACGCCGAGCCAGATGGGATCGAAGCCGAGCCCCGTAAGAACCGGAAAGACCACCGGAAGGGTCATCAGCATCAGCGAGATGCCGTCGAAGAAGCAGCCGAGGACCAGGTAGACGATGACGACCAGCGCGAAGACGGTATAGGGGGAGACGTCCAGCGCGCCGATCCCCGCCATGACGTGCGTCGGCACGCCCAGGATGCTGATCGCCTGCGACAGGATCAGCGCACCGACGAGGACCACGCCCAGCGTGCCGAACACGATGGTCGCATCGCGGAACGCATGAAGCAGCTTGCGGAGCGTCAGGTTTCCCCAGGTGAAGCCGATCACGATCGACGAGACGACACCGAGGCTCGCCGCCTCCGTGGGTGTCGCGATGCCGAGGTAGATCGTGCCGAGCACGGCAAAGATCAGGATGGCGATCGGCCAGATCCTGAGCAGCCCGGTCACGATCCGCAGGAACGGGGTCCGGACAGCTTCCCGCGGCGAGATCTCCGGGTTTCTCAGCGCCATCACCAGGATCACCACCATGAACGACGCAGCCAGGAGAAGGCCCGGCAGGATCCCCGCGAGGAAGAGCTTGCCGATCGACACGCCCTGGGTCGCACCGTAGATCAGCAGGGCGAGGCTCGGCGGGATCAGCAGCCCGAGCGTGCCGCCGGCCGCCAGCGTGCCCACGACGACGGCGCGGTCGTAGCCGCGCTGCTTCAACTCGGGATAGGCCACCGCACCGACGGCCGCCGCGGTGGACGTGCTTGCCCCGCTCACCGCGCCGAAGATGGTGCACACGGCGATGTTCGTGTGCAGCAGCCCGCCGGGAACGCGCCGGAACAGGGGGGAGGCCGCCTCGTACAACTTCTTGCTGACGCCGCTCGCAAGCAGGATCTCGCCCATGAAGATGAACATGGGGATCGCGCTGAGAAGAAAGTCGTTGAACGTGTTCCAGATCGTGATGACGGCAAGCGAGGAACTGCCGCCCGCAAAGAAATGAAGGATGGTAAGTCCGGTCAGCCCCAGTCCCACACCGACCGGGATGCCGGTGAGACCCGTAAGAAGCACTCCGAGCGCCAGCACCAGCCAAATCATCAGATCTCTCTCGTGTTGGTTTCGTGAGTAGAACGGAGTGCGCGCGTCACAGCGCCGTATCCTCTGAAGCTCCATGCTCGTCGCGCCCCACGGCGATGCCGAAGGGCTCGAAGGATGTTTTCAGCAGGACGATGAACGCGGTGAGGAAACAGGAGAACGGCATCAGCGCCATCCAGGGCGCGACCGGGATCCGTGCCACGTCGGACTCCGCGCCGATCATGTAGGAGAAGGACGCGAAGTCGAAACTCAACACGCCAAGAAGCAGGAAGAAGCAGATGATACCGATGTTCGAGACGAATTTCACAACGCCCGCCGCGGTCCCGGACAACCGGTCCGTCAGCAGCGAAACCCTTATGTTCCTGTCGCTCGCAAAGAGATAGGGAATCGCGAGAAAGACACCTGCCGAGAACAGGAGGCCAATGAGTTCGTCGGTAAATCTCAAGGGCGACAGAAACACGTATCGCATCGTCACCGCCGCAAACACGATCACCGACATCAAGCCGCCGATCAGCGCGGCCAGGATCAGGACGAACCTGGACAACGCCGTTATCAGTCGAGCAAACGATCGCACCGGCACCGCTCCCTGTTTCATGCTCGGGCAAGGGTCAAGGACGGCGGGCGCGTGCAGCCGCACCCGCCGCCCGAAGCCCGGTCAGTTGCCAAGAACGTCGGCCAGCCGCTTGCGGTTCGCTTCAAGCTTTCCGCCGAGTTGGGTGGCGTTCTCTTCCCAGACCTCGATGGCAGCTGCCGTGAATGCGGCCTGGTCTGCCTCGGGGAACGGCTCGAGCTGCTTGCCGCCCTTGGCGTCGAACTTCTTGCCCTCGGCAACCTCGTAATTGCCGGCGAGGAAGTTGTCGGCCAGTTCCTTGACCAGCTTGTCGGCTTCTTCCGTCATGACGGCCTGCACGTCGGCCGGCAGCGCGTCCCAAGCCTTTTGCGAGACGACAAGCGGGATGGGCACCGCATAGTGCGACAGGAAGGCCCAGTTGGGCGCCACCTCCTGGAGCGACAGCGTGTTCGCCGCGCCGGGGTAGTAGGTCGCACAGTCGACCACGCCCGTCTGCAGGGCGATGTACATGTCGTTCTGCGGGATGATGGTGCCCGAGACGCCGATCTTCGCGAAACTGTCCAGAAGCGCCTTGCTCCAAACGCGCAGCTTCTTGGTGCGCAACTCCTCGAGCGTGTTGACCTCGTCCTTGCAGTAGATGTTGATCGACTTGTCCGGAGAGATCAGCGTGCCGAGGTACTTGACGCCCCAGGATTGAAATCCTTCCTCGTAGATGTCGTCGAGCACCGGCAACGCCTTGACCACGTCCTCGGCGCTCGAAAGGACGCCTTCGGGCAGCGCGAAGGCGAGATCGGGCGCATCGCGCGCGACATAGCCGGTGTAGAGCATCGTGATCTGGATGACGTTGCCCGGCGGCAGGATACGCAGCATGTCGGAGTCCTTCACGCCGAGCGAGCCACCCGTGTAGGCCGTGATCTTGAACTTGTCGCCGGTGCGCGCGTTGACGCGCTCGACGAACTTGTTTGCGGAGACGACCTCCTGCCGGGTTGGCACCCAGACGAGGTGCATCTTCCATTCGGTGTCCGCCGCGTGGGCCGGCTGTACGTGCGGGGTGCCGAGAAGCAACCCGGCCGCGCCGACCAGCGCCAATGCCGCAGTAAGTGCTTTCATGGTCCTGTTCTCCCTGTTGACCTGCTTGCGGGGGCGGACCTCATGCCCGCTCCCCGGACTATCCACATCGAAGCGACCTCCCCCGTGGCAGGGGTGTGCGATTGGGCTGCCGAACGCCGGCAGAGCCATCCGGGGTGCAGGTGTCCCCACGGGGCCGCGAACCGGCCTTGCGTGGAACTGCGCGGGTCTTTCAGCCGACCCGCCGGCCAGGGGCGCCCCCGTTACCCTGCGCCGTAAATGCTTTCGGCCGCCTTGGCCGTGACCTTTCCGTTCTCGATGTCGGCCTGGACCTCCGTCTTCGGGCGCGCGCCGGGCGTGCCGTAGCCTCCGCCCCCCGCGGTCTTGATGATGAGACGCTCTCCAGCGGTCATCCGGGCGACCTCCTTGGACGGGATGCTGTGCACCGAGCCGTCCTTCCGCCGGATCTCGGCCGACGCGAAACCGCCGGGCTGCCCGCCTGCCGCGCCCGCGGCCTGGCAGAAATGACGCTCGCCCCGGTAGGTGATCGTGATCTCGCCTTCGAGCATCTCGTACTCGAGCCACGCGCCGAGCCCGCCCCGGCGCTCTCCGGGCCCGCCGGAATCGGGCGCGAGCGAGGCCCGGTGCACGCGGATCGGCGCTTCCAGTTCCAGCGCCTCGGCCGGGATGTTCATGCAGTTGGTGGCGTCGGTCTCGATCACATCGACGCCGTCCTTGCCGGCGGACGCCCCGCTGCCGCCGATCAGGATCTGCGAGGTGACGAAGCCGCGCCCGTCCGCCCTGCGGCCGCCGAAATGCAGGATCACCTCCTCGCCGCCGGGATCGGCGGGTACGCGGTCTGGCACCGCCTCGCGCAGCGCGCCCAGAACGACGCTGGTGATCCGCTTGATGGTCGAGGTGCGGCAGCCGACCGGCGCCGGCTCGTTCGGGTTCACGATGCTGCCCGGCGGCAGCTTCAGCGACAGCGGACGGAAACAGCCGCCGTTGTTCGGGATCGACTGGTCGGGGTCCGTGACCGCACGCACCGCGAAGCACGACGCTGCGAGCGAGCCGGACGGAACGCAGTTGAACGGCCCGCGGACCTGCGGGCTCGACCCCGTGAAGTCGAACTCGATGCCGTTGTCGTCGATGTTCACGGTGACGGTGATCGGTACGAGCCTGTCGAGGTCGACCCCGTCGTTGTCGAGATAGTCGGTGTAGGTGTAGCTGCCGTTGGGAATACGCCGCAGCGCGGCCTGCGTCATCTTCTCGGAGCGGTCGAGCAGTTCGTCGAAGACGCTGATCAGAAAGTTGCCGCCGTAGATCTCGCCCAGTTCCTTCAGGCGGCGCGCCCCGATCGAACAGGCCGAGATTTCCGCCATAAGGTCGCCCGTCACGATCTCCGGGATGCGCACATTGCGCTTCAGCATGGCCATGAACGTCGGGTTCAGGACACCCTGGTCCATCAGCTTGAGCAGCGGGATGCGCAGGCCTTCCTGGAAGATCTCGGTCGCGTTGGTCGGCGTGGAGCCGGGCGCCATCCCGCCCACGTCCTGGTGATGGGTCATGGTCGCGCTGATCGCGATGGGCTGGCCCTGGTGGAAGACCGGCATCATCACGGCGATGTCGGGCAGGTGCGTCCCGCCGAGGTAGGGGTCGTTCATGACGAACGCATCCCCTTCCTTCATGGACGCCACCGGGTATTTCTCCAGCAGGTGGCGGACCATCGGCAGGAGCGTGACGAGGTGGATCGGGATCGCGATCGCCTGCGCAAGCGTCTCTCCGTTCAGCGTGAAGATGCTGGCGGACGCATCGAGCCCCTCCTTGACGATGGTGGAGAAGGCGCTGCGCACCAGGGTCAGCTCCATCTCGTTCGCGATGCCGTCGAGCTTGTTCCGGATCACCTCCACCGTTATGGGATCGAGGTCCGGGCGGGCTGCGGTGGTGCTCATATTGCTTGCCTTTCGTTACGTTCGGGCGGGGCCGCTCAGCCGTTTCGCCCGGCAGAAAACCCATAGGCGGCAGCCGCTGCTTCCGCGCCGATCTTGCCGTTTGCGATATCCTCGGCGACGGCGTTGCGGTCGCGCTGCCGCGGATCGCCGAAACCCGCCCCTCCAGCGGTGCAGATCGTGACGACGTCGCCGCGCTGCAGCCGGGTGACGAGCTTCGAGGGGATCTCCTCGCGCGCGCCCGACGCCCGGTCGATCCAGCCGACGGCCGGTGCGCCCGACTGTCCCCCGTCATGTCCTGGCGACACCCAGAAATGCCGGTCGCCGCGATAGGTCATGGTCGCGTCGCTGCCCAGAATCTCGATCCGCTGCTCGCAGCCCAGACCGCCCCGGTGCGCCCCCGCCCCGCCGCTGTCGGTCCGCAGCTTGAGGGAGTGCACGCGCAGCGGACCGCTCATCTCCAGCGCTTCGGCCGGGACGTTCATGCAATTGGTGACGTCGGTCTCGATCACGTCGACACCGTCGCGCTGCCGGCTCGCGCCCGAGCCGCCCGCCAGAAGCTGCGAGGTGATGTAGGGCTTGCCCGCCTCGTCGCGGCCGCCGAAATGCACGAGCATGAGTTCGCCCGATGCGTCTGCCGGAACCCGGTCCGGGGCGGCCTTGCGCAGTGCGCCGAGAACGCAGCCGCAGATCGCCTTCAGCGTCACGGAACGGCAGCTGACCGGCGCAGGCTCGCGCGGGTTCACGAGGCTGCCTTCCGGCAACACGAAGTTCAGCGGCCGGAAACATCCGCCATTGTTCGGGATGCTGTGGTCCGTGATCGCCTTCACCGAGAAGCTGCCCGCGCCATAGGCCCCGGCGGGGACCGCGTTGATGGGACCACGCGCCTGGTCGGACGTGCCGGTGAAGTCGAAGGTCATCTCGTCGCCGGCGATGGTCACGGCGACCTTGATGGTCAGGCGGCGGTCCAGTTCGACCCCGTCGTTGTCCATCTTGATCTCGTAGTCGTAGGTGCCGTCCGGCAGGCCGCGGATCGCGTTGCGCACCATGCGCTCGGAGCGGTCGAGCAGTTCGGCGAACAGCGACCTGAGCATGTTCCCGCCATAGGTGCCCGCGAGCTCCTTCAGACGCCGCGCGCCGATGGAGCAGCAGGCGATCTGGGCATTGAGATCGCCCATGAACACCTCCGGCAGGCGCACGTTCTGCTTCAGCAGGGCGATGAGCGTCTCGTCGAACTTGCCGTCGCGCCGCAGGCGCAGCGGCGGAATGCGGATGCCCTCCTGGAAGATTTCCGTCGCGTTTGTCGGCACCGACGCGGGCGTCATGCCGCCGATGTCCTGGTGGTGCGTCAGCGCCGCGGACAGCGCGATGGGCCGGCCGTCCACGAAGACCGGCATGACCACGGCGACGTCTGGAAGATGGCTCGCCCCGTCGTAGGGGTCGTTCATCAGGTAGGCGTCCCCCTCCTTCATGGTCTCGGGGGGATGGTCGCGCAGGATCGAGCGGACCATGGGCACGAGCATCGACAGGTGAGCCGGAATGGCAACCGACTGGGCCAGCGGCTCCCCCTCGATGGTGAAGAGGCTGGCGGAGGCGTCCAGCGCCTCCTTCACGATCACCGAGAAGGCGCTGCGCACCAGCGTCAGCTCCATCTCGTTGGCGATGCCGTCGAGCTTGTTGCGGACGACCTCCAGCAGGATCGGGTCGACCTCGTGCGGAATGATTCCGGCCATGGTCAGCTGCCTCCCTCCGAAGCGGTGAGCACGAGATTGCCGTCGGCCATCATCTCGCCCCGCCAGCCCGGCTCGACGACGGTGGTGGTGTCGGCCTGCTCGACGATGGCGGGCCCCTCGAAGCGGAAGCCGACGGGCATGTTCGCCCGCTCGTAGATCTTCGCGAGGACGCCGCCCGGCGCTGCGGCGGTACGGATCGTGCGTTCGCCCTTCACGGGCGCGCCCGTGCCCGCCACATAGGCCCCCTCTCCCAGGGTGTCGGAGCCGAGGGCGGAGTGGATGGTGCGCAGGTTGACGATCCCGGCCGGCGCCTCGGAGGCATAGCCGTAGACCCGGTCGTGCACCTTCAGGAAATCCGCGTAGAGGCGCTTGATCGGGTCCGGATCCTCCAGGTGGATCGGCACCTCCAGATAGTAGGACTGGCCCTGGTACCACATGTCGGCGGAGTAGCTGATGCGCACCTCAGACGGGTCGACCCCCTCGTGCGCCATCAGTTCGGCGCATTGCCTGTCGAGATTGCCCAGCGCCTCCTTCAGCCGCTCGACCGACAGGCCCTCCAGCGGCGACGGATAGGCGGCGGCCACCTCGTGCTCGATGGGGGCGGCAAGGAGGCCTGCCGCGGACAGCACGCCCGGGTAGCGCGGGATGACGACGGTTCCGATCTTCAACTCGCTCGCCAGCGCCGTCGCATGGACCGGGCCGCCGCCGCCCAGCGCGACGAGGGCGAAACGCCGCGGGTCGAGGCCCTGGCGGATCGATACGAGCCGGATACCCTCCACCATCTGCGCGTTGACGACGCGGTGGATGCCGAGCGCCGCCTCTTCGAGCCCGAGCCCCAGGGGCTTTGCGATCTTCTCGAGGATCGCCTCGCGCGACTTTTCGGTGTCGAGCGACACCGTGCCCCCGGCGAAATAGGACGGGTCCAGATAGCCCAGGACCAGCGAGGCATCCGTGACGGTCGGGTTCTCGCCGCCCTTGCCATAGGCTGCCGGTCCCGGATCGGCGCCGGCGGATTCCGGGCCGACGCGCAGGCCGCCGCCCGCGTCGAGCCATGCGATGCTGCCGCCGCCCGAGCCGATGGCGTTCACGTCGACCATCGGCACCCGCACCGTGTAGCCGTCGATCCGGCCTTCGGGACGGATCACCGGCTGGCCGTTGTCGACGAGCGCGATGTCGCAGCTTGTCCCGCCGATGTCGACGGTGATGAGATTGAGCGAGCCGGCCATCTTGCCGACGATCGTGCCCCCGATCACGCCAGCCGCGGGACCCGACATGAACAGGCGGACGGGCCGCTTGCGCGCCACGGCGGAGATCGACAGACCGCCCCGCGACTGCATGACCTGGAGCGGCGAGCCGATCCCCGCCTTTCCGAGGCCGCCCTCGATCTGCTCCATGTAGCGGTCGATCACGGGCTTCATGTAGGCGTCGAAACTGGTCACGACCGTCCGCTCGTATTCGCGGAAGGCCGGGTCGACATCGCTGGAGATCGAGACCATCAGGTCCGGCGCTTCCTCGGCGATGATCTCGCGGGTGCGCTGCTCGTGCGCGGGGTTCTGGAACGAGAAGATGTAGCAGACGGCAATCGCCTGGACGCCGGCGTCCCTCAACTCCCGGACGGCCTGGCGCACGGCGTCCTCGTCGAGCGGCGTTACCTCCTTCCCCTTGGCGTCGATGCGGCCCGGGATCTCCTTCCGGTACTTGCCCGGCGCGAGGAAGATCGGGGTTTCCGGTTCGAGGATCACGCCATAGAGGGCATGGCGCATCTGGCGCCCGATCTCGAGAACGTCCTTGAAGCCTTCCGTCGTCAGCAGGCCGATCCGGGCGCCCTTGCGTTCGAGCACGGCATTGGTGGCGACGGTCGTGCCGTGCAGGAAGTGGCCGACATCCTCAGGTGCGATGCCCCAGTTCTCCACCATGAAGCCGACCGCGCGCATGACCGCCTGGCTGGGGTCCTGGCGCGTGCTCATGATCTTGGTGGTGCGCATCGGTTCGCCGGGGCGCCGGCAGACAACGTCGGTGAAGGTGCCGCCGATGTCGATTCCGATGTCGTACTTGTTCGAACTGCTCATCGCTCTCGTCTGTCCTCGCGATCTTGAAGGCGTTTGAAAATTCCCGGATCAGGGTCTGAGGGCCCGGGCGACATCCCGGCGGTCCTGGTGCATGTAGAGCCATGTCATGGCCTGCATCGCGGGGATCCGCAGGCCATGGAACGGCCAGGGAACGAAGCCCCGCGCCCCCAGCGGCCCCGCCTCCACCGGCGTGCCAAGCGCCATCGCGGCTGCATAGCGGCCGAGAAGGTGCGAAAGCACCACGCCCCGGCCGCCGTATCCCATCGCGTACACGAGACGCTTGCCAAGGCGCCCGACATGCGGAAATCCGTCGCGCGTGACGCCGACGAAGCCCGACCAGCGATAGTCGATCTGCGGCTCGGTAATCTGCGGAAAGGTGTCGCGGAGGCATTTCTCGAGTTCGGCATACGATGCGGGGTCGCTTGCCCGTCGGCCGGTGATGTCCGCCCGCCCGCTGAACAGCAGCCGGTCGCCCGGCAGGATGCGATAGGCATGGAGCAGCCGCTTCGTGTCCGAGGCGACGCGCCCGCCGGGCAGGATGCTCGCGGCGACATTGCGCGACAGCGGCGCGGTGACGAGGATCGACGACGCAACGGGCACCATCCGCCGCGACACATCCGGAGCCACCAGCCCCCGCGGCGTGTAGGCGTTCGTGGCGAGTATGACCTGGCCGGCACGAACGCGACCGGCAGGCGTCGTCAGGATCACCGCATCCGCGCGCTCCTCGATCGAGGTGACGGGGCTCTTGCAGAAGAGCCGACGACCGGCGGCGTGCATGCCGCCAGCGACAGCGCGCAGGAACTCGACCGGTTGAAGGCCGCCTCCCCGCGGGTCGAACCAGGCACCGCGATAACCCCTCGCACCGACCGCCCGCTCCGTCGCGTCGGCGTCGAGCAGTTCGACGACCTCCTCTCCAACCTCGCGGCGAAGCCATTCCGCGTCGGCGGCCAGCGCCTCGAACGCCTCCGGCGTGTGCGCGGGGATAAGCTGTCCGCCAACCTGCAGGGCGTCCTCGGCCCCATACCTCGAGACGAGCCCCCGCAGCGTATCCAGCGCCTCATTCATCATGGCGTGAAGGCGCCGGGCCTCCTCGTTGCCGTAGGCCGCGGCGAGGGCCGCCCATCCCTTCTTGTAGCGCGTGCCCGCCATCCCGGCCGTGCGGCCGCTGGCGCCACGGCCGATCATATCCCCCTCGAAAAGGGCGACGTCGGCGCCGGCTTCGGCAAGGTGATGGGCGGCGGACAACCCCGAGAAGCCGCCGCCGACAACGGCAACCTCACACTCAAGATCGCCCTTCAGCGCCGGCAGGTCAGGCAGAGGGCGCCCGGCGGAAGCATTCCAGAAATCCGCACCCTCCGAAGATGCGTCAGAATTGCTTCCCATTTCCTCCCCCGAATTCTCCATGAGCGAGAGAAATGGTGGCAAACTGAAGTTTTCAATTCAAGTGAAATCGCACCTTGTTCTGCGCGCTGATTTTATAATAAAGAATTCAAAAACCGAAAAAGCACCTCGCAACACTGTTGCGAAGCTTGCAGTGAAAGATGAGACCATATACCTACTGGAACAATACTTCGGAACGATGCATCATCATCTGCATCTTGCCCTGTGAGCCAACGGCGCAGACCATGCATGCGCGCATCGCCAAAACCAGAACCGCTCCAATCGTATGCCTTGAGTGAAAAAAAGAGCCATGTTTTTTTGATGGACGGGGTCTGCAACCGCGTTGACATGTGGCGGGAGAGCGCCATTTCCGGTTGCCGGTCCGGGCAGGCAGATGCAATAGGACGCGCATCCGCCCCCTCATGCGAATATCAGGATCGTCGAGACAACGCATGCCCATTCCACGGAAGGCTGGTCCGCCCCCAAAGATGGTGAAGCAGCAGGCAGGCCGGCCCGACGAAAGCCGGTCGGTCGGGCAGCAATTGCGAACGATCCGGAGGCAGCGCCGCCTTTCGCTGCAAAAGGTCGCGGACGAAAGCGGCCTCTCCGTCGCCTTCATCAGCCAGGTCGAACGCGGCCTCAGCACGCCATCGCTCAACTCGCTCCAGATGCTGTGCACGGCGCTGCGCATTCCCATAAGCTGGGTGTTCAGCGAACCGGACGACGTTCCGCACGAGGAGAGAGGCCGGATCGTGCGGCCAAACGTCCGCAAGACACTTCGGCTCGAAAAGAAGGGTATCCGCAAGGAACTCCTGACGCCGGACCTCGGGGGAAAGCTCCAGATGGTCCTGGTCCAGGTCGAACCCGGCGGCTCATCCGGCGAGGAGTTGTACCAGCACGAGGGCGAGGAGTGCGGTCACGTGCTGAGCGGTGAGCTGATCCTGACCATCGACAAGGACGTCTATGACCTGAAAGCCGGCGACAGCTTTCGCTTCCCGAGCAAGCTGCCGCACGGATTCCGCAATCCCGCGGATGTGCCATGCTCCGTTGTCTGGGTGACGACCCCGCCGTTCTACTGAGAGGCGGGCAGAAACCGGCACCGGAGCAGACAATTTTCAGCGTGACTAAAAAAACGGGTTCGCCCAGACTGCCGGCTGACGGCGGGTCTCCCCCGCCAGGCGCCCTCGACACGGAAGACAAGTTCCATGGCCGCGGACAACCAGGAAAGCAGGAGCGCATGGTGCGAAACGGCACCCGAGCCGCAGCCGTTTCCCGAGCTTGCATCCGACGCGCGAACCGGTGTTCTGATCGTCGGGGCCGGCTACACCGGCCTCTCGGCGGCCCACCACCTCGCTGCGCGCGGCGTCGACTGCATGGTGATCGAGGCGCACCAGCCCGGATGGGGCGCCAGCGGGCGCAACGGCGGGATGCTCGTGCCGCGCCCGAAGAAGCCGCTGACGGCCATCGAGGCGCACTGGGGCCGCGACGAGGCGCTGAGACAGAGGCGGCTGCTGCACGAGGCGATCGAGACGGTCTGCGAACTGGTTGCAGATCACGGGATCGACTGCGATTTCGCGCAGGACGGCTATCTGGCCGCCGCGCATACGCCAAAGGCGCTCGATGCGCTGGCCGCCGAGGTGCGCTGGCTGCACCAGGCCGCGGGCGAGACGGAGGTCCAGCTGTTGTCCCGGGCCGAAATCTCGGAGGAGCTGGGCGGCGGGGCGTATTGCGGCGGGTATCTCGACCCGCTGGGGGCGCGCGTGCAACCGCTCGCGTACGCCCGCGGCCTTGCATCCTCGCTGGCGGCGCGCGGTGTCCCGATCCACGGCAGCACGCCCGCGACCCGGGTTCGCGCCATCGAGGGCGGCATCGCCATAGACACGCCGCGCGCCACGGTGACCGCGGACCAGCTCGTCATCGCGACAAACGGCTACACGCCGCCCGGTCTCTTTCCGGACGGCCTTGCGCAGAGGGTCGTCGCCGTGTCGTCGTCGGCCATCGCGACAGCCCCCCTGCCCCGAAACCTTGCGGGCCGCATCCTGCCGCGCGGCCGGACGATGTCGGACACCAAGCACCTGCTGAACTGGGTCCGGCTGTCGCCCGACAACCGGATCGTCTTCGGCGGGCGCGGAGACATCACGGGACGGCGCGCGGACGCAGCCAGCTACAAGGGGATCGAGGACGCGCTTCATGCCCTTTATCCCGACCTGGCGGACGTCCCGGTGACGCACCGCTGGTCGGGGTTGGTCGCGGTGACGCGAGACCACTGGCATCACCTCGGCAGCCTCTCGCCGCGCATCCACTTCGCGATGGGATACGGCGGGCGCGGCGTTGCCATGTCGACGCTGATGGGCCGCTATCTCGCGCGGCTGGCGGTCGGGGAGGCCTGCGACCTGGGCCCGGTCACCGCCGCGTTTCCGCCGGTGCCGTTCCACGCCCTCCGGATCCCCGGAATGAAACTCACGGCGGCGTGGTACCAGGCAAAGGACCGGCTGGGCCTGTGAGCGCCGTCAGCGGCGCACCTTCACCCATCCGCCCGAGCGCGCGGAGGTCACCACGGCCTCCAGGGTGGCGACACCCTCGACAGCCTCGTCTGGCCTGACGGGAAAAACGGCCGTCCCCCGGACGGCGGCGGCAAAGGCCTCGAGTTCCGCGCGTTCGATATCCGTCGGGGGAAAGCGTGTCTCCGTGACGGGGCCATCGATGGGGGCGTGGACCAGCCGCTCGTGTCCCTCCGCCACGGCCCAGCCGCGCGACCCGGAGACCTGGACGCGCCATATGGGGGCCGTCGTCGTGAGCGTCGTCAACACGCCGAGGGCGCCGGAGGAAAACCGCACCGAGACCATGGTGGTGTCATCCTGATCGATCTCGACCACACGGCGGATCGACCGCGTCTCGACCGCCTCTATCGGCCCTGCAAGGTCGATCATCGCGTCGAGCACGTGAACGCCCATCGGCGTCATGCCGCCGGCGGGCGCTTCCTCCGCGGACACGCGCCACATCCCCGGGCGATAGCGGTAGGCGAAACTGCCGGAGAAATTGCCCTCCACGGCCTGCACCGTTCCCAGTTCTCCGGACCTGACCAGCGTGCGGAGCTTCTGCATGGCGGGGGCGAAGCGGCGGTTGAAGCCGACGGTGACGAGCAGCCCGCGGGCTTTCGCGGCCTCGACGACACGCACCGCGCTTTCCCGCGTCAGGGTGAAGGGCTTTTCGACGAGCACCGGCAGACCTGCCTCCAGGCCCTCAAGCGCCTGCCCTTCGTGCTGGCTGTGCGGGGTGGCAAGGACGAGGCCGTCCGCGCCTGTCTCCTCCACCGCGTCGCGAAGGCTGCCGAACAGGGCCATGCCCGTGCTCTGCGCGAAATCGAGGACCGGTTCCTTCCGGCGGACGATGGCACCGGCGAAGCAGACATCCGCGCTCACGCCCTGCACGGAGCGGACCATCGTCTGCCCCCATCGGCCGAGGCCGGCGATCAGAAGGCGCACCGGCTTCGAACTCTGATCGGTCATGGCGTCCTCACATGAGACTGGGCAGGTAGAGCGAGATCTGCGGGAACAGGATCAGGAGGCCCAGCGTGATGAGATCGGCGACGATGAACCACATCACGCCCCGGAAGATCGCGGTCAGGCTCACCTCGCTGCCGAGCGCGCTCTTGATGACATAGACGTTCAGACCGACCGGCGGGGTCACCAGGCCGATCTCAAGCAGCTTGATCACGATGATGCCGAACCAGACGAGATCGATGTCGGCGCCACCGACCAGAGGCAGCATGATCGGCAGCGTCAGCAGCATGATGCCGATGGAATCGATGAACATGCCAAGCAGGAGATAGACCAGCGCAACCTGCAGCAGGATCAGGATCTGGCTGTCCGTCACCGACAGCATCGCCGCGGAGAGATGATCCGGAACGCCGCTGAAGGCCATGAAGCGCATGAAGAGCACGGCACCGATCGCGATCACGAAGATGGCCGTCGAACTGATCGCCGTCTCGACGATGGCCTGACGCAGACCCTCCCAGCTCGCCGTGCCCCGGATCATCGCCAGCAGCACCGCAAGGACTGCGCCGACCGCGCCGGCTTCGGTCGGCGTGAAGAGCCCGACGAAGATCCCGCCCAGCACACCCAGAACCAGGACCGGAAGCATCCACAACTCGCTAAGGGCCGCGAACATCTCCTCGCGCGACGGCCGCTCGTCCAGAGGAGGGGCGAGCGAGGGGCGGAGCTTGACCCGGACCACGATCATCCCGGCGAACATCAATGCCGAGAGCAGGCCGGGAAGAAA
This sequence comes from Futiania mangrovi, assembly GCF_024158125.1. Classification (NCBI taxonomy): domain Bacteria; kingdom Pseudomonadati; phylum Pseudomonadota; class Alphaproteobacteria; order Futianiales; family Futianiaceae; genus Futiania; species Futiania mangrovi. The sequence goes on along the minus strand of NZ_JAMZFT010000002.1, from coordinate 1,031,112 downwards.
CCCGGCCATGAAAAGCTCCCCGATCGAGGCCTGTGCGAAAATGCCGTAGATCACGAGAAGGATCGACGGCGGGATGAGCGAGCCCAACGTTCCGGCACTGGCAATCACGCCGCATGCAAGGCCCGGATCGTAGCGGTAGCGCAACATTTCCGGAACCGCGATCCGCGCCATGGCCGCAGAGGTGGCCACGCTCGACCCCGATGCTGCGGCAAAGAGCGCGCAAGCCCCGACACTCGAAACGGCGAGCCCGCCCGGCACCGGGCCGAAGACCACGCGCATCGCCTTGTAGAGGCCGTCCGTCAGGCCCGCACGCGAGGCAACGAAGCCCATCAGAAGGAACATGGGAATGGCCGAAAGCGACCAGTCCCCTAGGAAATTGAAGGGTACGGCAGAGAGAACGCCCCACGCGGCGCGCCACGAGGTCAGCATCGCGATCCCGACAAAGGATACCGAGCCGAGGGCGACGGCGATCGGAACCCTGACGGCCAGCAACAGGAGCAGCACCGCCAGCCCGGCGAAGCCGATCTCGACATTACTCATCCGGCCGTCCTCTCCTCGCCGACATCAGCTGTCGTGTCCTTGTTGGTGGGGGTTTCGTGGGGCCGCAGCACCACCCGGACCACATTCAGAACCGCAACGAGAACGAGCAGGGCGAAGCTGATCGGCAGAACATACCGGGCCGGCCAGATCTCGATCTGGGCCGCGCCCATGACCATTTCGCGCGTCCTGGTGGCCTTGAGCGCGTCGAGCCAGCTCTGGTAGGCGAAAATCGAAAAGAACACTGCCGTCAGGAGGCCGGAAAATGCGTAGCAGATCCGCTGCCCGAAGGGAGACAGGCGCATGTAGAACAGCTCGACGGTGATGTGCTCGTCGCGCCTTTCCAGGTAGCCCGCCGGGAAGACGATGGCTGCAACCATGTAGTAGAAGGCCACGATCTCAAGCGTGCCCGGAATCGGACTGTTGAAGACGACACGCGCGGTGACATCGGCAACCACATGCACCGTCATCAGCACCAGCGCGATGCCCGCGAAAACCATCGAAAGATCCGTGGCGCGCCGGACAAGGCGGGTTGCTGCCCGGAAAGGGCGCGGCAGGGCCTTCTGGGACGTCGTCATCGTCAATCAGCTTCTCCGGCCTTGACGAAGGGAAACAATATCGATCCGGGCTGGCCCGGCACGGATGCCGGGGCCAGCCCGCCTCGATCGCGCGGCCGTCAGAGGCCGTAGGTGGCCGGGTCGACCTTGTCGTAGATCTCGGACATGACCAGCGCCTTGATGGCGTCCACGTCCGTCTTGTCGACGTTCTTCAGCAGGCCTTCCCACTTGGCGACCAGTTCCATGTACTTGTCGATGTACTTCTGGGCATCATCGATGCCGTACTTGGTCTTGGCCAGTTCGACGAGCGCCTTGCTGTCCTGCTCGACGAAGGCGGCGTGGGCGGCGAGAAGGTCCGGCGCCGGCTGAACGAACGTCACGCCCTTCTCGGCCTTCGCCTGCGCGATCACGGCCTCGGTCTCGCGCGTGTACTCCACGCCCGTCTTGGCGATCGCCCACGCCATCTGCTCATAGAGAGTCTTGCGCTGCTCGACCGACAGCGAGCCCCAGAAGTCCGGGTTGTAGGCCCAGTGGAAGCCCGAGTAATAAACCCCCAGAGGCAGGTCGAGGACGTGATTGGCGACGTCCCAGAAGCTGCGGCTCTTGAGGCCCTCGGCCGGGTTGACGCCGCAGTCGATCGTGCCGCGGTCGAGGCCGGTGTAGATCTCGCTCGACGGCACATTGACGGAGACCGCACCCATGGCGGTCGCCCAGCGGTCCCAGATCGCGCCCGGCATCCGCAGCCGCTTGCCCTTCACGTCGGCGAGCGTTTCGAGCTTCGTGTTGCACTGGAGCACGTAGGGAAGCGTCGAATAACCGCCGCCGTAGACGACGCCGTTGGCCTTCCACTCTGCCTCCAGCTCCGGCATCACGAAGCTGATTTCGGTCGAGGCGAGCGCCGTGACGAAATAGTCCGTGGAAACGAACGAAAGCTCGGAAATCAGATTGTGCCGCGGAATCTTGTCGGGCGTATAGGTGCCCGCGTGATAGCCGACCTGCGCAATGCCATCGGCGATTCCTTCCATCGACGCACGCGGCGGGATGAGCACGCCACCCGTGTAGACCTTGAAGCTTACCGCCCCGTTCGTCGCGTCTGCGACCCGTTTGGCAAACTCCGTATAGGCGTACTTGGTGAGCGTCAGCTCAGGGCCGAAGAAGATGTTTGCTGCGTATTCTTCCGACTGCGCAGGGCTTGCCGCGATAGCCGCGAGCAATGACCCTCCGAGCGCCATGCTCAGACCTCTGGTTTTCATCTTGCCGTCTCCCATTCTCGTTGCATCCGTCGTCTTCTTGTTGCGGACCCGCCGAAGCACGGCGAGTACCGGATGCCTGTCCGGGCCTCCGCTCCCGGACGATGGCGGGCTCAGACGCCCGCACCCTTGCCCGCGCTGGCCTCCTCGGCGGCCTGGCGCGCGCGTTCCCTGCGATAAAGCCACCAGCCGTATTGCGGGGCCCACTTCTCGAACCCGGGGTCGGCGCCCAGTTCCTGCGCAGCATGAAGCGCCCATTGGGGATTGTTCAGGGACTCCCGGCCGATCGCAATCAGGTCTGCCTTTCCCTCCCGAAGAATCTGCTCTGCATGCCGCGGCTCGGTGATGAGGCCAACCGCCATCGTGGGAATGTGCGCGTCGTGGCGGATCCTGTCGGCGTAGGGGACCTGGAAGCCCGGTTCCCGCGGAATGATCGCCGGCGTCGCGCGCTGGGTCAGTCCGCCCGACGAGCAATCGATCACATCGACCCCGTGCCCGGCGAGGACACGCGACAGCGCCACGGAGTCCTCGATGGACCAGCCGCCCTCGATCCCGTCCACGCACGAGAGCCGGTAATAAAGCGGCTTGTCCGACGGCCATTCGCTGCGCACCGCGTCCGCCACCTCGACCGCGAAGCGCATCCTGTTCTCCAGGCTGCCGCCATAGTCGTCGGTCCGTTCGTTTGCGAGCGGAGAAAGAAAGCAATGGATCAGGTAACCGTGCGCCCCGTGGATATCGAGGACGTCGAAGCCAGCCTCGCGCACACGCCGCGTGGCCTGCGCAAACAGGTCGAGCACCCGGCCGATGCCCGCCCGGTCGAGCGCCACCGGAACGTGCCAGCCCGGGTTCGCCGGTGTCGCCGTCGAGGAGATCGTCTGCCAAGGCGCCTCGCCGCGCGCCTTCTCATCCTCTTCCGTCAGCGGCAGATAGCCGTGCCAAGGCCGGCTCATGCTCGCCTTGCGGCCTGCGTGGATGAGTTGCGCGCCCGGCACCGAGCCGTGCTCCCGCATGGCCTCCGCCAGGCGCGCAAGACCCGGAATGTGGCCGTCCGACCAGACGCCGAGGTCCGCGTGGGTCAGCCGCCCGGCCGGCTCGACCGCCAGCGCCTCGGTGAAGATGAGCCCCGCGCCGCCCACGGCCATCTTGGTCAGGTGGACGAAGTGCCAGTCCTTGACCATGCCGTCAGGGTCGGCAGCATATTGCTGCATCGGCGAGATGACGATGCGATTGGGCAATGTGACGCCTCGGTGGGCGAAGGCCTGGAACAACCTCACCTGCGACGCCTCTGCCGCTTCGACCATGCCCCGCTTCCTCTCACTGCCCCGGAATTCCACCTGTCCAGAGTGTGCCCCTCCGGCACATGACGATCAATCCAATTTTTTAGCGTCATTAAATTTTTATATCCCGTAATGTCATTCAAGTGATTGTTTATTTTTGGTTTTTTCGAAATGCCCTTTGGCCGTCGATTCTCAAACCAGTTGCCATACCCGCCCCAATTCAAGCATCATTGAAAAAATCAGGCTGGCCGCCAAGGCCGGGAAGAGAGAGGGTCAACGGGGATGCCGACCACTCAGCCCATCGGTGACGCGGAGATCGCGCGGTACGAGGAGGATGGCGCCATCGTCCTGCGCCAGGCGTTCGGCGCCGACTGGGTCGCGCGCATGCAGGCAGCGGCCGACCGCATCATGGCGAATGGCGGGCCGCTCGCGCTCGAATACACAAAGGACACGAGCGCCGGGCGGTTTTTCGGCGATCAGTTCATCTGGCCGCGCGACGAGGATTTCCGAGCCTTCGTGTTTGAATCACCGGCCGCCGCCATCGCGCGGCAACTGATGCGGTCGTCGACCGCGACGCTGTTCTACGACCATCTGCTCGTGAAGGAAGCCGGCACGAAGGAGCACACGCCCTGGCATCACGACCTGCCCTACTGGCCGGTCGAGGGCAACCAGGTCTGCTCGATCTGGCTGGCGCTCGATCCCGTGTCGGCGGAGTCGGGCGGCGTGGAATACATCCGCGGCTCGCACAAGTGGCCCAAGCGCTACATCGGGCAGAGCTTCACCTCGGAGTCGAGCTACGACAATCCGGACATGGAGCCCGTCCCCGACATCGAGGCCGAGCGCGACCGGTACGACTTCATCTCCTGGGACCTGGCGCCCGGCGACTGCATCGTGCACCACGCCTTGACGCTGCATCATTCGGCGGGAAATTCGACGAGCGACCGCCGCCGCCGGGGTTTCGCCACGCGCTGGACCGGCGACGACGCCGTCTACACGCCGCGCGCCTCGACCATCCGGCTGCTGCGCGACCCGGGCCTGAAGGCGGGCGACCCGATGCCGTGCGACCTGTTTCCGCAGGTCCTCGCCGCCGGGCAATGAGCGACCTGGCGCTGCTGACCGCGGCGGAGTGCGCCGAGGGGTTCCGCTCCGGCCGCCTCTCCCCGGTGGACGTCGCGGCCGCCTGCCTTGCACGCATAGAGCGGCACGACCCCGCGCTGAATGCCTTCTGCATTGTGGATGCGGACGGCGCACTGGCCGCCGCGCGCGCGTCCGAGGCGCGCTGGCGCAAGGGCGCGCCGCTGTCCCCCCTCGACGGCGTGCCCGCGACCGTCAAGGATCTCGTCTCCATGGCGGGCTTTCCGTTCCGCCGCGGCTCCCGCGCAACGCCGGCGAGCGCTGACGGGATTGCCGACGCCCCCGCCGTCGCACGCCTGCGGGAAGCGGGCGCGGTCATCCTCGGCAAGACCACGACGCCGGAGTACGGCCACAAGGCGGTGACCGAGAGCACGCTGTGCGGCATCACGCGCAATCCCTGGGATCCGGCGAAGACGCCCGGCGGCTCCTCCGGCGGTGCGGCGGTCGCGGCAGCGACGGGCATGGGCGTGCTGCATCTCGGCACCGACGCGGGCGGCTCGATCCGGATTCCGGCGGCGTTCACGGGCGTCTTCGGCCTGAAGCCGACCGCCTACCGCGTGCCCATGCACCCGGCGAGCGCCTTCGGCCACCTCGCCGTCCAGGGGCCGCTGACCCGCACGGTCGCGGACGCCCGGGCGATGATGGACGTCATCACGCGGCACGACCCGCGCGACTGGGCCGCCCCTCCCGTACGGATCGCCGACATGGACCGACGGTCCGCGGCGAATGGCCTGCGCGTCGGCCACCTGCGCACGCTGGGCGACGCCCCAGTGAGCGCCGAGGTTGAAGCGTGCGTCGACGCCGCCGTCCGCGCGCTCGAGGGGCTCGGTGCGGAGGTCACGCCCCTCGCGCTCGACATGCGCGAGGCCGCGGACATGTTCGAAACGATCTGGTCCGGCACCGCGCTCGCCCTCGTGCAGGCAGCAGGCCCGCAGGCCGAGACGATGGAGCCGAGCCTGCTCGCCATCGCGGAGCGGGGACGCACCGTCGACGCCGGGCGCTTCGCCGCGGCGCTTGCCGGGTGCGCCGTGCTTGCAGACCGGCTTCAGGCCCTGTTCGCGCGCTTCGACGTGCTGACGCTGCCGGCGATGCCGATTGCCGCCTTCGAGGTGGGGCGCGACCAGCCAGGCGACCCGGACCCCCGGGGCTGGCCCGCGTGGACGCCCTTCTCCTACCCCTTCAACCTGACGCGCCACCCGGCGGCGAGCCTGCCGTGCGGCCTCACGGCCGAGGGGTTGCCCGTGGGGCTCCAGATCGTCGCGCCGCCGTTCCGCGACGGCCTCGCGCTCGACGTGGCCGAAGCGCTGGAAGCGGTCCTGCCGATGCCCTTGCCGCCCTGCGTGTGTGAGGACGCCTGAGCCTCAGTCGACGCGCGCCGCGATGCCCTCGATCTCGATCAGCCATTCGGGGCGGACCATCGCCCGCACCGCGACCGCCGTCGAGGCCGGCTGCTCGCCCGGGAGATAGCGCCTGCGCACCGCGCGCACGATGTCGCCATGCGCCTCGTCCACGATATAGGTGTTGACCTTCACGAGGTCGTCGAGGCCCATGCCCGCCGCTTCCAGCACCGCCTTCATGTTCTGCCAGGCGAGGTCGCACTGCCCTTCGATGTCGGGCGCGAGGTTGCCTTGCGCGTCGACGCCGAGCTGGCCCGACACGAAGACGAGGCGGGCGCCCGCGGGCACTTCGACCGCGTGGCTGTAGAGCCCGTTCGGCGGTGCGACCGTCTCCGGGTTGAGGCGCCGGTTGCTCATCGGTTGCCCGTCCTCAGCACCCGGTAGAGCTCGGGACGGCGCTGCTCCAGCAGCGGGTAGCGTTCGCGCACGCGCCCGATCAGGCCGGGGTCGATGTGCGCGGTGATGCACTCCTCCTCGTCCGATGCCGTGGCCACGATCACCCCCCAGGGGTCGACGATCATGCTGCGCCCGACGAAGGCGAGGCCGGAGGAGGGATCCTTGCCGACCTGGCCGGAGGCGACCACGAACGCCTGGTTCTCGCAGGCGCGCGCACGCAGGAAGAACTCCCAATGGTCGATGCGCGGCGACAGGAACGCCGATGCGCACACCAGGATCTCCGCCCCGCGCAGCGTCATCTCCCGGTAGATCTCCGGAAAGCGCAGGTCGGAGCAGACCGACAGGCCGAGGCAGCCGAGCCCCGTGTCGAAGACGGGCAGGTCGTCGCCCGCCTTCACCTTGGCGCTTTCGCGGATGCCGGGCGGGATGTCGGTGCGGTTGGGCGCGTCGAACAGGTGCGTCTTGCGGTAGAGGCCCTGGATCTCCCCGTCCGGCGTGACCAGCGGGATGGTGTTGTAATAGGTGCCTTCGCCCGCGTCCTCGTACATGGAGCCCGCGATGTACATGCCGTAGCGGCGCGCCTTTTCGGCAAGCATGTCCGTCACCGGGCCCGGAAACGGCTCGGCGATGTCGCGGTAGATCGTCTCGTCGGAAAAGCCGAGACCGGTCCAAAGCTCCGGCAGCACGACGAGGTCGGAGCCCCGCTGCCCCGCCACGTCGAGGAGCCGGGCCACCTTGTCGACGATCTCGGCCTTCTTGCCATCGCAGCTGGTGATCTGGATGGCGGAGGCGGTCAGGTCCTGGGTCTGTTCCATGTCTTTATCCTTCATGGCGGCCGGGGACGGTGCCGCCTATTCCGCGGCTTGAGCGCCCAGCGCCTGCCATTGCTTCAGGTCCGTGACATAGCCTTCGCGCAGGTCGCGTTCGATCAGTTCGGCCTCGCGCTCCGCCGGATCGCCGTAGCCTGCCCCGCCCGACGTGATGAGCGTGACGACATCGCCGCGGCGCAGGTCGACATTGTCCTTGGAACGCACCTGCAGCACCTTGCCGTCGCGCAGGATCTCGCAACGCCCGCACGTGCCCTCCTGCCCGCCTTCGAGCCCGTAGGGCGCGATGCGGAACCGGTCGGCGTAGATCGCGAAGTTCACATTGTCCTTCAGGATCTCGTAGCTGCGGAAGAAGGACAGGCCGCCGCGCCGCCTGCCCGGGCCGCCGGAATCCGGCACCAGCCCGTAGCCGACGATGCGGAAATGGTCGAACTCCATGTCGGTCGCCTCGACCGGCGTGTTGGAGCAGTTGGAAAGCGGCGAATCCACCGCGTCGCAGCCGTCGGTCCGCGGCGAGGCGCCGTAGCCGCCGCCGAACACCTCGAGATAGACCCGGTAGCCCGCCGTGCTCAGATGGCTGATGGCGAGCACGGTCGTCGTGTCGTGTCCGCCGGCGATCACGCGGTCGGGGACGATCTGGGCCAGCGCCTTCATCACCGCATTGAAGGCACGGTAGGCCGCCTCCATCCGCGCACGCACGGGCGCCGGGTAGGTCGGGTTGAGGATGCTGCCTTCCGGCACCTTGATCGTGACCGGACGCTTCAGGCCCTCGTTGAACGGGATGTCGGCGCTCGTCAGCACCGCCTTCACCGCCGACAGCGCCGCCGAGATCGTGGAGGACAGCGGGCAGTTGAGGTTGCGCCGCACCTGCTCGCACGTCCCCTCGAAGTCGATCGCGATGGTGTCGCCGCGCACCTCGACCGACGCCTTGACGACGAGGTGGTCGTCGGTGAGCCCGTCGTCGTCCACCGCGTCCTCGCCATAATAGACGCCGTCCGGCACGTCGCGGAGCGCCGCGCGGAACCGCCGCTCGGTATAGTCCATGAGCGCGTCCATGCTCGCCAGCACCTTGTCCGTGCCGTACTTGCGGCACATCTCGCCGACCCGGTGCGCGCCGATGGCGTTGGCCGCGAACTGCGCGTTGAAGTCGCCGATCGTCTGCTCGGGCACGCGGATGTTGCGGGCCACGAACCGCTCGAGCGGCCCGCCGTCCCAGTCCCTTTCGAAATTGTAGCGCGAGGGCGGAAACAGCAGCCCCTCGGCATGCACGTCGGCCGCGTCCGGGTTGAGGCCCGGATTTCCGCCGCCGAGGTCGAGGTGATGCGCCACCGTCCCCGCGAAGGCGACGACGTGGCCATCCACGAACACCGGCGTGTAGATGAACACGTCCTGCAGGTGCTGGCCGCCCGCGAACGGGTCGTTGTTGATGTAGAAGTCGCCCGGCTGAAGGTCGTCCACGGGCACCACGTCCGCGCACGCCTGGAAGGTCGCACGCATCGGTCCGAGCTGCATCGGGATCAGTTCGGCCTGCGCGATCACGTTGCCGTTGCGGTCGAGCAGCGCGGCGGACGCGTCGCTCGCCTCCCGCACGATGGTCGAGTAGGCAGACCGGATAAGCTTCGCGCCCATCTCGCGCGCCGCGGCGATCAGCCCTTGGGTGATCACGGCATAGTCGACCGGATCCAGACCGCCGGTCATGTCCCTGGTGCCCGCGGCCATGGTTTCGCTCTTGGTCACCGCTCTTCCCTCCGCAGTATCAAGTTGCCCGCCTCGTCCGCCGACGCCGCCCAGCCCGCGGGCACGAAGATCGTCGAGGTGGGATCGTCCACAAGTGCCGGTCCCGTCACGCTCCGGCGGTCGTTCAGCAGCGACCTGGGCATCGCCTGGGCCTCCTGCTCCTGCTTGCCGTCGTGGATGCGGATCGGGGCGGCGTCGTTGCCGCCGGTGTGCGGGTCTTCCGTCAGAAGCGGCAATTCGCCGAGCGGCGCGGTGATCCCGACGCGCGCCGCGACGATCTCGACCGGCTTGGTGTCGCCCGCGCCGTGGAAGAAGATGCGATGATGCGCCTCGGTGAAGGCGCGCCGCACCTCCTCATAGGTCAGCGTGTCGAGATCGCCCACCGGCAGTTCGACCGGGATCTCGAACGCCTGGCCGACGAAGCGCATGTCGGCCACGAAACTCAGCCGGTAAGGCGGCTTCAGGCCCATCTCACGGAACGCCGCCTCGCCGTGTCCGCGCATGTCCTCGTAGATCGCCCGCAGCGCGTCGGGGGCATCCGGGTCGAGGCGCATCCGGCAGGTCCGGGTGTCGTACTCCACGAAGTCCGACGCCACGAGGCCATAGGCCGAGATCACGCCCGCATTGGGCGGCACGACGATGGTGCGGATGCCGAGGTCTTCGGCCACGTGCGCCGCGTGCAGCGGCCCGGCGCCGCCGAACGGCACCAGCACATAGTCGCGGGGATCCTTGCCGCGCTCCGTCGAGATCAGCTGGATCGCCCGGACGATGTTGGAATCGGCGAGCCGGATCGCGCTCTCCGCGGCCTCCTCGACGCTCATGTCCAGCGCCTCGGCGATGGGGGCGAAGGCCGCGCGCGCGGCCTCCTCGTCGACACGCATGCGCCCGCCGAGAAAGGCTTCCGCCCGGATCGTGCCGCGGATCAGGTGCGCGTCGGTCAGGGTCGGCAGCGTGCCCCCGCGGCCATAACAGGCCGGCCCGGGATCGGCGCCCGCACTCTGCGGGCCCGCGCGCAACATGCCGCCGTCGTCGATCCAGACGATGCTGCCGCCGCCCGCGCCCACGGTGTTGATGTCGAGCACAGGCGAGCGCACCGGCAACCCTTCGATGTGAAACTCGCTCGTCAGTTCGGGTTTGCCGTCGGTGACGAGACAGACGTCCGTGCTGGTGCCGCCGATGTCGAGGGTGATGAGGTTGTCGAAGCCCGACCGCGCCGCCTGCCGCCCCGCGCCGGTCACGCCCGCCGCCGGTCCGGACAGCAGCGCGGACACGGCCCTGCGCCGCATGCCGCCTGCGGGGAGCCGTCCGCCGTTCGACTGCATGACGCTGAAGCGCCCCCGGAAGCCTGCATCCTGGAGCCTCCTTTCGAAGGACTGAAGATAGCGGTCGATCACCGGCTGCACATAGGCGCTGAGCGTTGTCGTGGAGGCCCGCTCGAACTCGCGGAACTCCCGGCTGACCTCCGAGGAGAGGGCCACGAGGACACCGTCTATCTCCTCGGCGAGAATCTGCGCCAGGGCCGCTTCGTGTGCGGGATTGGCATAGGCGTTCAGCAGGCAGATCGCGATGGCGTCGTACTCGCCCGCCTTGAGCCGGGGCACGAGGTCGCCGACCACCGCGGCGCGGTCGAGAGCGGTCACGACGCTGCCGTCCGAGGCGATGCGCTCGTCCACCTCGAAGCTGTCGCTTCGGGCAACCACAGGCCTCGGTTTCTGGTACTCCAGGTCGTAGATTCGCGTCCGGTTGTGCCGCTGGATCGCCAGGATGTCCCGGAAGCCGCGCGTGGTGACGAAGGCGATCCGGCCGCCCCGCCGTTCGAGAACAGCATTGGTCGCCACGGTCGATCCGTGGGCCAAATCTTCAATCTGGCTGAAATCGAGGCGTGCCGCCTCCAAGGCATTGAAGGCGCCGACATCCGGGTTCCGGGGGACGCTCGGCACCTTGGTGACACGGACGCCACCCGGCTCAATTGCCACAAGATCCGTAAACGTTCCGCCGACTTCCACACCGACACGCAATGCACATCCCTCCCTGAAAAGCCCGCCGGCGGCCTTTGCAGCTCGCCCCCGCATTTCAGAATATTGAAAAATTTTTGGGATGGGTTCAAGTTTGGTGAAACCGGTTCATCGATTGATCGGTCTGAAGGCGTGGATTATCCCTGCGCACAAACCGATAGAGGATCACCCCCCTCCCGATGACAGCGCAGGAAGAACGTCAGGAAGCCACGTCGAACCCGGATCAGATCCTGGGGGCCTTGATGCGTCAGGCCCGCAAGGATCGCGGGCTGTCGATGCACGTCGTCGCAACGAAGGCCGGCTTGTCGGTCGGCCTCATCAGCCAGATCGAGCGCGGGCTCACCTCGCCGTCGATCCGGTCGCTGCGCCTGCTTGCCGATGCGATCGGCGTGCCGGTGGAGTCGTTCTTCACGGACGTGCAACCGGACGTCTCGGTCGACGAGGAAGCACAGTTCATCGTCAGGCCCGCGAACCGGCGTCTTCTCGACCTTCGGCGCGCCGGCATCACCATGCAGATCACGACGCCGCGGACCCGTGGCGACCTGCAGATGTTCCTGACGGAGATCGAACCGGGCGCCTATTCCGGTCCCGAACTCGACACCCACGACGGCGAGGAGGCAGGCGTCGTGATGGCCGGCCAGCTCGACCTGTGGCTCGGCGAGAAACGCTTCCACCTGTTCGAGGGCGACGCCTTCCGCTACCGCGCCTCCACGCCGCACCGCTACGGCAATCCCGGCAAGACCGTGACCCGCGTCCACTGGGTCTACACGCCGCCGATCTACTGAGGCCGCGGGGTGCGCGGCGCAGCACGGCATGCGGCATGGGGCGCAGACCCCCTCACACCATTGTGGCTGCTGGTCGTGATCCTTGCCTGGGGCGGCAACTACGCCGTGGTGAAGCTGGCGCTGCGCGACATGGCGCCGTTCAGCTTCAACGCGCTGAGGTTCGGCGGTGCCTGGCTGTGCCTTCTTCTGCTGCTGAGCGTCACGCGCACGGCCATCCTTCCTCCGCGTGCCGAGCGCATACCGCTGGCCGTCGTCGGCGTGTTCCAGGTGACCGTCATGCTCGGCCTGACGTCGCTCGCGCTGCTCTGGATCGAGGCGAGCCGGGCCGTCCTGATCGCCTATTCGCTGCCCATTTGGACGACCCTGTTCGACAGGCTGATCCTCGGCATCCGCCTGACCGCACACAAGGTGGCCGGGCTGGCGATGGGTCTGGCCGGGCTTGCCATCCTGCTGGAGCCCTGGCGCCTCGACTGGACGGGGTCTGGCGTACTGGCCGGCTCCGCGCTTGGTCTTGCCGGTACCATCGGATGGTCGCTCGGCGCGACGCTCTACAAGCGGCGCGTCTGGGAAGCCCCGCTCCTTTCGCAGGTTCAATGGCAGGTCGGCGTCGGCTTTGTCCCGCTCCTGCTGCTCGCACTGATCTTCGAGGCCGACGCGCCGATCGACCCCACCGCGCGGCTTGCCGTGCTCGCAGTCTACAACTGGATCATACCCGCCGCCCTTGCGTACTGGTGCTGGTCGCGCGTTCTGATGAGCATTCCGCCTTCGGCAGCCGCGCAGTTCCTGATGCTGGCGCCGGTCTGGGGCGTCATGCTCGGGATCGTCTTCCTGGATGAGCCCGCCCTGCCGTCCCTCTGGATCAGCGGCGCGCTCATCCTCGGTGGCGCGCTGATCTCCATGCGCAAGCGCTCCTGAGCGATTGCCGCGAGAGAGCATATCCCGGGGTGGGCACCCCCAGGGGCTCAGGACGCGACTGGGCCGGATGCGGGAACAAGACCGCCGATCTTCTCCAGCGTCGCCACGATCTCCGCCAACCCTTCGCCCGTCTTGAGGTTGGAGAAGACATAGGGCCGCTCCCCCCGCATGCGGCGCGTGTCGCGGTCCATGACCTCCAGCGAGGCGCCGACCATGTCGGCGAGATCGATCTTGTTGATGACCAGCAGGTCCGTGCGGGTGATGCCGGGGCCGCCCTTGCGCGGGATCTTCTCGCCCGCCGACACGTCGATCACGTAGATCGTGACGTCGGCCAGTTCCGGCGAGAAGGTGGCGGCGAGGTTGTCGCCCCCGCTCTCGATCAGGATCAGGTCGAGGTTCGGGAACTTCTCCCGCATCTCGGCCACCGCGGCGAGGTTGATGGACGCATCCTCGCGGATCGCGGTGTGCGGGCACCCGCCCGTCTCCACGCCCACGATCCGCTCCGGCGGAAGCGCCCCGGTGCGGGTGAGGATCTGCTGGTCCTCCTTGGTGTAGATGTCGTTGGTGATCGCGGCGATGTCGTAGCGGTCGCGCATCGCCTTGCAGAGTGCCTCCATCAGCGCGGTCTTGCCGGTGCCGACCGGGCCGCCGATGCCGACGCGCAGAGGGCCGTGGGGGGAGCGTGTCATGTCCTGAAAAGCCTCGTGTACTGGGTTTCGTGACGCATGGATGCGATGTCGGCGAGCAGCGCGCAGCCGCCGAGATCGTCGAGGGTCGCGGCGCGCGCCTCCTCCGCCGCCGCCTGCACCGCAGGCTCGAGCGCGGCCACGATCCGCTGCCCGTCCGTCTGGCCGAGCGGGACGAGCCGCACACCCGCCGAGACGATATTGGCCGCGAAGGCATGCAGATAGGCCACCAGCGCGGCGTCGAGAGGCACGCCGTGATCGGCTGCCGCCACGCCGACCGCGACCGGATAGGCGACCTGGCCCGTGGCTTCGTCTGGTGCTCCGGCAGGCCACGCCGCCTGCGTCGCCAGCCGGAAGGCCGTGCCCTGGGCGAGCGTTTCGAGCCGGCGCTCGCGCGTGGGAGAGAGCGCGCCCGCAAGTTCCGCGACCTCCGCCAGGCCCGCGCTGTCGCCGTCCCGCCGCGCGCGCAATGCGGCTGCGAGCAGGATCGCGTCCTGCCTCCCGCCGCCGTGCGCGAGGATGTCCTCGACCCACGTCCGCAGGTCGTCTGCCGTCCTCACGTCGCCCGTCTCGACCGCCCATTCGAGGCCGTGGCTGTAGCTGAACGCGCCGACCGGATAGGACGGCGAGAGCCAGGCGAGAAGCCGGTAGAGCCCCCCCGCCCCCATATTTTCCCCATGCTCAGCCATGGGCATGTCCATGGGAATGCGCATGCGTTTCCCCATGTCCGTGCGCATGGTGTGCATGGGAGTGAGCGTGCCCGTGCCCTCCCCTGGCGTAGGCCCCGCCCTCGGGCTCGAACGGCGCGGTGACCTCCCGCACCTCCCCGCCGAGGCCACGGATCATGTCCGCGATCACATGGTCGCGGCGCAGCAGCACGCGCCCCTCGCCGATCATGGCCGCGAGGTGCCGGTTGCCGATATGCCAGACGAGCCGCATCAGCAGATGCCCGTCGCGCGCCGTCACCTCCATCAGCGGTTCGGGCGCGGCGATCACCCGGATCATGCGCCCGTCCGAGAGCTTCAGCCCGTCGCCAGCCTTCAGGTCCGTCACCTCCGGCAGATCGAGCAGGAACGCGACGCCGCCGTCGGTGGTCAGCGCGATGCGCCGCCTCCGCCGCCCCTCCAGGTCGAGGGTCACGGTGTCCGCGACCGGCCCCTTGCCGCCGCCCGCCACGGCCTCGCGCGCCACCAGCATGCCGTCTCCCCCAAGCCCTTCAGAACAGGAAATAGCGCTGCGCCATCGGCAGCACGTCCGCCGGCGCGCAGGTCAGCAGCACGCCGTCCGCGCGGACCTCGTAGGTCTCCGGATCGACCTCGACGTGCGGCATCGCGGCATTGTGGATCATGTCCGCCTTGCCGATGGTGCGCGTGTTCTCGACCGCGAGCATCTGCTTGGCCGTGCCCAGCCGCTCGCGCAGGCCCGCCGCCAGCGCCGCCTCCGACACGAACACCGCCGAGGTCGAACCCACCGCCCGGCCATAGGCCCCGAACATCGGCCGGTAGTGCACGGGCTGCGGCGTCGGGATAGAGGCGTTGGGATCGCCCATCGGCGCGGCCACGATCGCCCCGCCAAGCAGCACGAGATCGGGTTTGACCCCGAAGAACGCCGGGTCCCACAGCACCAGGTCGGCGCGCTTTCCCGCTTCCACCGAGCCGATCTCGCGCGCCATGCCGTGCGCGATCGCCGGGTTGATCGTGTACTTGGCGATGTAGCGCTTCACCCGGGCATTGTCGTTCTCGCCCGTCTCCTCGGGCAGACGGCCGCGCTGCACCTTCATCTTGTGGGCGGTCTGCCAGGTGCGGATCAGCACCTCCCCCACCCGGCCCATGGCCTGGCTGTCCGAAGCAATGATCGAGAAGGCGCCGAGGTCGTGGAGGATGTCCTCCGCCGCGATGGTCTCCTTGCGGATGCGGCTTTCGGCGAAGGCCACGTCCTCCGGGATCGAGGGGTCGAGGTGGTGGCAGACCATCAGCATGTCGAGATGCTCGTCCACCGTGTTGCGCGTGTAGGGCCGCGTCGGGTTCGTGGACGACGGCAGCACGTTGGCGAGCCCGCACACCTTGATGATGTCCGGCGCGTGGCCGCCGCCCGCCCCCTCGGTATGGAAGGCGTGGATCGTGCGCCCCTTGAAGGCTGCGACCGTGTTCTCGACGAAGCCGCTCTCGTTCAGCGTGTCGGTGTGGATCATCACCTGGATGTCGTGGTCGTCCGCGACGCCCAGGCAGCAGTCGATGGCGGCGGGCGTCGTGCCCCAGTCCTCGTGCAGCTTGAGCGCGCAGGCCCCCGCCAGGATCTGCTCGACGAGCGCGTCCGGAACGGAGGCGTTGCCCTTGCCCGCGAAGGCGAGGTTCATGGGCAGGCCGTCCGCCGCCTCGATCATCCGCGCGATATGCCAGGCCCCCGGCGTGCAGGTCGTGGCGTTCGTGCCCGTTGCGGGGCCGGTGCCGCCGCCCAGCATGGTGGTGACGCCCGACATCAGCGCGTCCTCCACCTGCTGCGGGCAGATGTAGTGGATGTGCGCGTCGAATCCGCCCGCGGTCAGGATCTTGCCCTCCCCCGCGATGACCTCGGTGCCCGGTCCGATCACGATGCCGACGCCCGGCTGGACGTCCGGGTTGCCGGCCTTGCCGATGGCGGCGATGCGCCCGTCGCGCAAGGCGACGTCGGCCTTGACGATCCCCCAATGGTCGACGATCAGCGCGTTGGTGATGACGGTGTCGGCGCTGCCGGAGGCCCGCGTCGCCTGCGACTGGCCCATACCGTCGCGGATTACCTTGCCGCCGCCGAACTTCACCTCCTCGCCATGGATCGTGCGGTCCTCCTCCACCTCGACCCACAGGTCGGTGTCGGCGAGCCGGACCCGGTCCCCAACCGTTGGCCCGAACATGGCGGCATAGGCCGCGCGCCCGATGCGAAAGGCCATCAGAGATCCCCCATGATCTTGCCCTGGAAGCCGAACACGCGCCGCGCGCCGGAAAGCGGCACCAGCGTCACCTCGCGCGTCTGGCCCGGCTCGAACCGGACGGCGGTGCCCGCAGGGATATCGAGGCGCATCCCCCGCGCGGCGTCCCGGTCGAAGTCGAGCGCGCCGTTCACCTCGAAGAAATGATAGTGCGAGCCGACCTGCACCGGCCGGTCGCCAGTGTTCGCAACGTCGAGCGTGCGCGTCTCACGGCCCGCGTTCAACTCGATGTCTCCGCCGGGTGTGACGACCTCGCCGGGGATCATGGCTGACTCCGCGCCGCCGCCCGCCGCCGCAGGGCGCGCAGGCCGAGCGTCGCGGCGACGAGCACGACGAGGCCCGCGCCCGCGATCCCGAACCCGTGGTCGAGGCCGCCGAGAACCTGCGCAAGGAGCGTCGCGCCCTCGCCGTGTCCCGGATGGGCGTGCGCCAAGGACGGTGCGGCGGCGGCGAGAAGCGCCAGTTGGGCGGCCTTGCGGATCATGTGGTTTCCTCCTGTCGGATCGGCTGGTGAACGGTGACGAGCTTGGTGCCGTCGGGGAAGGTCGCCTCGACCTGGACGTCGTGGATCATCTCGGCCACGCCCTCCATCACCTGGCTGGCGCGGACGACATGGGCGCCCGACTCCATCAGGTCGGCAACGGTGCGCCCGTCGCGCGCGCCCTCGACCACGAAGTCGGTGATCAGCGCGACCGCCTCCGGGTAGTTGAGCTTCACGCCCCGTTCCAGCCGGCGGCGCGCGACCATCGCGGCCATGGACACGAGCAGCTTGTCCTTTTCCCGTGGCGTCAGCTTCACGGTCTCATCCTCCCCCTCAGATCGACCAGACGCGCGGTGCGTCCGTGCCCAGCGCATCCAGAACCCGCAACAGTGCCCGGCGCAGATCCTGCCCGCCTCTTGCCACCGCCCGCACCGCCAGCAATCCGTCCCACGCGCTCGCCCCGGCCACCGCGGCCACATCGTCCAGCGCGGTGCGCACCGCGTCGAGCCGGGCCTCGGCATCCGGCGCGATGAGCAGCAGGCTCGCGAACGAGGACCCGCCGCCCAGCGTCGCGGCACCGGCCGTCGCAGCCGCGATCTCCCCGCCGACGCGCAGGTCGTCGGCATAGACGAGGCGGCCTTGCCGCCGCACCCGCCAGCGGTCGCGCAAGGCGCCCGTCCGCACCGTCTCCCCGTGTGCCGTGCGGCCCAGCACCACCGCCTCGCACAGCAGGACCGTGGCGTCCGCGTCCATCTCCACGTCCAGCGTGCGGGCAAGCTGGCCGCGGTCGAACAGGATCGTCTCCTGCGGCAGCCACTCGAGGCGCGCCCCCGCGCCCGCCTTCAGGCGCACCGCGATGCGCGCCTCGCCGCCGGACGAGCGGTAGACCTTTTCGGCCGCCTGGGTGGCCAGCGTCAGCGCCGAGCCTTCGCCCGCCGCGATATCCGCCGCGAAGCGGTCGCCGCCCGTGACCCCGCCTGCCGTGTTGATGAGGACCGCCTCGCACTGCCCGCCCTCGAAGACGCGCGGGAAGCGCAGCTTGAAGGAGCCTTGCTGATAGGCCTCGCGCAGCACGCTTCGGGTGCCGTTGCGCGCAACGGACAGGCGGACGGCGCCCTGCGCCCGCTCGAGCAGCGCACAGAGGTCCGGGCCGGCGCCCTCCTCAGACGGTGAGGTGACCGCGTACATCGTCCTCCACCATTTCCCCGGCGGTGCCCGACAGAACGATCTCGCCCCGGTCCATGACGGCAAACCGGTCGGCCAGATCCCGCGCGAAGTCGAAGTACTGTTCGACCAGCAGGATCGCCATTCCGCCCCGGTCGCGCAAGAAGGCAATCGCGTGGCCGATGTCCTTGATGATGGAGGGCTGGATCCCTTCCGTCGGCTCGTCGAGCACCAGGAGGCGCGGCCGCGTTACCAGCGCCCGGCCGATGGCAAGCTGCTGCTGCTGCCCGCCCGACAGGTCGCCGCCCCTGCGCCCGCGCATGCTGTCGAGCACGGGGAACAGTTCGAACACCTCGTCCGGGATCGTGCGCGGCTCGCCCCTCGGCAGCGCGGCGAATCCGGTCTCCAGGTTCTCCTGCACGCTCAGCAGCGGGAAGATCTCGCGGCCCTGCGGCACATAGGCGATGCCGCGCCGCGCGCGCTCGTAGGGGCGCAAGGGTCCCAGCGTCTCCCCCTCCCACACGATCCGGCCGCCGGAGACGGGATGCTGCCCCACGATGGCCTTCAGCAGCGAGGTCTTGCCCACGCCGTTGCGGCCCATCAGGCAGGTGACCGCGCCCGGTTCCGCCGTCAGCGAGACGCCCCTCAGCGCCTGCGCCGCACCATAGTGGAGGTCGACGTCCTCGACGCTCAGCATGTCCGTCTTCCCCCCTTCACCGGCCCAGGTAGACCTCGATCACGCGCGGATCGGCGGACACGTGGTCCAGCATCCCCTCCGCGAGGACCGAGCCCTCGTGCAGCACCGTCACCTTCACGCCCAGCGCGCGCACGAAGACCATGTCGTGCTCGACGACTACGACGGACTGCGTCCTCGCGATGTCCTTGAGCAGGATCGCCGTCTGCTCCGTCTCCGCGTCGGTCATGCCGGCGGCGGGTTCGTCGACCAGCAGCAGTTTCGGCTCCTGCGCGAGCAGCATGCCGATCTCCAGCCATTGCTTCTGCCCGTGGCTGAGGTTCGCCGCGCGCTCGCCGCGCTTGTCGGTCAGGCGGATCGTCTCCAGCAGCGTGTCGATGCGCTCCCGCTCCGCCGTGCGCGTGCGATGCAGCAGCGTGGCGAACACCGTGCGCGGCGCGCGCAGCGCCAGCGCCAGGTTGTCCTCGACCGTGTGTCCCTCGAACACCGTCGGCCGCTGGAACTTCCGCCCGATGCCAAGCTCGGCGATGGCCGCCTCGTCGAGCGCGGTGAGGTCCGCGCTGCCGTCGAACAGCACGCTCCCCTCGTCGGGCCGGGTCTTGCCGGTGATGACGTCCATCATGGTCGTCTTTCCGGCCCCGTTCGGGCCGATGATCGCGCGCATCTCCCCGTGCGCAATCTCCAGCGACAGCTCGTTGAGCGCCTTGAACCCGTCGAAGGAAACCGACACCCCGTCGAGGTAGAGCAGCGATGTCGTAAGCTGTCCCGTCATCGCCCCTACTCCGCCGCCTGAGGATCGGGCCGCACGGCATGCGCCGCACCTCCCTTCGCCCCGCGTCTTGCCTCGAGCCGCGCGCGCACCTGCTGCGCGAGGCCGAGCAGCCCCTTCGGCATGAACAGCGTCACCGCCACGAACAGGCCGCCCAGCGCGAACAGCCAGAACTCCGGAAATGCGCCCGTGAACCAGGTCTTGGCGTAGTTCACGAGCACCGCCCCGACAATCGGGCCGAGCAGCGTGCCCCGCCCGCCGACCGCGACCCAGATCACGATCTCGATGGAGTTGGCGGGTGCGAACTCGCTCGGATTGATGATGCCGACCTGCGGCACGTAGAGCGCGCCCGCAAGCCCCGCCAGCATCGCCGACAGCGTCCAGACGAAGAGCTTGTAGTGCTCCACCCGGTAGCCGAGGAAGCGCGTGCGGCTTTCCGCGTCGCGCACCGCGACCAGCACCTTGCCGAGCTTCGAGGTCACCACCAGCCGGCACACGAGGAGACCCGCCACCAGCGCCAGCGCCGAGGCCGCGAACAGCGCCGCGCGCGTCCCCGGCGCCTGGATCGGCGCGCCGAGGATGTCCTTGAAGTCGGTGAGGCCGTTGTTGCCCCCGAAGCCCATGTCGTTGCGGAAGAATGCGAGCAGCAGCGCGAACGTCATCGCCTGCGTGATGATCGAGAGATAGACCCCCGTCACCCGGCTGCGGAACGCGAACCAGCCGAACAGGAACGCCAGCGCCCCCGGCACCGCCAGCACCATCAGCATGGCGAACCAGAACTCGTCGAAGCCGTACCAGTACCAGGGCAGCTCCTTCCAGTTGAGGAACACCATGAAGTCCGGCAGGTCCGGGTTGCCATAGACCCCGCGCCCGCCGATCTGGCGCATCAGGTACATGCCCATCGCATAGCCGCCGAGCGCGAAGAACGCCCCGTGCCCCAGCGACAGGATCCCGCAATAGCCCCAGACCAGATCGACCGACAGCGCGAGCAGCGCATAGGTCAGATACTTGCCGAACAGCGGCACGAGGTGGTCCGGGACGTGCAGCGGGCTCGACGGCGGCACCCACAGGTTCAGCACCGGCACCGCGACTGCGATCGCAAGCAACACAGCGACCAGCACCCACGCCCGGTCGCCCAGAAGGCGTGTTGCAAGCGGGCCCATCATGCCTCCACCGCCCGGCCCTTGAGGGCGAAGAGGCCCCGCGGACGCTTCTGGATGAACAGGATGATGAGGACGAGGACGAGGATCTTGCCCAGCACCGCGCCCGCGTAGGGTTCGAGGAACTTGTTGGCGATGCCGAGCGTGAAGGCCCCGACCAGCGTGCCCCACAGGTTCCCCACCCCGCCGAACACCACGACCATGAAGCTGTCGATGATGTAGCCCTGGCCGAGATTGGGGCTCACATTGTCGATCTGGCTCAGCGCCACGCCCGCCATGCCCGCGATGCCGGAACCGAGGCCGAAGGTCATCGCGTCCACCCAGGGCGTGCGGATGCCCATGGAGCCCGCCATGCGCCGGTTCTGCGTCACCGCCCGAAGGCGCAGGCCGAAGCTCGTGTAGCGCAGCACGCCCACCAGAACGGCGAACACGAGGATCGCGAAGATCACGATGTAGAGCCGGTTCCAGGTGATTGCGAGGCCCCAAAGATCGAACGTGCCCGACATCCAGGAGGGCGCGCCGACCTGCCGATTCGAGGCGCCGAAGATCGTCCGCACCGCCTGCTGGATGATCAGCGACAGTCCCCAGGTCGCCAGCAGCGTCTCCAGCGGGCGCCCGTACAGGAACCGGATCACACCCCGCTCGATGGCGACGCCGACCGCGCCGGCGACGAGGAAGGCGAGCGGGATCGCGATCAGGACCGAGGCGTCGAACAGCCAGGGCGCGTGGGTACGGATCACCTCCTGCACCACGAAGGTCGTGTAGGCGCCGATCATCACCATCTCGCCGTGCGCCATGTTGATGACGCCCATCACGCCGAAGGTGATGGCGAGGCCGATGGCCGCGAGCAGCAGGACCGAGCCCAGCGAGATGCCGTACCAGACGTTCTGGGCGGCATCCCGGATCGCAAGCGTCCGTTCGATGGCGGCGATGCCCGCCCTTGCGGCGTCGGCGAGCGCGCCCTCGCTGCGGGCCGCGACCTGGTTGAGGATGGCGAGCGCGTCGCGATTGCCGCGCGCGGCGACCGTCTCCGCCGCCTCGATCTGCGCCGCCTCCGCAGCCCCGCTCGCCGGGTCTAGGATGGCAGCGGCGCGCGCCTGCGTCATGGTCTGGCGGATGCCGGCGACGGTCTCGTTCGCGATTGCCGCGTCCAGCGCCTCGATCATTGTCGGGTCGGGCCGGGTGAGCAGGGTCCCCGCGGCCTCAGCCCGCGTCGCGGCGTCCGGGCTCATCAGCGTCAGCCCGGCAAGCGCGCCCGCGATGGCGCGCCGCAGATTGTTGTTCACGCGGATCTTCTTGACCGCCGTGCGGCCCGTCTCCCCCAGCGCCTCGCCGGTCAGCGGGTCGGTCAGCACGTATCCCGCCCCGCCGCGCGCGCCCTCGACGACCGCGTTGTCGCCGCGCCGCACGTAGAGGTCGCCTGCCTCCAGCGCCCGCAGCACGTCGGCGACCCGCGGGTCTCCCGTCGCGGCCAACGCGCCGATGGCCTGTTCCGTCTCGTCGAAGCCGCCCGCGCCCAGCGCGTCGACCAGCGGTCGCAGATCCTGCGCGGACACGGGCGCGGCGAACGCACCGCCCAGCAGGCAGAGCAGCAGCGTGAGGCGTCGAAGCAGGTGGAGCATGGCGGGGTCCAGCTAGGGAGGGCCGGTTTCGTCACGGCCGATTTCGTGGGCTGCGCGGAGCAGCCTTGGGGCAGGAAAGCGGTCGCGCGGTCATCCGGCCGGGTGCTTGGGCGGTTCAGCAGCCCGCCCGGCCGGATGGCGCGTCTTCAGGCCGGGCGGATCAGGACCCCTGGCCGCCGCACTTGCCGGTCGCCGTGTTGAAGTTCCCGCACGACATCGGCGCCCGCCAGTCGGAGATCAGCGGCTTCGACTCCGGCAGGTAGTCGGACCACTCGTCGCCCATCACGAGGCCCGGCGTCTCCCAAACGACGGAGAACTGGCCGTCGTCCTGGATCTCGCCGATCAGCACCGGCTTGGTGATGTGATGGTTCGGCATCATCGCGGAATAGCCGCCCGTGAGGTTCGGCACCGCCGTGCCCGGAAGCGCGTCGATCACCGCGTCGGCATCGGTCGTGCCCGCCGCCTCGACCGCCTTCACCCACATGTTGAAGCCGATGTAGTGGGCTTCCATCGGGTCGTTGGTCACGCGGTCGGCATTGCCGATGAACGCCTGCCACTTCTCGATGAATTCGGCGTTCTCGGGCGTGTCCACGCTCATGAAGTAGTTCCACGCCGCGAGGTGGCCGACCAGAGGACCGGTGTCGATGCCCGCAAGCTCTTCCTCGCCGACCGAGAAGGCGACGACCGGAATGTCGGTCGCGGCGATGCCCTGGTTCGCAAGCTCCTTGTAGAAGGGCACGTTGGCGTCACCATTGATGGTCGAGACCACCGCCGTCTTCTTGCCGGCCGAGCCGAACTGCTTGATCTCCGCCACGATCGACTGCCAGTCGGAATGTCCGAACGGCGTGTAGTTGATCATGATGTCCTCGGGCGCGACGCCCAGCTCTTCCTTGAGATAGGTCTCGAGGATCTTGTTCGTGGTGCGCGGATAGACATAGTCGGTGCCCGCCAGCACCCAGCGCTCCACGCCTTCCGTCTGGGCCAGGTAGTCGACCGCCGGGATCGCCTGCTGGTTCGGCGCCGCACCCGTGTAGAACACGTTGCGCGAGGATTCCTCGCCCTCGTACTGCACGGGGTAGAACAGGATCGAGTTCAGCTCCTCGAACACCGGCAGCACCGACTTGCGGCTGACCGACGTCCAGCAGCCGAACACCGCCGCGACCTTCTCCTGCGCGATCAGCTCGCGCGCCTTCTCCGCGAACAGCGGCCAGTCGGAGGCCGGGTCGACGACCACTGCCTCGAGCTGCTTGCCGAGCACGCCGCCCTTCTTGTTCTGCTCCTCGATCAGCATGAGCATGACGTCCTTCAACGTCGTCTCCGAGATCGCCATGGTGCCGGAGAGCGAGTGCAGGATGCCGACCTTGATCGTGTCCTGGGCCGCGGCGTGTTGTGCGGATGCGAACGTCATCCCCAGCGCCAGTGCCGTCCCCAGAAGCCCTCGTGAACCCTTCCAGATGGTCATTCTTCTATCCCCTCTTGCCGCCCGCGATGGACCGGGCTGGGAAGGGAGTTCGCAAGCTGCGTGCCAGCCGTTAACCGTTCCTTGCATCGGCCTGATAAGCCCCTGTCGCCGAACGATCTTTTTGCGTTGCAGCAAAAAGGCCCACGTTCCCGACCCTGCCCAATTTTTGTCTTGTTGCGCCGCAAACACGCAAGGAGCCGCCGAATACGATCATATTTTATGCATTTCTCGAAATGCCCTTGTTTTGGGCATAACCGGCTTCTCTTCAGGCAGGCATCCATGCGCCGGGAGGCAAGGGCCGCAGCCTTGCGCCCGCGCGCCGGGTGCATCGTTTCCTGCAGACCGGGACTGCATCCCCCTCTGCTTGCCGGTGGCGGGTGGGCGTCCTAGAGTTCCCACGGGTCTAGGGAAAAGAGCGCCCCATCAGAGGCGACGGACGCCAGGGAGCATCACCATGAAGACGGACAGGTTTTCCACGATCACGCGGCGCCAGGCGCTGCAACTGGGCGCGGCGGGTGCCGCGCTTGCCGGCATGCCGGGGTTTGCCCGCCAGGCCTTCGCGGCCAGCAATCTGACCCTTGCAGACATCGGCGTCGGCGACACGGGCGACTGGTCGAAGTTCACGAACGCAACCGGCAATTCGGTCAATGTCGTGTCGATGGGCAACGCGCCGTCGGCCGTCGTGAACCAGCTGCTCGCGGGCGGCGGCATGTCGAACTTCCACATCGTCAACATCGTCGGCGGCATGCAGGAGCCGCTGGTCGAGAACAACCTCATTCGCAAGCTCGACCCCTCGCGCATGCCGAACTGGGGCAAGGACGCCTACATCTCGGATTATCTCGCCAAGGGGACGCCGGGCTTCGACTTCATCGGCTACGGAGACGAGTTCTACGGCGTGCCGACGGTCCTGCAGGGCGACTCCTTCGCCTATCTGCCGGACGAGACGGGCGAGCTCGACTCCTACGGCGCCCTCTTCGATCCGAAGTTCAAGGGCTTCGTCGCGCTGGAGGACAATTACACCACCGCCGGGCAGAAGACGGCGCTGTTCCTCAACGCGACCGGCCAGGCGAAGATCGCCGACCCCGCCGACATGACGCCGGAAGAGGTCAAGACGGTCATCGACTTCATGATCGAGAAGAAGCGCGCTGGGCAATTCCGCGTGATCTGGTCGAGCTTCGAGCAGGCGGTGAACCTGCTCACCTCCAAGGAAGTCCATGTGATGGACTGCTGGGAGCCCATGGTCTTCGTGGCGAAGTCGCAGGGCACCAACGCGAAGTACGCCGCGCCGAAGGAAGGCTACCTGCTGTGGGCCATGGCGGCCTACATCGTCAACAACCCGAACATGGGCGAGGCCGACCTCGACGCCACCTACAAGCTGCTCGACTTCATGCTGGGCGGCTGGTACGGCGCGAAGATCACGCTGATGCGCGGCTACATGACGAACCCGCTCGCGGCCGAGTATGCCAAGGCCCACCCGGACGAGTTCACGGCCGAGGAAGCCGCCCGCGTCGCCGAGATCACCGACGGCGTGAAGGCGAAGTTCGAGAAGGGCGGCACCTGGCAGAACCGCTGGCCGACCCACGTCGACGTCTACGAGGAGGAATGGCAGCGCTTCAAGGCTGCCTGACCCTCGCATGCCTCGCAGATGGACTGAAACACTGGCGCGGGCGGCGGTCCTCGGACTGCCGCTCGCGGCGCTCTTCGCGCTGATCCTGGGGCCGCTGGCGATCACGCTCGTCATCAGCTTCTGGGAGAAGACGGGCTTCAGCATGCGGCCCGCCTTCAGCGCCGCGAATTATGCCGCCTTCTTCTCGGGCGTCCGGCTCGAGGTTCTGATGCGCAGCCTCTGGGTGGCCGTCAGCGCGACCGTCATCATGCTGCTGATCGCCTATCCCATCGCCTATCTGGTGGCGACGCGGGTGCGCGAGGCGCTGGTGCGCCCGGTGCTCTTCCTCTTCGCGGTGCCGTTCCTGGTGAACTATGTCGTACGCACCTTCGCCTGGTCGGATCTCCTGTCGCGCAACGGGCTGGTCAACAGCGCGCTCGTCTCCTGGGGGATTGCCGATGCGCCGCTCGACTGGCTGCTCTATTCCGATTTCGCGGTCTATCTCGGCCTCGTGACCGCCTACATGCCCTTCATGGTGTTCCCGATCTGGCTGTCGCTGTCGGGCATCGACCACCGGCTGGTGGAGGCGAGCTGGATGCTCGGCGAAGGACCCTTCACCACCTTCCGCAAGATCGTCCTGCCCCTGTCGCTGCCGGGCGTGATCGCGGCGGCGATCTTCGGCTTCGTCGGCGCGTTCGGCGAGGTCGCGGTGTCGCTGATCCTCGGCGGCACCGGCTACCAGCTACTCGGCAACGCGATCCAGAGCGCGCTCAACGTCCTGCACTACCCGCTCGCGGCGGCAATCTCGTCGGTCTCGACGCTGCTGATGCTGGCGCTGCTGGTCGCCTGGTCGCGGATGTTCGACATCCGCCTCTTCCTCGGCAAGATCATGGGACGCTGATGCAGACCACGACGCTTTCGCGCATCGGCCTGTGGGCGGCCTGGGGCTTCGTGGCCCTGGTGCTGGTATTCCTCTATGCCCCGCTGATCCCGCCCGCGGTCAATTCGTTCGAGGGGGCGGGCGGGGACAAGGGTCTCTTCGTCAATTACGCGGCGATCCTGACCGATCAGCGCCTCGTCGCGGCGGGGCGCATCTCGCTGACGGTGGGCCTGCTCGTCGCGCTGATCTCGCCCCTGCTTGCGCTTCTGGCGGCCGAGGCGGTGCGCGTCTGGCGCATCCCCAAGCTGGTGCTCGGCGTGCTGCTGATCCCGCTGTTCGTGCCCGGCATCTCGATGGGCGTGGCGACCGCGCTGTTCTTCCAGACGCTGGGCATCCAGCCCTCGCTTCTGACCATTACGGCGGTGCAGGTGATCTGGGCGCTGCCTTTCGCCTTCCTCATCATCCTGACGGTGATGGCGAACTTCGACCCCGTGTACCGCGAGGCCGCCTACATGTCGGGGGCGAACCGGCTGCAGGCCTTCTTCGAGGTGGAACTGCCCCAGATCCACCCGGGAATCCTGGGCGCGGCGGTCTTCTCGCTGATCCTGTCGTTCAACGAGACGATCCGAACCTCGGTCGTGCAGGGCGGCCGCAACACGGTGCAGACCTATCTCTGGTCGCAGTACCAGCAGGTCGGCCTGTCGCCCAACCTCTACGCGCTGATGACGGTGCTGATCGTGGCCACGCTTCTGCTCATCGGTGCGCTCGCGGTGATGGACATGCGCGCCGGGCGCAACCGGGGCTAGTCTTCCTCCAGCGGCACGATGTTCGCGGCATCGACGCCGATGCGCACTGCCTCGCCGGGTTTCGCGGCATGGGCGCGGCCCGTCATGGCGGAGAGTTCCTGCCCGTCGGAAAGCGTCAGCCGGTAGTCGGTGTAGAGCCCGCGATAGACCGCGTCGGCAAGCCGCGCGTCGAGCACGAGATCCCGCTCCTCGGCGTCCGCGCCGAGGTGGATGTTCTCCCCGCGGATCGCGATTCCAGCCGCCCCCTCCGGCGCGGCGAACCGTTCGCCCAGCACGACGCGCGCGCCCGCCAGCGTCACCACAGAACGGCCCTCGGCAATCTCGTGGCGACCCTCCAGCACGTTGCAGCCGCGGAAGAAGCGGGCGACGAAGCGGGTGCGCGGGCGGCGGAAGATCTTCTCCGGCGCGTCGCACTGCACGCATTGGCCCCTGTTCAGCACGGCGATCCGGTCGCTCATGGTGAGCGCCTCTTCCTGGTCGTGCGTCACATAGATGAAGGTGGTGCCGGTCGCCTGCTGGATGCGGCGCAACTCGTCCTGCATCTCGCGCCGGATCTTTTCGTCGAGCGCCGAGAGCGGCTCGTCCAGCAGCAGGATCTTCGGCTTGGGCGCAAGCGCGCGGGCGATGGCGACGCGCTGCTGCTCGCCGCCGGAAAGCTGGGTCACGCGGCGCCCCTGGAAGCCCGACAGGCCGACCAGCGTCAGCAGCTCGTCGACGCGCGCGGCGACCTTCGCCTTCGACATCCCCGCACGGCGCAGGCCGTAGGCCACGTTCTCCGCCACCGTCATGTGCGGGAAGTTCGCATATTGCTGGAACACCATGCCGAGGCCGCGCGTCCACGGCTGGGTGCGCGTGATGTCGGCGCCGTCGAGCAGGATGCGTCCCGCGTCGGGCTGCTCCAGCCCCGCGATCATGCGCAGGATCGTCGACTTGCCAGAGCCCGACGGCCCCAGCAGCGTGAAGAACTCCCCCCGCCGGAAGTCGAGCGAGACGCCGTCGGCCGTGACGGTCGTGCCGAACGCCTTGCGGATGGATTCGAGCGCGAGGATCGTGTCCCCGCTCATGCCGCCCGCCCCTCCAGCGTCGTCTCGATGGCGATGCGGATCGCCGCGACCGTCGTCTCCAGCGCCATGGAGGCGAGGTCGGCGCGCTGGTGCAGTTCCAGGGTCTGCTCGTCCCGGATCTGCGCGATCATCTCCGCCACCTGCGCCGGCAGATAGGGCACGTGGATGAAGCCGCAGGGCGTTCCCGGCGCTTCCCGCTCCACGATGCCGAGCGCGGTGTAGAGCGTCGCGTTGCACAGGAAATTGCCCGCCGTGCTCGATGCCCGCGCCGGAATGTCGGCGGCGAGAAGCCGGTTCTGGATCGCCTCCACCGGCAGGGTCGCCACGCGGGTCGCGGGGCCATCCGGCTCGATCGGCCCGTGCTCCATCGCGCCTGCATTGTCCGGGATCTCGAAATCGTTGAGGTTCATGCCGAAACGTTCCAGCCGGATCGCCGGCTCGCCGGGCCAGAGGCCCAGGCAGATCACCCCTTTCGGCCGGTGCTTGCGGATCTCTCCGGCAAGCCGGTCGGCCAGCCCCGCATAGGAGACGGGCAGCACCGCGCCCGCCACCCGCACGCCCGCGACCGTCTGACCGTCGAGTGCGCGCACGACCTCGGCCGCGGGGTTCAGACCCCGCCCGCCATATCCTTCGAACCCAGTGAGAAGCATGACCGT
This sequence comes from Futiania mangrovi, assembly GCF_024158125.1. Taxonomy (NCBI): domain Bacteria; kingdom Pseudomonadati; phylum Pseudomonadota; class Alphaproteobacteria; order Futianiales; family Futianiaceae; genus Futiania; species Futiania mangrovi. The sequence continues at coordinate 1,002,270 of NZ_JAMZFT010000002.1, read as the reverse complement.
TCGTTGTGTTGCAGCATCCCTGTTACCCAGACGCTACCCAATGCGCAGCCGCTGGACAACACTGCCACGGACAGGGCAACCCTGCCGGACGCCAGCGCCGGGGCTATCGCAGCGCGAAAAGGACCGCGGCGGCCACGCACACCGCCGTCACGCCCCAGAACACCGCATCGATCCGGCGCTTCGCAGTCATGCGCCCCCCCTTCAGTCATAGCTGAAAAGCTCCATGACGATCTGGCGCGGCGGTACGCCCATGGCCAGCAGCGCCTTCTCGCACACCTCCATCATGACCGGCGGACCGCACAGGAAAAAGAGCCAGCGGTTGGCCCCCTCGAACCCGAACACCCGGGCGATGAGGTCCGCGTCGGGCAGGCCGGTCTCGCCCTGCCAGCCGTCCGGCGGGTCGGAGAGCACGTGCACCACGCGCAACGCGCCCTCCGCTTCCAGCGCCCGCAGTTCCTCTTCATGGACGATCTGCTCCCCCACGCGGTTGCCATGGAGCAGGACCGCCGGGCGCGGGTCGCCCTCGCGCCGCATCTGGCGCAGGATACTCAAGAGCGGCGCAATCCCGACGCCGCCCGCGATCAGGGCGATGCCTTCCCCGCTCCGTCCCTCGCGCGTCAGGTGCCCATAGGGGCCGTCGATCCAGGCCCGCGTGCCCGGCGCGACCGCGCCGATGCGCCCGGTGAAGTCCCCCGCTTCCTTGATGAGAAACCGGATCTCCGGCCCCTCTGCCGGTGCGCTCGCGATCGAGAAGGGATTCTCGGCCAGCGAGAACGGGCTGTGCCCGACGTTGAGCCAGACGAACTGGCCGGCCCGGAACGGCAGGCCCGCGTGCCCGTCCGGCGCGATGTGCAGTTCCCATGTCCTGAGCGCGACCTTGCGCACCTGCCCGACCCGGTAGGGACGCCGCGTCTGCAACAGAGGCTTCACCGCATAGACCCACGCAAGCGACGCCGCCGCCAGCGCCAGCAGCAGCACCCAGAACCCGGCGAGGACCGGGTCGGAGCTGTAGCGTCCCGCGACCAGGACGTGGTGCGCGCCCGCGCCGGCCAGGGCCAGCGCGCCCAGGCCGTGCAGCAGCCGCCAGCGCTCATAGGTCATGCCGAGGCCGTCGCGGAAGATCGCGGTCAGCACCAGCGCGGGCAGAAGCAGATAGGCCGCGACCCCCGACACAAGCGCGCCATCGCCCAGAAACAGCGTCATTTGCCGCGTCGGGTCCCAGGGCAGCGGCGGATTGAGGGGCGTCGTGTAGAGAAACGGGTGCAGCAGCACCAGCGCCAGCGCCGTACGGGCCAGCAATTGGTGCAGGCGCATCGTCACGTCCATGCCGATCCTGCCCGAAACGGTCCGGAACCGGCCGGAAAGCACGAACTCCGCAAGAAGAACCGCGAACGCGGCCAGCGCGAGGCCCGAGGACACCTCGTCCAGAAAGGGGCGGCGGGGCTTGTCCTGCAAGGCCGCCAGCGCAAGGGGCGCCAGGACGATCAGGACGTATAGCGGCAACAACAGGCCGGCGTGCATGCTCCCCCCGGACGGCGCGTGCGTCTTGGATCTGCGCGTCTGTCGGACGCAAGTATCGGCGCGTTCGTCCCCCGCCGCAACACGCACCGGACTGCACCGCGGGGACGGCGCCCCGGCAAGGGTTCGCCCGCGCCGCCCCGGGGCCGCCCCCCAGACCGGCCCTGCACCCGGCCGGATCCATCAGGGCAGTTGCGCAATCACGGCGGGGCTGCGTCCCAAATTCCTGGTTGAATATTCAATTCAATGTGAAAATCTCTGTGAAGCAGATCGACGGTGCAGGCTTCCGCGCGCCTCTTCGCACGGCAAGCCCGGAATAACGAACGAGGGCCGGTCAACGCCCCGTCCGGCACCGCAGGGGAGGAAAGCAGGGGTGCGCGTGTGAAGCCGACAGACGTCAGCGATCCGGATTATTTCCACAAGGTGATCGATTGCCAGTGGGCCTGTCCCGCGCACACGCCGGTGCCGGAGTACATCCGGCTGATCGCGGCGGGGCGGTATGACGACGCCTACATGGTCAACTGGAAGTCCAACGTTTTCCCCGGCATCCTTGGCCGCACCTGCGACCGCCCGTGCGAGCCGGCCTGCCGGCGCGGCCGTGTCGAGGAGGAGCCGGTCGCCATCTGCCGCCTGAAGCGCGTGGCCGCCGACAACAAGGGCGACGTGCGCACCCGCTTCCCGGCGATCCCGCGGGAGAAGAACGGCAAGCGCATCGCGCTGATCGGTGCGGGCGTCGCCTCGCTGACGGTTGCGCGCGACCTGATGCCGCTCGGATACGAGGTGGTGATCTACGACGGCGACGCGAAGGCGGGCGGCATGGTGCGCACCCAGATCCCGCGCTTCCGCCTGCCCGAGACCGTGATCGACGAGGAGGTGGACTATATCCTCGACATGGGCGTCGAGACCCGGTTCGGAGCGTGGGTCGGCAGCCTCAAGGGCCTTCTCGACGAAGGCTATGACGCCGTATTCGTCGGCACCGGCGCGCCGCGCGGACGCGATCTCGACATACCCGGGCGGGAGGAGACGCGCGCCAATGTCCACATCGGCATAGACTGGCTGTCGAGCGTCTCGTTCGGCCACGTCGACCGGATCGGCAAGCGGGTCGTGGTGCTGGGCGGCGGCAACACGGCGATGGACTGCTGCCGCACGGCGCTGCGTCTCGGCGGCGAGGAGGTCGACGTCGTCGTCCGCTCCGGCTTCGGGGAGATGAAGGCCTCGCCCTGGGAGAAGGAAGATGCGCTGCACGAGGGCGTGCGCATCTCCAACTTCCTCGTGCCCAAGGAATTCACCCACGAGGGCGGCCGCCTTACCGGCGTGCTGTTCGAGAAGGTGGCCGCGCAGTACGACGACAAGGGCCGCCGCCGCCTCGTCCCGACGGGGGAGCCGGACCATCACGTCCCCTGCGACGACGTGCTTGTGGCCGTCGGGCAGGAGAACGCCTTTCCCTGGATCGAGCGGGACATCGGCCTCGCCTTCGGCGACTGGGACATGCCGGTGGTGGACCCCGTCACCTTCCAGTCGACCCTGCCCAACGTCTTCTTCGGCGGCGATGCGGCCTTCGGGCCCAAGAACATCATCTGGGCGGTGGCTCACGGGCACGAGGCGGCGATCTCCATCGACCGGTTCTGCAAGGGCGAGGACGTCCGCGACCGTCCCCCGCCGGACACCACGCTCGTCAGCCAGAAGATGGGCATCCACGAGTGGAGCTACGACAACGACATCACGCCCGAGCATCGGCACAAGGTGCCCTTGCGCGATAGCGGGATCGCGCTGAAGGACGTGCGCGTCGAGGTCGAACTGGGCTACGACCGCGAACTCGCCTACCGGGAAACGCAGCGCTGCCTCAACTGCGACGCGCAGACCGTGTTTCGCACCGATCTCTGCATCGAATGCGACGCCTGCGTCGACATCTGCCCGACCGACTGCCTGACCATCACGGCCAATGGCGAGGAGCCGGACCTGCGCGCCCGCCTCAAGGTGCCGGCGCACAACCTGGCGCAGGACATCTACGTGTCGGACGACCTGCGCACGGGCCGGGTGATGGTGAAGGACGAGGATCTCTGTCTGCACTGCGGGCTGTGCGCCGAGCGTTGCCCCACCGCCGCGTGGGACATGCAGAAGTTTCTTCTCGAGATGGTTCACGCGGGGGCGGCATGTCGCAGGAACTGACGCGGATCAACGACTTCGTCGTGAAGTTCGCGAACGTCAACGGGTCGGGATCGGCGAGCGCGAACCAGCTTTTCGCGCGTTCGATCCTGGGCATGGGCGTGCCGATCTCCACGCGGAACATCTTCCCCTCCAACATCCAGGGGCTGCCGACCTGGTACGAGGTGCGGGTCAGCGAGGCGGGCTATCTCGGCCGCCGCGGCGGCGTCGACCTCATGGTCGCGATGAACCCGCAGACCTGGGACAAGGACGTCGCCAGCATCGATCCGGGCGGCTACCTGCTCCATGACTCCACCAAGCCGCTGCCGCCCTCGAAATTCCGCGAGGACATCACGGTTCTGGGCGTCCCGCTGACCGAGATCGCGAACCGCGCCTTCGCCGACCCGAAGCAGCGCCAATTGTTCAAGAACATCATCTATCTCGGCGTACTCTCCGCCCTGCTCGACATCGAGCGGGGGGTGATCGAGGACCTGATCGGCAAGCAGTACAAGGGCAAGGACAAGCTGATCGCGCCCAACATCCAGGCCCTCGACCTCGGCCGCGCTTACGCGCTGGAGCATCTCGACTGCCCCATCGGCCTGCGGGTGCGCCGCGCCGACGCGGTCGGGGACCGCATCTTCGTCGAAGGCAACGACGCGACCGCGCTGGGCTGCGTCTATGGCGGCGCCACGGTCGCCGCATGGTACCCGATCACGCCCTCGACCTCGGTCGCGGAAGCGTTCGCAAAGCACTGCAACCGGCTGCGCAAGGACAAGGAGACGGGCCGCAACCGCTTCGCCATCGTGCAGGCGGAGGACGAGCTTGCCGCGATCGGCATGGTCATCGGCGCGACCTGGAACGGCGCGCGCGCCTTCACCGCGACGTCCGGGCCGGGCATTTCGCTGATGCAGGAATTCCTCGGCCTCGCCTATTTCGCGGAGATCCCGGCGGTGATCGTCGATGTGCAGCGCGGCGGGCCGTCGACCGGCATGCCGACGCGGACGCAGCAGTCGGACCTGCTCGCGTGCGCCTATGCCTCTCACGGCGACACGAAGCATGTGCTGCTGATCCCCGAAGACCCGCGCGAGTGTTTCGAGTTCGCGGCCAGGGCGCTCGATCTTGCCGACCGGCTGCAGACGCCGGTGTTCCTCATGTCCGACCTCGACATCGGCATGAACCACTGGCTCTGCGAACCGCTCTCCTGGGACGACACCCGCACCCTCGATCGCGGCAAGGTGCTCACGTTCGAGGAGCTGGAGGCGGGCACGCCCTTCGGCCGCTACCGCGACGTGGACGGCGACGCCATCCCCTACCGCGTCTATCCGGGCACGCACCCTAAGCGCGGCGCCTTCTTCACGCGCGGCACCAGCAAGAACGCGGATGCCGGCTATTCCGAGGAAGGCAGCGACTATGTCGCGAACGTCGACCGCCTGCTGCGGAAGTTCGAGACCGCGCGGACGCTCGTCCCCGCACCCGTGATCCGCCAGGCCGCCCGCCCGACCCGGATCGGCGCGATCTTCTACGGATCGACCGCGCCCGCGATGGGCGAGGCGCTCGACGTGCTCGAGGCCGCGGGCATCCACATGGACACGATGCGCGTGCGCGCCTTCCCCTTCCACGAGGACGCCTTCCGCTTCATCGCCGAACACGACACCGTCTTCGTCGTGGAGCAGAACCGGGACGCGCAGCTGCGCACGCTGCTGGTCAACCAGGGCAACATCGACCCGAAGCGGCTGATCCCCGTGCTGCACTACGATGGCACGCCGATCACCGCGCGCTTCATCGCGGGCGAGATCTCGCACCGGCTGGCCGCCTCCGGGGACGTGGCGCGAAAGGAGCTTGCGTCGTGAGCTATCTGAAACCGAAACTCCACCATCCCGGGCTTCCGACGAACGCGCTCGGCCTGACCCGCTTCGATTATGACGGCGCGGTCTCGACGCTGTGCGCGGGCTGCGGGCACGATTCCATCAGCGCGGCGATCATCCAGGCCTGCTTCGAGATCGACCTGCCGCCGCACCGTCTCGCCAAGCTGTCGGGCATCGGCTGCTCGTCCAAGACGCCGACCTATTTCGTCGGCGCCTCGCACGGCTTCAACAGCGTGCACGGGCGCATGCCCTCGGTGCTGACAGGGGCGAACCTCGCCAACCGCGACCTCGTCTACCTCGGCGTGTCGGGCGACGGCGATACCGCGTCGATCGGGCTCGGACAGTTCGTCCATGCGGTCAGGCGCGGCGTGAACATGCTCTACATCGTTGAGAACAATGGCGTCTACGGGCTGACCAAGGGCCAGTTCTCGGCAACCGCGGACCAGGGCTCGAAGAGCAAGCGCGGCGCGGTGAACACGGACGCGCCCATCGACGTCGTCTCGCTGGCGCTGCAGGCGGGGGCGAGCTTCGTCGCGCGCGGCTTCTCCGGCGACAAGTCGCAACTGGTGCCCCTCATCAAGGCGGGGCTGAAGCATCGCGGCGCGGCCTTCATCGACTGCCTGTCGCCCTGCGTCGCCTTCAACAACCACGCGGGCTCGACCAAGAGCTTCGACTATGTGCGCGACCACAACGCCGCGCTCAACCGGCTCGACGTCATGCCGCCGCGCGCCCAGATCACGGCGGATTACGCCCCCGGAGAGGCGCAGGATGTGACCCTGCACGACGGCTCGACCGTCATCCTGCGCAAGGTGGGCGCGGAACACCCCGTCGGCGACCGCGTTGCGGCGATGAATTACCTGCAGGAGCGTCAGGCCGAGGGCGAGATCGTCACCGGGCTGATCTACCTCGACCCGGAGGCCGACGACCTGCACGCCCACCTCGGCACCGTCGAGACGCCGCTGGCGCATCTCGGGACCGGCGACCTTTGCCCGGGCAGTGCCGCGCTGGAGGCGATCAACGCATCGCTGCGCTGAGCGTGTCCGCCCGGACCGAGGCCGCCTGAAATCGGCTCGAATTAAGTGAAGTAACGAAATTCCCGAGGGCTGCGGGCGTGCCAATATTGATCGTCCGCGGGATATTTCGGAGGAGCCGATGAAAATGCCCTCGACGACCGGAACGAGGCGCGCAACGGTTCTTGCGGCCGCCCTGCTGATGAGCGGATGCGCCACGAACGCGACCGTGTCAGACGTGCGATGGTCCCGCGTCTATTCGGAGGATGCGCTGCAGGCGATGTCCGCCGGCGGAATGGCGACGGAAGTGATCGGCGCGAACGCCGAGGACGCGACGCGCGACATCCGCCTGCCTGCACATGCCGGGGGCGCGAAGCTCGTTCCCGTCCAGCCGGGTACCGCCCGCGACCGGCTTGTCCTCGTCTTCGATCCACGCGGCGCGGGCGCGGCGCGCACCGCCTGCATGGGCGGCGCGGCCAGCGGCGCGCCGGCGGGCGGGCTGAAGGTCACGGCGGTCCTGTGCGACGGGACGGTCGCCCGCGCCTACGGGACACAGACCGTCGCGGCCGTGAGCGGGCCTGGCGCGCCCGGCTATGCGGAGGCGATGCGGGAGCTTCTCGGCGCCATCCTGCCGCCCTCGGCGATCCGCAGGTTCGAGCAGCCGAAGCCCTGAGCGGATGCGCCGTTCAAACGGCCACACTCATCCGCGATAGGTGCGCGCCTCGAGCGGCAGGTCCCGTATCTCTTGCCGGAGCATGTCGAGCAGCGCCCGCTCCGCCCTGTTGAGGTGGGAGGCGGGATTCGTCACCAGCAGGATGTCGACCTCCGGCGGGTCGTCATAGGGCGGCAGGCGCCACAAATGGCCGGCATCCACATCCGCCTTCGCCACGTGCAGCGGAAGCGGACCGATGCCGAAGCCGGCAACGATCATGCGGCGCACCTCCTCCAGGTGCGAGGAGATACCGACGATGCGCTCGTCGAGCTTCGCGCGTGCGCGCAGGATCGCCACCTGGTAGAGCGCGTCTGTCGTCCGGTCGGTATGGAAGGAGACCGAGGTTTCGCCCCGCAGGTCGTCGAGCGTCAGTGCGCTGCGCCCGAACAGCCGGTGCTGGGGCCCGCAGAAAAATCCGAAGAATTCCCGGTAGAGCACTGCATGATCGAGCCGCGGGTCGGGGCGATGCACCAGGCACACCGCGAAGGAGGCGCGCTTCTGCAGGACGGAGGCGATGGCCTCCTCGCTCGGCATCACGTCGAGCTGGAAGACCGCCTTCGGATGCCGGCGGTGGAACGCCGATAGCGTGCGGTCGAACACCGGGCAGACCACGTGGCTCGCCATGGAGATCTGGATCGCACCCGTCACCTCTTCCTGCACCTCGCGCATCATCACCTGCAGCCGGCTGACCGAGCCGAAGATGTCGATGCACTCGCCATGCAACCGCTGCCCCGCCGTGGTGGGCGCGAAGCGGTTGGGTCCGCGGTCGATGAGGCGGCGCCCCACGTGCGCCTCCAGGCGGCGCAAGGCATTGCTGACCGTCGGCTGCTTGAGGCCCAGCCTGTCGGCAGCGGCCGTGATGCTCTGGCAGTCCATGATGACGAGGAAGGTGCGCAGGAGGTTCCAGTCGAGGTCCCAGACGAGACGTTCGCCGCGCGCGGCAGATCGGGAAGGCGTGTAGGGCATCATTCACTGTCTCTATGACATGTATTCGTATTATTTATTTGAAGAATGTCACGTCCTCCCGGAAACTCCTAGCCTGAATACGAGGAGGGCCGGCCACAAAGGCCGGCCGCAACGACAGGAGTGGGATCATGCTCAAGGGATTTCTGACGGGGATACTCGCGCTCGGCCTCGGGGCCAGCGTGATGGCGGCGGCGCCCGCGCAGGCGGACGAGCTTGCCGCGATCAAGAAGGCCGGCGAGATGCGCATCGCCATGAGCGGCGCCTACCCGCCCTTCAACTTCGTCAACGACAAGAACGAGGTCGTGGGCTTCGACCCGGCCATCGGGCGCGAGATCGCGCGGCGCATCGGCGTCGAGCCCGTGATCGTCACCACCGCGTGGGACGGCATCATCGCGGGCCTGCTGGCGGCCAAGTACGACACGATCGTCGGCTCCATGTCGATCACGCCGAAGCGCCAGGAAGTCATCGATTTCGTCGGTCCCTACTACCGGGCGGGCCGCGCGGTGTTCGTGCCCGAGGAGTCCTCCATCCAGTCGCTCGACGAACTGAAGGGCAAGACGCTCGGCGTCACGCTGGGCGAGACGCACGAGAAGTGGGCGCGCGAGAAGGGCGGCTGGGACATCCGCACCTACAAGGGCCTGCCTGAACTGCTGCTGGAGGTGCAGTCGGGCCGCGTCGACGCCATCGTCGTGGACAACATCCCCGTGCGCGTGGCCATGCAGAAGAACGGCGCGAAGGTCCGCCAGCTCGACACGCCCGACATCGAGGGCGGCAATGTCGCGGTCGGCATCGCCATCCGCAAGGGCAATCCGGAGCTGAAGGCGGCGATGCAGAAGGCGCTGGACGACATGATGGCGGACGGCACCTACGAGAAGATCGCGCTGGAGTGGATCGGCGCGGACATCCGCTGACGCCCGCGTGACGGCGCTTCACGGCGCCCCGGCGGCTGGCCTCGTGCGCACCTGAGGGCGCGCAACCGGCCGCCGGGCGTTCCTTCGGCCGCCATTTCCTACCCGAGGGCCGCCCGCGATGGATGTCGAACTGATCGTCAAGGTACTGCCGTTCTTCGCGCAGGCCGCCTGGGTCACGGTGCAGCTCTCGGTGCTGGCGCTTCTGCTGGCGCTCGCGTGCGGGGCGGCGGGGGCAGCGCTGAAGCTCTCGCGGCTCGCCCCCTTGCGGTGGATCGGCACGGCCTATGTCAGCGTCTTTCGCGGCACGCCCGCGCTCATTCAACTGTTCGTCTGGTACTTCGGCGGCCCGCAGGTGGGTATCCGGCTGGAGCCGTTCGAGGCCGGCGTCATCGGCATCGGCGTCAACATCGGCGCCTACATGACCGAGAGCATCCGCGGCGCGATCCTCGCGGTCGACAAGGGGCAGGTGGAGGCCGCGCGCAGCCTGGGCCTCAGCCGCTTCCAGACCCTGCGCAAGGTCACGCTGCCGGAGGCCGCGCGCCTGATGATCCGCCCGCTGGGCGTCAATTCGGTCGCGCTGATCAAGGGCACCGCGCTCGTTTCCGCGATCTCGGTCGTGGAGCTGACCTACACCGCGCACCGCTTCATCGGCTCGACCTACCGGCCCTTCGAGATGCTGATGCTGTCGGGCGCCTTCTACATCCTCATCGTCTATGCGCTGATCGCCGTGATCGAGCGCCTGGACCGCCGCTACGCATTCGACTGAAGGGGGCGGACATGCAAGGTCTCGATTTCACCGTCGTCCCCGAATACGCCGACATCATCGCCATCGGCGTGGTGTGGACGGTCCTGCTGACCGTCCTGTCGGCGGCGCTGAGCTTCTTCGGCGGTATCGGGCTGGCGCTCGCGCGGCTCTACGGCCTGCTGCCGCTGCGCTGGGCGGTCCGGGTCTTCACCTGGGCGTTCATGGGGACGCCGTTGCTGCTGCAACTGTTCCTCATCTATTTCGGGCTGAACCAGGTCGGCATCGACATCCCGGCGTTCTGGTCGGGCGTGATCGGGCTTGGCCTGCATTTCGCGGTCTACAACGCCGACGTGATCCGCGCGGGCATCGTCGCGGTCGACCGCGGCCAGTACGAGGCGGCACGCAGCCTCGGCCTCGGCGGCGGGCAGGCGATGACGCGCATCGTCATTCCGCAGGCGGTCCGCAGCGTGACGCCGCCGCTCGGCAACAACCTGATCGCGCTGCTGAAGGAATCGGCGCTCGTCTCGGTGATCGGGGTGACGGAACTGGTGCACGCCTCGCAGCTTGCGATCAGCGAGACGTTCCGCCCGTTCGAGTTCTACATCACCGCGGCGGCGCTCTACTACGTCATCAACTACGCGCTGGAACTGGTTCTCGGCCGGATCGAGAAGCGCGTGGCGCTGTCGCGCTGACGGCGCAGCAAATACGGGACAGGACACCATGACGGCGATGGTCGAGGTCAGGCAGGCCCGCAAGAGCTTCGGCGCGCACGAGGTGCTGAAGGGCATCGACCTGTCGGTCGAACGCGGCCAGATCGTGGGCATCATCGGGCCCAGCGGGTCGGGCAAGTCGACCCTGCTGCGCGCGATCAACCACCTGGAGACGCTCGATTCCGGAGAGGTCTGGCTCGACGGCGTGCAGGTCAACAAGACGTTGCCGCACCGCCAGTTCGAGAAGCACATCAACCAGGTGCGCCAGCAGATGGGCATGGTGTTCCAGCACTTCAACCTGTTCCCGCACCTGACCGTGCTGGAGAACATCACCATGGCGCCCATGCTGCTGAAGAAGAGCGGCAAGGCAGAGGCGCGCGCGCTGGCGGAGGAGCTTCTGAACAAGGTCGGCCTCATCGACCACATCGACTATTACCCCTCGCGCCTGTCTGGCGGGCAGAAGCAGCGCGTCGCGATCGCCCGCGCGCTTGCCATGCAGCCGAAGGTCATGCTGTTCGACGAGGCGACGTCCGCCCTCGACCCGGAGCTTGTGGACGAGGTGAACCTCGTGATGAAGCAGCTCGCGAAGGAGCACATGACGATGCTGATCGTCACGCACGAGATGCGCTTCGCGGGCGAGGTCGCCGACGAGATCCTGTTCATGGACGAGGGCGTGGTGGTCGAGCAGGGTCCGCCGCAGAAGATCTTCTCCGCGCCGGAAAAGGAGCGCACGCGCGGCTTCCTGCGCAAGTACCTGAACGGCAACGGGGCGTGAGGCGCCGACGGAAATGACCGATGCCGGACCCTTTCCCGATTACGGCCTGACGCCTGAGCAGCGGCGCGAGGCCGTGACCGGCCATTACTACGAATATCCCGGCATGGACGGTCCGCGCGGGGAGATCTGGGCCTACAGCGACCGCATAACCTATGCGCCCGGCGAGATCGTCACGCTGTTCGTCAGCACGACGGCGCCGCGCTTCGACCTGGAGGTCGCGCGCGACGGGGCGGACCTGCGCACGGTCCTGACACGCACCGGGATCGAGGGGCGCTGGCAGGACACGCCCGCCGACTGCTCCGTCACCGGCTGCGGCTGGAGCCCGGCCTTCGCGTTCGAGGTGGAAGCCGGCTGGCCGTCGGGCGCCTATCGCGTGACCTTGCGCACCGAGGGCGGGGACGGCCAGCCCATCGTCAGCCATCACCTGTTCGTGGTGCGGCCCCCGGCGGGCGCGCCGCGCGCAGGCCGCCTGCTGCAGGTCGCGGCGACGGGGACGTGGACCGCCTACAACACCTGGGGCGGCTCGAACCACTACCAGGGCATCACCGGCGCGGACGGGCAGCAATACGCCCCCGTCGTCAGCCTGGAACGGCCGTGGGCGCGCGGCTTCACCGTGCTGCCGGAGGACGCGCCCCGCGTGCCGCTGGAGGTGAGCGTGCCGCCCGGCGCCTCGCCCCGCTATCCGCACATGGAGTGGGCGTTCGCCAACGGCTACAGCAAGAAATACGCGTCCGCCGGATGGGCGAGCTACGACAGCCACTTCTTCCGCTGGGCCGAGCGGGCGGGATATGCGGTCGACCTCGTCGCCCAGCACGACCTGCATTTCCGGCCCGGCGTGCTCGACGGCTACGCCTGTGCCGTCTTCACCGGCCATGACGAATACTGGACCTGGGAGATGCGCGACGCCATCGACGCCTTCGTCGAGGGCGGCGGGCGCGCGGCGCGCTTCGCGGGCAATTTCATGTGGCAGACGCGGCTCGCCGACGAGGGCCGCCGGCAGGTTTGCTACAAGTACCGCGCGCGCGCCGAGGACCCCGTCTACCGCAGCACCGACACGACGCGCACCACGACCTCCTGGGAGGCGCCGGAGGTCGGGCGGCCGGGTGCGGCAACCTTCGGCCTCAACGCCACGCGCGGCCTCTACATCGGCTGGGGCGGATGCGCGCCGCGCGGGGTCCGCGGCTTCCCCGTCTACCGGCCGGAGCATTGGGCCTTCAAGGGCACCGGGCTCTACTACGGCGACATCCTGGGCGCGGACTCCCATGTCTTCGGCTACGAGGTCGACGGCGCGGAATACGTCATCCGCAACGGCGTGCCCGAGGTGCTGCCGACCGAGGGCGTGCCGGAGGGGATGGAGGTGCTCGCGCTCGGCGTCTCCTCCCTCGTGGAGGAAAACGCCGACATCCCCGCCTACGACCAGTTCCTGACCGACGCCGACGCCCGCTTCGTCGCCGAAACGCTGATCGGCGACACGAGCCCCGCAAGCATCGGGAAGATCAAGCGCGGCTGCGGGATGATCGTGAATTTCGCAAAGGGCGCGGGCGAGGTGTTCCACGCCGGAAGCTGCGAATGGGTGGCGGGCCTGAAACGCCGCGATCCGATGGTCGAGCGGGTCACCGCCAATGTTCTCGACCGCTACCTGGGCGGCTGACCGGGGCCGCCCTCAGACCTGCCCACACATTCGAAAGACACAAGGACCATGCAGACCTCACCCGCCGCCACCGTGTTTCCGTCCGGCCCGTCCAACCTGTTCTACCAGTCGCGGCTGCAGCGCCCGACGCTCGACCGGGCCGAGGGCATCTACATCTGGGACCGCGAAGGCAACCGCTGGATCGACGGGTCGAGCGGGGCGATGGTCGCGAACATCGGGCACTCGAACCCGCGCGTGCTCGCCGCCATGCGCGCGCAGATGGACCGCGCGACCTTCGGCTACCGGCTGCATTTCGCCAACGAGCCGGCCGAGCGGCTCGCCAACCTCACGGCCTCGCTCATGCCCGAGGGGCTCGACCGCGTGTTCTTCGTCTCCGGCGGGTCGGAGGCGGTGGAAAGCTGCCTCAAGCTCGCCCGGCAATGGGCGGTCGCCACGGGACAGGACAGCCGCTGGAAGGTGATCGCGCGCCACCCCTCCTACCATGGCTCGACGCTTGGCGCGCTGGCCGTCACGGGCTACGCCCCGCTGTCTGAGCCGTTCGCGCCCATGTTCACGGCCATGCCGAAGATCCCGGCGCCGACCTGCTATCTCGACCGCGACAACTACACCGACGCCGAACGCGGCCTGCGCTATGCCGAGATGCTGCGCGAGGAAATCCTGGCGCAGGGGCCCGACAGCGTGCTCGCCTTCATCATGGAGCCGGTGGGCGGCGCCTCGACCGGCGCGCTGGTCGCGCCCGACAGCTATTACGCCCGCATCCGCGAGATCTGCGACGAATTCGGCATCCTGCTGATCTACGACGAGGTGATGACCGGCGCGGGCCGCACGGGCCGCTTCCTCGCCGCAGAGCATTGGGGCATCCGGCCCGACATCGTCGCCCTCTCCAAGGGCTTCGCGGCGGGCTACGCCCCCTTGGGCGCGATGGTGGCCGCCCGGCGGCTGGTCGAGCCGGTGCTGGACGCGGGCGGCTTCATGCACGGCTACACCTATGCCGGAAACCCGCTCGCCTGCGCCGCGGGCCTCGCCGTGATCCGCGAAATCCTCGACCAGGACCTGACCGGCAATGCCGGGCGCATGGGCGCGTTGCTGAAGGCGGAGATGACGGCGCTGATGGACCGCTATCCCTTCGTCGGCGACGTGCGCGGCAAGGGCTTGCTGCTGGCCTTCGAGATGGTCGCCGACCGGGAGACCATGACGCCCCTGCCCAGGGAATGGAACGCGCATGCCCGCCTCGTCGAGCATGCCTACGCCCGCGGCCTCGTCGTCTACTCGCGGCGCACGCGCGGCGGGATCGAGGGCGACCACATCCTCGTCTGCCCGCCGCTGATCGTCACCGAGCCGCAGATCGGAGAGATCATGGAGCGCCTGGTGGCGAGCCTCGACGCGCTCGCCGCCGAGCTTGGCCTGCCGCGCGGCTGAAAGGAACGCCCGATGAAGAACAAGGTCGTCATCACCTGCGCGGTCACGGGCTCGATCCACACGCCGACCATGAGCCCCCACCTGCCGGTCACGCCCGACGAGATCGCCGAACAGTCGATCGCCGCGGCGGAGGCCGGAGCGGCGATCCTGCACCTGCACGCCCGCGAGCCGAAGACGGGCAAGCCGAGCGCGGACCCGGACGTCTTCATGGCCTTCCTGCCGCGGATCAAGCAGGCGACGGACGCGGTGCTCAACATCTCGACCGGCGGATCGTCGCAGATGACGCTGGCGCAACGCCTGGCCCCGGCGATGCGCGCGGAGCCGGAGATGTGCTCGCTCAACATGGGCTCGATGAACTTCGGCATCTTCCCCATGAAAGACGCCTACGCCGAATGGACGCACGACTGGGAGCCGGGGTTCCTGGAGGCGACGCGCGACGTCGTGTTCAAGAACACCTTCGCCGACATCGAGCACATCCTGGCGGCGCTGGGCGAGGGCTGCGGCACGCGCTTCGAGTTCGAGTGCTACGACACCGGCCACATCCAGACGCTTGCCTGGTACCGCCGGCAGGGCCTGCTGAAGGGGCCGCTGTTCCTGCAGTTCGTCATGGGCGTGCTGGGCGGCATCGACGCCGCGCCGGAGCAGCTCGTGCACATGAAGGCGACCGCCGACCGGCTGCTCGGCGGCGACTACCACTTCTCGGTGCTCGCGGCGGGCGGCAGGCAGATGGGGCTCGGCACCATGGGCGTCGTGATGGGCGGAAACGTCCGCGTGGGGCTGGAGGACAGCCTGACGATCAGGCGCGGCGAACTGGCCCGCAGCAACGCCGAACAGGTCGCCAAGATCCGCCGCATCGTCGAGGAACTGGGCCACGAGATCGCCACGCCCGACGAGGCGCGCAGCCTCATCGGCCTCAAGGGCGGCGACCGGGTGGCGTTCTAGGGCCGCGTCGGTCCCCGGCGTCGGACAGTGCCCGGGCCGCCTCGCGCAGTCAGGGAGAGCGGGAGAGGGCCGCGACCTCGGCCCCGGTCGGGATCACCCCGGCGTCGGACAGTGCCCGGGCCGCCGCGCGCGCCTGCCCGATCCGCGCCAGCGCACCCTCGCGCACGCCTTCCCGCGTCACCGGCAGGGTTGCCACCCCCTCCTCCTGCGCGGCGCAGGCGGTCGCGGCCGCGATCCGTGCGATGACGTCCATGTCGTCGGCACGCGGAAGGATCGCATCCTCCCGCACCCCCTTGTCGCGGGCGGCTGCGGCCATGGCATCGGCCGCAGCGCGGATCATGCCGTCGGTGATCCGGCGGGCACCGGCATCGAGGACGCCGCGAAAGATACCCGGAAACGCGAGGGAGTTGTTGACCTGGTTCGGATAGTCGCTGCGCCCCGTCGCGACGATCCGTGCACCGGCTGCCTTCGCCGCGGCGGGATCGATCTCCGGCACCGGATTTGCGCACGCGAACACGATCGCGCCAGGCGCCATTCGGGCAACCGCCTCCGGCGCAACGGTATCCGGTCCGGGCTGCGAGAAGGCAATGCAGACATCGGCACCGTGCAATGCTTCCCCGATGCCGCCCGTGCGTCCCTCGGGATTGGTGTCGCGGCACACCTCCCACTTCTCGGCCAGGTCTGCCCCCGCCGTCTCGACGTCGCGGCGTCCACGGTGCAGGATACCGCGGCTGTCGCAGGCGACGATGCGCGCGGGGTCTGCGCCTTCTGCCTTCAGCACGCGGTAGACGGCCATGTTGGCCGCGCCGATCCCGATCAGCGCGATGCGCACCCGGTCCAGGCGCTTGCCCACGACGGCAAGGGCGTTGCGCAATCCCGCCAGCACCACCGTCGCCGTGCCCTGCTGATCGTCGTGCCAGACGGGGATCGGCAGATCGCGCCGCAGCGCATCGAGCACGCGGAAGCACTTCGGCGCAGCGATGTCCTCCAGGTTCACCGCCGCGAACGAGGGGGCGAGCGCCTTCACGAAGGCCACGATCTCCTCCGTCTCGTGCACACCGATGCAGAGGGGCACGGCATCCACCCCGCCGAAGACCTTGAAGAGGAGCGCCTTGCCCTCCATCACCGGCAGTCCCGCCGCCGGCCCGATGTCGCCGAGCCCCAGGATGCGGCTGCCGTCCGACACGATGGCGATCGTGTTGGCGCGGTTGGTCAGCGCGTCGGCCCGCGCGGGATCCCGGACGATCTCGCGGCACGCGGCGGCAACGCCGGGCGTGTACCAGAGCGCCAGGTGCTCGAACCTGTCGGTCGGGCACTTCGGCACCATCTGGACCTTGCCCCGGCACAGCCCGTGCGCCGCAATGGCATGGGCATCGGGCGTACGGGGCCCGTGATCCGCGGACGCGGCCTCCGCCGCCTTGCCGCCCGGCCGTACCTGACGCTGGCTCATGCGTTTCCCCCACGTGCCGCGTAGCGTTCACTGCCGGCCCATGGTCAGCCGAAACCTGGCCGGCTGCAAGGGAACTGCGCGCCGGGCGGCGTGCCTCAGACCGTGAGCTCGCGCGACGTCAGCGTGTAGGAGAACGCGCCCGGGTCGAGGCTGTCGAGCGGTCCCTCTACCGTTTCGCCCTGCGGATACATCAGGAAGGGAACCTTGACGCCGCGCGATCCCGGCAGAACCACGTCATGCGCGAAATTGTAGGCGAGCCAGTTCATCTCCCACGCGCCGAACAGCGTCTCGCGCGCAGCGGCCACGATATCGTCCTGCAGGGTGAGGCCCGGCGCCTCCTCCAGCACCACCTTGCGCACGTCGGCGGGGTCCACGGGCACCCAGCCGAAGCCCGTGAGCCACACCTCGGCCCGGCAATGCTGCCCCTTGGTGACGTCGCCGGCCTTGCCGAGGCTGCGGTAGCCGAAGCGCGAGTTCGCCACGCGCAGGCCGTAGACATCGCGCGCGGGCAGTCCCGCGGCGCGCGCCAGGCCGACGTAGAGCGCGTTGAGATCTGCGCATTTTCCCGTCAGGTCGCCGCTCTCCAGCATGAAGCGGATGTCGCCCAGGCCGCAGCCGCGAGTCTTCGGGTTGCGTTCGGTGTTGTCGACGATCCAGTCGTAGATCGCCCGCGCCTTCTCGAGGTCGCCCGCCGCACCGCGCGTGATCTCGAGCGCCGTGTCGCGGACGATCCCGTCGACGGGGATCATCTCCGTTCCCTTGGTGAACAGCGCCCGTTCGGCCGGGTCGAGCGGGGCGACATCGCCCGGACGGCTGAAATCGACGGCGCGGTCGCGCGTGGCGAAGCGGCTGACGACCTCCAGCACCGGGGCGGGTTCCCCCGCCTCCCAGCGCGCGGCGAGCATGCGCGCGCCATAGACCGGATCCCGCACCTCCTCCACCTGCACCGCATTGCCATGCCACAGATTGCCCATCGGGCGCGTCCAGGCGTCCTCGTGCACCGACGGCAGGGGCACCCAGACCTGCGTGCCGCCTTCGGCGGCCGGGGCGACCCGGCTCGTCAGTTCGAACACGCGCCAGCCATTGGCCGGGTCCGGCGAAAACGGCCGGCGG
This sequence comes from Futiania mangrovi, assembly GCF_024158125.1. Taxonomy (NCBI): domain Bacteria; kingdom Pseudomonadati; phylum Pseudomonadota; class Alphaproteobacteria; order Futianiales; family Futianiaceae; genus Futiania; species Futiania mangrovi. The sequence goes on along the minus strand of NZ_JAMZFT010000002.1, from coordinate 984,338 downwards.
GCGGCGTGCGCAACCGCCGGCAGGCCGAGGCTGGCGGCAGTCAGGGCAGTAGCCTTGAGGAATGAACGGCGGTCCATGGGAGCGATCCTTCGACGTATGACATACCGGAAAGGGACCTGGCGGCGCGGCCGCTTGCCCCCTTTTCCCCTCACCTGTCTCTTGCCCAACCTGCCCCACCATTGCAAGTCCGCGCGGCCCGTCGGAGGCGCGCGCGCATACCCGTCCCGCGGCCGGCGGGCGCCGAAGCGGATTGAGAAGCGCACGCCCCTCGCCTAGCCTCACGTATCCGGAACAGGGTTGTGTTCGTCCGGCCACATCCCCCGAGCGATCTGGAGCAGCGCCCATGACCCCTTCCCCGCCGAAGAACACGCTTCTCGTCGTGGGCGCCCTCGGCGTCGTCGGCCGCAGCGTCCTCGAACACTTCGAAGGATTGGAAGGCTGGGACGTCATCGGCCTGTCCCGCCGCCAGCCGGATGCGCCGACCCGCGCGGAGTGGCGTGCGGTCGACCTGCGCGACCGGGCCGCCTGCGAGGCGGCGCTGGGCGACCTGTCGCAGGTCACGCACATCGCCTATTGCGCGGTCTACGAGAAGCCGGACGTGACCCGCGGCTGGTCGGAGCAGGACCATGTCGAGATCAACCTCGCCATGCTGCAGAACGTCGTGGAGGTGGTGGAGCGCGCCGCCCCGAACCTGCGCCACATCGCGCTGATGCAGGGGACGAAGGCCTATGGCGGGCACCTCGGTCCGTTCAAGATGCCGGCGCGGGAAACCGACCCCCGCTCGATGGGGCCGAATTTCTACTACGACCAGATGGACTGGCTGGCCGCACGGCAACAGAACAAGGACTGGACCTGGACGATCTTCCGCCCGCAGATCGTGTGCGGCGCGGCGCTGGGAAGCCCGCTGAACATCGTCGCGGCGATCGGCGCCTATGCCGCGATCTCGAAGGAACAGGGCCTGCCCCTGCGCTTCCCCGGCGGGCCGGAGCGGGTGGCGGAAGCGACCGACGCCCGCCTGATCGCGCGCGGGATGGAGTGGGCGGCCGCCTCGCCCAACGCCGCCAACCAGATCTACAACATCGCCAATGGCGACGTGTTCATCTGGCAGAACCTGTGGCCACGTGTGGCGGCGCTGTTCGGCATGGAGCATGCGGCTCCGCAGCCCATGTCGCTCGCCCGCATCATGCCGGAGAACGCGGCCTGCTGGGACCGGCTGGTCGCGCGGCACGGTCTCAAGCCGACGAAGCTCTCCGACCTCGTGCCGGACTGGCGCTTCGCGGACTTCCTGTTCGGTTACGGCCAGCGCCCGAACCCGCACCACATGAGCACGATCAAGATCCGCCAGCACGGCTTTCACGACTGCCTCGACAGCGAGGAGATGTTCCTCGAGCTGCTGCGCATCCTTCAGACGCGCAACATCCTGCCGTCCTGACGCGCAACCCGGCCCGGACGTTGCCCCGGTTCCTGCCTGCGCATCGGACATGACAGCCCCAGTCCCTTCCGTGTAGCCTGAGAGCGTCCCGGCTGCACCGGCCGCGCGACGACCCGTTCCGCGTTACCTGAGAGACCCCTGGACAGTTGGACAAGCCCGCCCCAGCGCAACGAAAGCGCGCCGTTCCCGCCGTCACCCGTGCCATCGCCATCCTGCGCCGGCTCGGCGGCTCCGACGAGCCGCTCGGCGTACAGCAGATCGCGCGCGATCTCGGGCTGGTGCCCAGCACCTGCCTGCATATCCTGCGCGTGCTGAAGGACGAGGGGCTCGTCGCGTTCGATCCCGTTTCCAAGCGCTATTTCATCGACGTCGGGATCCTGTCCATCGCGCGCAGCGCCATCGAGAAGAACCCCTTTGCGTCGCTGATCCAGCCGAAGCTCGACGATCTCGCCAAGTCCTTCGGCCTGACCGCCATCGCGGTGAAGCTGGTGGAGCCGACGTCGATGGTCGTGGTCGCGCTCTCGCAGGTGCCGCTGCCCTTCCGCCTCCAGGTCGACCTCGGCAGCCGCTTTCCCGCCCTCATCAGTGCGACGGGCCGCTGCTTTGCGGCCTTCAACACGCCGGACGAGGCTATGCTGCGGAAGGGATTCGCGGCGCTCAACTGGGACAACCCGCCGGAGTTCGCGACGTGGCGGGAGGAGGTGCGGCAAGCCCGCGAGCAGGGCTATGCCGTCGACCGTGGCAACTATATCTCCGGGGTCACGGTCGTCGCGGTGCCCTTCTTCGACGACCGCAACCGCATGAATCACGGCATGGTCGTGATCGGCATTTCCGAGCGGGTGGCGACGATCGGCGTCCCGGCGCTCGCTCGCGAGATGCTGGCGGTGCGCGACGAGGTTGCACCCATGCTGATGGGCAAGCCGGGCGGATAGGTACCCCGGCGGACATGACAGACGGGCGCGCCGGGCGCCCGCCCGTCCTTTCCGGCCTCAGCGCTTCGGCAGTTCCACGATGGCGGAACCGATCGCCGACAGTTCGCCGTCCTGCTGCACGGCCCGCTGCGAGATCTCGACGAGGTGGCGGCCGTCCTCGACGAACTTCCGCGTCACCTGGCCGTCGATCAGGATGATGTCGCCTTCCGGATTGTGCCGGCGCACCTGGCACTTGGCGCGCTTCAGGAAGCCGTCGTCGCCCATCCAGTTGGTGACGTGGTGGGTCAGCCACGAGGCCCGCTCCGGCCCGTAGTCATAGGCGCCGGGCGCGCCGACCATCAGGGCGAACTCCTCCTCCCAGTGCACCCGCTCCGGGCAGTCGGGAATGCCGAAACGGTTCTTGATGCCCGCCGAGGGGTGCTTCTGCTGAAGCTGCCAGGCGAGCTTGTTGGCGCGGATGTAGAGGCCGCCCCAGCCTTGCGCATAGGCAATGAAGCCGGTGACCGTCATCGGGCCCTTGAGCATGGTGGGCAGGTCCTCGCCCTCACGCACGTCGTCCCAGTAGCGGGTCTCCGCACCGCGGACGGTCTCGTTCGCATAATGCTCGTTGTAGGCGTCGAGTTCCTCCTGCGTGTAGACGCGCGGCTCGCGCGCCTTCACCTCGGTGTACTTCGTGCCTTTCTCCCGCGCGTTGTCGCGGTCGGTGCGGAAGCACCAGCTTTCTGCCTCGGCCAGCATGTCGCCGGTCTTCGCGTCGTAGAAATCGACATGGTAGATCTGCTGGATCGCGCGGCCTGCAAAGCGGGTGTCGTGCTCGACCAGGTCCTTGAGGTAGGCCTCCGTCGCAACTTCCGTGTTGCGCGCGACGGGCTTCTTCCAGTGCCAGTCGGACCCCGACCACATGGCATGGACGCCCGGCAGGCCGCCGACATAGCCGCTGATGATGCGCGAGGTGGCGAACAGGAAGCTCGGCAGCGCGATCACGTCTCCGAACTTCGTGCCCTTCGCGTAGGACGGGTCGCACCACAGCGGGTTGTCGTCTCCGATGCCATGGGCGTAATGCCGGATGTTGTCGCGGGTCGCCTCGTAGCACCAGGGCTCCACGGTGCTCTCGATCTTCACGCCGATCCGCTCCCGCAGCGCGTCGAGCGCCTCCGGCGTGATCTTGGGAAACCGCTTCGTCATCTCGTTCATTGCTTCCTCCTCTCGCGCGCCGGACCCGTTCAGGCCGCGCCTTGCATCTTTTCACGCGCACGGTCGCGCAGGACCTTGCGGTTGACCTTTCCTGCCGGCGTCTTCGGCAGGGACGCGACGAATTCCACCTGGCGGGGATATTCGTGGCGGCTCAGCTTGTTGCGAACGAGGTCCTGGATCTCTTCCGCCAGCCCCTCGCGCGGCTTGCCCTTCAGCACGACGAATGCCTTGACCACCTGGCCGCGGGTTTCGTCCGGAACGCCGATGGCGGCACATTCGGCCACATCCGCGTGGCGGAGGACCGCGTCCTCGATCTCCACCGCGCTCATGGTCCAGCCGGCCGAGATGATCACGTCGTCGGCCCGGCCCGCGTGGTAGAAGAAGCCGTCCTCGTCGATCCGACCCAGATCCTTGGTCGGGAACCAGCCGTCGCGCTTGCGCACCATCAGTTCGCCGATCTCGCCCGGTGCGGCGCGGCTGCCGTCGGCGCGGTGCACCTCGACCTCGACGCCTGGCACCGCCTTGCCGAGCGCGCCCTCGCGCACCTCGAGATCCGGCGCGCCCGGGTAATTCGCGATGATGACGCCGATCTCGGTCGTGCCGTACATCGAGCAGACCTTGGTGCCGAACAGCCGCTCGACATATTGCGCGGTTTCGGTGTCGATGGGCTCGCCGGTGAAGCTCAGCTTCTCGATGGCGTAGGTGAACCGTTCCGCCGCGCCGGAATTGCGCATCATGCGGTAGTGCGTCGCCGCCGCCGAGAGATTGGTGATGCGGAAGTCTTGCAGGGCCTTCAGAAGCCGCACCGCGTCGAACCGCCCGGAAAACGTCCCGGTCGAGACGCCGAGCGCCAGCGGCGCCAGCGTGCCGTGCCACAGCCCGTGCCCCCAGGCGGGCGACGAGGGACAGAAGAAGCGGTCGCCCGGCCGCACGCCCGTGGCATAGAGCGCGGCAACCATCAGCGTCACGAGCGAGCGGTGGGTATGCCTCACCGCAGCGGGCAGCAGGCGCGTCGTTCCGGAGGTGTATTGCAGCACCGCAAGGTCGTCGCCGGCGGTATCCCAGTCGAACGTCTCCGGCCGGCCCGACAGCCCGTCGAGGAACGCCTCGTCGAGCACGATCACGTTCTGCGCCCCGCCCTCGCGCGCTTCCTCCGCCTTCTCGGCGTTGGTGAGAAAGACCTTCGGCGTGCAGTCCTCGACCCGCAGGCGGATGCCGTCGGGACCGAACAGCGTGAACATGGGCACCGCCACCGCCCCGGCCTTCATCACGCCGAACAGTGCGCAATAGAACGGCAGCGAGGGTTCCAGCATGACCGCCACCCGGTCACCCTTCTCCACCCCCATCGCGACGAGATGATGGGCAAGCTGCGAGGAGCGGCGCGCGAGCTCCGCAAAGCTCAGGATCTCGTCGCGCCCGTCGGCATGCGCGATGCGCAGCGCGACCGCGTCCCCGTCCACATGCCGGTCGATGCACTCGTGCGCGATGTTGAACCGGTTGCGATCGCCGTCGAACAGCGCCCAGAGCGCCTGCTTCGAAAAATGTGCCTGCGCGTCCGCGTAGGACGTGAAATCCGTCAAGCGCGCCATGGTGCGTGCCTGCCTTTCCCGTACGTTCCCTCATGCCCCTAATGTGCCCCGGAGCTGCCTTGGCCCAACGATACGAACTTCACCAATTCATTGTCAATGCGCTTATTTTATTGTCTATATACAACAATTTGTACGCATCGAGGCGCACCGTGCCCCGTCATGTCTTGTCTGTCGAAACCGCAGATTGTCAGGACAAAATGGCATGCTAGCCTGACCACGGGCGGCGAGACGCCTCAACGAACACGCACGGCGCACGAAGCGCCGCGGACACATCAGGGAGAGAGACAGCAATGGACGTGAGAGACGCCTGGATCTGCGAACCCGTGCGCACGCCCGTCGGCCGCTTCGGCGGCGTGTTCAAGGACGTGCCCGTCCAGCACCTCGCGGCCACGGTGCTGCGCGGCCTCATGGAGAAGTCGGGCCTGCCGGGCGAGGCGGTCGAGGACGTGCTGTTCGCGCAGTGCTATTCGACGATGGATGCGCCAGCGCTCGGCCGCGTGGCGGCCCTCGACGCAGGGCTTCCCATCGAGACCGGGGGGCTTCAACTCGACCGGCGCTGCGGCTCCGGCCTGCAAGCGATCATCTATGCCTCGATGCAGGTGGCGACGGGCGCGAGCGACGTCGTGATCGCGGGCGGCGCGGAATCCATGAGCCGGGCGCCCTTCTTCACGACCGAGGGGCGCTGGGGCTTCGCGGGCGGTTCGGGCCAGCTCTACCACGACTCCCTCGTGCGCGGTCGCCTGACGGCGGGCGGCGAGAACTATCCCGTGCCCGGCGGCATGCTGGAAACGGCGGAGAACCTGCGCCGCGACTATTCCATCCCGCGCGAGGAACAGGACCGCTTCGCCGCGGAATCCCAGCGCCGCGCGGTCGCCGCGCAGGAGGGCGGCCTCTTTGACGACGAGATCATCCCCGTCGAGGTGAAGGGCCGGAAGGGCAGCGTCACCGTGACGAAGGACGAACATCCCCGCCCCGGCACGACGGTGGAACAGCTTGCGGGCCTCACGCCCGTCCGCATCAAGGCGGACCCGGAGGCGACGGTCACCGCGGGCAATGCCAGCGGGCAGAACGACGGCGCCTCGGCCTGCATCGTGGCCACGGCGGAGATGGTGGAGAAGTATGGCCTGCGTCCCTTCGGACGTCTGAAATCCTGGGCGGTGGCGGGCGTGCAACCCAATCGCATGGGGATCGGCCCGGTGCCTGCGACAGCGCGCGCGCTGGAGCGTGCGGGCCTCGCGCTCAAGGACATCGACCTGATCGAGCTGAACGAGGCGTTCGCGGCCCAGGTGCTCGCCTGCACCCGCGAATGGAAGTTCGGCGAGGGTGATTTCGACCGCATGAACGTGAACGGCTCGGGCATCTCGCTCGGCCATCCGGTCGGCGCGACGGGCGGGCGGATCCTGGCGACGATGCTGCACGAGATGCGCCGGCGCGATGCGAAGCTGGGGCTCGAGACCATGTGCATCGGCGGCGGACAGGGCCTTGCCGCCGTGTTCGAGGCCGCCCCGGCCCGATAGACGGCTTCAGCGGCGCTTTACACGCCCCCGCGGACAGGAGTGGCCCATGAGCGACCTGGTCAATCAGGAGATCGTGTGGAGGCCGTCGCCGGAGGCGGCGGCCGCCAGCAATCTCGGCCGCTTCATGGCTGCGCACGCGATCGCGGATTTCGACGCACTGGTCGCGCGCGCCGACGCCGATCCCGAATGGTGGTGGGCCGCGATCGCCGGGCGCATCTCCTTCATGCGGCCCTACGACAAGGTGCTCGATACCTCCCGCGGGATCGAATTCGCCGACTGGTTCGTGGGCGGCACCACGAACATCGTGGCGAACTCGCTGGACCGGCACCGGGGGACGCCCGTGTGGACGTCGCCCGCGATCCTGGGCGAGTCGGAGGCAGGCGAGGCGCGCGTCTGGACCTATGAGGACCTTTCGCGGGAAGCCTCCCGCCTCGCCGCGGGGCTCTCCGCCCTCGGGGTGAGGCAGGGCGAGGTGGTCGCCGTCTACATGCCCAACGTCAACGAGGCCATCGCCGGCCTCCTCGCCATCGCGAAGATCGGGGCGGTTGCGATGCCGCTCTTTTCCGGCTTCGGGGCCGAGGCGGTCGTCACCCGCCTGAAGGCCGCCGGCGCCGCCGCCGTCCTGACCGTGGACACGGCCACGCGCCGGGGCCGGACCGCGCCCATGAAGGAGGTGATCGACGCCGCCGTCCAGCAGGTACCGGGCGTGCGGCATGTCGTCTGCCTCGTCACCGGCGATGGGGCCGCTATCGGCCAGGACCGGGACGTGGACTGGCGGACCTTGTGCGCGGAGCAGCCCGAGGATTTCCCGACCGCGGAACTGCCCTCGCACGCCCCTGCGCTGCTCATGTACACCTCGGGCACGAGCGGTAGCCCCAAGGGCACGGTGCACACGCACGCCGGTTTCGCGGCCAAGCTCTCGCTCGACATGGGCCTGATGATGGACATGCGGGCCGAGGACACGGTCGTCTGGTTCTCCGACATGGGGTGGCTCGTCGGGCCACTGCTCGCGTTCGGCGTGACCCAGATCGGGGCTTCCTTCGTGCTGGCGGACGGCGCGCCCAACTATCCCGACGCCACCCGCATGTGGCGGCTGATCGCCCAGAACCGCGCCACGATCCTCGGCCTCGCGCCGACGACGATCCGCGGCTTCATGCACGGCGGGGGGACCGGCGGCCACGACATCTCCTCGCTCAGGCTCTGCGTCTCCACGGGCGAGGCATGGACACCCGACGCGTGGTGGTGGACCTTCGACAATGTGCTCGAGCGCAAGGGACCGATCATCAACTACACCGGCGGGACCGAGATCGGCGGCGGCATCCTTTCGGGCTCCGTCATCCGCGCGATGAAGCCGTGCGCCTTCTCCGGCCCCATTCCCGGCATGGGCGCCGACATCGTCGACATGGAGGGCAGGCCCGTGCCGCCCGGCACGCTCGGCGAACTTGTCCTGCGCAAGCCCTCCGTCGGCCTGACCCGCAGCCTGTGGCACGACGAGGAGCGCTATCTGGACAGCTACTGGCGCGACATTCCCGGCGTCTGGCGGCAGGGAGACTGGGCGATCCGCGACGCGGAGGGGTTCTGGTACGTGCTGGGCCGCTCGGACGACACGCTGAAGATCGCGGGCAAGCGCACCGGGCCTGCCGAGATCGAGGCCTTGCTGAACGCGACCGGCACCGTGCTGGAGGCCGCCGCCATCGGCATGCCCGACGCGATCAAGGGTGAGGCGGTCGGCTGCGTCGTCGTCCTGCGCGAGGGCGCCGCCGCCGACGACGACACCGCAGCGCGGCTGTCGCAGGCGGTGGTGGACGGCCTCGGCCATCCCTACAGGCCCGCGTTCGTGGCCTTCGTCGCGGACCTTCCGAAGACGCGGAACATGAAGGTCATGCGCCGCCTCGTGAAGGCCGTGTTCCTCGGCAAGCCGCTGGGCGACACCTCCTCCCTCGTGAATCCGGAGGCGCTCGACGGCCTTGCGGCAACGGCGAAGCGGCTGGGCCTTGGGGCCGGAGCCGACTGAACCCGATCCGCGCTCAGGCGGTTTCGGGGTTCGGTTCCGCCAGCAGGCCCTGGGCTTCCATCAGCGGGTAGATGCCGCCCGCCTCGATGATCTTCAGCAGCATCTCGGGAAACCGCCGGCCCTGCAGCGTCTGTCCGGTGCGGGCGTTGCGCACGGTGAAGGCGGCGAAATCGACCTCGGCCCCGTCGCCTTCCTCGAACGCCTCCGACACGCCGGGACATTCCATCGCGGGGAAGCCGTAGTTCACGCAGTTGCGGAAGAAGAGACCGTTGATCGATTCCGCGACGAGGCAGGAAAGCCCCAGCACTTTCAGCGACCGCGCCGCCGGCCGGCCGGAGCCCGTGCCGAAGTTGCGGCCTGCGATCAGCACGTCGCCCGCGCCCACCTCGTCCACCCAGCCCGGCCGGTTTGCCGCGAACACGTGCCGCGGCTGCTCGTCATAGGGCATCAGCATCACCGGACCGGGCAGGATCAGGTCCGTGTTGATGTGATCGCCGAACTTCCACGTCTTTCCCCGGATCGTCATGTCTGCCTCGTCACATCATGTCGCGCGGATCGGCGATGAAGCCGCGCACGGCGCTGGCCGCGACGGTGGCCGGGGAGGCGAGATAGATCGACGCCTCCGGGCTTCCCATGCGGCCCTTGAAGTTCCGCGTGCTCGCCGTGATGCAGACCTCGCCCGCGCCCAGCACGCCGTTGGAGTAGCCGCAGCACGCGCCGCACGTGGAGTTCGTCACGACCGCGCCGGCCTCCAGCAGCGTCTCGACATAGCCGCGGCGCGTCGCCTCGAGCAGGACGGCCTGCGAGCCCGGTGTCACGATGAGGCGCGTGCCGCGCGCGATCTTCCGGCCCTTGAGGACAGTGGCCGCCGCCTCAAAATCGTCGAGCGTGCCATTGGCGCAGGACCCGATGAACGCCTGGTCGATCCGGACGTTCGCGGCCTCGCTGACGGGGCGGGAGTTGCGCACGACCGTGTCGGGAAAGGCAACGAGCGGCTCCAGGGCGCCGAGGTCGACCGTGCGGACATCGGCATAGACCGCGTCCGCGTCGGCGGCCTGCGGCTCGAACGCGGCATCGGGGCTGCGGCTGCGGACATGCTCGATGCACCGCTCGTCCGCCTCGAACACCGCGAACTCGGTGCTGATCTCCGCGCACATGGTGGCGATGGTGCGCCGGGTGTTCATGCTCATGGCCGCGACGCCCGGCCCCACGAACTCCACGTTCTGCATGGCGTGGTCGCCATAGGTGTTGGCGATGTGCAGGATGACATCCTTGCCGTTGAGGACGCGCGGCAGTTCGGAGACGAACTCGTAGCGCACCGTCTCGACCACCGGAAACCACGTCCGCCCGGTCGCGAGCACATAGGCCATTTCCGGGTGCCCGATGCCACGCGCGGCGCAGTTGAAGGCACCCGCGCTGCAGGTGTGCGAGTCGACGCAGGCGAGCACGCTGCCGGGAAGCGCATAGCCGTAATCGGCCACGAGCTGGTGGCAGATGCCGAGGCCGCCGTTCACGTCGTGGAACTGGGTGATGCCCTGCTTCTCCGCGAACTTCCGGGCCGCCTTGTGGATGTTGGCGCGCATCGGCGTGTCGGCGGGCGCGATGTGATCGAGCATGATGACGACCTTGTCGGGATCCCAGACCCGCTTGGGTTCGCGCATGCGGTTGTGCATGAAGTTCTGGTCGATGACGACGGCGGTCTCGACGCCCACGGTCACGACGTCGCCGGGCGCAACGGCCGGCAACCCCGCCGCGCGCGCCAGGATCTTCTCGATCATGGTCATGCCCATGGCCCACTCCTCCCCTCGGACGCCCGGTCTGGCGTTCTCGTTCCTTGCCCGCCATTCTGAGCGGTAATTCCCCGGGCGCAAGGGGACGCAACCCGGTCATGCACCAAAGTCCCGGGCAAACAGGAGTGGCCGGCGCCGCCAATGCGCGTTATCCCTTTCGGGATCGCGCGGCGCGGCAAGGGGGCCAGCGTCCCGGAACGCGGAAAGACCGGATGACGTTCGGCATCGTCACGCTTGCCATCGGCTACATGCTCGGCATCCTCGGACTTGCGATGATCGTGCCCGCCCTCGTCGATCTCGCGTGGGGCCACCCGGATTGGCATTCCTTCGCCCTGTCGGCTCTGTTCACGCTGTTCGCAGCCGGCACGCTCGTGCTCGCGTCGCGCGGATCGTCATCCAGCATGTCGCTGCGGCAGGGCTTCATCCTGACGGTCGTCTCGTGGCTCACCGCGAGCATGTTCGGCGCGCTGCCCTTCCTGTTCGCCGAATTGCGGATCGGGTTTGCCGATTCCTTCTTCGAGGCGATTTCCGGCCTCACCACGACGGGCTCGACCGTCCTGTCGGGTCTCGACACGCTGCCGCCGGGGCTGCTCGTCTGGCGGTCGATGCTGCAGTGGATCGGGGGTGTCGGCATCATCGTCATGGGCATCGTCATGCTGCCCTTCCTGCGCGTTGGCGGCATGCAGCTGTTCCGGCTGGAAAGTTCCGACCGCTCGTCCGAGAAGGTGCTGCCGCGCCCGGGCCAGCTCGCCGCCTGGATCGGCGGGATCTATGTCGTGCTCACCCTCGCCTGCAGCCTGCTCTACTTCGTGTTCGGGATGAGCGGCTTCGACGCGATCAACCACGCCATGACGACGGTCTCGACCGGCGGATACTCGACGCACGACGCCTCCCTCGGCTATTTCGGCAGCCCCGCGATCTACTGGACGGCCACGCTGTTCATGCTGCTGGGCGCGCTTCCGTTCGGCATCTACATCGTGACCGCGCGCCGCGACAGCCTCGCGCTTCTGCGGGACACGCAGGTGCAGGGCTTCCTGGGCCTCATCGCGGCCGTCTGGCTGGCGCTGACGCTGTGGCGCATCGCGTCGGGCACGGAGGACTGGTTCTCGGCGCTGACGGCGGTTGCGGTGAACACGGCCTCCGTCATCACGACGACCGGGTTCGCGACCGAGGACTACACGCTCTGGGGCAGCGCGGCGGTCGGAAGTTTCTTCATGCTGACCTTCCTGGGCGGCTGCGCGGGATCGACCAGCGGCGGCTTCAAGACCTACCGGCTGCAGATCGCCTTCGCCATGCTCGTCCAGTCCCTGCGCAGCACGCTGACGCCGCACGGCGTGTTTCCCGCGCGCTATGGCGGGCGCAAGGTAGAATCCGACGTGCGCGAATCGGTGGCAGGCTTCGCCATGCTCTATGCGCTGACCATCGCCGGGCTGGCGCTCGTTCTGTCGTTCATCGGGCTCGACTTCGACACGGCGGTTTCCGGCGCGCTGACGGCGGTGGCCAATGTCGGACCCGGCATCGGGTCGGAGATCGGCCCGGCAGGCAATTTCGCGGACCTTCCCGACGCCGCCAAGTGGGCGCTGTCGCTGGGCATGCTGCTCGGACGGCTGGAGATCGTTACCGTTCTCGTCCTGCTGACGCCGGAAAGCTGGCGGCGCTAGCGGGCCGCACGACATCGAGAAACCAAAGCCGGATGAGACCGCGATGACCGACGACCGACCGCTCCCCGAAGGCTGGCGCGCCATGAAGGTTGCAGGCCTGTGGGAGAGCCTGGGCCCCCTCCTGGCCAAGCGCGAGGGCACGGGCTGGATCTATGGCGTGCAGTCCGACAGCCGCCACGCGAACCCCCTGGGGCTCGTTCACGGCGGCACGCTCATGGCGCTGCTCGACCACACCGCCACGCTGGTGGCCTATCACCAGCTGGACCGGCAGACGGCGGTCACCGTGCAACAGGACACGCGCTTCATGGTGCCCGCCCGCGCCGGCGACTTCCTCGTGGCCGACGCCACGCTGCGGCAGCGGTCGGGGTCGCTGCTGTTCCTGGAATCGCGGATCGCGATCGACGGGCGGCTCGTCGCCGACGCCTCCATCATCATGAAGCTCATCAGGACCGGCGGTCCCGCCGCGGGCTGACAGACTCAGGCGATCTCGATGCCGCGCTCGCGCAGAACCTCCTCCGCGATCCGGAAGCTCTCGACCGCCGCGGGCAGGCCGCAATAGACCGCGGCCTGGTAGATCGCCTCCTGGATCTCCTCCGGCGTGCAGCCATTGTTGAGCGCCGCGCCGACGTGGATGCGGAACTCCGCCGTGCGGCCGAGCGCGGTCAGCATCACGAGGCACAGGAGGCTGCGCACCGGCCGCGCAAGGCCCGGGCGGGACCATGACTCGCCGAAGCAAGATTCCTCGGAAAACCGCCGAAGCGGCGCGTTGAACGAATTGGTCGAGGCATCCCGGCGTTCGAGATAACCCTCGCCAAGAACCTCGCGCATCACCTGCCGTCCGGCTTCGCGCTTGTCCATGCTCTCCCCTCCCTCGCGTCTTGGGGCGCCCCTGCGGGCGCGTCAGCCGTTCTCCTGCGGGCGCAGCATCACCTGTGCCGCGCGCTCGAACAGGCGCACGGCCTCGTTGACATCGGCCTCGGCGCCAAGCTGGTTGATCGCGGCCTGGTAATGCTCGCGGACCTGCGCGCCGAAGAACAGAGGCACGCCGGACTGCCGCGCCATCTCGGTGGCGAGCGACACATCCTTGTGCATCAGCGCGAGCGTGAACCCCTGGAACAGCTCCCCGGTCAGGATGTGGCGCGGATAAGTGTTGTCGAGCGTGTAGTTGCGCCCCGACCCCTTGCGCATCACCTCGACCGCCGTCGCGGGGGCGACCCCGTTCCCGACGGCAAGGCACATGATCTCGTGGCTGAGCAGTCGCTGGGCCGCGGACAGGAGGTTGTTCGCAAGCTTCATCACGTGCCCGCTGCCGACGTCGCCCGTGTGATAGACGTTGCAGCTGATCGCGCGCAGCACCGGCTCGACCCGCGCATAAAGGTCCGCGGGCGCCCCCGCCATGATGGCGATGGTCCCGGCCGCGGCGCCGGGCGGGCCGCCGCTGACCGGCGCGTCCATGAAGTGCGCGCCGAGGGCGTCCACCTCGGCCTGGAGCTTCCGGGTTTCGAAGGGGTCCCCGGTGGTCTGATCGACAACGATCGTGCCGGGTTTGAGGCCCTCGGCAAGCCCGCCTGCACCGAAGACCACCTCGCGCACCTGGGCGGAGGTCTGCAGGCAGGTGAGAACGAGGTCGCAGCGCTCCGCCACCTCGCGCGCGGTGGCGCAAGGGGTTGCGCCCGCAGCCGCGAGCCGGTCCATCGCGGCCTGGCTGCGGTCGTGGACGTGCAGCGGAGTGCTCAGCTGCAGCCGCTCCGCCAGCGCGCCGCCCATGTTGCCCAGTCCGATGTATCCAACCTGCATGGGCGCATTCTCCAGCGCAGCGGGCGGCCTAGAAGCCGACCTGCTCCGGCAGCCAAAGGGTGATGTCGGGGAAGAAGACCAGGAGCGCCAGGACGACAAGCTCGGCCAGCAGGAAGGGCATGACACCCCGGAACACCGTGTTCAGCGCCACCCCGGTCCGGCTGGCCGTCACGTAGACGTTGAGCCCGAGCGGCGGCGTCAGAAGCCCGATCTCCACCGTCTTGGTGATCACGATCCCGAACCAGAGCGGATCGTAGCCCAGCGCCATCATCAGCGGGAACACCAGCGGCAGCGTCAGGCCCATGATGGCGATCTGGTCGAGGAAGAACCCGAGAAACAGGATCAGTACCAGCACGACGAACAGGATCAGCGAGGGCGGCAGGCCCGACTGCTGCACCATCTCGATCACATCGGGCGTGACCCGCGTGAACACGAGATAACCGGAGAAGACGTGCGAGCAGTAGATGATCGTCACGATCATCACCGTGGTCTGCACCGACCGGCTGAACGCCTCGAACAGCTTGCTGCGGTTCATCTCGCGCTGGGTCAGCGCCAGGATCAGCGCGCCGCTCGCGCCCAGTGCCGCGGCCTCGGTCGGAGACGCGATGCCCGAGTAGATCGCCCCCATCATGCCGAAGATCAGCAGCATCACCGGCCAGATGCTGACCGAGGACCGCAGCGCCCGACGCATCTCGAAGGCTTCTGCGGGCGGGGCCATGCCTTGCCGCCGCGCGCGGATCATGATCGTCACGACGAACCCGGCTGCGGTGAGCAGGCCCGGCAGGACGCCCGCGAGGAAGAGGTTGCCGATCGAGGTCTCGGTCAGCACGCCGTAGAAGATCAGCACGATGCTCGGCGGAATGAGGATGGCGAGCGTGCCGCCCACGCTGACGACCGCGGTGGAGAGCCGGTCGTCGTACTTGAACTTCTTCATCTCCGGATAGGCGGAGGTGGCCATCGTCGCGCTCGACGCGGTGCTGGAGCCGACGAGGGCTGCAAGCAGAACCGCGGCACCCACCGTCGCGAATGCAAGGCCGCCCTTCAGGTGGCCGATCCACGCCTGACAGGCGATGACCGTCCGCCGCGTGATGTCGCCCGCGGTCAACAGTTCCGCCATCAGGATGAACAGGGGAATGGCGACCAGAATGAAGGCGGAAGTCGATTCGAACACGAGCCGTTCGAGGATCGAGATGGCGACGGTCCATCCCATCTGCTCGGTCAGCCCGATCAGGCCGGCGATCGCCATGGCGAAGGCCACGGGCATCCGCCCGAGCAGAAGCGCAAAAAGCACGAGCGTGACAAGAACGAGTGTCAACGCTTACCCCTCCCGGCAGGAAGAAGCCGGCGCACCGCGGAGGATGCGCCGGCTGTTATGGTGGATTATTGAGCGGCGACGCCCTTCAGGAACGCCTCGTAGACCGCCTTGGCGTTGGGGTTGTTCTTGCCGATGCGCTCGACCCACTCGTCGCTGACCGGCGCCAGCGTGTCCTCATAGGCCTTCAGCTGCTCCGGCGTGAACTCGATCAGGGTGATCCCCTGGGCGGCCCACTCCTTCAGAAGGCCCGCGCTCAGGTCGTCCTGCGCCTTGGCGACGTTCAGCGCCGCCTCGGTGCCGACCTCGAGCATCACCTCCTTCACGTCCGCGGGGAGCGCGTCGAAGGTCGCCTGGTTGATCACGAGGTTACAACCGAAGTTGCCGAAGGAGCCGTTCGTGGAGATGAACTTGACCACCTCCTGCAGGTTGTAGGGTGCAACCGACGGGATCGGGAACAGGACGCCGTCCACGGTGCCGCGCTCGACGGCGGTGTAGACTTCCGGCCCCGGAAGGCTAATGCCCGTCGCCCCCATCGACCGCGCCGTCAGCGCCTGGGTCGAGCCGCCCGTGCGGATCTTCAGGCCGTCCCAGTCGGAGACGTTTGCAACCGCCTTTTCACGCAGCAGGATCTGGTAGGGCGTCAGCGCGTAGGCATAGAGCGGCACCACGCCGGCACTGATGAACTCGTCGCGCAGCAGACCGTTCCTGACCATGTCGTTCAGGGGCTTGGTTGCGGCCACCGCCGAGTTGCCGAGTCCCGGAAGGCCGATGACCGAGTTGAGCGGAAGCCGGTCCGGGGAATAAAGGCTGCCGGTGAGTGCGATGTCCACGACGCCGCTGGCCGCCGCATCGAGCAGCCCGCGGGCCTTCGCCGCCTGCTCCGCCGGGAAGTGGACGAACTTCACCTTGCCGTTGGTGCGCTTCTCCACTTCCTTCATGAACCACTGCGTGCCCGCCGTGGACTGGATGTGTTGCAGCGACTGCCAGTCGCCGACCTTCAGTTCGATCTGCTGCGCAAAGGCAGAGCCGGACACGGCCCCGAACAGCAGGGCCGCCAGCGCGGCGACCGTCTTCAAGTTCCTGAACTTCATTGCAGGTCCTCCCAATGACTTGTGATCAGTGTGCTTGTTGTTGTTCTTGTTCCCGATCTCCGGACAGGGTGTCCACGATCAGACGGATCGTCAGAACCCCCGTGCCGACAGGAATACTCAGGTACGCGGCGTACATCGGCCAGTCGATCGTTCCCATGAAGATGTCGTCGCGCACCCAGGCCGCCCAGGCATACTTCCCCGACTGCCAGGTCAGCAGCGCGAAGAACAAGGCCGGCAGCGCGTGGTTCAGCCGGGCAAGCACCGCGCCGAACGGGCCAAGCCAGGACAGCGACACGAACTCGATCGCGAGATGCCCGCGCACACGCTGCACCCGCGCGAGCGACAGCGCCGCCATCGCGGGCATCAGGTACATCTCCGTGAACTCGAACTGGAACTCGATCGTCTCGTTCGCCACGAAGCGCAGGAGTGCATCCACCGTGATGAGCAGCAGCACCGCACCCAGTGCCGTGCATCCCAGCGCGTGCAGCGCGTCCTCGACGACGGCCAGACCTCGATGAAGTGCTGAGTTGTTCACGGAACCTCCCTTGCCTCCTTCACGAAGGCGGCGTCGCGGATACCGCGCGTCCGTCGATGGCGGCGCCGGATGCGACCAGCGCATCGATCTGATTGTGCGGTACCCCAAGCTGTTCGCAAAGCTCTACGGTGTGTTCGCCGAGCCGGGGGGCCTGGCGTGCGACCTCGGGCACCGTCGCACTCCAGGAGGACGGGATGCCGAAGGTCCTCAGCCGCCCCTCCGACGGGTGCTCGACCGTCTGGATGAACCCCGTCGCGGTCAGGTGCGGGTCGGAGAGCAACGTGTCCGCGGTCAGCAGCGGCGCCGCCGGAATGTCCACGTCCGCCAGCAGCTCCAGCCATTCCGCCGAGGTCCGGGCCGCAAATGTCTCGGCCAGGAAACCGTAGAGCCAGCTGATGTTCTCCACCCGGCCCTTGATCGTCGTGTAGCGCGGATCCTGCGCAAGGTCGGTCCGGCCGATGCGCTCGAAGAACCGCTGCCAGTGCCGGTCGGTGTAGACGATGACGCTGATATAGCCGTCGGACGTCCGGTATGGGCGGCGCTCGGCGTCGAGCATCCGCGGGTAGCCCGCAGGCCCGAGCGGCGGATCGAACGTCTTGCCATAGAGATGATCGGACCAGACGAACTGCACCATGTTCTCGAACATGGGCACCTCGATGGCCTGCCCCTTGCCGGTCTTTTCCCGCGCATAGAGCGCCATGCCGATCGCCGAGGCCATGGCGAGGCCGACCGAGCGGTCGACGATCGCGGTCGCCACGTAGCGCGGCTCGCCCCCCGGCGGCGCCTGCAGCCCGGGCAGGCCGACCGCGCCCTGGATCAGGTCATCGTAGGCCGGCCGGTCCGCATAGGGGCCGGTCTGGCCGAACCCGAAGGCGCCGCAATGGATGATCCGCGGATTGATCCGGCAGACATCCTCGTAGGAGAGCCCGAGTTTCGCGAGCGCCTTGGGCCGCATGTTGTGCATCAGCACGTCGGCTTCGCCGATCAGGCGCGCGAGCACGGGCCGTGCCGCCTCTGACCGCAGATCCAGCGCGATGCTGCGCTTGTTCCGGTTCAGGTGCAGGAACAGCGGCCCCATGTGCGGCGTGCGAGAGGGGCCGACATTGCGCAGCATGTCGCCTTCCGGCGGCTCCACCTTCCAGACGTCGGCGCCCATGTCGCCGAGGATCTGCGACGCCAGCGGCCCGAGAATGATCGCCGTGAAATCGAGCACGCGCACGCCGGAGAGAGGTCCTGCCATGGCCTGCCCCTACGCCCCGCCCGCGACGTTCAGGACGCCCGTGGCCTTCAGCGCGCGGGCATCCTCCACCGAATAGCCCAACTCGGCGAGGATGGCGTCCGTATCGGCGGCGAGCGGCGGCGCATTCCGGCGCACCGCGCCGCCGCGCTTGCCGTTGACCGTCACCGGAAAGGGCACGTGCGCCTCGCCCTCGCAGGTCAGCATCATGTCGCGCGCGGCCATCTGCGGGCTCTGCACGGCCTCGGCCGGCGTCAGGACATGGCTGACCGGCACGTCGTGCCCCTCGAAAAGCCCCATCCACTCCGCGGCAGGCCGGGTCAGGAACATCGCCTTGAGCAGGCGCGACAACTCGTCGCCGTGCTCGCGCCGGCCCGGCTCCTGCGCATATTTCGGGTCGCGCAGCTTCGGCTCCACGTGGCCGACCGCATCGACCAGAGCCTCCCAGAAGTGCTGCTCGACGATGCCGAAGGCCAGCGCCTTGCCGTCGGCCGTCTCGAAGATGTCGTTGGTCGGGTACATGTGGTCGCGCCTGGGGCGGTCGAGCGTCGGCCCGTAGCGCACGCAGGCGAGCGACAGCGCCGCCTCCGCCAGGCTGAGGTCGAGAGACGCCCCCTTGCCTGTCGCGTTGCGGGCGTGCAGGGCGCTGAGGATCGCGACCACCGCAAAGCTTCCGGCCGCGAGGTCCGCCACCGGAATGCCCGAACGCTTCGGCGGCTCGAGCCAGTGGCCGGGCAGCGCCAGCGCCCCGGCGGCGGCGAGATAGTTCAGGTCGTGCCCGGGCCGCAGTCGCTCAGGCCCCGTCTGGCCGTAGCCCGAGATCGAGCAATAGACGAGCCCGGGATTGATCGCGGACAGCGCCTCGTAGCCGATCCCCAGCCGGTCCGCGACGCCGGGGCGGAACCCCTCGATGGCGACGTCGGCCCATTTGGCCAGCCGCTCCACCAGACCGGCGGAGGCAGGATCCTTGAGATCGACGGCGATGCTGCGCTTGTTCCGGTTGGCCATCCGGAACATCGCCACCGGCATCTTGCGCGCGAAGTCGCCGGCCGGCGGCTCGACCTTCACGACGTCCGCCCCGAGGTCGGCCATCAGGACGGTCGCGAACGGCCCGGGCAGCAGGAGCGAGAAATCCGCAACGCGGACACCGCGCAAGGGCTGCCACGAAGACGAGGCATCACCGTCCGCCGGTTGCGTGTTCCCGTTCGCCGACACATCCCCCCCGATCCGCCGGTTTCCCCGGCATTGCACGTGCCGCGCCCCCGCGATGCGGGGGCGACAGCCGTCATTCTTGTTGCAACGCACAAAACTGCATTGCGCTGATATATCTTGATGCTACATCTCCTATCTCATATTGACAACGACAAATCCCTGCCGGGAATATGCCCGCATCGACGCTGCCGGCCCGGCGGCGGGGCTGTCCTGCGAGGAGCGTTTTCGTGAAGCTGACCGACCTCTCCACGTGGGCCGACGCGCAAGAGCATTTCTCGCCCGAACGGCTCTGGGACCTGCTCGACGGCACGCCGGAGCGGCTGAACCTCGCGCACGAGTGCGTGGACCGGCACGCCGGAGACCCCGACCGCGTCGCGCTCCGCATCGCACTCGCCGACGGCGGGGATGAGACGATCCGCTTCCGCGAACTCGCGGACGCGTCCTCCCGGTTCGCGAACCTGCTCCTGGCGCGCGGTGTCGAGAAGGGCGACCGGGTCGCCATCATGCTGGAGCCGTCGCTTGCCTTCTACGTCTGCCTGTTCGGCGCGATGAAGGCGGGCGCGATCGCGGTGCCCCTGTTCACGCTGTTCGGACCGGACGGCCTGCGCCTGCGAGTCGACGACTGCACGCCGCGCATACTCGTCACCAACCGGGAGAAGCTGGACACCGCCGCAGGCATCGCGGGGCTCGACATCCTCGTCGCCGACGACGGCCTGATGGAGGCGCTGGGGGACCACGCGCCGGAGTTCACGCCCACGACGCGGGCGAGCGACATGGCGATGTTCCAGTACACCTCCGGCACGACGCGGGAGCTGCCGGACGCCGTGCGCCACACGCACAAGGCCATCGTCACCGTGATGATCGCCGCGCTCTACGGCACGGGGATCCGTCCGGGCGACCGCTATTTCTGTCCGTCCTCGCCGGCCTGGGGGCACGGCCTGTGGCACGGCACGCTCGCGCCGCTCGCCATGGGAATCACGACGGGTGCCTATGCGGGCCGGTTCGACGCGGAACGCCTGCTGAAGGCGCTGCAGGACTACGAGATCACCAACCTGTCCGCGGCCGCCACGCACTACCGGATGATGAAGAACTCCGGCGCCGCGGAGCGCTACACCTACCAACTGGAGAAGCTCTCCTACACGGGCGAACCGATCGACCCCGAGACGCTCGACTTCATCGACCGTGTCTTCCGCAAGCCCGTCTGCAGCATCTACGGCACCACGGAGGTCGGCGTCATCCTCGTCAGCTATCCCGGCGCAGCGGACTTCCCCGTGAAGCCCGGCTCCCTCGGCAAGGCGGTTCCCGGCACGCGCGTCGAAGTGCACGACGCCGAGGACAAGCCCTGCCCGCCGGGTACCATCGGCGAGATCAAGGTCTGGCGCCGGGATGCCTGGTTTCCGACAAAGGACCTCGGCTACACCGACGAGGACGGCTATTTCTACCACGCGGGCCGGGCCGACGACGTGATCATCTCGGCCGGTTGGACGATGAGCGCTGTGGAGATCGAGAACCAGCTGCTCAAGCACCCCGACGTGCAGGAAGCCGCCGTGATCGGCGTGCCCGACGAGACGCGCGGCCAGGTTGTCAAGGCGTTCCTCGTGTCCAAACGGCCCCGCACGGACGCTTTCGTGCGCGAGCTTCAGACCTTCGTCCGCGAACGCCTGAGCCAGCACGAATATCCGCGCCTGATCGACATCGTGGCGGAACTTCCCAAGACGCCGGCGGGCAAGGTCAACCGGAAGGTGCTGCGCGACCGGGAGCGCGAGGCCGCCGAGGCCGCCCAGCGCTGAGGGCGTGTCCTAGACCCCCTTCTCCGCGACCACGTCAGCGATCAGCCGCATGAAGGCCTGCGTCTCCGGCGTCAGCTCGCGGTCGCGCACGCGCGCGAGGTAGAGCGTGCGTTGCAGCGGCGGATCGAGGGGGAGTGCGAGCAGCTTGCCCTCCTCCAGCTCGGTCCGGCAGGCCGCGCGCGGCAGGATCGAACAGACTCCGCCCTGGCAGAGCAGGATGCGCGTCAGCGACAGGCTGTCGATGTGGAAGCGGCAATTGATCGAGAAGCCGCCCGCCTCGAAATATTTCTTGATGATCTCCTTCGAGCCGTGCAGCGACGCGGGCAGGATGTGGTCGAGCGCGTGGATCCGCTCGCGCCGGGCGACGCCCTCGCCTGCAACCGGATCGCCGGGCGCGGCCATGAGGTACATGTCCTCGGCGAACAATTGCTCGAACTCCAGCTTCGTGGAGTTCGGGATCTGGATGACGATGGCGATGTCGACCTCGCCGCTTGACAGATAGGGATAGATGCTGCCGGTGCCCGCCTCGACGAGCGAGACGCTGCAGTGCGGAAAATCGCGCCGGAACCGGTTGATGATCTCCGGCATGTAGCTGTACATGAACGTCGGCGGCCCCGCGATGCTGACGTTCTCCGCGATGTTCTGCGCCGCCGCCCGGATCTCTCCCTTGGCCTGCAGCATCTTGCCGAGAATTTCCTCGGCGTGCCTGAAGACGATCTCGCCGGGCTCGGTCAGGCGCACGCCATGCCCCGTCCGTTCGAGCAGTTGCGCACCCAGGTCGGCTTCCAGTGCCTGGATCTGGCGGCTCATGGCCGACTGGGCAACGCCGAGCAACGCCTCCGCCGTCTTGAACCGGCCGGCACGTGCAACATGATAGAAATAGAACAGCCGCCGGGAATCGATCAGTCCCTGGGCGGCTGTCAGCGCCAAATCGCTTCGCTTGTCTTTTCGGGAAGCTTCCAACGGCTGGCTCCATTCACGCGGGAGCCAGTCGAGCACAAAACCCTACTGCCGTCCAACCTCGCAGGTCACCGGATGCGGGCGGCGCCGGTCAGCCCGGACAGGGGCCGTCGATCTCCTCCACGTCGAGCGCGTCAAACGCCGACTGCAGCTTCGCCAGGTCCCAGAGGTGCGCTCCGTCGGCGATCGCGGCTGCCACGGTATCCTCACGTGTCATGCGTTCGCGGGCGGCCTCGACTGCCGCCGCGGCGCCCTCCCGCGGGACGCAGATCACGCCGTCCCCGTCCGCCATGATCATGTCGCCAGGCCTGACGATGACGCCGTCGCAGGCGACGGGAACGTTCACCGCGCCGGCACCGGCCTTGCCGGGGCGGATGGGCGAGACGGCCGTCGACCAGACCGGGAACGTCATGCGCTCCAGCTCGTCGGTGTCGCGGATCGCCCCCTGCACCACGACCCCCGCCAGACCCTTCCTGAGGGCATAGCGCGCGGCCATGTCGCCCCATTGCGCGCCCGATGTCTCCGACTGGCAGACGACCACCAGCACGTCGCCCGGCTCCGCGAGATAAAGCGCGCGGTGCATCATCAGATTGTCGCCGGGTGCGCAATGGGCGGTTACCGCCGGCCCGGCGATGCGCAGGCTCCGGTTCAGCGGGCGCATCCGCGGCGACATCAGGCCCCGGCGGGCCTCCGACAGCGGCATGGCCTCGTGCACATCCGACACGGAGACGGTTTTCGCGGCCTCGCAGACGGCCGCATCGACGCGGGTCACGCGCCGGTAGACGACGGAGCTGTGCATTGGGCGTCCTTTTCGCTGGCGGGGACCGGACCCCGTCTAGTGCGGCACGCAATAGGCGGCACCGGGCAGGCGGAAGGTCGTGCGCTTCATCAGACGCGGCTGGTCGAGCCGCATGGAATCCCGGCGATGCATGGTGCAACCGTTGTCCCACATCATCACGTCGCCGGGCATGACCTTGTGCCTGTAGACCAGCGAGGGGTCGGCCCCGGCCGCGAACAGGATCGGCAGCACGCGCGCGTTCTCCTCCTCCGAGAGGCCCTGGACCTCGACGAGCGTGGTCGGATCCGCGTAGAGCGCCTTGCGCCCCGTGACCGGATGCGTCAGCACGACCGGGTGGAAGACGTCCGGCATCTTGGCCAGTTCGTCCTTCTTGTCCTTGAGTTCGGACGCATTCATGATCCCGAGGCGCTTGGCATAGCTGTACCGCCCGGTCTTGCCGTCGATCAGCGCCTTCACGTCGTCGGGCAGGAGGTCATAGGCCCCGTACTGGTCCGACCAGTAGATGTCGCCGCCGTCGCGCGGCACCTCGACCGCCTGCAGCAGCGCCCCCGTCGACGGGTTCGGCCGGAACGTCTGGTCGGAATGCCAGTCGGCATCCTCGCCGCCCGCGAAGCCGCCGACATTGCGGCCGTCGGCATAACGCAGCGTGCTGAAGTAGATGACCTTGTCGTTGTAGGGCGACAGGATGTCCCGGCGGCTGACCGTCTCGCACTCGCCGAACAGGGCCGAGAAGGCCACGAGTTCCTCCTCCGTCAGCGCCTGCCGCCGGAAGATCATCAGCGGCGAGGTCCGCCAGAAGGCCTTCAGATCCTCGATCAGGGCAGGGTTCTGCACAGCGTCGCCGATCTGGACATCGACCTGGCTTGCGAACGTCGGATGAAGCGGCTTGGTGGTCAGTGGCATGCGTTCGGCCATCCCTTCGTCTGTCGTTACGCGGCGTGTCCGAGGCGCACCCGCGTGGCGTATCCCGTGACGCGATGCGCGGCCCGGCACATCGCCGGCCGGCACCACGAACGCGAAGACTTCTTCTTCATATCGAAATATGCCGAGCCCCCCCGCGTCGATCAAACCTTTTCGGACGAGGCGCGCGCAACCCGGCCCTTCGCTGAGGGGGCGGCCAGCGCACTTTTGTCCGGACGAACGAGATGGCAGTATCGGCGCCGGTGGTGTGCAAGGGAGGAAACAACAACATGACACACGCGAGGGACACCGCCGGGATGCAAGGCCGGGCAGAACCGGCAGGCGCCATCCGCGCCGGGAGCGGCGCACGGCAATGAGCGAGAGCGCCCCCCGCACCTGGCATCCCCGCCCGCAAGACCTGACGCACTCCTGCCCGGCGCAGATGATGCGCCATACCGGACAGGCCGACTTCGACAGCTTTTACGCCTGGTCCCTGGCCGAGCCGGAGGCCTACTGGCGCCGGATGAACGACTATCTCGGGATCCGCTGGCGCAAGGACTACGACCGCCTGTGCGACCTTAGCCGCGGGAAGGAGTTTCCCTCCTGGTTCGTCGGCGGGGAGCTGAACTGGACCGATACCGTCCTCGACCGCGCCGACGATCCGGCGTTCCGCGACAAGCCCGCCATCGTCGCCGAGACCGAGGACGGACACGTCACCCGCGTCACCTATGCCGAGCTGCGCGATCTCGTGGCGCGCGTGGCGACCGGCCTCGCCGAGCAGGGCATCGTACGCGGCGACCGCGTCGGCCTGCTGATGGAGAACGGGGTCGAAGCGTCGGCAGCCGTGATGGCGCTCGCCTATATCGGCGCCATCGTCGTGCCGTTGTTCAGCGGTTTCGGGGCCGAGCCGATCCTGTCGCGGCTGGAGGCGTGCAAGGCCAGGGGGCTGATCGCCACCACCGGCTTCCTGCGCCGGGGCGCTTATGTGGACGCGATGCCGACGGTGCGGGAGGTGTGCAGCCGCCTGCCGACGCTGGAGCGGCTGATCCTCAAGGTCTCGCCGCATCACCCCGCGGACGACCCGCTGCCCGCGGACGCCGTCGCGTGGACGGAAGTCACCGCCCCCGAAGGCCCGCGCGTCGCGCCGCTGACGATGAGCGCCAACGATCCCTTCATGGTGATCTTCACCTCGGGCACGACCGGCAAGCCGAAGGGGCCGGTGCACACGCACGGCGGCTTTCCCATCCGCATCGCGCACGACGCGGCGCTGAATTTCAATGTGAAGGCGGAGAGCGTGTTCTGCTGGCCCGCCGACATGGGCTGGATCGCGGGCACGCTGGTCATGTGCTCCGCGCTGATGCGGGGCGCGACGCTCGTGTGCTACGACGGCGCCCCGGACTTCCCCGACTGGTCGCGCATGGGCCGGCTGGTGGAGACCTACCGCGTCACGCACTTCGGCTCGGCGCCCACGCTCATCCGCGGGTTTGCCGCGCATGCGGAGACGGCGACCGCGCCTGATCTTTCCTCCATCGAGCTTCTGATCACAGCGGGCGAAGGCATCGCGCCGGAGCATTTCCTCTGGTTCCAGACCCATTTTGGGCGCGGCGAGGTGCCGCTCATCAACTACACCGGGGGCACTGAGGTATCGGGCGCGCTGCTCGGCAGCGTGGTCGTCAAGCCCATCGTGCCGGCAGGCTTCAACGCGCGCGGCGGGGCGGTGGCGGTCGACGTGGTCGACCTCGACGGCAAACCCGTCACCCTTCAGACGGGCGAACTTGTCGTCCGCGAACCCTTCGTCGGCATGACCGCCTCCTTCTGGGAGGACGACGCGCGCTATCTCGAAACCTACTGGAGCGCCATCCCCGGCCTGTGGGTCCATGGCGACCTCGCCATGCGCGACGCGACCGGGCAGTACTTCATGCTCGGCCGCTCCGACGACACGATCAAGGTCGCGGGCAAGCGGGTCGGCCCGGCGGAGGTCGAGGCCATCCTCGTCGAGCTTGCAGGTGTCGAGGAGGCGGCTGTGATCGGCGTGCCCGACCCGCTGAAGGGGCAGGCCATCGTCGCCTTCCTGACCGGCAGCAGGCTGCGGGAGACGCGGGAGTTCCTGGCAGAGGTGCGCAAGCGCGTGCAGGACCGGCTCGGCAAGCCGTTCGCCCCGCGCGAGGTCTACCTCGTGCAACAGCTGCCCAAGACGCGCAGTTCGAAGATCATGCGCCGCGTCATCCGCGGCATCTATACGGACGCGCCGCAGGGCGACCTCACGGCGCTCGTCAATCCGGACGCGATCGGGGAGATCGCCCGCATCGTCGGATCACGATAGAAGGGGGAGAGAAAGATGGATCTGCAGCTTCGCGGCAAGAAGGTCGTCATAACCGGCGCGTCGCAGGGCATCGGGGAAGGCCTTGCGGACGTGTTCGCGGAGGAGGGCTGCAACCTGCATCTCGTCGCCCGCTCCGCCGGGAACCTCGAGAAGGTCGCCGACCGCCTGCGCGCCGCGCACGGCGTCGAGGTGACGGTCCAGCAACAGGACCTGACCGTGCCCGAGGCGGCAGCAGCCGTACTGGCCGAGGCCGGGGACGCCGACATCCTCATCAACAACGCGGGCGCCATTCCGGGTGGCGACCTCTGGCAGGTCGACGGCGAGGCGTGGCGTGCGGGCTGGGACGCGAAGGTCTTCGGCTACATCGACCTGTGCCGCGCCTTCTACGCGAAGATGAAGGAGCGCGGCGGCGGCGTCATCCTCAACAACATCGGCAATGGCGGGGAAAACTTCGATTTCCGCTACATCTGCGGCACGACCGGCAATGCCGCGCTGATGGCCTTCACGCGCGCACTGGGCGGCCCGAGCCTGAAGGACGGCATCCGCGTCGTCGGCGTGAACCCCGGCCCGGTCGAGACGAGCCGCATCGTCAACCTGCAGAAGAAGCGCGCGAAGGACCAGTGGGGCGACGAGAGCCGCTACCGGGAACTGCTCGCGGCCTATCCGCTCGGCCGGCCCGCCAAGGTGCGCGAGGTGGCGGACCTGTTCGCCTTCCTCGCATCCCCCCGGTCGGCCTACACCACGGGGACGATCATCACGATCGACGGCGGCATCACGTCGACGCGGTCGGTCTGAAGGCCGGCCCGGCGGCGAGCGGCGCCGGCTACAGGTGCCCCTCGCCGAATTCGGTCACGGATATGCCGAGCTGGGAGAGCGCCTCCTCCAGGTAGTCCGACAGCTGCGGCGTGCCGATCAGGTAGCCCGGGATGTGCTTGTCCGTCGTGTCGGCGGCCTGGACGCGCGCCTCCGCGAAGCTGTCCGTGTCGCCCCGCCCGAACCACATCAGCGCCAGGAGATCGAGCTGGGCGTCCACGTTCAGGTCGTCCAGCGCCGTCTGCAACTCCTGCAGCGTCGGATCGTCGGCATAGTCCTCGAGGATCGACACGCTGTTGTCGTCGGACGGGTTGGAGCCCTCGTCCATCTCGCCGGGCGCGACCTTCTCGTCGAACTCCCGCGCCTTCATGATGATGTAGAAGAGACGCTCGCCTGAAATCGACAGGTCTGGGGCTTCTTCATCCATGGCATCCACCGCTTGCTTTGCTGCAGCAATCCGCAATCCGCACTGCGCCTATCCAGTACCGGAGCGCGGCATGAGCCGCCTTGACGCGGATCAATGGGCCGCATTGCCCTAGTTCGTCTTGCTCTCTTCCAGCAGGCGGCGCACCTGCTCGGCGGGTACGCCCAGGTTCGATCCGCCATATTCGGGCAGGATCGCCGTATTGACTGCGACGACGCGCCCGTCGAGGTCGAGGACCGGACCGCCGGAGCCGCCATAGGTCGTCTCGGCATCGTAGACGACTGCCTCTCCCGAGGCCCTGCCGACGATGCCGCGGCTTGCCAGCGGCATGATGCGGCCGGTCTCGGCGAGGCGCGCGGCAACCGACCAGAAGTCGAGCGGCCCCGCCTCCTCCAGCGCCGCGATGAAGGCCTCGCCCGCCTGCGCGAGCATCGTGCGCATGCCCGTGGGATAGCCCATGACGATGACCTCGTCGCCCGCCCGCGGCGGCGCATCGGCGAGTTGCAGGCCTGGCGGCAGCCCCTCGCCCGCGTCGAGGCGCAGCACCGCAAGGTCGGCCTCGGCGCTGGCCCGGAGCAGTGCCACGGGGCTGGCCTCGGGGCGGCCGGGGAGATAGGCGATGAAGCGCCTCAGCACCGGCTCAAGCCCCTGCGTTCCGAGGGCGGCGACGTTCACGTCCTCCTCCCACGGCTCCCCGACGTGCCCGCTGGTCACGACGAGCCCCTCATCCCCCACGGCGAAGCCGGTGCCGAGAAATTGCCTCTCAGCGACCGGACCGTCGCCATCGAGCGACAGCAGCGGAAAGCCGCCCGGCAGAAGGGCGGGCTTGCCCCCCGGGCCCAGCACGTGCCGCAGCATCCGCCCGGTCTCCCGATCCCGGAAGCCGTAGCCGCCCTGCAGGAAGACGATCGAGGGGCTTGCCCGCGCGATCACGCGGCCCACGGCGGTCGTACGGCGCTCCAGTTCGGCGACCCGTTCCGTGGTGAGTTCCATGCGGCGCGCAAGCGTCTCCCGCAGCCTGTCGAGGTCGGCGGGCGTCGGCGCCTCCTCGCTCGTTCGGGCGAGCAGGCGGGACACCGCCTCGACCTGCGCCTGGCCGCTCTCGATCTGTTGGCGCAGCAGCGTGTTGATACGGCTCTGCTGCCAGGCGACGAAGGCAAGGGCGGCAAGCGCGATCACGACGCCTATGCGAAACGCCCACGTCGTCTCCCGCGCGAGGCGGCGCTGCACCTGCCCCGCTGCGCTCAGGACGCGGCGGGAAACGGGCTTCCGGCTGGACCGGAGATAGGCAGCGGCATCACTCAGCACCGTGCCGACGCCGGGCCTGAGCACCTGCCCGTCGTGGCAGAGATAGATCCGCGACATGGGTCCGGTTTCCCCGAACTCGATCATGTCCAGGTGACGCAGCCGGCGCGTCTCCACCGCCGCGCCATTGACCCACAGGGGCTGCCCGTCGAAGGCGGAAACCTCGTAGCTGCCGTCGTACCGGCGCAATCGGGCGACGGGGGTTTGCCCTGGCTCGGCAGCGCCGGACGCAGCGACGCGCACCCGCCCGGTGCCGGTGAGGAACACGATCAGGTCCGGCTGCCCCACCCATGTCACGGTGCCGCGCGACGGACCGGTCAGATGCTCGAACGCCGCGACGGGAAGCGGCGCGTCGGCCTGCGGTTCATGGTCTGGCGTCTGCGGCTGCATGACCTCCCCGCCCATCACTGCCGGGCTGCACGCCACACTGCCCGCTGCAAGGCCCTGCCCGGGCCTCGTCGCCTTCAACAGTGCGCGAACGGGCCGGGCCGCACAACCGTCCGGGTGCACCGGGGGGGCCGGATCGCGAAGGGCAGACGTGCGGTGCCGGCATTGTACCGCGTTCAGGCTTTCTGTATTCTGCAACTAATTCTACATAAGAAATGGAGAGGTGGCGCCATGACCGCCAGCGCAGCACGCACCCTGAAGCCGGTCGATGCAACCGCTCATCCGGCCCCCCCGACCGGCGCCGAGGCGGTGCCGGACGCCTATGGGCTGAACCTCTTCCGCGCGGACCCGTGGATGGCGCCGCTGCTCGGCCTCTACATGCCCGCCGATCTCAAGGCGCACATGGAGCCGCACCTCGACCGGCTGGGCGCGCTTGCGGGCGGCCGCCTCGACACGCTCGCCGGCACGGCAGACCGGAATCCGCCCGTGCTGCGCACCCGCACGCGCCGGGGCGAGGACGTGAACCAGATCGACTACCACCCCGCCTACCGGGAGATGGAGCAGCTTGCCTTCGGCGACTTCGGCCTTGCCGCCATGTCGCATCGCGGCGGCGTGCTCGACTGGCCCGAGAAGATGCCGCCGGTGGCGAAATACGCGGTCACCTTCCTCTTCGTGCAGGCGGAGTTCGGCCTGCTCTGCCCGGTCAACATGACCGACAGCCTGACGCGCACGCTGCGCAAGTTCGGGTCGGAGGACCTCGTCGCCCGCTACCTCCCGGCGCTGACGAGCCAGGATCTCGACGCGCTGTCCCAGGGCGCGATGTTCATGACCGAACAGGGCGCGGGCTCGGACGTCGGCGCGACCGCAGTGATGGCGGAGCCTGCGGGCGACGGCACCTGGCGGCTCTCGGGCGACAAGTGGTTCTGCTCCAACGCCGATGCTGGCCTTGCGATGGTGCTGGCGCGGCTGAAGGACGGCCCGGCGGGGATCAAGGGCGTCGGCCTGTTCCTGCTGCCGAAGACGCTGCCGGACGGAAGCGCGAACGCCTACCGGATCGTGCGGCTGAAGGACAAGCTCGGCACCCGCTCGATGGCGAGCGGGGAGATAAGGCTGGAGGGCGCGACCGCCTTCCTCGTCGGGGATCCGGGCGCGGGCTTCCGGCAGATGGCCGACATGGTCAATTCCTCGCGCCTGTCGAACGGCGTGCGGGCTGCGGGCATGATGCGCCGCGCCTTCAGCGAATCCATGTACATCGCGCGCAACCGCGTGGCCTTCGGCCGGCACCTGATCGACATGCCGCTGATGCGCCGCCAGCTTGCCAAGATGCTGATGCGGGCGGAGCAGGCGCGCGCCATGATGCTGCAGACGGCCGACACGCTGCGCCGGTCGGACGCGGGCGAGGACGGGGCCTATGCGCTGCTGCGCATCCTGACGCCGCTCATCAAGTACCGGGCCTGCCGCGACGCGCGCGTCGTCACTGGCGACGCGATGGAGGTGCGCGGCGGCTGCGGCTACATCGAGGAGTTCTCCGACGCCCGCCTGGTGCGCGACGCGCACCTCGGCTCGATCTGGGAGGGGACGAGCAATGTCGTCGCCCTCGACGTGATCCGCGCGATCCGGCGGGAGGGCTCGCTGGAGGCTCTGGAGGCACACCTCGCCCGGCTGATCGCCGAGGACGGCAATCCCCTGCCGGGGCTGGAGAACGCGATCGGCCGCGCCGTGGCACTCGCCCGCCACGTGGCGGAGGCGGACGACGTGGCGCTGACCCGGCAGGCGGCGGCGGGCCTCTACCATGTCGCATCCGCTGCCATGCTGGCGTGGGAAAGCGCACGGCTCGGCGACCCGCACCGCCGGACGCTGGCGGAGATGGTGCTGCGCCACCGGGTGCGGACGCGCGATCCGCTCGCCGCGGACGATCCGGACGCGGACGCGCTGCCCGGCCTGCTGGACGCAGCCTCGGCGGCCTGAGCGCCGCCGGGCCGCCCTGCCGCAACCGCATTGGACAGGGCACGGGCTTCCTTGGCACACTCAGGCCCCTGAAGGCGCGCAAGACGCCAGACTGAGGGGCCGAGGGCCAGGGAGGACGACCATGACAGGACGCACCGCACGCGGCATCCCGGCCCTGAGCGAGGAGGAGATCGTCGGCCTCCTGCGCGACGACATGCTCATCTGCATCAACGGCGGCACGGGGCTTCCGAACCGCTTCCTCCAGATCCTGGCGAAGAACGCACACAGGTTCCGCGGGATCCGCCTCGCCCACCCGATGCGGCAGGAGCAGTTCCCGGTCGAGCCGGAGATCATGGGGCCGGAGTTCGCGGAGAACATCTACCACATCTCCGACTTCTCCTACGACCGGCCGGTGATCGACGCGATCCGCGACGGGCGCGCGAGCTACCGTCCGCTGCACCCGCATCACGCGGGCGCCGACTTCCCCTATGACATCGACCTTCTGGTCAGCGCGACGGCACCCATGGACCGGCACGGTTTCTTCGGCCTTGGCGCGTTCGGCGGCTGGATCGTGGACTTCCTGCCCAAGGCCAGGCGCGTGCTGTTCGAGACGAGCCCGCACCAGCCGCGCACCCACGGTACCTGCTATCTCCCTGCGGGCCGGGTCGACTTCGTGCTCGAAACCGACGACCCGGTGAAGACCATCTCCATGTCGGGCGAGGCGCCGACGCCGGACGAGGCCGCCATGGCCCGCCACATCGCAAGCCTGGTGGAAGACGGCGCGACGCTGCAGGTCGGCGTGGGCAAGGTGCCTGACGCCGTCGTCCGGCAACTGGCGAAGGGCGGGCAGAAGGACCTCGGCGTCCATTCCGAGGCGCTGTTCGACTGGGCCGTCGACCTGTGGGAGGCGGGCGTCATCACCAATGCACGCAAGACGCTGCATCCGGGCAAGATGATCTCCGCCGTCGCCATCGGGTCGAAGCGGCTCTACGACTTCGTGGACGACAACCCGGCAGTGGAATTCCACCCCATTTCCTACACCAACGACCCGGCGGTGATCGCGCGGAACCACCGGCAGGTGTCGATCAACGCGACGATCCAGATGGACCTGTTCGGCCAGTGCGCGTCGGAGACGGTCGGCCCGCAGCATTACAGCGGCGTGGGCGGCCAATGGGCCTTCCATTACGGCGCGTCGGTCGCGCCGGGCGGGATCGGCGTCATCATGCTGCCATCGACGGGCAAGGGCGGCACGGTCTCCCGCATCCAGCCCGTTCTGCCCACGGGCTCCGTCGTCAGCATCACGCGCAACGACATCCATTACGTCTGCACCGAGCAGGGCATCACCTGCCTGCGCGGCCTGACCATGGCGGACCGGGCGCTGCGGATCATCGGCCTCGCCCATCCCGACTTCCGCGAGGACCTGATGCGCGCCGCGCGCGACGAGTTGCGGCTGATCCCGCGCACGCTCCACCCCGCGGGGGCCGCGCCCGCCCAGGCTTGATCGCGGTCAAGGCGGTTGGCAGCCGGCGTGGTCATGCTTACGTCTCCAGGCAAGGCAGAACGCCACAGCGGGCGGGCATGGGCGCACGGACCGTGCCCCCGCCCCCGACCGAAGGGAGCGAGACCCATGGAAGCAGCCAAGATCGCCGCCTATGCGCGGGAACTGTTCGACGCCCACGGCGCCAAGGCCGAGGCCGAGGCCGCGCAGAAGGCGCAGGCCGCAGAGACCGCAGGCAACGCCGCCACCGCGAAAAGCTGGCGGATGGTGCAAAAGGCCATCAGCGAGATGCGCGGCGCGCACGAAAGCTGAGACAGGCGCCCAGGTGCGTCAGACGGCTTGCGGCTCCGCTTCCAGCGGGGCCGTGAAGCCGCGGATCGGCGGCAGGCCGTTCGAGGTGGCCCGCGTCTTTCCTGCGGTGTCCTTGGTCCGGAAGCCAGGGTAGCCCTGTGCTGCGACATCCTCGCAGATGGCGCGGTAGCGCGGCAGGCCGCCCGCGTAGGGAATGAACACGCGCGGCTTGCCCGGAATGTTCGCGCCCAGGTACCAGGAGTGCGGCACCGTCGGCAGCAGCGTCGCGTTCGCCGCGTCGTTGACGTGCCGCCCCCAGGCTTCCGCCGCGTCCTCGTCCGCCTCCATCGCCGCGATGGCGTTTTCGCGCATCCACGCGATGCAGCCGGCGATCCATTCCACGTGCTGCTCGATGGCGACGGGCATGTTGGTCAGCACCGACGGGCTGCCGGGACCGGTGATCGTGAAGAGGTTCGGGAAGCCCGGCACCTGCAGGCCGAGGAAACTGCGCGGCCCCGCCTGCCAGGCCTCGGCCAGCGTCAGGCCGCCAGCGCCCGTGATGTTCAGCTTGAGAAGCGGCCCGGTGATCGCGTCGAAGCCCGTCGCGAACACGATCACGTCGAGGTCGTAGGTCGCCTCCGTCGTGCGGATGCCGGTCGCGGTGATCTCGACGATGGGTGTTGCACGCAGATCGACAAGGTCGACGTCCGCGCGGTTGAACGTCTCGAAATAATGGGTGTCGATCGGCGGGCGCTTGGCGCCGTAGGGATGGTCGATGTTCGCGAGGATATTGGCCTTGCGCGGGTCCGTCACCGTCTCGCGGATCTTCGCCTTGATGAAGTCTGACGCGGTCGCGTTCGCCTCGCGGTCGACGCCCAGGTCCTTGAACACGGCGCGGAACTGCAGCCCGCCCTTCGCCCATGCCTCCTCGTAGATCTTCCGGCGCTCTTCCTCCGTCACGTCGGCCACCTTGCGGTCGGCCAGGCGGAAGGGATGGCCGTTGGGCGTCGAGCGCAGCAGATCGCGGTAGTGCGGGATGTTCTCGCGGAACGCCTGCGTGAAGTCCTCGTCCAGCGGCCGGTTGCGGGCCGGGACGCTGTAGTTTGCCGTGCGCTGGAAGACCGTCAGGTGCGCCGCCGTCTCCGCGATGGCCGGTGCGGTCTGGATGCCGGTGGAGCCCGTGCCGATCTGCCCGACGCGCTTGCCCGTGAAGTCGACGCCGCCTTCGGGCCAGTCGGAGGTGTGGTACCATGCACCCTCGAACCGCTCCAGCCCCGGAATGTCCGGGATATTGGCCGCGGAAAGGCAGCCCACCGCGGCGATCAGCCATGTCGTGCTGAGCGTTTCGCCCGTGTCCGTCTCCACGTGCCAGAGATTGGCTTCCGTGTCGTAGCGCGCACCGGTGACGCGCGTGTCGAAGCGGATGTCGCGGCGCAGGTCGAGCCTGTCAGCCGCGAAGTTCAGATAGCGCAGGATCTCCGGCTGGGCCGGATAGCGCTCCGACCACTCCCACTCCTCCAGCAGGGCGTCGGAGAAATAATAGCAATAGGCATGGCTTTCGGTGTCGCAGCGCGCGCCCGGATAGCGGTTCCAGTACCAGGTGCCGCCGACGCCGCTGCCGGCCTCGATCACCTGCGCGCGAAGGCCCAGCCGGTCGCGCAGCGCGTGAAGCTGATACATGCCGGCGAACCCCGCGCCGACGATCAGCGCGTCGAAATCCGCGTCCCTGCGTGCCATGCGGCGGCCTTCCTTCTTGCTCTTGTCCTGACACTGCGGGATGAAACCATGCCGCTCCCGGCGGTTTCAAGGCATGCCCGGCGCCTGCAACGCTGGGTCGCACGCCGCGCACCGATGGACGCCTGAACGCGCACGGCGTATATTCTCAATCGTCAAGATTGTTCTGAGAGAGAAATGGCCGAACGGACTGACACGCCGGAGAAGCTCGTGGGCGCCCTGGTCAACGGGCTCGCCGTGCTGCGCTACCTGCAGCGGACGAACGCAGCCGTCGGCGTGACGCAGGTCGCGCGCGACCTCTCCCTCAATCCCAGCACCTGCTACCACCTGCTGCGGACGCTGGTCCACGAGGGGCTCGTGGTCTTCGACGAGAAGACGAAGAGCTACACGGTGGGTCTCGGTCTCGTCGCGCTGGCGCAGGGGGCGCTCGACCGGAACACCCATATCCGCATGCTGCATCCTTCGCTCAAGCGGATCGCGCGCAAGCACGGGGTCACCATGACGCTCTGGGACCGCATGAGCGATGACCGTGCCGTGCTGGTCGACCGCGCGGAATCGGATGCGGCGATGCATGTCTCCATGAACATCGGGCAGCGGCTGCCGCTGTTCCTCGGTGCGCTGGGCCGCTGCTTCGCCGCCTACAGCCAGATGCCGCCGGAGGAATTGCGCAGCCGGTACGAGGCGATCCGCCTGCAGGACCCCCAGACCTTCGAAGACTGGATGGAGGACGTCGAGGAAGTGCACCGGCGCGGCTATGCCATCGACCGCGGCAATTACGTGCGCGGCGTGACCACGATCTCGGCCCCGATCCTCAACAAGCAGGGCGAGCCGGTGCTGGCGATGAGCGCGGTCGCCTTCAGTGCGCAGGTCGGTGCGCGCGAGACGCGGGAACTGGCCCAGGACATCCGCGTCGCGGCGCGCGACGCATCTCTGGCGCTGGGCGGGAGCGCGCCCGCAGATTCAGCCATGGAGAAAACTTTTTCTCCTGGCGAATGAATATTGATTCACATTTCCCGATCCGCCAGACTTTGCCAGACCTTGAAAGACCGCAGCCGATACCGGGTGCGGGCACGTCTTGCAGATCGGGGAGACCGCAGGCCATGACCGTCACGCGCCGGCCCGGCGCCAACACCATCGAGGAACCGGTCTTCCGCGACATGTGCCGCAGGTTCGCGGAGGTCGAGGCCGCCCCGCGCTGGGAAAAGGCGGACCGGGAGAAGGCATATCCGCGCGACTTCTACGAGGCGGCCGCGCGCGCCGGCCTGATCGGGATCACCGCCTCCGAGGATATCGGCGGGGCCAACCTCGGCGCGACAGAGGAGGCGATCTGCCTCGAGGAGGTCTCCAAGGTCAATCCGAACCTCGCGGTCTCCCTGCTGGTGCAGAACGTGGCGGGCTCGATCCTCTACGACTTCGGCGCGCCGCAGCACCGCGAACTTGCCCGCCGCAACATCGCTGGCGACTGCATGGTCGCCATCGCCGTGACCGAGCCTGAGGCCGGCAACGACATCCAGAACGTCAGCACGCGCGCGACGCGCGACGGCGACCATTGGATGCTCAGCGGCATGAAGGCCTTCATCACGCTTGGCGGAGATGCGGACGTACTGGTCCTGCTCGCCCAGACCGATCCCTCCAAGGGGCGCCACGGCATGCAGTTCTTCGCCGTCGACCGGGCGAGCGAGGGCGTGATCGCGAGCCAGATCGACACCTATGTGAACCGCCCCGCCCCCACCTACCGCATCACGCTGAACGACGTGCGGGTGCCCGAGGAAAGACGCCTCGACGCAGGCTTCCGCGAAATCATGGCCGGCTTCAACCGGGAGCGGATCATGGTGTCCGCCCGCTGGCTGGGGCACATGCAGCACGCGCTCGACTGGGCGGTGGAGTATGCGCAGACCCGCCAGCAGTTCGGCCGCCCGATCGGGGCGAACCAGTCGATCGCCTTCCAGCTGGCCCAGGCGAAGGTCGACGTGGAGGCCGCGCGCCATCTCACCTACCACGCCGCACGCAAGTGGGATTCGGGCGTGCCCGTCGGCGATGTGATCCTCGACGTCTCGACCGCCAAGCTCTTCGTCACGCAGGCGGTCGTGCGGGTCACGCAGACCGCGCTGCATGTCGCCGGCGGCTGGGGCCTGACGAGCGAGCTTCCGGCCATGCGCATGGCGATGGACGCGCTGGTCGCGCCCGTCACCGTCGGCAGCTACGAGATCCAGTTGCGGGCCATCGCCCGGCAGATGGGCCTGCCCTGCGACTGAGACCGGACCCCTCCCATGGGGCGACGCGAAACGGGCCGGAACGCATGTCCCGGCCCGTCCCTTTTTCTTGCGTTCGAAGCCGCGGTCAGAGACCGTGGGTGTTCTCGTCGATCTTCGAGAAGACCTCCTGCATCAGCAGTTCCGTCATCTTGTCGAGATCCTTGCCAAGCGGGGCGTAGAGCGCCTCCCACTTCTCGACGAGCGCGACGAATTTCTCCATCAGCGGCTCGGGCTCGGCGATGTTCAGCTTTGTCTTCGCGTTCTCGATGATGTTCGGGCGATCGGTCTTGAGGAACTCCGCCAGCTGCTGACGCATGCCATCCGACGGCTCGTGGACCGAGACATTGTGCTGGCCGATCTCCGCGCGGGCCGCGTCGTCGGTCGCGATGTAACCGAGCGCCGCCTGCAGGATGCCGCGCGCGGCATTGTCGAGCAGCACGCGGCGGTGCGCCGGCGACAGGCCCTCCCAATGCCGGGCGCTGACCGTGAAGATGCCCCAGGACCGGTAGGTGCCGAGCTGCAGGTTCGTCACGTGCTTGGCCGCGTCCCACAGGCTGTGGCTCTTCATCGCGCCGAAGGCGTTGAGCACGGCGTCGACCTGGCCGCGCGACATCGCCTCGTAGATTTCGCCGGCAGAGATGTTGACCGGCGTGCCGCCCGCTGCGCGCACCCAGCGGTCCCAGAGCGCGCCCGGCGTCCGGACCTTCTTGCCCTTCAGCTCGTCGAGCGTCTCGATCTTGTCGCGCGACATGAGCACATAGGGCGACGTGCTGGTGCCGCCCATGTGCACGAGGCCGAGCTTCTTGAACTCCGCAAGGCAACCTTCGCAATTGAGCAGTGCGAACTCGCTGACCGCCGCCGCGATGGCAGGCGCGTTGCTGCCATAGATTGCCATGTCGGCGATCAGCGTCGCGTAGGGAAACTCGGCCGGGAAATAGCCGAACACGATCTGCCCGATGTCGGCGACGCCCGTCTGCAGGCCCTCGACCATGTTCTTGCCGCCGAGCAGCGCGCCCCCG
Organism: Futiania mangrovi; assembly: GCF_024158125.1. NCBI lineage: Bacteria > Pseudomonadati > Pseudomonadota > Alphaproteobacteria > Futianiales > Futianiaceae > Futiania > Futiania mangrovi. The sequence goes on along the minus strand of NZ_JAMZFT010000002.1, from coordinate 946,577 downwards.
GCGAACAGCTTGTAGGTCAGCTCGCCATTGGTGTCCTTCGCCACGCGCTCGATGAAGGGTTCGGCGCCCTGCCCCACGACGGGGTTGGCCGGCGGAAGGAAGGCGGCGAAGCGGCCTTCCGCGGCCTGCGCACTGCCCGCGAACGAAGCGGTGACGGCGAGGCCCGCCGCCGCCGCGAGTGTGAGAAGCCGGTGTTTCATGTGTGTCCTCCCAGATAGTGTTCTTTGCGGTTCTTGGTTCGCGCAGCGCAGGCGCGCCGCCCGGTGCCCGTCCTCAGTCCATGAGCGAGGGCAGGGTCAGCGTGATGGCCGGAAAGCCGATCAGAAGGCCCAGCGTGATGAGGTCGGCCACGAGGAACCACATCACGCCGCGGTAGATCGTCGCCGTCGAGACGAGGTTGCCGACCATCCCCTTGATGACGAAGACGTTGAGACCCACGGGCGGCGTGATCAGCGCGATCTCCAGGTACTTTGCGAGCAGGATGCCGAACCAGATCAGGTCGACGCCCACGTGCTGGACCACGGGCAGGAAGATCGGCAGCGTCAGCAGCATGATCCCGATGGGGTCGAGGAACATGCCGAGGATCAGGTAGACGACGGAAATGCCGATCAGCAGCCCGATGGTCCCGACCTCGTGCTGCACGACGAGATCGGAGAGGTAGTCGGCCACCCCGGCCAGCGCCATCAGGCGGGTCAGCAGCGCCGCCCCGATGGCGATGATGAAGATCGACGACGTGCTGTAGAGCGTCTCCAGCACCGCCTGGCCCATCGTCTTGCGGGTCAGCGTGCGCTGGGCGAACGCGATCAGGAAGGCGAGGCCCGCACCGACCGCACCCGCCTCCGTCGGCGTGAACACGCCGCCGAACAGGCCGCCAAAGACCCCGATCACCAGCACGATGACCGGCCAGGTGCCGCGGAAGGCGGCGAGCTTCTCCGCAAGGGTCTCACGCACGCTGGTGGTGGGCGCAAGCTCCGGGTTGCGGCTGACGCGGATCACGATCATCAAACCGAACATGAAGGCCGACAGAAGGCCCGGCAGGATGCCCGCGACGAACAGCTTGCCGATCGGCACCTCCGCGAAGATGCCGTAGATCAGAAGGATGATGCTGGGCGGGATCATAGAGCCGATTGTGCCGGCCGCCGCGACAACGCCCGTCGCAAGCCCCTTGTCGTAGTTGGCGCGCAGCATCTCCGGCACGACGATGCGGCCCATGGCGGCGGCGCACGCGACGGAGGAGCCGGTGACCGCGGAGAAGGCCGCGCTCGCCCCCACCGAGGCGACGGCCAGGCCGCCCGGCAGCCAGCTGAGCCAGGCGCGGGCCACGCGGAACAGGCCCTCCGTCAGCTGGGCATGGAAGCAGACATAGCCCATGAGCAGGAACATCGGCACCGAACTCAGCGTCCAGTGCGCGGTGAAGTCGTAGGGGATCGCGGTGAGGATGCCCCAGGCGGCGACGGGCCCCAGCAGCAGGTAGATGCCGCCATAGGCGACGAGGCCCAGCGCAATGCCGACGGGCACGCGCAGCAGCATGAGGAGCAGGAGAACGCCAAGGCTACCGAAGCCGATCTCGAGACCGCTCATCGCCTCAATGCTCCGCCGGGCCGGAGGCGTCGCGCACCAGCGCGTCGTCGCCGATCAGCAGCCGCCAGCCCTTGTAGAGCAGCAGCGCAGTCATCAGCCCGCAGCCGAGCGGCACGAAGAAGCGCGACGGCCAGACCACGACGGAGAACTCGCCCATCACGTATTCGCCGATGCGGTACTTGGCCATGGCCGATTGCCAGCTCGACCCGGTCAGCAGGCCGAAGAACGCCGCCCCCGCCGCGCAGGCCAGCGCCTGCAGCCGCAATTGCGCGCCCACGGGCAGGAACTGCGCGATCAGGTCGACCGAGATATGCGCATCCGCCATCTCCACGCGCGCAAGCGGCAGGAATACGATGGCGACCATGAGATAGGCGGTGACGATCTCGGTCGTGCCGGGCAGCGGCTCGTTGAGCAGGTAGCGGCCCAACACGTCGAGATTGATCTGGACCATCATCAGCAGCAGAGCGACCCCCGACAGGCGGAGGCAGGTCTCGGTCGACCATCTGAAAAACCCGAGCACCAAGGCGCTGCTCCCTCCCCTTCCGGGCGTTTCCGCCCGCCCCTTGCCGGTGGTCCGGCGATCTTGCGCGCACGCCCCCAGACTTGACAGGGCCGGCGGCACCGGGGCTTGTTGTTTCCTAGTTAGAATATTTTTTTTCAGTTAGAATGCAAGCGGATGTGTCGCGACGGTCCGCCACAAGACGGAAGCAGCCAGGAGGGATGAAGAGCCATGGATTTCGCGTTCAGCGCGGAGCAGGAGCAGGTGCGCGAAACCGTTCGCAGGTTCTGCGAGAAGGAGATCGCGCCGCTGGTGCGGGCGGCGGAGGAAAGCGAGACATTCCCGCGCGAGATCTTCCGCAAATGGGGCGAGACGGGCCTGCTCGGCGTGCGCTACCCGGCGGAGGACGGCGGCTCGGGCTTCGACAAGGTCAGCGACTGCATCATCCGCGAGGAGCTGAGCTACGTCTCGCAGGCCTTCGCGTCGAGCTGGTCGGCGCACACCCATCTCGGCATCTGGCCGATCTGGAGGGCCGGCACGCCGGAACAGCGCGCACGCTTCTTCCATCCCGCGCTGGCGGGGGAGAAGATCGCGTGCTTCGGCCTCAGCGAGCCCGACGTGGGCTCGAACATCCGCGCGCTCAAGACGCGGGCGGAGAAGGTCGACGGCGGCTGGAAGATCAATGGCGCGAAGATGTACATCACCAACGCGCCCATCGCGGACTTCATGCTGCTGGTGGCGCGCACGTCGCCGGAACTGAAGCCCGACGCGATCAGCATCTTCATCGTGGAGCTTCCCTGCGCGGGCATCGACATCTCGAAGCTCGGCAAGGAAGGCATCAAGGCTTCCGAAACCGGCCTCCTCTACATCGCCGACGCCTTCGTGCCGGACGATTGCCTGCTCGGCGGACGCACGGGCACATATCCGGTCGTCCTCGACTCGCTGGCGGAGAACCGCGTCGGCGTGGCAGCCAACTCGCTCGGCATGGCGCGCGCCGCGCTCGACGCCGCCACCCGCTATGCCAGGGAGCGCGAGGTCGCGGGCAAGCGCATCGGCCAGTACCAGGCCATCGCCCACAAGCTCGCCGACATGGCGACCGACATCGAGGCGGCGCGCTGGCTCGTCTATTACGGCGCATGGCGGGTCGACCAGGGCACGCTCGACACGGTGACTGCGTCCAAGGTGAAGCTCTTTGCAAGCGAGGTCGCCGTCCGCGTCAGCGAGCAGGCGATCCGCATCCACGGCGGCTCCGGCATCATGCGCGAATACCCGGTCGGGCGGATCCATCGCGACTCGCTGGTCTATGTCATCGGCGAGGGGACGAGCGACATCCAGCGCAACCTCATCGCGCGCGGGCTGGAGCTGTGAGCGCCGCCGAATTGACAGCCCCGGCGGCGCCCCATAGCTTCTCCTGAAAGAATAAGCTTTCTCATCAAGAACAACGAGGGATGCAATGGGCGGCAGACACCAGGCGATCAGCTACCGGGTGGAGGACGGCCTCGCCATCCTCGAACTCGACCGGCCGGAAAGCCGCAATGCCCTCGACATCACCATGCGCAACGAGATCCGGGACCTGCTGCCGGAGATCCGCGCGGACCGGTCGCTGCACGCACTGCTGCTGACGGGCTCGGGCGGCGCGTTCTGCGCGGGCGGCGACCTGAAGGCGCTGTCGGAGGGGGAGCGGTCGAGCCAGCAGAACCGGGAGCGCATCCGCCTGCTGCACGTCTGGTTCAGGGAGCTGGTCGACCTCGAACTTCCCGTTATCGCGGCGGTGGACGGCCCGGCCTTCGGGGCGGGCTTCAACCTGGCACTCGCCGCCGACTTCGTGCTGTGCTCGACGCGCGCGAAGTTCTGCGCGGTGTTCGGGCGCATCGGCCTGATCCCCGACCTCGGCGGCTTCTTCCTGCTGCCGCGCACGGTCGGGATGCACCGGGCGAAGGACCTGGTGCTCACGGCCCGCACCGTCGGGGCGGAGGAGGCGCAGCGCATCGGCATCGTGTCGGAGGTGTTCGCGCCGGAAGACCTGCGCGCCGGCGCCATCGCCTTCGCCAACCGCTTCAAACACGCCTCGCGCGACGCCATCGGGATCGCCAAGGGCATCCTCAACCAGTCCTTCGACCTCGACCAGCACGCGCTGTCGGAGATGGAGGCGTTCGGACAGGCGGTGTGCATCTCCAGCGAGTATCACCGCGAGGCGGTGCGCCGCTTCCTCGGCAAGGAGCCCCTGCCCTTCGACTGGGACCGGCTCAGGAGGGACGGGCAATGAGCGGCGCGCCCCCGGATGCGGAGATTCTGACCTTCGACCGCTTCCAGCCCGGCGCGGTGATGGGCGAGGAGACGGTGGTGCTCGACACCGCGATCCTCGACCCGTGGCTGAAGCTCTTTCCGGCGGACGGACGGCACGAGACGCACATGCCGCACGGCATGGTGATGACCATGATCATGCGGGCCTACATGGCCGTGGTGGCCCCGCGCCCGCCCGGAAACGTCCACGCGGGCCAGCGCGTGAAGATGCACCGCCGCCCGCGCCTCGGCGAAGCGGTGACGACCCGCATCACCTGCGAGGGCAAGGAGATGCGCAAGGAACGCCGCTGGGTGCACCTGGCGAGTGAGAGCCGCGATGCCGACGGGAACATCCTGTTCGAAGGCCGCATGACCCTGATCTGGGCCGCGTGAGGAGATGACCCCCATGGCCGACAGCCTGACGCCCGTGTCCCTCGCCGTCGACGCGGAGAAGATCAACCTCTATGCGGAGGTGACCGACGACTTCAACCCGCTGCACGTGGACCCCGTGTTCGCCGCGACGACGCCCATGGGCGGCGTGATCGCGCACGGGACCATGTCGCTCGCCCTGATCTGGCAGTCGCTGGCGGAGACGTTCGGCGACGAGAAGACCGCCGGCGCGGAGGTCGAGGTCCGCTTCACGCGCCCGGTGCGCATCGGCGACACGGTGACCGCGGGCGGCAAACCCGATCCGGAGACGCCGGGCCGCTATCGCGTCTGGGTGAAGAACCAGGACGGTCAGCCGGTCATCGACGGCTGGGCCGCGCTGTAGCGGCACAGCTGGGCAAAGCCCCCTTCCCGTCCGCGCCCGGACGCGCGACCATGGCGTCCATGGCGCGGCGCGGGCGGAGACGTGCATGGGCGAGGTTCTGAAAACGGCGGCGCGGGGTCTGGCCGCGTGGGTCGACGTGACCTTCGTCGACCTCGCCCGCCAGATGCGCTGGTCCTACCTGCCGCCGCTGATGGTCTATGTCGCGGCGGGCGTTTCCGGTCTCACGGCGATCGTCGGTACCTTCTTCGTGAAGGACTATCTGGGCTTCTCCGCAGCCTTTCTCGCGGGGTTGAGCTTCTGGGCGGGCATCCCCTGGGCGCTGAAGATGCCGCTCGGCCACCTCGTCGACCTCGTGTGGCGGTGGAAGGCGCTGCTGGTCTGGGCGGGGGCTGCGCTGATCGCGGCGAGCGTCCTCGTGATGTACGCGCTGATCGCCTACACCGCGCCGATGACGGCAATCATGCCGGCGGAGGCATGGTATGTGATCGCCGCCCTTCTAGCGCCCACAGGCTATGTGCTGCAGGACGTGGTGGCCGATGCCATGACGGTCGAGGCGGTGCCGGTGCTCGACGCGGCGGGCAACCGCTTCTCCGAGGCCGAGATGAAGGCGATGCACACGACGATGCAGACGCTCGGCCGTTTCGCCATCATCTCCGGCACGGTCGCGGTCGCGGCCGTGAACATCACGCTCTTCCAGGGCGTCGCGGAGATGGCGGAAGCGGAAAAGGCGGCGATCTACGCCGACATCTACCTGATGGCGCTCGCCATTCCGGTGATCTCCATCGCGGGCGTCACGCTCGGCGCGCTGTCGCTGCGGCGCCGGGCGCGGGCACTGCGGGCGCAAGGGGTGGACGAGACCCGCATCGAGGCCGCGCTCTTCGCGCCGGAGGAGGCGGCGAAACCCAACTGGTGGATCCTCGGCGGCAGCGCCGTCTTCGTGGCCTTCACGCTTGCAATGGGCGTGGGCGAGGTGCCGCACGCGCAGGAGATCATCTTCGCGGGGTCCATGGCCATCGTGCTCTTCCTGATCCACCGGCTGCTGCTCGAGCTTGAGCCGGCCTTGCGCGCGCCGCTCGTCGGAACCGCCATCGTCATCTTCGTCTTCCGCGCCATGCCCCTGCCCGGCCCCGGTCAGACCTGGTTCGAGATCGACGTGCTGGGCTTCGACCAGCGGTTCCTCTCGGTCCTGTCGCTCATCACGTCGGTGCTGGCGCTGATCGGCCTCGTCGTGCTGCGCCCGCTGATGGCGGAACGGTCGATCGCCTGGATCGTCGCGCTGCTGACCGTGGCGGCGGGTGTGCTGTCGCTGCCGAACATCGGGCTCTACTACGGCGTGCAGGAGTGGACGGCGGCGTGGACCGGCGGCGTCGTGGACGCGCACTTTATCGCGCTGATCGACACGGCGCTGGAATCCCCCCTCGGTCAGGTCGCGATGATCCCGATGCTCGCCTGGATCGCGCGCAACGCGCCGGAGCACCTGAAGGCCACCTTCTTCGCGGTCATGGCGTCCTTCACCAATCTCGCGCTGTCGGCGAGCGCGCTGCTGACCCGCTATCTGAACGAGGTCTTCCTCGTCACCCGCGAGGTGCGCGACCGCGCAACCGGCGCGCTGGAGGTGCCGGCGGACTACAGCGAGCTTGGCTGGCTGCTGATCGCCGTGGCGCTGATCGGCCTCGCCGCGCCCCTGCTGACCATCGCCGTCGTGCGCGCGAGCCGGTTTGCCAGCACGCAATAGCCGCTTCAGCCGAGGCGCGCGTCGAGCACCGCCTGCGCCAGAAGTCCCGCGATCACCGGCAGCGGCAGGCTGGGCACGAGCCGCAGGGCGACGAAACGCCAGCCGAGCAGCGGCGCCTCGAAGGCCAGCACGCGGTGCCCGGCCAGCACCGCCCAGGAGGTGAGCAGCGCCACCATCTGGGCCGCGCCCGCATCGTTGCGGAACAGCACGATGACCACCGGAAAGGTCACCATCGGCCCGCCCGGCATCAGCATACCCACGAGAGAGGCGGCGAGAATACCGCGCAAGCCCGCCTCCGCGCCAACGCTGCTGACGATCATCTCGGGCGGGATGAGATGCGACAGGAAGCCCGCGAGCAACATGGCGAGCGGCATCCGCAGCGCCAGCGGCTTCAGCTGCGCAAGCGCCGTACCCGCCGCCTCCGCGTGGACCTCGGGACCGCGGCGCATGTGGGCATAAAGCGCCACCGCGCCGAGCAGGCCATAGATGAACAAAAGCGCCCCGAGCATCAGCTCTCCCCCGCCTCGGCGAAGCGGTAGCCGGCGAACTTGCGCTGCATCGCGGCCGTGATGAGCCCCGCCGCGAACGGCAGCGGCAGCGAGACGAGCAGGCGCAGCGCCGTGAAGTCCCAGCCGAGCAGCGGGATCTCCCACACGATGACGCGGGCTGCGCCGAGGACCGACCAGGAGGTCAGATAGGTGACGAGCAGCGGAAGCCCGACCCCCGCCCGGTGCAGCACCAGCACCAGTGCGAAGGATGCGAACGGCCCGCCCGGCGTCAGCGCGCCCGCGACCGTCGCGACGGTCAGGCCGCGCAGGCTGGAGGCGCCGCCGAGCCACCGGCTCGTCTTCTCGCGGTTCATCAGGTGCTGGGCATAGCCCGCCATCAGCACGCCGCCGATGACCAGGGGAACGATCGAGACAAGCAGGCCGAGACTGTCGGCCATCGCCACCATCGTCTCCGCCGGTCCCTTCAGCGCCAGGCAGGCGATCCCCGCGCCCAGCGCGAGCAGGGCATAGACAAGGATGCCGCGGTCGACCCGCCCGCGCCGCGCTGCTGCCGGTCCGCTATCCTCGCCGCTCTTTCCTGCCGCCACGCCCGTCTCCATCCGGCAAAACGTCCTTGGCATTGGCTACCCCATTCCGGAGGCGAGGCGGAGAGGAAACGGTTGCATCGCTGGCTTGCGCGCCGGACGGTACCCGGCCGGCCCAGGAGTCATTTTGCGCAAATTTTTCGGGGACATGGTCCGCGCTTTGCGCTTAAATCCCGAGTCGCGCGATACGCGGGAAGACGGAACACGCGCAAGGGTCAGAGGCGTGCCAGAGGGGCGTCACTCCAGGGGGACGGGCATCGCATGGAATATTTCGTTCAGCAGCTCATCAACGGGCTGACGCTCGGCTCGATCTACGGGCTGATCGCCATCGGCTACACGATGGTGTACGGCATCATCGGCATGATCAACTTCGCCCATGGCGACATCTTCATGATCGGGGCCTTCATCGCGCTGGCGGTGTTCCTGATCCTGACGACGGTCGCGGGCGTGACCTTCCTGCCCATCGTGCTTCTGCTCGTTCTCGTGGTGTCGATGATCTTCACCTCGGCCTGGGGCTGGACGGTGGAGCGGCTGGCCTACCGGCCGTTGCGCGGGTCGTTCCGGCTCGCCCCGCTGATCACCGCCATCGGCATGTCGATCGTTCTGCAGAACTTCGTCCAGGTGACGCAGGGCGCGCGGGTGAAGCCGCTGCCGCCCCAGATCCCGGGCGGTTTCACGCTGATGGACAGCGGCCACATGGTCGTGCAGCTCTCCTACATGCAGATCATCATCATCGTGTCCACGCTGGTGCTGATGGCGGGGTTCACGCTGCTGATCTCCAAGACCTCGCTCGGACGCGCGCAGCGTGCGTGCGAGCAGGACCGCAGGATGGCCGCGCTGCTGGGCGTGAACGTCGACCGCACGATCTCGCTGACCTTCGTGATGGGGGCGGGCCTCGCCTCGGTCGCGGGCCTGATGTTCCTGCTGCTCTATGGCGTGATCGACTTCTACATCGGCTTCCTGGCCGGGGTGAAGGCGTTCACCGCGGCCGTCCTCGGCGGCATCGGCTCGCTGCCGGGCGCCATGCTGGGCGGCCTGCTGATCGGCCTGATCGAGGTGTTCTGGTCGGCCTATTTCACGATTGAATACAAGGACGTGGCCGCCTTCTCGATCCTTGCCATCGTGCTGATCTTCCTGCCCTCGGGTCTGCTCGGCAAGCCGGAAGTGGAGAAGGTCTGATGGCCTCCATCGGGACGCAGGAATCGGCCGACGAGTTCACGCCCGTCGGCGAGCAGATCGAGCGCGAGAAGCGCGGCCGCCAGCGGCTGGTGCCGCCGGACGCCGGGCCGGGCACGCTCGCCGCATCCCTGAAGGACGCGGCCATCGCCGCCTTCCTCGTGGGCGTGCTCGGCGTCTTCTTCATCGGAATCCGCACCGATATCGAGCCGGGCGGGCTCGAGATCACGACCCGCTGGGGCGCCTGGATCGTCTCGATCCTGGTGGTGTTCGGGGGCAGGCTCGCGCTCAACCTCTTCGTGTTCAAGCGCGCGCCTGCGCCCGCGCCGAAGGCGAAGAAGGAAAGTTCGGGCGAGGCGCTGGCGGCGGCCGGACGCTGGACGAAGCGCGCGCTGCTCGTCTTCGCGCTGATCCTGCCGTTCTTCTTCATGGCGCTGTTTCCGCAGAAGGACAGGCAGTTCATCGACCTCGCCATCCTGATCCTCACCTACATCATGCTGGGCTGGGGCCTGAACGTGGTGGTGGGACTCGCGGGCCTTCTCGACCTCGGCTATGTCGCCTTCTACGCGGTGGGCGCCTATTCCTTCGCGTTGCTCGCCTACTATTTCGACTTCGGATTCTGGACGGCGCTGCCGCTGGCGGGCGTGCTGGCGGCGATCTGGGGCCTGGTTCTGGGCTTCCCGGTGCTGCGGCTGCGCGGCGACTATCTGGCCATCGTCACCCTGGCGTTCGGCGAGATCATCCGGGTCGTGCTGCTGAACTGGTACGAGTTCACGAATGGGCCCGACGGTATCTCGGGCATTCCGAAGCCGACCTTCTTCGGACTCGAGGTCGGGCGGGGCGAGAACAGCGTGGGTGCGTTCTTCGGCTTCGGCTACGACCCGATCCACCGCTTCGTCTATCTCTACTACATCATTCTCGTGCTCGCCCTGATCACCAACGTCGTCACCATGCGCCTGCGCCGCCTGCCGGTGGGACGCGCGTGGGAGGCGCTGCGCGAGGACGAGATCGCGTGCCGCTCGCTCGGCATCAACACGCGCAACGCCAAGCTGACGGCCTTCTCCATCGGCGCAATGTTCGGCGGTTTCGCGGGCTCCTTCTTCGCCACGCGGCAGGGCTTCATCTCGCCGGAGAGCTTCACCTTCCTCGAGTCCGCGATCATCCTCGCGATCGTGGTGCTGGGCGGTCTCGGCTCGCAGATGGGCGTCGTGATCGCCTCCATCGCGATGATCGGCGGGATCGAGTTGCTGCGGAACCTGGAGTTCATGACCGCGATCTTCGGCCCGGGCTTCGATCCGGTGCAGTACCGGATGCTGATCTTCGGCCTGGCCATGGTCGTCATCATGGTGTGGAAGCCGCGCGGTCTCGTGTCCACGCGGGAGCCGTCGGTCGTCTACAAGGAAAAGAAGAAGATCAGCGCCGACATGGTTGCACAGGGCGAGGGACACTGATGGCTGCGGCAGCGAACGAGACGATGCCGGCAGGCACCGGCGTGGCGCGCTGGGATGCGGACCCGATCCTCAGCGTCGAGCATCTGACCATGCGCTTCGGCGGGCTGGTCGCGGTAGGCGACTTGTCCTTCAACGTGGGCCGGGGCGACATCACCGCGCTCATCGGACCGAACGGCGCGGGCAAGACGACCGTCTTCAACTGCGTTACCGGATTCTACAAGCCGACCGAGGGGCGGATCGTGATGCGCCACGGCCCCGGCCGGCAGGAGGAGGCGGTGCGCGAGGTCACCGCAAGCGGCCTGCGCTGGCAGCGCAAAGGACCGGGCGGGGTCTACCTCCTGGAGCGGATGCCGGACCACGAGATCTCGCACAAGGCGAAGGTCGCCCGCACGTTCCAGAACATCCGGCTGTTCGGCGGCATGACGGTGCTGGAGAACCTGCTGGTCGCGCAGCACAACCACCTGATGGTCGCCTCGGGCTACACGATCGGCGGCATCCTGGGCCTGCCCGGGTTCCGCAAGGCGGAGGCCGCCTCGATCGACAAGGCGGTCCACTGGCTGGAACAGGTGCGGCTGCTCGACCGGGCCGACGTGGCGGCAGCGAGCCTGCCCTATGGTGCGCAGCGGCGGCTGGAGATCGCGCGCGCCATGTGCACCGATCCGCAGCTTCTCTGCCTCGACGAGCCGGCGGCGGGCCTCAACCCGCGCGAATCCGCGGAACTGAACGCCCTGCTGCGCCTCATCCGTGACGCGCACGACACCTCGGTCCTGCTGATCGAGCACGACATGAGCGTGGTGATGGAGATTTCCGACCATGTCGTGGTGCTCGACTATGGCGTGAAGATCTCCGACGGGACGGCGGAGCAGGTGCGCAACGATCCGAAGGTGATCGCCGCCTATCTCGGCGTGGAGGACGAGGACGAGATCGACGTGCCCGAGGTGCAGGAAGACATCCATCACATCGCCGAACACCAGGCCGGACATGACGGCGACAGCGGAAAGGGGCCGGGCGCATGAGCGAGCCTCTTCTCAGCATCCGCGGCGTGGAGACCTATTACGGCAACATCATCGCGCTGCGCGGCGTCGACCTCGACGTGCACCGGGGCGAGATCGTGACCATGATCGGCGCGAACGGCGCGGGCAAGTCGACGCTGATGATGACGGTCTGCGGCGACCCGCGGGCCCGCAACGGCCAGATCGTCTACGACGGCCGGGACATCACCCAGATGCCGACGCACGAGATCATGCGCCTCGGCATCGCGCAGTCGCCGGAAGGCCGGCGCATCTTCCCGCGCATGACGGTGATGGAGAACCTGCAGATGGGCGCGGGTCTGCTCGACGGCGACGGGTTCGACGACGACCTCGCCCGCGTGTTCGAGCTGTTCCCCCGCCTGAAGGAGCGGATCGGCCAGCGCGGCGGCACACTCTCGGGCGGTGAGCAGCAGATGCTCGCCATCGCGCGCGCGCTGATGAGCCGGCCGAAACTCCTGCTGCTGGACGAGCCCTCGCTGGGCCTCGCCCCACTGATCGTGAAGCAGATCTTCGAGGCGATCCGGGAGCTGAACGAGAACGAGGGGCTGACCGTGTTCCTCGTGGAGCAGAACGCCTTCCACGCGCTCAAGCTCGCGCACCGCGGCTATGTGATGGTCAACGGCAGCATCACCATGAGCGGCACGGGCGCGGAGCTTCTGAAGCGGGAGGAGGTTCGCGCCGCCTATCTCGAAGGCGGGCGTCACTAGGAGGCGGCACGATGATCGAGCACGACAACGCATTGCTCTGGGAAGTGAGCTTCGCGGAATTCATCTTCGTCACCGTCATCCTGGCGGGCGGGGCGGCCTATCTGACCGGGCGCGCGGTGGCGCTTTCCTGGTCGACGAACCTGCAGCTTGCCGCCTACATGGTGCTGCTCGCGGCGGCAACGCGGTTCATCCACTTCGCGCTGTTCTCCGGCACGCTCCTGTCGCTGCACTACTACGTGGTCGACCTGTGCGTCCTGCTGGCGATCGCCTTCATCGGCAAGCGCGTGACGCGGGCCGGACAGATGGCGCGGCAATACTCCTTCGCCTACCGGCGCGCGGGCCCGCTGGGCTGGGCGCGCAAGGGCTGAGGGGGCGCGCGGCTCAGCGCAGGGGCTTTATTTCCAAGGAAAAGTGGGATTTGATACCGCGCAAGCAGGGCGGGATTCCGGGCTGGCACCGGATGCAAGAAAGGCCAGACAAGAGCCTAGAACGCTGGAATCGCCATGCCGGACTTTTTGTGTTGAAAGGGAGACACGGATGAAAAAGGCACTCATGGCTGGGGCAGCCCTCAGCCTTCTGATGACGGGCGCGGCATGGGCCGAGATCGTCATTGCCACGGCCGGCCCGATGACGGGCCAGTACGCCTCGTTCGGCGAGCAGATGCGCGCCGGCGCCGAGCAGGCGGTCGCCGACATCAACAAGGCGGGCGGCGTCAATGGCGAGATGCTGAAGCTGGTGGTGGGCGACGACGCCTGCGACCCGAAGCAGGCCGTGGCGGTCGCCAACCAGTTCGCGGGCCAGGGCGTCGTGTTCGTGGCTGGGCACTTCTGCTCCGGCTCGTCGATCCCGGCGTCGCAGGTCTACAACGAGGAAGGCATCGTCCAGATCTCGCCGGCCTCGACGAACCCGGCGTTCACCGACAACCGCCCCGGACCGGGCGTGTTCCGCGTCTGCGGCCGCGACGACCAGCAGGGCGACGTCGCCGGACAGTTCCTCATGGACAAGTTCCCCGGCAAGAAGATCGCCTTCGTCAACGACAAGACGGCCTATGGCAAGGGTCTCGCCGACGCGACGCAGGCCGCGTATGAGCGGGCGGGCGGCAAGGCGGCGCTGGTGGAATCCTACTCCGCCGGCGAGAAGGACTACACCGCGCTCGTCTCCAAGCTGAAGCAGCAGGGCATCGACGTGCTCTATGTCGGCGGCTACCACACCGAAGCCGGCCTGATGAAGCGGCAGATGGCCGAGCAGGGCATGAACACCGTGCTCGTGTCGGGCGACGCGCTCGTGACCGACGAGTACTGGGCGATCACCGGTGCGGCCGGCGAAGGTACGCTGATGACCTTCTCCCCCGACCCGCGCAAGAGCGCGGACGCCAAGCCGGTCGTCGACGCGCTGCTCGCTGCCGGCAAGACCGCCGAAGGCTATGCGCTCTACACCTATGCCGCGATCCAGGCGTGGGCGCAGGCCGTGACCGCGGCGAAGTCGACCGACTTCGATCCGGTCGTGAAGGCGCTCGACGAGGGCACCTTCACCACGGTTCTCGGCTCGCTGAACTTCGACGACAAGGGCGACGTGACGCTGCCGGGCTACGTCATGTACGAGTGGAAGAGCGGCCAGTACGACTACTACAACAACTGATCGGGTGCATCCGCCCGTGAACGGCAAGGCCCGGCGCGGACCATCCGCGCCGGGCCTTTCCCGTTTCCGCCCGGCCGTCTCAGCGGACCTGTGACACCGTCCTGTCGAGAGCCGAAAGCTCCTCCCCGAACGCCATGACGCGCGCGAGATAACGGTCGTAATTCTGCTCCACCCGCGCGATCGGGCCGGCCAGCGCGAATCCCAGCGTCTCGCCCGCGATCTTGCGCACGATGCCGAGCGCCATGACGTCGGCGACGTTCTCGCCCCGCGTGATGAAGCAGCCGCGCGCGCGCCCCTCGGCGATGTCGGCCTTGAGCAGGGCGACATCGGTCAGCGTGTTGGGCGTCGGCGCCGACAGCCGCTTGCCCAGCAACCGCTCCATCTCGGCCTCCGTCAGCAGGCTCAGAACCGCCTTGCCGATGGCGCTGGAATGCAGCGGCTTGGTCTCGCCCGCATGGGCGGTGTAGCGGATCGTGTGCGTGCCCTCCGCCACCTCGAGATAGATGATGCCGTCGCCCTGGCGCTTGCCCATCAGCACGGTCTCGCCCGTCGCATCGCGCAAGCGGGTCATCAGCGGCGTGATCCTGCGCACCAGCGGGTCGCGCCGGGCGATGTCGGTTGCAACCTCCAGCAGCCGCTTGGTCGGGTAGATGTGACGCCGCTGGTCGAGCGTGTAGACATATCCCCGCGCCTGCAGCGTCTTGACGAGAGCGTGGCAACTGCTGATCGGGGACTTGATCCGCTCGGCCAGTTCCGAGAGCGACAGGGGCTCGCCCGCGGCCCTGAACGCCTCGAACACGTCTAGCGTGCGCGCCGCCGTCTTGACCGGACCTGCCGCCGTCTTCTCTGCCATTGGATACGCCCCCTGCTCTGGCCGCACCGCACGGCACACATCCGCGTAATTGGGCCGGTTCGCGCGGCCGCGTCAACACGGACGATGGGCGACTGCCGCCGAACCCGTTCCGAAGCCGCCTAGTGGGCAGGCCCGCCCTCCTCCCGTCCGTAGCGCCCCGTTGCAGCCGCCCGAAAGGCGAGCGCAAGATGGGTGAGAAGCAGCAGCCCCGCGCCCAGCGGGAGAATCCACTGGATGAACACCAGCGGAAGGCCGAGCGTCGTCTCGTCCACCCGGTTGCGTGCGATCGTCTCGTCCAGCAGCTTCCACATGTACCAGGCGAAGAGCGCAAGGAAGACCGAGGAGGCAACGTCGCCCACGATCCTGAGCAGGATGGCGAGCGGGCGCGGCAGGATCTGCAGGACATAGTCGACGCGGACGTGCACCCCGTCCTGGTGGGTGTGCGCGAGCGACGCGAACACCACGAAGCAGAGGATGTACGCCGACAGCGGATAGGTCCAGATGTCCGGCGCGTTGAACACATAGCGCATCGTCACGCTGTAGGTGGTCAGCACAGTGATCAGCAGGATGCCCCAGCCCGACAGCATGATGAAGCCGGTGTTGATGCCGGACAGGACGGCGTGGATGCGTTCCGCGAGTGCCCTCATGCGGCTTTCCTCCCCTTCTGCCCCTAGACCCCGCCGGCCACGTCGATGGTGGTGCCGTGCACATAGTCAGGCGCCTCGAGCAGCAGCCAGATCGCCACGTCGGCGATGTCCTCCGGCGTGCCTGCACGCTTCATCGGAACCGCGGCGGACATGCGCTCGATCCGGTCGGGCGCGCCGGCGCGGGCATGGATTTCGGTCGCGACGAGCCCCGGTGCCACCCCGTTCACCTGCACGCCCTCGGTCGCCACCTCGCGCGCCACGCCCAGCGTGAACGTGTCGAGCGCGCCCTTCGATGCGGCATAGTCCACCCAGTCGTTCGGGCTGCCCGTCCGCTTGGCGATGGAGGAGATGTTGACGATGCGCCCGCCCAGCCCGCCGTGCCGGGTGGAGATGCGGCGCAACATCTCGCGCGTGCAGAGGATCGGCCCGATGGCGTTGACGCGGAACGATGCTTCGAGCACGCGGGCGTCCGCCTCGTCCACGCGGCGGCCGGCCTGGCCGACGAAGCCCGCGTTGTTGACAAGGCCCCAGAGCCGTCCGTGCCGCTGCTGCGCCTCCTCGAACAGGGCGACGATGTCGGCCTCACTGCCAATGTCTGCCTTGATGACGGAGGCCTCGGCCCCCATCGCCTCCGCCTCGATCCTCAGCCGTTCGGCATCCGCCGCGCTGTCGCGGTGATTGATGCAGACGGGCACGCCGCGCGCGGCCAGCCCCCGCACGATGGCCGCGCCGATGCCGCGGCTGCCGCCGGTGACGACGACGGCGCCCTTGCTCCACCCGCTCATTTCAGCACCTCCCGGATGGCCTGCGCGATGCGGCCCTGGGACGGGATCACGCTCCGCTCCAGCTCGTCATTGTAGGGCATGGGCACATCCGGCGCGCCGACGCGGACGATGGGTGCATCCAGCCAATCGAACGCCTTCTCCACCACAATGGCGGTCACTTCCGCCCCGAAGCCGCCGTGCGTCCACGCCTCGTGCGCGATGACGAGGCGGTTGGTCTTGCGCACCGAGGAGAGGATCAGCTCCTCGTCGAGCGGCTTCAGCGTGCGCGGGTCGATCACCTCGACGCTGATCCCCTCGCGCTCCAGCTGCTGGGCCGCCGACAGCGCGCGCGGCACCATCGCCATGGTCGCGACCACGGTGACGTCGGTCCCCTCGCGCTTCACGTCGCCCTTGCCGAGCGGGATGGCGTACTGCTGCTCCGGCACCGGGCCGCCGCCGGAGACATAGAGCAGCTTGCTCTCGAGGAAGATCACCGGATTGTCGTCGCGGATCGCGGTCGTGAGCAGGCCCTTGGCGTCGTAGGGCGTCGACGGCGCCATGACGACGAGGCCCGGCACATGCGTGAACCAGGCTTCCAGCGACTGGCTGTGCTGGGCCGCCATGCGGATGCCGCCACCCTGAGGGCCCCGGATCACCAGCGGCACCTTCGGCCCGCCGCCCAGCATGAAGCGGAACTTGGCCGCCTGGTTGACCAGCATGTCCATGGTCAGCGCCACGAAGTCGAAGATCTGGATCTCGACGACCGGCCGCAGCCCGGCGATCGCCGCGCCGACGCCGCAGCCGACGAAGGTCGCTTCCGAGATCGGCGTGTCGCGCACGCGGTCGAGGCCGAAGCGCTCCGCGAGACCCTTGGTCGCCGCGAAGATGCCGCCCGTCAGGCCCACGTCCTCGCCCATGACGATGACGTCGCCGTCGCGCTCCATCTCCTGGTGCATGGCCTCGTTCAGCGCCTCGATGAAGCCGATCTCGCGGGTGCCCTTCGAGGCGGGCTCGACCGCGACCGGGTGCGGGGCGTAGACCGAGGCCATCATCTGTTCCGCGCTCGGCTCCGGACTCGCCTTGCCGTATTCGACTGCGGCCTCGATCTCGGCCTTCGCCTCCTTTCGGGCCTCCTCGACCGAGGCGGCGGTGTAGATCTTGCGGGCGAGCAGCGCCTCCTCCAGCGCCTTCACGGGATCGCGGTCGCGCCAGTGCTTCTGCTCCTCGTCGGGGCGCGGGTCGCGCAGGTTCGCGCGCATGGAGTGCTGGCCCCACCGGTAGGTCAGCGCCTCGATCAGCGTCGGCCCCTCGCCGGCGCGCGCGCGCTCGACCGCTTCCTTCATGGCGAAGGCCACGTCGGTCGCGTCGTTCCCGTCGACCTGCACGCCCGGCATCGTGTAGGACGCAGCCCGGTCCGCCACCCGGTCGATCGCCGTCGTCGCGCGGTAGGACGTGGTCAGTGCGTACTGGTTGTTCTCGCAGATGAAGATCAGCGGCAGCTTCCAGACCGACGCGAGATTGAGCGATTCGTGGAAGATGCCCTGGTTCGAGGCGCCGTCGCCGAAGAAGGCGACCGCGACCTGCCCGGTGTTCTTCAGCTTGGCGGCCAGCGCCGCCCCGGTGCACAGCGGCATGGCCGCGCCGACGATCCCGTTCGCGCCGAGGATACCGAGGCTGAGGTCGGCAATGTGCATCGAACCGCCAAGGCCCGCGCAATAGCCCGTGGCCTTGCCCATCAGCTCCGCCATCATGCGGTCGACCTGCGCGCCCTTGGCGATGCAGTGGCCGTGGCCGCGGTGATAGCTGCCGATGTAGTCGTCCTTGCGCAGGTTCCGGCAGACGGCCGAGGCGATGGCCTCCTCGCCCACATAGCTGTGCGCGGTGCCCTTCACCAGCCCCTCGGCAAAGAGTTCGGCGGTGCGCTCCTCGAAGGTGCGGATCTTCAGGGCTGTCCGGTAGATCGCTTCCAGATCCTCCGCCGGAAGCTCCCGGTTGCGCAATGCACGTTCGGCCGTGGTCGTCATGCCGCGTTCATCCCTCCCCCCTTTTTGCCTGTCGTTGCATCGCCCTGGCCCGGTGGCCCGCGGCCCTGCGATTGACAGCAATTTTTCGATATAGAATAGTTATCTTCAAAATAACGAAATCTGCAAGCTGTCACAACGACATCGGGCACATGCAAGAGGGAGGCAATCACATGGTGCATGGCGCAGGAAATTGGGTATCGGGTCTCCGCCGGACGGCGGGCGCTGCCGCGCTGGCGGCGGCGGTCGCACTGGGATGGCAGGCGGCCGATGCCGAGGCGCAGATGACGCTTCAGGCGACGACCGTCTTTCCGGAATCCGATTTCTCTTCCCAGGTGCTGCTGCGCTGGGCGGACCTCGTCAAGCAGCGGACCGAGGGCCGCATCGACTTCCGCTATCACTGGGCGGGTAGCCTGGTCGGCAACAAGACGCTCGACGGCCTGCGCGACGGCGTCGTCGACGTGGCGGTCCAGTTCACGCCCTATGTCTCCGGCGACATCATCGACCTCGGCGTGCTGGACATTCCGTTCAGCTTCCCGCTGGACGCAGAGGGGCTCGCCGCCTTCCACCGCGAGGTGAAGCCGCACGTCGCCAACATCTACGCAAAGCATGGCAGCCAGGTGGTGTCGGCCACCCCGATCATCCTGCCGAACCCGCTGACCTGCAGCGACCGGTTCCTGACCGGGCCGGAGCAGTGGAACGGCGCGCTCGTGCGGGCGGCGGGCCGCTGGCAGGCGGAAAGCATCAAGGCCTGGGGCGGCAGCCCGGTCGTGATCCCGCCGGCGGAGCTTTACACCGCTCTGGAGCGCGGCACGGCGAACTGCACGCTGATGGTCTACAACGGCGTGAACTCGCTCAAGCTCTTCGAAGTCGCGCCGCAGATCACGCGCATCGACCACTCGATCGCGTTCGGCACGATCAACGTCAGCGATGCCGCATGGTCCCGCATCTCCGAAGCCGACCGCAAGATCATGCAGGATGCGGGTGACGAGATCGTCACCTGGGCCGCGCAGCAGACCAACGACCGCCTGGCCGCGGTGATCGAGGACCTGTCCGCCAAGGGCGCGAAGTTCTGCACGCCGAGCGATGCCGAGTTCGCCCGTCTCGTCGGCGCGATGGACAAGGTCATCGACAGCATCCGCGGCGAGGTTTCCGCGGACGGCGCCGCGATCATCAAGATCGTGGACTCCTACCGCAAGCGGGTCACGGCCAAGCCGTCGATCGGCCCGAACAACCCGTGCTGACACCGCGCCAGGGGGAGACACGGACATGATGGACCCGCCCAAGGGCCTGGTGAACGGGATCGAACAGGTCTGCGTCGTCGTCAACGACCTCGACCAGACGATCGAGAACTTCGTGGAGAAGGCCGGCATCGGCCCCTGGGCGGTCTACACCTACGCCCCGCCGGACCTCACCAACATGAAGGTGCGCGGCAAGGAGGTCGCCTATGGCATGCGCCTGGCGCTCGCCTGGACCGGCTCCTTCATGTGGGAGGTCATCCAGCCGCTGGAGGGACCGTCCATCTACCGGGAGTTCCTGGACCGCTACGGCGAGGGGATGCACCACGTCCTCGTCCGCCACACCTGCGACTCCATGGCAGACGCCATCGCGGAGTTCGAGCGGCGCGGCTGCCCGCCCTGCATGGAGGGCAGCTACAAGGGTACCAATTTCGCCTACGTCGAGACCGACGGCCCGCTCAAGATGATCCTCGAGCTGGTCGAACGCCCGACCTATCCGGGCTACCGCCGCCCGGATCCGGAGCGCTGGTACCCCTACGCGCCCGAGGTGCCCTTCACCTGAACGGGCTTCTGCCCGAAGCGCCCGGCCGCGCGGTGCGGCCGGGCTTCGTTTCCCGATGGCTCGACGAGGCGCATCCGCATGGAATGGTACTGGATGGGGGCGACCCTGTTCGCGATCCTGATCGGCTTCATCCTGATCGGCGTGCCCGTGGCGTTCAGCCTGGGCCTTGCCGGGACGGTCGCGGTCTACCTGTTCCTCACCCCGCACATGCTGATGCAGCTTGCGCGCATCTCGTTCGATGTCGCGAGCACGCATCTCTTCATCGTCGCGCCGCTGTTCGTACTGATGGCGGGGCTCGTCTCACAGTCCGACGTGGCGGAGAAAGCCTTCCTCGCGGCGACCAAGTGGATGAACCGCCTGCCGGGGCCGCTGGCGATCAGCACCGTCGCCTCGGCCACGCTGTTCTCGGCGATCTCGGGGTCGAGCCCGGCGACGGCGGCGGCGATAGGCTACACCGCCGTGCCGGAAATGCTGAAGCACGGCTATAGCAAGCGCCTCGCGGTGGGCACCGTGGCTGCGGGCGGCACGCTCGGCATCCTCATTCCGCCCAGCGTCGTGATGATCATCTACGGCATCATCACCGAGACATCGATCGGAGACCTGTTCGCCGCCGGCATCATCCCGGGCATCCTCCTCAGCCTGCTTCTGATGCTCTATGTCATGGTGTCGTGCATCCGCACGCCGCCCGTGTCGATCGAGAACACGGTCATCACATGGTCCGACCGCTTCGCCGCGCTGAAGGGGATCTGGGCCATCGTGTTGCTGTTCATCGCGGTGATGGGCGCGATCTACGGCGGTATCGCCACGCCGACCGAGGCCGCCGCCATCGGCGCCATGGTGGCGCTGATCCTGACGCTGCCGCGGCAGGGGATGGGCCTTTCCGGCCTGTCGCTCGTCCTGGTGCGGACGGCCCAGACAACCTCGATGATCCTGCTGCTGATCATCTGCGGCTCGTTCTTCGGCTTCGTGATCTCCGCACTCGGCATCGCGCACGAGATGGTCGCAGTCCTCGTGGAGGCCCAGGTCTCGCCATGGACCGTGCTGATCGGCTACCTGATCCTGCTGGTGATCCTGGGCACGCTCATGGACCCCGCGTCCATGATGGTCATCACCCTGCCGCTCGCCTTCCCGGTCCTGAAGCAGCTGGGCTTCGATCCCGTCTGGATCGGCGTGCTGGTGACCATCGCGGTCGAGATCGGCATGATTACGCCGCCGGTCGGGCTCAACCTCTTCGTGCTGCAGGGCGTCGTGCCGCGCGAGATCACGACCAAGGACATCGCGCTGGGCGCCCTGCCCTTCGTCGGCGTGCTGCTGTTCGGGCTTCTGCTCGTGCTCGTCTTCCCCGGCCTCGCGACCTGGTTGCCAGCCGTCCTGCCCTGACCCTTGCCCTCACGGCTCTGGCCGCGCACGCGCGAGTTGACGTGTGTCAAGGCGCCTTCTCCAACCCGGGTCTTGCATGTGTGCCAGGGACACCATGAAGCAGACGGGAGGACGGCATGACCGGGGGCAAGGGAGATGCGGCGGGGGCAGCCGTCCTGGAGGAACCTGTATCCGCGCCCGGGAACTTGGCGGACGCAGCCGGACCGGAAACGGTGCAGCCGGAGGAGGCGCCGGGCCCGGAGGAAGCCGCGGCCGCGGCGGAGCAGCCGGCCGAAGGGAAGCCCGCGGCGGAACACCGGCGCTCGCTCGGCAAGCTGCGGCATGACCCGGAGGCGATCCGCCGCAGTTTCGAGAACGGCGAGTATCCCTACACGACCAAGCTCAGCCGCCGCCCCTACGAGACGAAGAAGGAAGCCCTGCAGGCCGAGCTTCTGAAGCTCCAGCTGTGGGCGAAGGACACCGGCCAGAAGATCGTCATCCTGTTCGAGGGCCGCGACGCCGCGGGCAAGGGCGGCACCATCAAGCGCTTCACGGAGCACCTGAACCCCCGCGGCGCGCGCGTCGTCGCGCTGGAGAAGCCGAGCGAGACGGAACGCGGGGAGTGGTTCTTCCAACGCTACATCCGGCACCTGCCGACGGCCGGCGAGATCGTGCTGTTCGACCGCTCCTGGTACAACCGGGCTGGCGTGGAGCGGGTGATGGGCTTCTGCAGCCCGTCGGAATATCTGGAATTCATGCGGCAGACGCCGGAACTGGAGCGGATGCTCGTGCGTTCCGGCATCCACCTGTTCAAGTACTGGTTCTCCGTCACGCGGGAGGAACAGCGCCGCCGCTTCGAGGCGCGCCGCACCGACCCGCTGAAGCAATGGAAGCTCTCGCCCATCGACCTCGCCAGCCTCGACCGCTGGGACGACTACACCGAGGCGAAGGAGGCGATGTTCTTCTACACGGATACTGCGGATGCGCCCTGGACCATCGTGAAATCGGACGACAAGAAGCGCGCGCGGCTGAATTGCATGCTGCATTTCCTCGACGCCTTCGACTATCCGGGCAAGAATACACGGGTGGCACAGGCACCCGATCCGCTCATCGTCGGGGAATGCGCCCACGTGGTTCATCGGGATGAGCATATTCTCGGCAAGGCGCTGCACCCCGACCTGCGGCGCAGCACGGCCGACGCCTGACAAGGGCGGCGTCCGCCTGCCGGGAGGGAGGAGGAGACGTGCAGCCAATGAAGCGTGCGAGCGGGCAGGGCGCGGGTGCGCCGCGTCTGGCGGCGTGGGGGCTTTCAGCAGGTCTGGCTGCTGTTCTGGCGCTGGCCGCAGGCGCCGGCCCGGCGCTGGCGGCAGATTGCAGGCGCGCGCCGCGTCCCGGCATCGACTGGAGCGAGTGCAGCCGGACCAATTTGATCCTGAGCGGCGCCGACCTCGCACGGGCGAAGCTCGACGGCGCGGACTTCACGCTGACGGACCTGAGCGGCAGCACGCTGACGTCCGCCAGCCTCGAAAAGACCACGCTGGTGCGTGCCTCGCTCGCCGGCTCCGTGGCAGACGAGGCGAACTTCCGGAAGGTGGAGGCCTACCGCGCGAACTTCTCGCGTCTCTCCGCCAGGGGCGCCAACTTCCGCAGCGCCGAGCTGCAGCGCACCGACTTCAGCGGGGCAGACCTCACCGGCGCGGACTTCGAGAAGGCCGAGATGGGGCGGACCGTATTCGACGGCGCGATCCTGAAGGACGTGCGCTTCGACTTCGCCAACCTGGCGCGCGCCGACCTGCGCAAGGCTCAGCTCTCCGGCAGGATCGATCTCAGCCACGCCTTCCTGTTCCTGACACGGATCGAAGGGGTGGACCTGACGGGCGTGAACGGCCTCGAGCAGGGGCAGCTCGACATCGCCTGCGGGGACGCGCAAACCCGCCTGCCGCCCGGCCTGTCCGTGCCCGAAAGCTGGCCCTGCGCCGCCGAGGAGTGAGGCCAGGCGCGTCCGTCAGGATGTCGCCGTCTGCGCCGAGCGCAGGCGGGGTGCCAGGTCGTCGGGAATCTCGACGGTCATCGTGAGCACGCCGCTCGCCAGCGCCTTGCCGTAATTGTCGAGGCAGAGGTTGCGCGAGACGCCGCCGCCCAGCGTCCCCTCGCACACGAAATTGAGCACGCCCAGCCGGTCCACGGCGTAGCGCGTGACCCTGCCCTTGACCACGCCGGCATAGTGGCGCGCGACCGCCTCCTCCGTGATCTGCGCCTCGATGTGCGGATAGAACTCCGCCTCGTAGGCAATGACGGCGATGTTGAGCGTGTTGCCCTTGTCGCCGCTGCGGCTATGGGCAAGCTCGCGCAAGGATACGTGCATGGGCGTCGCCTCCCGTCAGAAATAGCGGATGGAGGGGGTGACCGCCGCGCGGTCGACCAGCGTGGACCAGACGCCGACCACCTCGCGCACGCGGTCGCCGAAGGGCACGCTCTTGCCTGTCGAACCGAGGCCGGAGACCGCCATGCCGTCGACCTCGCGCCCCACCTTCTCGGCCTCCGCGCGGGTACGGGTGCGGGCGGCGACGCGGACGCAGACCTCGTAGGGTTCGTGCGCGGGGTCGGGCTCCGGCGACATCGGTCCATGGATCGCGTTGACGCCCAGGAAGTCGATGCGCACGTCCTCCGCCTGAAGGTTCACGATGCGGAAGCGTTCCTCCAGAACCCGCTTGGCGAGCCGTGCCTTGGCGAGCGCGCCGGGCCCCGCATAAAAGAACATGTCCTGGCCGATGAAGCCTTCCCGCGCGCCGATGGAGGCCTTGAGCGTCGGCGTGCGCGGCTTGCCGGAGATGCCGCTGATGCGCACCCGGTCGGGGTCCACCTCCTCGATCGTTGCGCTGGTGAAGTCGACGACGCAGTCGGGCGTGATGTAGTTCGCGGGGTCGTGCACCTCGTAGAACATCTGCTCCAGCACCGTGCGCCGGTCGATCCGCCCGCCGGTGCCGTCGAGCTTGGAGAGCACGGCGGATCCGTCCTCCTCCACCTCCGCGATGGGGAAGGCGAAGTTCCACGGCTCCGGAACGTCCTTGTAGCCGGGGTCGGCGAAATAGCCGCCGGTGACCTGCGCGCCGCACTCCATCAGGTGCCCGATGGCGGAGCCCATGGCGTATTTCTGCACCTCGTCCGGGCCCCAGCCGAAGGCGTGGATCATCGGCGCGAGGAAGATCGACGGATCGGCCACGCGGCCCGTCAGCACGATCTGCGCGCCATTGTCGAGCGCCTCCACGATGGGCCCGGCGCCCATGTAGGCCTCCGCCGAGACGATCTCGCCCGCGATCTCGGAAAGGCTGCCGCCCGTTTCCAGGATCGGCCCGGCAAGCGCCGCGATCCGGTCCGTGATGAGCGCGCCCTCGACGGCTGCGACCTTCACGTCCCCATGACCGAGCCCGGCGAGGATCTCCTTCGTCTTCTCGGCCGCACCCGACGGGTTGATCCAGCCCTGGTTGGAGACGATGCGCGTGCCATTGGCGAGGCAATGAGGCAGGACCGCGCGGAAGCGGTCCTCCAGATAGGTGTCGTAGCCCGGAAAGGACGGATCGCGGGACTTGCGCACCTGCGCGGCGGAGACGGTCGCCTCCGCCATCGTCTCGAAGCACAGAAAGTCGAGACGCCCGTGCGCGGCGTTGGCCTCGGCCGGCGAGATGCGGTCGCCCCACCAGGCCGAGCCCGAACCGATCCTGATCGTCATGGCCGCCGCTCCCCGCCCGCGCCGGGCCTTGCGGTCATTCCGCCGCTTCGCCCACCGTCCGGCCCGTGGGGCCGTCGTATTCGACCTCGTCGTGGTTGGCGATCTTGCGCCAGCCGCGCTCGCGCTTCACCTCCTCGACCGCGTGGGCGGAAATGCCCGCCGCGCGCGGCACGAAGATGAACACGCGCGCGACCCGCCAGTCGAAGCCGAGGTCGCACAGCACCGCCGCCATGATGCCGTCGATGTTGAGCGGGATGTGGCGGCCCGTCGCCTCCTCGATGGCGTCCTGGATGGCGAGCGCGAGGTTGAGATTGTCGCCGCGCAGGCCAAGCTCCCCCGCCATCTTCACGAGGCAGTCGACGCGGTCGTCGCGGTGCGGGTGCAGCGGGTGGCCGTAGCCTTCGATCCGCTCCTTCGCCTTGCGCGAGTCCGCGACGATGGCGCGCGCCTTGTCGGCCAGAGACTGGCCCGCGGCCTTCGCCTCTTCCACCCAGATCTGCAGCTTGCGCGCGATCTCCTGGCCCGCGCCGCCGTGCACGTCGCCGATGGTCAGGATGCCCGCGGCCACGCACGCCTGCAGCGGCACACCCGAGGCGGCGACGATCCGGCTCACCGCCGAGGGTGCCACGATGCCGTGGTCGATCACGGAGACCATCAGCGCGTTGAGGAGCTTCGCCTCTTCCTTGGACGGCACACGCTGCTGGTAGAGCACGAACATGGCGGCCCCGAAGTCGAGGTTCTCCATCAGGTCCTGGATCTGGTAGCCGCCGATCGAGGCGCCGTCGTCGTCGAAGGTCGAGATGGCCGTGCGCCATTTCTTGTCGGTCATTGTCTTCTGCTCCCTGAGAATTCAGCCGGCCGGAAGGCCGAGGACGTTGCGCGCGATGATGTTGCGCTGGATCTCGTTGCTGCCGCCGTAGATCGTCGCGGGCCTGGCCTTGTAATAGGCCGCGAGCACGTTGATTTCCGCGGCGCCCACGTCGACTTCGCCGGCGAGGCCGCCCGCCGCGCCTGCCGTCTCGATGATGAGGTCGGCGATGCGCTGGAAGGTCTCCGTCGACCAGATCTTGAGCAGCGACACGTCGGGACCGAGCGGCTCTCCCCGCGTCAGGATCCCGGCGAAATGGTGATAGGCGTTGGCGAGGTGCGCGACGTCGAGTTGCAGGCCCGCGAGCTTGTCGCGAAACACCGGATCGTCCAGAACGCCGCACGCCTCCGCCGTCTCGACCAGCACGTGCAGGCCGTATTCGGCGAACTTGGGGCTGCCGAGGGAGACCCGCTCGAACCCCAGCAGCGACTTCGCCACCGTCCAGCCGCGGTTGAGCCCGCCCACGAGGTTCTCGGCGGGCACGCGGACATTGTCGAAGAAGACCTCGCAGAACTCCTCGTGCCCCGCGATGTCGCGGATCGGGCGCACGTCGATGCCCGGCGTCGTGATGTCCACCAGCAGGAAGCTGATTCCCTCCTGCTTCTTCACGTCCGGGTCTGTGCGGGCGAGCACGAAGATGTGCGTCGCGTCCTGCGCCAGCGTCGTCCAGATCTTCTGGCCGTTGATCACGAAATGATCGCCGTCCGCCACCGCGCGGGTGCGCAGGGAGGCGAGGTCGGAGCCCGCGCCCGGTTCCGAATAGCCCTGGCACCAGATCTCGTCGCACGAGAGGATGCCCGGCAGGAAGCGGCGGCGCTGGTCCTCGGTGCCGAAGCGCATCAGCACCGGGCCGATCATCAATATGCCGTGGTCCTGGAAGCGCGCGATGCCGTGGCGTTCCTGCTCCTCCAGGAAGATCAGCAGCTTGGAGGCGGACAGCCCCATGCCGCCGTACTCCGCGGGCCAGGCGGGCGCAATCCAGCCCTTGCGCGCCATGCGGCGGTACCAGTCCTCCAGGTCGCGCCAGCGAAGCCGCCGCGGCGGATAGCGCAGATGCGCCGGGTAGTTCGCCACGAACTCCGCGCGGATGTGCTCGCGGAATTCCTCGTCGGTGAGCGCGTCCCAGTCGCGCTCCTGCGGCACGCCGTAAGCCGTCACGACCGCCCCTCCCCCTTGACCTGTCCCGGCAGCGCGCCGCCGATGGGCGCGCGCTCACCGAACCGGCGTTGATGCTCCGCCGCGTTGCCGAGCCATGCGGCCAGCACCAGCGCGCGGTTGACGTAGACGCCAAGCTCGTACTCGTCGGTGAAGCCGATGGCGCCGTGAAGCTGCACGGACTGGCCCGCGACCATCCGGCCCGCGATGGCGGCGCGCGCCTTCAGGCTGCTCGCCGCGGTCTCCCACCCGTCGAGATTGCCCGCGCCCCCGGCCAGCGCGCGCACGGTCGCATCGAGCGTGGTGCGCGCAAGCTCCTTCTGGATCCAGAGGTCGACGGCGCGGTGCTGCAACGCCTGGAAGCTGCCGATGGGCCGGTTGAACTGCTCGCGCGTGCGCAGATAGTCGAGCGTGATGTCGAGCGCGCGCTCGATCAGGCCGGTCATCTCCGCGCTCGCGGCGACCGTCGCCTCGGCGAGCGCAGCGCGCAGGATGGCCGCGCCCTCGCCCGGTGCCGCAAGGCAGTTCTCCGCCGGAACCAGCGCGTCGGAAAAGGTCACCCGCAGGCTGCGCGTGCCGTCCGCCGCACGCTCGGCCGCGACGTCGACGCCCTCCTGCCCCGCTTCGGCCCAGTAAAGGCCGAGGCCACCGTCCGCGGACGCCGACACGATGAAGCCGTCGGCGCCGGGCACCGGAATGAAGCGGCTCTCGCCGCCGAGGTGGACGCCGTCGCCCGCGGGCACCGCGCGCACATGGGTTCCGGCCACGTCGATGCCCCCGCGCACGCCCTGCCACGCGACGCCGGGCAGCAGGTCGCCCGCAACGAGGCGTGCGAGCAGATCGTCGCGCAGCGCAGTTTCGGGCGCGCGGGCCAGCACCCGCGCGGCGAGCACCGCGACCGGCACATAGGGCTCGGGGAAGGCCGCATAGCCCAGACGCCGCGCGATGGCGGCGGCGGCCTCGAGGCCGAGGGCAAGCCCGCCCTGCCCCTCCGGCACCAGCACGCCGAGCCAGCCCTGCTCGGCCATGTCGCGCCAGACCTTCGCGTCGAAGCCGTCGGCGCTGTCGCGCACCCGGCGCGTACGGGCCGCGTCGGGCACGGCATAGGATGCGACCGCGTCGGCGATCATGCCGAGGGTCTCGGCATCCGCCTCCTCGGGCCCCGGCAAGGGAGGGATGGGAACGGGCGTGCTCATGAGGCCTTTCTCTCTTCATCTGCCGCATCGCCGGGCGCATCGGGCGACGGGACGATCACCGCGTCGAGCGCAAGCGCGCCCTCGCCCGCGGGCAGGACCAGGAAGGGATTGATGTCGATGCTGTCGAGCCAGTGCGCGTTGGCCGCTGCGAAGCGGGAGACGGCGGCGAGCGCATGGGCAAGCGCCTCCACGTCCGCCGCGGGTGCGCCGCGCGCGCCTGCGAGAAGACTTGCGGCCTTCGTCTCCGGGATCATGGCGCGCGCCTCCTCAACGCCGAAGGGAGCAGCACGGAAGCACACGTCGCGGAACACCTCCACGAACACGCCGCCGAGCCCGAACATGACCACCGGCCCGAAGGTCGGATCGACGGTCACGCCGACGATCGTCTCCACGCCCTTGCGCGCCATCGGCGTCACGAGGATGCCGGAGAGGCGGGCGCCGGGCGCGGCGTCGCGCGCGCGGGACGTGAGCGTGTCGAAGCCCGCGCGCACGGCGGCCCGGTCCGCGACGTTCAGCAGAACCCCGCCGATCTCCGTCTTGTGGGCGATGTCGGGGGAGACGATCTTCATGGCGACCGGGTAGCCCATGGCGTCGGCCGCCGCGGCCGCCTCGTCCGCAGAGGCCGCCAGCGTTTCCGGCAAGACCGGCAGCCCCGCCTCCGCCAGCAGGCGGCGCGCCGCGACCTCGTCGAGCGGACCGCCGGGACGGGCGCAGGCGGGCGGCAAGGGCGCCGCCGCCTCCTCGGCCCGCGCGAAGCTTTCCGCGAAGAAGCGCAGCGCCGCGACCGCCGCCATGGCCCGGTAGGGATCCTCGTAGACAAGGAAGCCCGCCTCCTCATAGGCGCGCACCGTCTCCGGATCGGCGAGCATGCACAGCACGATCAGCCGGTCGTGCCCCTCCGTCCCCTTGAGGATCGCGTCGCGCAAGCGCCCGGTCGCCCCACGGTCCAGCGCGACCGTGGTGAAATAGCCCGCGAGCACGTCATAGTCGGTGTCGGTGCAGAGCACGCGCAGCGCCCGCTCCATCAGGCTCGCATCGTTGACGATCTGGCCGGTGACGTCGAACGGGTTTTCCGGCGCGGCATGGGGCATGATCTCGCGGAGTTTCGCGCGCGCCCCCTCCGGCATCGGCGCGGCGTCGAGGCCGAAGCGCTCGGCGAAGTCCGCCATCTGCACGCCGCCGCCGCCCGACACCGAGACGAGCCCCACCCGCCCCGACGCCGGGTAGATCCCCCACGCGCAGGCATAGGCGATGTCGACCTGGTCCTGGGTGGAGACGGCGCGCCACGCCCCGTACTGGCGCAGCACCGCGTCGTGAATCGCATCTGCCCCGGCGAGCGCGGAGGTGTGCGAGCTGACCGCGCGCGCGCCCGCCGCGGACGAGCCGACCTTCATGAACACCACGGGCTTCTTCAGCGCGCGGGCGGTCTTGAGGGCGGAGACGAGGCGCGCCCCGTCGCGCACCCCTTCCGCATAGACCATCACGACCTTCACGTCCGGCTGGCGCACGACCCAGTCGAGGACCTCGGCCGCGTCCACGTCCATCTCGTTGCCGGTGGTGATGCAATAGGTGACGCCGAGGCCGCGCTGGCGCGCCATGTAGGCGATGTGCTGGCCGTGCGCGCCGCTCTGGCTGACCACGGCGACGGGGCCCGGCGAGGGCAGCCCGCGGTCGAGCGAGGTCGCGAACATGCCGAAGAAGCCGATCTCGGAATTGAACGCGCCGAGGCAGTTGGGCCCCAGCACGCGCATGCCCGCCTCGCGCGCGACGCGCAGGATCTCGGCCTGCGCCTTCGCACCCTCCACCCCCGCTTCCGAAAAGCCGGAGGAGAAGACATAGACCCCCGCCATGCCCTTGGCCGCGCAGTCGCGCACGGCGTCGAGCGCCATGGCGGCGGGCACCGCGATCAGGCCGACGTCCGGCACCTCGGGGATGTCGGCGACGCTGGGATAGGCGCGCAGGCCCTGCACCGTCTCGCGGCGCGGATTGACCGGGTAGAGCCCACCTGCGAAGCCCGCCTCGCGCAGGAAGCGCAGCGCCCGGCCCGAAATGCGCGCCGGGTCGTCGGAGGCGCCGACGATCGCCACCGACCGCGGCTGGAACATGCGGGTGAGAGCTTCGGCCCCTCGTGCGGGAACGGTCATGCGGGCACCTTCAGGACGGATGAGCGGGCACGGGCGTCACACGCCGGACAGCGCCCGCGGGCGCGTGCATCGCCTGATCGGGACCAAGCCCCGCCCCGGCGGCCGCGTCGATGGCGTGCGTCATGGCGACGAGCTTCGGCCCGATCGTCTCGACGAATGCCTCCCGGCTCATGCCCGCAGCGGGAACGCCGCAATTGAGGATAACGAGTTCGCCGTCCACGCGGACGCGCAGGGGCGCGGCGCAGGCGTACATCTCGCGCCGCACGTCGCCGAAGGAGCAGGCGAAGCCCCGCTCCGCGAACGTCTCCACCGCCTCCTCGACCGCGCCTGCATAGCGCGCGAACCCGTCCGGCTCGGCGGCGCGCAATTCCTCCAGCAGGGCGTCGCGGTCGTCGGGCGCGAGGGCCGCGAGATAGGCCCGGCCCATGGAGCTTGCGAGGATCGACAGGGTCGCCCCGATCTCCGGCAGCGTCAGGCGGTGGGCGCGGCTGCGCGCGCTTTCCACGAAGACCATGGTGTGCCGGTCGCGCATGCCCATGGACACCTGGCCCGCGACGTCGTTTGCCAGTTCGTGCATGAAGGGCCGCGCGATGTGCCGGATGCCGAGCCCCGCCAGCATCGGGTAGGCGAGCGTCAGCACCGCCGTCCCCAGCGCATAGCGCCCGAGCGTGGGCGAATGGCGCAGGTAGCCAAGCTCCAGCAGCGTGCGCGCCAGACGCGACACCGTCGGCTTGCTGAAGCCCGTCCGCTCCGCCAGGTCGCGGTTGGAAAGATAGGTTTCGCCCGCGCGGAAAGCCCGCAGGACCGCCAGCCCCTTCGCCAGCGTCAGGGCGAACGAGCCGTCCGTCCCTGCTGGCTCCGATGCAGCGGATGAGGTGGCATCCTGCGGCGGCACGCGGCGTTTCCCTGTCCCAAGAAGATTGACACGGAGCCTAGGGAGCGGTTTGAATTGTGTCAACTATCGGTCTTGTGTTTCAAATATTGGAACATGTGGCCAAACAAGACAACGGGCTGCATCGCCCGGGGAGGAAGGATGCGCGCAGGGAGCACGGGCGTTCGCGGCCCGCGGCGAAGGGGTCATCCCGCGCCGCGCCGGGATGGCCTTGTCCGGCGCCTGGTACGCAGCGGCGGCCGCGATGCACGCTGACACCTCGACAGCACCGGCGGCGGGGGATCGCCTTGTGCAGCCCGCTCATGTCGTGTGCCTGAACCGCATGCTCGACCCAGCAGGCGAGGAGATGCTGCGCGCGTCGGGCGCGGAGGTGGAGGTCGTCGCCTGGACCGATACGGCCGCCGTGCGCGCCGCTCTCCCGCGTGCCGACGCCATCGTCGTGCGCCTGCCCGCCGCGTTTCCGGCGGACCTGGTGGCGCTGGCGGGCCGCGCGAAGATCGTCGCGTCGAGCGGATCGGGCACCGACCATATCGACATCCCTGCCGCCACCGCCGCCCGGATCCCGGTCGTCAACAACCGCTACGTGGGCGCGCGGGCCGTGGCCGAGCACACGCTGGGCCTGATGCTGGGCCTCGCCAAGCACATCCACCGGGGCGACCGGCTGTTGCGGACGCAAGGCTGGAGCGTGCGCGAGACCTTCCATCACGAGAACCTGGCCGACGACCTCTACGAGAAGACGCTATGCACGGTCGGCTTCGGCCCCATCGCGCGGGACATCGCGCGCATCTGCCACACGGCCTTCGACATGAACGTCGCCGTGCATTGCCGCACGCGGCCCGCCGACCTGCCCGCGGGCTACGACTGGGAGCCGGACCTCAACGCCCTGTGCGCGCGCGCCGATTTCCTGTCGGTGAATGTGCCGCTCGGCCCCGCAACGCATCACCTCTTGGGGCGCGAGGCGATCTCGCACCTGAAGCCCACGGCCTATGTGATCAACACCGCGCGCGGGCCGGTCGTCGACGGCGACGCGCTCTGCGAAGCTCTCGCGGAGGGCCGGATCGCAGGCGCGGGCCTCGACGTGTTCGAGGAGGAGCCCTTGCCGAAGGACCACCCGCTGCTCGCCCTGCCCAACGTGATCGTGACGCCGCACGTCGCTGGCCTGAGCCGCAGCGCCTGCCGCAGGCTCGCGCTCTCGGCCGCGGGCCAGGTCGTTCAGGTCCTGAAGGGCGAGCGCCCGCCGAACCTGATGAACCCGGAGATCTGGGAGACACGGCGCACCTGACGCCGGGCGGGGGCGCACGCCGCACCCCTCCGGCACCACCAAGCGCGCGGCCCAACAGCGCGCAGAACCGAAAGCCAACCGGCATCAAGAGGAAGGGAGAACTGGCATGAAACTCAAGTCACTCGTTACGGGAACGCTGGCGTTCGCGTGCGCATCGGCGCTGAGCGTGGGCGCGGCGCAAGCCCAGACGGAGGTGCGCGCGACCAACTGGCACCCGCCCAAGCACCCGGTCGTGACCGGCGGCTACGAGCCGTTCGTGAAGCACGTGGAAGAGATCTCCAACGGCTCGCTCAAGATCAAGCTGTGGAGCGGCGGCTCGCTGGTGAAGGCGAAGGAGACGCTGCCCGGCCTGCAGAACGGCATCGCCGACATCGGGATGCTGGCACTGTCGTACTTCCCGGCGGAGTTCCCCTATTCGCAGATGATCGCCGACTTCGGGATGATGAGTTCGGACCCACTGGCCGCGTCGGCGGCGGTGACCGAGTTCGTCATGCTGCAGTGCCAGCCCTGCCGCGACGAGTTCACCAAGCGCGACATCGTGTTCACGGGCGTCTATTCGACGTCGCCCTACACGCTGATCTCCAAGGGTGACTACAATTCGCCGGAAGCGCTCGCGGGCAAGAAGTTCCGCTCCGGCGGCGCGCTGTGGAACCGCTGGATCGCGTCGGTGAACGGCACCGCGATCAACGTGCCGTCCTCGGAGATGTTCGAGACGATGGACCGCGGCGGCGTCGACATCGCGATCATGTCGTCGGCCTCGCTGTCGTCCTTCAGCCTGTGGGACGTGGCGAGCTACAACATCCTGACAAAGCTCGGCACCTACCAGGTCGCCGCCACCTTCGCGCTCAGCAAGGAGTTCTGGGAAGGCCTGAACGCCGACCAGCGCAAGGCGATCCTCGACGGCGCGGCGCTGGGCAACCTCGGCACCACGCTCGACTACATGGCGCTCGACGAGAAGGCGCTGGCGCAGGCCAAGGAGAAGGGCGTGACCGTGCTCGAGCCGAGCGCGGAGCTTGCCAGGCAGATCCAGGACTTCGTGGCCGCCGACCTGAAGACCGTGGCGGAAACTGCCAAGACCAAGCATGGCGTGGCGGACCCCGACAAGTGGATCGCGGCCTATCGCGAGCTGCTGACCAAGTGGGAAGGCCTGATGGCACAAGCCGGCGGCGACCGCGAGAAGATGCTGCAGGCGCTGCGCGACGAGATCTTCTCCAAGGTCGACGTCAACACCTACGGCCTCTGATCCGCGCCGGCGGACACGGGAAACCAGCGAGGGGGGAACGGCATGCGCCGGGCGTATTTCGGGTTCGTGGACATCTGCACCCTTGTGGGCGGGGTGTCGCTGATCGCGATGATGCTGCACATCACGCTCGACGTGGTGATGAAGTATCTCTTCAACTCGCCCGTTCCCGCCACGCTGGAAACCGTGTCCTACTACTACATGGCAGGCGTGGCGTTCCTGCCGCTTGCGGGACTGGAGCGCAACGGCACGCTGATCCATGTGGAGCTGTTCTACGACATGATGCCGGAGGGCGTGCGCTGGCTGGTGCTGGCGCTCGCCCTCCTGCTCGCGCTCGGCTATTGCGGGGCGGCGGGCTATGCCGCGGTGAAGCCCGCGGTGCACGCCTATGACGTCGGCGCCTATGCGGTCGGCGTCTCGACGCTGATCACCTGGCCTACCCGCTTCCTGCCCATCATCGGCTTCGGCCTGCTGGCGACGGTTCTGGCGTGGAAACTCGCGCTCCACCTCAGCCATCCCTGGAAGGTGGTGCCCGCCGAGGGCACCGAGGGCAACGGCCACGACGCCTACACCGGCACGGACGAGGGCGCGTGATGTCCAGTCTCGCACTCGGCGCCTACGGGCTCATCGCCGTTCTCGTCCTGCTCGTGCTGCGCGTGCCCATCGGGGTCGCGCTGGGCGGCACCGGCTTCATCGGCATCTGGCTGTTCGCGGGCCCCCGCGCGGCCTGGGGCATGCTGTCTGAAGTGCCCTACGAGTTCATCGCGCACTGGACGCTCAGCTCGGTGCCGATGTTCCTGCTGATGGGCTATGTCGCCTTTCATTCCGGCCTGACGGTCGGCATCTTCAACGCAGCCCAGGTCTGGCTCGGCCGCCTGCCGGGCGGGCTCGCGGTGGCGACCGTGTCGGGCGCGGCGGGCTTTGCCGCGGTGACGGGGTCGAGCATCGCCGCCGCGGCCGCCATGGGGCGGATCGCCGTGCCGGAGATGACCCGCAACGGCTACGACCCTGGCCTCGCCACGGGAACGGTGGCCGCCGCGGGCACCATCGGCGCGATGATCCCGCCGTCGATCCTGATGATCATCTTCGGCATCTTCGCCGAGGTCTCCATCGCCAAGCTGTTCGTCGGCGGGGTCATACCGGGCCTGCTGACGGCGCTGTTCTTCTGCATCGTCATCATCGCGCGGGTCTGGCTGCGGCCCGCGCTTGCACCCGGCCTCACCTACCGGCCGACCTGGGGCGAGAAGTTCGCCTCTCTGCGCGGCGTCTGGCCCTTCGCCGTCCTCGTGGTGGGCGTGATCGGCGGCCTGTTCGGCGGCGTCTTCACCCCGACGGAGGCGGGCGCGGTCGGCGCCTCCCTCTCCATCGTGATCGCGATGGCGCAGCGCGCGCTCACCTGGAAGCTGTTCCTGACCGCGGTGAAGGAGACGCTGTTCAGCACGGCGGCGGTGTTCTTCATCGCCATGGGCGCGGCGCTTCTGACGCGCTTCCTGTCGTTCACGGGGCTGCCCGCGACGCTGTCGGACTTCGTGACCGCGCTTGACCTCGGCGTCGTGTCGCTGATTTTCGCGATCGCGCTGCTCTACGTGTTCCTCGGCATGTTCCTCGATCCGCTGGGCTGCATGCTGCTGACCCTGCCGATCCTGCTGCCGATCCTCGAGGCGCAGAACGTCGACTTGATCTGGTTCGGCATCCTGCTCGTGAAGTTCCTGGAGATCGGGCTCGTCACGCCGCCTGTGGGCCTGAACGTCTTCGTCATCAAGGGCGTGGTGGGCGACATCGCGTCCGTCGCGACGATCTTCAAGGGCGTCGCCTGGTTCCTCGTCGCCGACATCGTGCTGCTGGCGCTGCTGATCCTGTGGCCGGACATCGTGATGTTCCTGCCGAACCTCGTCGACTGAGGCGCGCGCCGGGTGCGCCCGGCGCCTGCCTTCAGCGCTCCAGCACCTCGCGGGCGAGGACGGTCGGCAGGTGGCCGTCGGGCAGGAAATTGGGCTCGTCGGCGCGGGTGTCAGTATAGGCCTGCGTCCGCGCGCCCTCGCGCATCGCGTCGGTCGTGGCGAACCAGGTGATGGCGAGCCCGTCGAGGCGCGGCGCGCCACCGCCCATGTAGTCTTCCAGCGCGCAATGGTTCTGCTCGTAGCGCAAGACGCTCGGGATCGTCGCTGCGAGCGGCCCGTGCACGACGCGCCAGTGATGGCGGAAGTCGGCAAGCGACAGGCTGTCGCGCCGGGTGACGAGCTCGATGCTCTTCACCGCGCCGGCGGGCACCGGGCGGCTCTTGATCCGGTGGACGTCGACGATGAGCGTGATGGTGGCGCCGGGGTCGAGGATGCCCTCGCGCCGCGCCAGCAGGTCGCCCGCGCCGGGCGAGGCGCACCATAGCCCCGCGAGGTCGGGGTGGGCGAAGGCGAACTCCTCCATCGCGTCGAAGGCCAGTTCGCCCCTGGCATAGCCCTTGAGCAGGCTGTGCGACTGCACATAGCGGACAAGGCCCGGAATGTCCGGGTCGCCCTCTGCGGCCCCCGCCAGCCGGGCGTGAAAGTCCGCAACCTCCATCCCGGGACGGCGCTTGTAGAGATGGACGAGCTTGCGCATCGGAAGGCCCTCAGGACGCGCGGTGATGCAGCCGGCGGTCGAGATAGAGCAGCCCGCCGCTGATCGCGATGGCGACCGTCGCAAGGATCAGGATCACCGCCATCATGGTCGGCACGTCCAGCGTCCCGATGGCGTTCATGATGAGGTAGCCCAGCCCGCGCTGGGAGGCGAACATCTCCCCGATCATCACGCCGAGCAGGGTCAGCGAGAAGCCGACGCGAAGGCCCGAGACAAGCTCGGGGATCGCCGCCGGAACCACCACGGTGGAGACGAGCTGGCCGCGGCTCAGCCTCAGCACCCGGGCAGTCTTGAAATAGACGGGCGCGATGGTCCTGACCGCGCCGAGCGTGAAGATCGCGACCGGAATGATGCCATGGATCGCACCGAACGCCACCTTGGCCGACATGCCGAGGCCGAACACCAGCAGGATCAGCGGGTAGAGCGTGATCTTGGGCAGCGAATAGAGCGAGATCAGGATCGGCTCCGCCACCTCGCCCGATACCTTGTGCAGGCCGAGCGCAAGGCCGACGGTCAGCCCGCCCAGGATCGCGATGAGGAGCGCATAGACGAGCGCGGAGGCGGTTTCCCAGACGTGCGGCCAGAATGTCGCGCTCGTCAGCAGCTCACCCGCGCGCGCGAACGTCGCGGCCGGCGAGGCGATGGCGATGTCGCCCGCCGACCAGTTGAGAAGCTGCCACACGGCGAGGATGCCGAGCACCAGGAGAATCGTGTCGAGGGATTGGCGCATGGTCTCAGCGCCCCCTCCGCGCCATGATCCGCCGCTCCCAAACGTGGAAGACGGCGTTGATGACCGTCACCAGCGCGATGATGAAGAGCATCAGCGCATACATGGTCCGGTTGTCGAAATTGTTGAACGCATAGGCGATGGAGTAGCCGATGCCCGAGGTCGACATGATGAACTCCGCCGCGATCACGCCGATGAAGGAATAGGCGATGGCGAGCTTGGCCCCGGTGAAGAGATGCGGCGCCGCGCTCGGCAGCTTGATCATCAGCGCCGTGCGCACCGGGTCCATCCCGCACACGCGCGCCGTCTTCAAGAGCACGCGCGGCACGCGGTCGAGACCGTTGATCGTGTTGATGATCATGGCGACGACGCCGAACAGGAAGCCGATCAGGATGATCGGGGCCGGCCCCAGCCCGAAGATCGCGACCAAGAGCGGGTAGAAGGCGAAGAACGGGATCGCGTAATAGGTCGCGAGGAACGGGTCGACCGCCCGGCGCAGCCGCGTGACGGAATGGAGCCCCGCACCGAGCACGAAGCCGCCCACGACCGACAGGGCGAAGGCGACCGCGACATTGCGCAGCGTCTGCACGATGTCCGCGTCGGCCTTGCCGGACTTCAGCAGCGCCCACAACTCGACGGCCATGGCGCTCGGCGGGATCATGGTCAGCTTGCCGATCACACCGGTGCGGCACAGCACCTCGATGAGCAGGACGAAGGCCGCGACCACCGCGAGCCGGATCCAGCCGAGCCGCGTCATGCCCGGCCCTTCTCCGCCATGCCAGCGGCCTTCATGCTTTCCTCGCGGAGGAGACCCCACAGCTTGCTCGTAATGTGGCCGAAGGCGTCGTCGGATGCGATGCGGCTGTCGCGCTCCCGCGGCCACCCGGTCTCGATGTCGGCGATCAGGCAGCCCGGACGCGCCGACATGACCCCGATGCGGTCCGACAGCATCGCCGCTTCGTCCAGCGCGTGGGTGATGAGCATGACGGTCGCGCCCGTCTCCCGCCAGAGCCTGAGCAGCTCGTCGCCCATCAGCAGGCGGGTCTGCGCGTCGAGCGCGCCGAACGGCTCGTCGAGCAGGATCAGGCGCGGCTGCATCACCAGCGTGCGCGCGATGCACACCCGCTGGCGCATCCCGCCCGACAATTGCGAGGGATAGGCCTTGGAGAAATCGGTGAGGCCCATGAAGGCCAGCGCGTAGGACACGCGCCGCTCGATCTCGGCGGCGTCCATCCCCGCCCGGCGCAGGCCGAAGGCGATGTTGTCCCACACGGTCAGCCAGGAGAAGGTCGCATCCTCCTGGAAGACGACGCCGATGCCGGCCGGCACCGAGCCGCGCACCTCCTGCCCTTCAAACAGGATCGTGCCCTCGGTCGGGGCCGAGAGCCCGGCCAGCACGTCGAGCAGCGTGGACTTTCCGCAACCCGACGGGCCGACGACGGAATAGAACTCTCCCTGCGCCAGCGTCAGGTCGACCGGACCCAGGGCATGCACCCCGGGCCCGCCGCCCGTCGCGGGATAGACCCGCGTCACACCGGTCAGTTCGGCGTGCGCCGCCCGCGGCGCGTCGCGCGTCGCGGACGGGGCACTCGCCTCGGCGAGCTTGGAAATGGCCAGGTCCTCCCCGGTAGGCTTACTTCACGAAGCTGTCGTCGACGTACTTCGCCCAGTCGACCTTGCCCTCGACCTCGCCGATGATCCGCAGGCCGCCGATCAGACGGTCCATGGCTTCGAGATTGAACTCGCCCCGGCTCCAGTAGTTGAGCTTGATGAGGTTGTTGATCGCTTTCAGCGCCAGCGCCGGGTCCATCTCGTAGTACTTGGCGACGATCTGCGCGGCCTCCTCCGGGTTCGCGTAGACGAAGTCGACGCCCTTGCGCCGCCCCTCGACCAGAGCGCGGATCGTGTCCGGGTTCTCCTTCAGGAACTCCGACGTGGTGACGCCCACCGACTGGATCATCTGCGGCAGCTCGTCGGCCACCTGGAACACCGGGCGGTAGTTGTCGGAGAGCTTGGCCCAGATCGGGTCCATGATCGGGGCGGCGACGACCGCGCCTTCCTTCAGGAGCGTCAGGCCCGCGCCGATGCCGCCCGCCGCGACCATGTCGGGCTTGATGCCGTTGGCGTCGCTGACCATGGTCAGCAGCATCTCGGTCACCGACTTCGGGC
This sequence comes from Futiania mangrovi, assembly GCF_024158125.1. Classification (NCBI taxonomy): domain Bacteria; kingdom Pseudomonadati; phylum Pseudomonadota; class Alphaproteobacteria; order Futianiales; family Futianiaceae; genus Futiania; species Futiania mangrovi. The sequence goes on along the minus strand of NZ_JAMZFT010000002.1, from coordinate 907,148 downwards.
TGGTGAAGGAGACCTTCTTGCCGTCGAGGTCCTTCGTCGTCTTGATCGGCGAATCCGGCAGCGTGACCCACAGGATCTCGCCCACCGTCTGCACACCCGTGTTGACGATCTTCAGGTCGGCGCCCTGGTTGATCGCGGCCACGACCGCCGACAGCGCCACCTCGCCATAGGGCAGGTCCGCCGCCATGACGTTGCGCATGGTGGTACCGCCGCCCTTGGAGGTGAGCACGCCGGTGACGTCGACGCCGGCCTCCTTGAAGAAGCCCTTCTCCATCGCCACCGCATAGGGCGCGCCATACATCAGCACGCCCCAATGCGTGACCGTAACCTCGGCGGCATCCGCGCGCGGCGCGCTCGCCGTCATGGCCCCCGCGCCGCCGAGTGCAAGCGCAGCCGCCACGCAGGCAGCCTTTCCGAACGTTGCAAAGATCGACATGTGTTTCATGACCTCCCCTGTGTTTCGCTGCAGTCGCCCGGACGCCAGGCCCGGCCTCGGCAGGCTTCGCGTGATTGGCCGGACGCCTGCTTCAGACGGCCGGCACCTCGTAGATCCAGGGGCGCAACTTGCTGTCACGCGCCTGGAAAGCGGCAATTGCCTCGGCATGGCGCAGCGTCATGCCGATCTCGTCCAGTCCCTGGAGCAGCGCCTCGCGGCGGTCCGCCTCCATCTCGAAGGGATATAGGCTACCATCGGGACCGGTCACCGTGCAGCCCTCGATATCGATCAGCGTGTCGCGGCCGGCATGGGCCTCGGCCGCGTCGGTGAGCGCGCGCACCGCCTCGTCAGGCAGCACGACCGCTGCGAGGCCGTTCTTCTTGCAGTTCTCGTAGAAGATGCTGGCGAAGCTCGGCGCGATCACGGCACGGATGCCATAGTCGACGAGGCTCCACACCGCATGCTCGCGCGAGGAGCCGCAGCCGAAGTTTTCCCCAGCGATCAGGATCTTCGCATTCCGGAATGCCGGACGGTTGAGCACGAAGTCCGGAACCTCCCTGTCCTGGGCGTCGAGCCGCCACCCGCTGAACAGGCCCTTGCCCAGCCCCTCGCGGCTGACGGTGATCAAGTGCCGGATCGGGATGATGGCGTCGGTGTCGATGTTGGCGCGCGGCAGCGGCGCGGCCACGCCCTTCACCTTGCGGGTCTTCTCGAGCGCTCCCATCTCAGGCGGCCTCCCTGGCCATCAGCGTGCGCGGATCGGTGATGCGGCCGGTGACGGCGGCCGCCGCGGCGGTCGCGGGACTTGCGAGGTGCGTGCGCGCGCCCGGACCCTGGCGGCCCTCGAAATTGCGGTTGGAGGTGGCGACGCAGCGCTCCCCCGGCCCGACCTTGTCGGCGTTGATCCCTGCGCACATGGAGCATCCGGGCTCCCGCCAGGCGAAGCCGGCCTCCATGAACACGCGGTCGAGGCCTTCCGCCTTCGCGGCGGCCGCGACCGTGCCCGAGCCTGGCACCACCATCGCCTGCACGCCCGGCGCGACCTTGCGGCCCCGCGCGATGGCGGCAGCCGCGCGCAGATCCTCGATCCGGCTGTTGGTGCAGGAGCCGATGAACACCCGCTGGACTTCCACGCCTGCGATCGGCGCACCGGGCTCGAGCCCCATGTAGGCCAGCGCGCGCTCCAGCCCCGCCCGCCGCTTCGGATCGCTCTCGGCGGCCGGGTCGGGCACGCGGGCGTCGATGCCGGCGGTGTCCTGCGGGCTCGTGCCCCAGGAGACCTGCGGGACGAGGCCGCTCACGTCGATCTCCACCTCGCGGTCGAAGGTCGCGCCCTCGTCGGTGCGCAGCTCCCGCCAGGCGGCGACGGCGGCGTCCCACATGGCGCCCGTCGGGGCATAGGGCTTGCCCTTCAGATAGGCGAAGGTCGTCTCGTCGGGCGCGACCATGCCGAAGCGGCCGCCAAGCTCCACCGTCATGTTGCAGAGGGTGAGCCGCTCCTCGATGCTCATCGCCTCGACGACCGGGCCGGCATATTCGACCGCATGGCCCGTCGCGCCCGCCGTGCCGATGGTGGCGATCAGGTGCAGCACGATGTCCTTGGCCGAGACGCCCTCCGGCCGGGTGCCGGTAAAGCGGATGCGCATGGTGCGCGGGCGGCGCAGGATCGCGGTCTGGGTGGCGAGGATGTGCTCCACCTCGCTCGTGCCGATGCCCCACGCCATCGCGCCCAGCGCGCCCACCGTGGAGGTGTGGCTGTCCCCGCAGGTGAGCGTCGCGCCCGGCAGAGCGATGCCAAGCTCCGGCGCGATCACGTGCACGATGCCCTGCTGCGGATCGTCGATGTCGAAGTTGCGGATGCCGCTCGCCGCCGTGTTGCGCCGCAGTGCGACGATCATCTCCTCCCCGCCCGGCACGGTCGCGTCGGTGCGGCCCGGGTCGGTCGAGACGATGTGGTCCGCGGTGGCGAAGGTCAGTTCCGGGTTACGCACCTTGCGGCCCGCGGCCTTCAGGCCGGAGAAGGCCTGCGGGCTCGATACGTCGTGCAGCACGTGGCGGTCGACGTGGATCAGCGTGCGCCCGTTGCCCAGGTCGGCGACGGCGTGGGCGTTCCACACCTTGTCGATGATGGTCTGCGGTTCGGAAGCGGTCATGGCGGGCCTGTCCTGTCCGTTTGTCGCCGGGGTGCAGCGCCTCAGTCGGCGCGGTATCTCTCCTCGCCGGCGTAGTAGTCGTCGAAGCCGACGAGCGTCTTGAGCGTCTCGAAGTCGACCTGCGGCACGGTCGCGTCATCGCCGTCGGCAATGGCCTTCAGCGCCGCGCGCTGGGCCGCGATGCTGGCGGTCAGCAGCGTCAGCGGATAGGCCGCGATCCGGAAGCCCATCGCCTGAAGCTCCGCCGGCGCCGGCACGGGCGTCTTGCCGCCGCGCACCATGTTGGCCATGCAGGGCCTGTCGATGGCGGCGGTGAAGGCGCGCATCTCCTCGGCGTTTTCCGGCGCCTCGAGGAAGATGATGTCGGCGCCTTCCTCCACGAAGTCATGGCAGCGGGCGAGCGCCTCCTCGAAGCCCAGCGGCGCACGCGCGTCGGTCCGCGCCATGACGAGGATGTCGTGTGGGCCGGTGCGCGCGGCGTCGACCGCGGCGCGGACCTTCATGCGCGCCTCCTTGCGCGAGACGACCTGCTTGCCCTTGGTGTGGCCGCACTTCTTCGGCGAGACCTGGTCCTCGATCATCACGGCGGCGGCCCCGGCCTTTGCATAGGCGCGGACCGTGCGCTGCGCGTTCATCGCGTTGCCGAAGCCCGTGTCGCCGTCGCCGATGACCAGCAGGTCCGGCTCCGCGTCGCAGATCGCGCCAAGCTGGTCGACCATCTCGGCGAAGGAGATGAGTCCGGTGTCCGGCATGGCAAGCCGGCTGCCGGACACGGCAAAGCCGCTCATCAGCGACAGCGGGAAGCCCGCCTCGCGGATCAGCCGCGCGGACAGCGGATCGAAGCAGCACGGCATGAGGCGGAGGACGGGCTCCTCCAGCAAGGTGCGCAGGCGCGCGGCGGGTGTCTCCACGGCGGATCGGCCTCCCTTGTCGCGGGGGCGTTCGCGCCCCTCGTGTTGTCTGGCTCAGCCCGCGCGGGGCCGAGATCGATGTATACAACCACGCCAACGAGGCGTGCAACACCGAGATTCAATGCAGCCACAAGGAAGAATTTTCCGGGAGATTCGCGGCCGGTTGTGCACAACTATGCAGTGCCGCCCGCAAGGATCTTCAGCGCGCCAGCCTCATCGAGAGAGCCTGAGAGACGGGCGCGGGCATCTTCCGGCAAGGCGGCGAACCGTGCCCGCAACCGGTCGAGGCACTTCACCTGGTACTTGAAGGGCGAGAGCGTGTAGTCGAGGCCCCAGACGCGGATGCGCAGACGCTCGGCACCCTTCGCATAGGCCTCGGCATTGGCCGCGAGGAAGGGCAGATAGAGTTCGCCCGCGAGGCTCAGCAGCGCGCCTGCCGCACCCTCCAGCGCGCGGTCGAGCGTGTGCCACGCCCCCTCCACGCCCGAGGCGTCGTCGAGGCGGCGCGTCCAGATGTCGGTGCGCGGCGCAATAGCCCGCATGATCCGCATGGGCGTCGGGTCGATGGCAAGCTGGCTGAACTGCCCGTACCACGCGAAATCGGCGAGCGAGGGCCGCGTGCCGAAGAGATAGCGGTTCATGCCCACGTGCGGTTCGAACGCGGCGAGCATCCGGCGGTAGCTTTCCTCCAGCAGCGCGCGGTTCTCCTGCGTCGCGCCGAGGATCGGCATGCGCCCGACCTGCCGGATGCGCATCGCTTCGGCCTCCTCCGCGCTTCCCGGTTCCGCATCGAAGACCGACCATTCCTCGCCGGCCCAGCGCGCGACGTATTCCTGGTCCTCCGGATCCCACCAGCGGTAGAAGAAGAGCGCCTTGACCGCCCATTCGTCCGCCATGTCCTCCAGCAGGTCGTTCAGGAACGCCGCCGCGGGGTCTTCGGGAATGACGGACCGGCCCTCGTGGCGCACCTCGAGGTCGTGGGCGAGCGCAGTCGTCTCCGCCCCATGGCTTCCGTCCGGGTATTGCAGCACAGGGATCAGCATGGGCTTGAGGTGCCGGGTCGCGGCCCGCAACTCCCGCGTCATGATCACCCAGTCGAAGGGGATGCGCCGGTAGCGCAGGATGCCGCGCAGCTTGAGCGCATAGGGCGAGGCCGTCGATCCAATCAGCCGGTAGCGCGCATCGCTCATGCCTGTTCCCCCATCAATCTCCGCGCGGGCCCGCGCCCGGACCGCGCGCGAGTGCTGCGACCTCCGCCCGCAGCGCGGTCAGTTCCGCCATGATCTGCTGATGCTCGCTGCCGAGCGCGCCGCGGGTCGCGGCCTCCTCCGCCGCGTGCTCCTGGCTCATGGAGTCGACGATGATCGCGATGAACAGGTTCAGCACCGCGAATGTCGTGAGCAGGATGAAGACGACGAAGAAGATCCACGCGAAGGGATAGACCTCCATGACGGGCCGCACGATCCCCATGGACCAGCTTTCCAGCGTCATGATCTGGAAGAGCGAGTAGAACGAAGCGCCCATGCTGCCGAACCAGTCCGGGAACGCTGCGCCGAACAGCTTGGTCGCCATCACGGCGGCGACATAGAAGACGAGCGCGAGCAGCGTCACGACCGACCCCATGCCCGGGATCGCGCGCAAGAGCGCCTGCACCACGCGCCGCATGGACGGGACGACCGAGATGAGCCTGAGCGCCCGCAGGATGCGTAACGCGCGCAGCACCGACACTCCCTCGCCCGCGGGCACGAAGGTGATCGACACGATGGCGAGGTCGAACACGTTCCACGCCGAGCGGAAGAAGGACAACCGGTAGACCGCGAGCTTCATCGCAATCTCCACCACGAAGATCGCGATGGCGATGCGGTCGAGCACGACCAGCACGCCGCCCGCCTGCGTCATGGCCGCGGGCCAGGTCTCGAGCCCCAGCACGATCGCGTTCAGCACGATGACCGCGATGATCGCGGTCTGGAACCGCTCCGATTCCACGATGCGGCGCATAATGTCCATGGAAGCTCCCTGAAGGGCGGATGACCCAAGCCGATAACGGCCAAATAAGGGAATGCCGCGGCCCGCGGTCAAGGTCCGCGAGAGGCGCCGCCGGGCCGCCGTTTTCATATTCCTGATTTCGAAGGCGTGACGTAGCCTGCAAAGAAGAACAACAGAATCACCGGGGGGTGCCCAGATGCTGACGATGCGCGCTATGCGCGGCCTGCCGGCCGTGCTGGTGATGCTGGCGGGCCTAGTTCTTGCCGGCTGCACGACGACCACCGTAACGCCAGAGTACGTGTCCAAGCCGCAGGAGCCGGCGACGGGCGTTGCGATCGGCGAACTGACCGCCGACAACGAGCTGTGGGCGCTGTACCTGCCCTATCTGCGCGCGGGCCTGGTGGCCGAATTGCGGGAGTCGAACGCCTTTGCCCAGGTCTACGACCCCGCGCCCGAGACGCTGCCCGCGCAAACCGTCCTCCTGACGGGGCGCCTGACCGAGGTCGACCGCGGCAACCGGGCGGCGCGCTGGATCATCGGCTTCGGGGCTGGCCGGGCCAAGGCGCGCGGCGCGTTCGAGATCGGAGGCACGGACGGTACCTCGCTCGCGAAGTTCGAGAGCTGGAAAGCCTATTCCGGCGGCGCGGGGATCGGCGGGGCCGACTTCCTCGACATGGAAGACCTCGTGCAGGAACTGGGCAAGGAAACCGCGGGCTCCGTCGTGCGCTGGTCGAAGGGCCAGCCGCTGGAGCCGCCGCGCGAGGACTGACGCGCCACAAGGTACCCTTTCAGCCGCGCGAGGCCTTGAGCTGCGCGCCATAGCCGCGCGGGTCGATCCACGCATCGACCAGTGCGGGGCCGTCATGCGCCATCGCAGCCGCAAGCGCAGTCTCCAGCGTCTCGGCGCTGTCGGCCCGCCATGCCTCGAAGCCCAGGCCACGCGCGGTTCCGGCGAAGTCCGGCCGCTCCCACCGCACGCCGTCGGGCGCGAGCTTGCGGCTCTGCTGCTTCACGTCGATCAGCGAGAGCGAGGCGTCGTTGAACACGACGACTGTCACGTTCGCGCCGTACTGCGCGGCGGTCGCAAGCTCGCCGAGGCACATCAGCAGGCCACCGTCGCCCGTGAACACGACCGCGCCGCGCGCCGGATCGTGCAGCGCCGCGGCGATGCCTGCGGGCAGCGCGTAGGCCATGGTCGCGAGCCCGTTCGAGATGAGGATGTCCCCCGGCTCCCGGCACGGCCAGAACATGGTGGCGGAGAACATGTGCGCGCCGGCATCGACCGCGATGCGCGGCAGAGGGCCGGGCCGCCTGGCGGCGTGGGCGGCGGCGCGTTCGACCACCTCCTGCGGGCTCAGCAGGTTGCCGGTCGAGGGATAGGCGAGCGCCGCGCGTTGCGTGTCGCGGAAAGCGTGTGCTTCCCCCTCGCGCCAGCCGGGCGCGGGCTGAAGCGGCCCCAGCGCCCCCACGACGGCGTCGAGCGGCCCGTAGACCGAGGCCTCGCGCGCGCAATAATGGACCGGGTGCGGCGCGGTCGACATCTCCACTACCGGAATGTCGTAGGGCCAGGGCTGCAGGATCAGCTCCACCGGGTCCATGCCGTAGAGCACGATCAGGTCGGCGGAGGAAACGCACGGGCCTTCCGCCGCACCGCCGGTGAAGATGCCCGCATAGGCCGGGTCGTCGTCGGCTATGGTCCCCTTGGCCTTGTAGGTGACGAGCCCGGCGCAGCCGAGGCCCGCGCACAGCCGGCGCAGGGCGTCCGCCGCCTCGGGCCGGCAGGCTTCGAGCCCCGCGACGACCACCGGCCGCTTCGCCGCCGCGATGCGGGCGCGAAGCGCATCCACGTCGCCCGCGATGCCCGCTTCCGCCCGCGCGCCGCCTGCGAAGGGCGCCACCTCGCGCCGCGCGGCAGGGCCGGTCAGCTCGACATGCACGGGGCCGCGGCGGGGCGCGAGCGCGGTCTGTATCAGCGTCTCGATCTCCTGGGCCGCGTCGTCGCCTTCGAGCCGCCCATGCCCCTTCATCACGGGGGCGAGCATCGCCTTCTGGTCGAACACCTGGTGCGTGATGTAGGCGAGTTGCTTCGGCGTGAACCCGTCCGTCACCATCAGCACGGGCGCACGGTCGAGCATGGCGTAGGCCGCGCCGTTCGCGCCGTTGGCGAGGCCCGGTCCCTTGGTGGTCAGCGCGACGCCCGGCGTGCCGGAAAGCTCCGCTGTCGCGCCCGCCATCATCACCGCGCCGTTCTCCGTCCGCGCCAGAACGAAGGGGATGCCGCGCGCGGCGGCCGCCGCGATCACGTCGAGGCTCGATCCCCCGCCCGGCACGCCGAACATGCGGGTGACGCAATGCCGGACGAGGGCGTCGGCAAAGGCTTCGGCGACGGTGTGCTGTGCGCTCATGCGGCTGCTGGTCCCTTGCGTGCGCCCCGGCTCAGGCGTCCGGATAGGCGAAGTCGACGATGAGGTTGCGGTAGCGGTCGATGCGGATCGTGCTGTGCGCGGGCACGACGAGGGTCGATTCCCGCTCCTCCACGATGGCGGGACCGGCCGCTGTCATGCCCTCCGTCAGCTTGTAGCGGTCGTAGACCGGCGCCTCCACGAAGTCGCGCGCCTCCCCGTCGTAGATCCGGCGCGTGCCCTTGAGCGCGTCCGCGATGTCACCGCCCTGCACGTCCGCGGCCTGCGGCTTCAGGTCGGGATAGGGCGAGGCGACGATCAGCCGCCAGGAGACGACCTCGACCGGCATGCCCGCCTCGATCCGGCCGTAGAGGTCGCCATAGGCCTTCTCGAACGCCGCCTTGAGCTTCGGCTGGAGACCGCCGTCGAGCGCGTCCTCCGGCATCGGCACGTCGACCTCGTACCCCTGCCCCTGGTAGCGCATGGAGGCGAGGATGCGCACGCCGAAGGACGCCGGGTCGACGCCCGCGCTGGAGAGAAGCTCGCGGCCCCGCGCCTCCAGCCCGCCGAACATGTCGGCGAGGGTCGCGGCGTCCAGATCGTCGAGCGCGGCGACGGAGGCCTGCACGAACTCGAACGACATGGGCGAGGCGAGGAAGCCGAAGGCGGAGGCGACGCCCGCGCCGAGCGGGCAGATCACGCTGCGCATCCGCAGCTTGCGCGCGACCTGGCAGGCATGGACCGGCCCTGCGCCGCCGATGGGCACCATGACGAAGCGGTCGGCGCGCTTGCCCTTCTCCAGCGCATGGATGCCGGTGGCCTGCGCCATGTTCTCGTTCACCGTCTCGTGGATGCCCCACGCCGCCTCGGTGACGGAAAGCCCGAGCGGATCGGCGATCTTCGCCTTGATGGCGGAGGCGGAGGCGTCCACGTCGAGCGCCATGTCCCCGCCGAGAAAGTTCCCGGCGTCGAGGTAGCCCAGCAGCAGGTCGGCATCGGTGACGGTCGCGTCCTCCCCGCCCTGGCCGTAGCAGGCGGGACCCGGCACCGCGCTGGAACTGTCCGGGCCGACCTGGATCAGCCCCATGCGGTTGACGCGCGCGATGGAGCCGCCGCCCGCGCCGATCTCGATCATGTCGACGACCGGCACCTTGAGCGGGATGCCCGAGCCCTTCTTGAAGCGGAACATGCGCGCCACCTCGAAATCGGTGGTGCGCGTCGGCTCGCCGTCCTCGATGAGGCACGCCTTGGCCGTGGTGCCGCCCATGTCGAAGCACAGAACGTCGGACTCGCCCGCCAGCTTGCCGATCAGCGTCGTCGCCTGCACGCCGCCCGCCGGTCCGGACTGGACGAGACGGATCGGGAACTCCATCGCGGTCGCCTGGTGAACCGTGCCGCCGTCGGACTGCATCAGGAACAGGTCGCGCCCGATCCCCATGGCCTTCAGCCCTTCCGACAGGCGCTGGATGTAGCGGCGGAAGATCGGCTGCACATAGGCGTTGGCGATGGTGGTGGAGGTGCGTTCGTACTCCCCGATCTCGGGCATCACCTCCGAGGAGATGCAGATGGTGCGGTCGGGAAAGGCCGCCGCCAGGCGGTCGCGCACGCGCCGCTCGTGCTCCCCGTTCTTGAAGGAATGCAGCAGCGAGACGGCGACGGCCTCCACGGGCACGTCGCGCAGGTCCGCCACCAGCGCCTCGAGCGCGGCATCGGTCAGCGGCGAGAGAACCGCGCCGTCGGGGCCCACGCGCTCGGCCACCTCGAAGCGGCGGGACCGCCTGACCAGCGGGTCCACGACGCCGATGAACAGGTCGTAGGTGTCGTAGCGCCACTCCCGCCCGATCTCGATGATGTCGCGGAAGCCCTGCGTGGTAACGAGCGCGGTCGCCACGCCCTTGCGCTCGATCAGCGCGTTGGCGACGAGCGTCGTGCCGTGGATCACCCGCATCACCTGCGCGGGTGCGACGCCGTTCTTGTCGAGGATCTGGGAAATGCCCTGCAGGACGCCGCGCGAGGGATCGTCGGGCGTGGTCAGCACCTTCTCGTTGAAAAGGCGACCCGTCGCCTCGTCCAGCATAACGAGGTCGGTGAAGGTGCCGCCGATATCGACACCGATGGTCATGTGTGCGCTGGTCATGCCTTTATGCCTTCCGCCTCTTCATTCGCCTGCGGGCGCCGCGGCGCCATAGATGGAACGCGCCGCCTCGGCGCTGACGAGTCCGTCCTCGATGTCGCGGGCAAGGGCCGCGGGATCGCGCGTCTCCGGCGGGTAGAGGCCACCGCCGCCCGGCGTCTCGAACGTCACCGTGTCGCCGGTTTTCAGCGTCTGCGTGGTCTTGGCGGGGATCTTCTCCCCGTTCACGAGGTCGACGCCCGCAGCCCCCGCGAGCCCGCCCAGCAGGCCGCCCGGCGGGTTCTTCACCCGCTCGTGCCGGATCACGAAGCTGAGGGGTTCGGGAGAGACCGAGCGGAACGTCAGCCGCTGGCCGAGGCCGCCGCGGAACCGGCCCGCGCCGCCGCTGTCGGGGATCAGCGCCTTCTCCGTCATGACGAGGGGGACGGCGTTCTCGAACTGCTCGACCGGCGTGTTGGCCACATTGCTCGGGAAGCTGAGCGTGGAGGGACCGTCCGAGCTCGGCCGCGCCCCGTAGCCGCCGCTCATGAAGAACATCTTCACGAACTTGCGCCCGTTGCGGTTCACGCCCTTGAAATAGACGTTCCAGAGGGGCGAGCCGCTTTCGGCGGCCACTTTCTCCGGCACGATCTGCGAGAGCGCGCGGTAGATCACGAAGGGCATGTAGTGGCCCGACAGGTGCCGCGCCCAGACCGGCGCCGGGCGGCGCGGATTGACCAGGCAGCCCTCGGGCGCGGTGATGTCGATGGGCCGGAAGCAGCCGTCGTTGTTCGGCGCGGTCGGGTCGAGCGCGCACTTCAGCGCATAGGCGCTGTAGGCGAAGGTGAAGTTCATCACCGAATTGACCGGCCATTGCACCTGCGGCGAGGTACCGGTGTAGTCGACGCCGATCTCGGTGCCCTGCTTGCGCACCGTGCAGCGGATCGTCAGTTCCTCGTCGAAGCCGTCGGAGGTGACGGTGTCGGTGAACTCCCCGTCCGGGATCGCGGCGATCGCCTCGCGCATGGAGTGTTCTGAGCGGGCGAGGATCTCGTCGGTGACGTCCTTCAGGTCCTCGATCCCCTCCTCCTGCATCAGCGTCAGCAGCCGGTTGGCCGCCAGCGTGTAGGAGGCGAACTGCGCGCGGATGTCGCCCAGCGTCTCGTCGGGCTCGCGCAGGTTCTCGCGCAGGAAGGCGATGACGTCCTCGTTCTCCTCGCCGCGCCGCTTGATCTTCGCGACCGGTATGCAGAGCCCTTCCTCGAAGGCGTCCTTGGCGGTCGGCGACGGCGCGCCGCCGATGTCGACCGTGTGGAAGGTCGAGCCGACGAAGGCCACCAGGGTGCGGTCCCGGAAGATTGGCTGCACCATGGTGATGTCGTTGAGGTGCCCGGTGCCCAGCCACGGGTCGTTGCTGATCAGCACGTCGCCAGGCTCCAGCGCCTCGCGCGGGTAGCGCTCCAGCATCCCCTTCAGCGTGCGCGGCATGGTGCCGATGAAGGAGGGGATGGAGCGCGAGGACTGCGCGAACTGCCGCCCGTCGGCGTCCATCAGCGAGCAGGCGAGGTCCCAGTTCTCCCGTACCACGACCGAGAAGGAGGTGCGCACGAAGGTCTGCGCCACCTCGTCCATCAGGCCGGTGAGGCGCTGCCAGATGATCCCGAGCTGGATCGGGCTCAGTGTCTTGCTCATGTCGGTCTCCGGGTCAGTAGGGCGTGCGCGGCGGGCCTGCTTTGGCCGCGCTCAGACATAGACGGGCGTGCGCCAGTCGGGATGCGCCGTGTCGGTGCCGCGCGCGACGCCGAAATAGCGGCGCTGAAGCTCCGCCGTGATCGGGCCGACCGTGCCGGTGCCCACGGGGAAGCGGTCGACCTCCACGACGGGCAGGACCTCCTGGCCGGTGCCGCAGAAGAAGACCTCGTCGGCGGCGTAAAGCTCGGTCCGCGCGATGGGGCGCTGTTCGACGTCGAGGCCCAGCCATTCCTTCGCGCCCTCGATCAGGGTCGCGCGCGTGATGCTCTCGAGAATGTCGTTGGAGACGTCGGGCGTGACGATGCGGCCGTCGCGGACGATGAACAGGCACGCGCCCGGCCCCTCCGTCACACGGCCCGTTTCCGACAGCAGGATCGCGGTGTCGTAGCCGTCGCTCTTGGCCTGCAGCGAGGCCAGCCGCCCGTTGAAGTAGTTGGCCGCGCTCTTCACCCGCGGCGGGCTCGCATTGTCCGAGATCCGCGTCCAGGAACTGACCTGCGCGCGGCAGCCCTGCATTGCGATCTTCGAGGTCGGCCGGAACACGCAGGAGATGAACATGCCGCCGGGCGAGGTCGCGGTCATGAAGCCGTCCTCGTCGACATAGAGGTGGATGCGCATGTGGACGCTCTCCTTCACCTCGTTGACGCGCAGAAGCTCCAGCAGGCCGTTGCGGAAATCCTCCCGCGTCCAGGGATGCTCGATCCGCATGACCTTCGCGGAATAGAACAGGCGGTCGAGATGCTCCTCCACGCGGAACACGTAAAGCTGCCCGTCGTCCGCGTTCCAGTAGGCGCGCAGGCCCTCGAACACGTTCGCGCCATAGGTCACGGCGGGGGCCAGGCAGTGGATGCGCGCCTCGGCGAAGGGCACCACCTTGCCGTTGAGGATCATGTAGGGAGCGTTGCTCGTATCCATCGTCTCGTCACACCTCGAAAGCGGGGCCGCCCGTCGCGCGCCCCGGAAACATGCAGGCCCGCCTGCCTATTCGTCCGACGCCAGGTCGCCCGCCCCCGTGCTCTGCCGCACGAACTGCATCCGCTTGCGCAGCATCATCACGCTCACCGCCGCGAACAGCACGAGCAGCACCATCAGGACCGGCCGGCTCAGCACATAGTCGAGCCAGCCGTCGGCCGCCGACACGACCAGCACCGTCTGGCGCAGCGACTTCTCCAGGATCGGCGTCAGGATGAAGCCGATCAGCATCGGCACGGGCGGGAAGCCGAGCCGCAGCATGGCATAGCCCACCGCGCCGGAGACGAGCGTCAGCTGCACGTCGAACAGCGAGCCGCGGATCGCGTAGGCCCCCGCCGACGCGATGATCAGCACGCCCGGGAAGAGCAGCCGCTTGGGCACCGCGACCATCCGCTTGGCGAGCGGGATGAACGCCTTGCCGATCCCGAAATTGACCGCGTTCGCCAGCAGCATCGCCGTGAAGATCGCGTACAGCGGAACCGGGTTCGCCTGGAATGCCACCGGGCCCGGCGTGATGCCCTGGATCAGGAAGGCCCCGAGGATGAGCGCGGCGGCCACGTCGCCCGGAATACCGAACGCCAGAAGCGGGATCATGTTCGAGCCTGAAACCGCATTGTTCGCGGCCTCGGGCGCGGCGACGCCTTCGAGCGCGCCCTTGCCGAACTTCTCCGGCGTCCTGGAGATGTTGCGCGCGTCGTTGTAGGCGAGGAAGGCCGCGATGGTCGCGCCGAGGCCGGGCAGCGCGCCCACGATCGTGCCGATCACGGAGGAGCGCGTCAGGCACGGCAGAAGCCCGCGGAACTCCAGCCAGCTCAGGCGGTTGTCCTCCCGCTTCGCCGAGAACTCCACCGTCTTGGATGCGAGGTGTGTCAGCGGCTTGCCCATCTGCATGAACACTTCCGAGACCGCGAGCACACCGATCAGGACCGGGATGAGCCCCAGCCCGTCGAACAGGTCGAGCTGTCCGAAGGTCAGCCGCTCCGTCCCCAGCATCGGGTCGAGGCCGATGGCGCCGAACACGAGGCCCAGCAGCGTCGCCACCGTCGCCTTCCACGCCGACTTGCCCGACAGCGAGGCAAGCGTCAGCAGCGAGAAGGCGATGAGCAGCACGTACTCGCCCGGACCGAAGCGGATAGCGATGGCCGCCAGCACACCGGAGGCGAGGATCAGGCAGATGTCGGAGAAGGTGTCCCCGAACACCGACGCCGCGAGCGCGGTCTGCATCGCCTTTCCGCCCTTGCCCTGGTCGGCGAGCGGCCCGCCGTCGAGCACGGTGGCCGCGGCTGCCGGCGCGCCCGGCGTGCGGATCAGGATCGCCGCCATGCTGGAGCCGAACAGCGAGCCCTTGAACATGCCGAGCATCATCGGGATGCCGACCCAGGGGTCGAAATAGAAGGTGAAGGGAATGAGCAGCGCCACCGCCATGCTGGCGGTCAGGCCGGGGATCGCGCCCAGCACCTGCCCCACCGCGACGCCGATCACGATGCCGAGCAGCGCGTCGACATGCAGCGCGAGCGACATCCCCTCGAGAATCTGGCTCAGCATGTCCGACGCCCCCCGCTCATGACACGCCCAGCGACTGCAGGATCCAGCCCTTGGGCAGGCGGCTCTGCAGCACCATCTCGAACAGCACGTAGATGGACGCGGTCAGCACGAGCGCATAGAGCGCGACGAGCGCCACCCGCCGCTCCCCCAGGAGCCAGGTCACCGCGCCGAGCGTCACCACGCTCGCCACGTAGAAACCGATCAGGTCGATCAACACGAAGGAATAGATGCCGAGCGCGGCCAGAACCACCAGCACGCGGCGCCTGCCGCGGCGTTCGTCCGCATGGGCTTCTGCGCGCGGCTCCGGAACGGGCGCCTCCGCCTGCGACGGCGCGGCCTCGCCCGAAGCGGCCTTGCCGAGCCCGATCCGCACCAGCGCCGCGCCCGCGGCCAGCGCCATGCCGGCACTCGCGATGTCGAGGATGAACCGGGGGCCGAGGTCGCGCGGGTCGACATAGGAGGTGTCGACGCCCGCGGGCACGATCACGAAGCTGAACAGCGCGCAGGCCGCCAGAACGGCCATTGCGAGCATCGCCTCGCCATTGAGCGCCTTCATCGGTCTCCCCTCGCCCCTGCCGGGCGCACCAGGTGTTACACGGTCCGGACGGAAAAGGGCGGCAGTGCGGACACCGCCGCCCTCGTCTCCGTCTGTGCCGGCGGGGCGCGCAAGGGCGCGCGCCCCCCGCGTCAGCCTATTTCTTGTCGAGCATGCCCAGGTCGACCAGCGCCTTTCGCGTCGACGCGATGTCGTCCAGCACCGTCGGCTGGAACTCGGCATGCGGCAGGAAGGAAATCTGGCCGCCGAGGCGCTTGGCCGTCTCCTTGAAGCGCTCGGTCTCCACGATCTTCGCCATCGCGTCGTTCCACTTGGCGATCACCGCGTCCGGCAGACCTGCCGGCCCGGCGAGGCCGAAGAAGATCGTCGGCGTCATCGGATAGCCCTTGTCCTTGTACGTCGGCACGTCGAGACCCGGGATCGGGCGCGGGCCGATCTCGGCGAGGACGCGGATCTGTCCGGCCTGCATCGGCACGGCGTAGTCGGAGATCACGCCCGCGTCGAGCGTGTCGCCGAGCAGGCCCGCCAGCACCTCCGACGACCCCTTCATCGGCACGAAGACCGCCTCGACGCCTTCCTTGCGGAACGCCGCCTCGGTCGCGATATGCGGCGCGCCGCGCGGACCCGCCGTCGACCAGCGCAGCTTGCCGGGGTTCGCCTTGGCCCAGGCCAGCACCTCGTCGAAGGTCTGCCACTGGGAATCCGCGCGCACCATGAACGGGTGCGGGCTGACGATAAACTGCGCGAGGTAGGTGAGATCCTTCGACGGATCGTAGGGCACGTTCGAGAAATTCGGCGCAAGCACCACGGGGCTCGTCGAGACGAAGCCGATCGTGTAGCCGTCCGGCGCCGAGCGTGCGACCGAGCCCACGCCGATGGTCGCGCCCGCGCCCGTGCGGTTCTCCACGAGGATGTTGACCCCGAAGATCTCCTTCGCCTCCTCGGCGATGGCGCGGGTGAAGGTGTCGCCGCCGCCGCCCGGGGCATATGGCACCACCATGGTGATCGTCTTGTCCGGATACTCGGCCAGCGCACCGGCTGCCGTCAGCATCATCGCGGCGCCGGCAAGCAGCGCCCCGATCGGTTTCCGCACTCCCATCTTCTCCTCCTCCGGGAATCTTCTTCGCCCTGTTGTTTCAGGCCGTCTCCGGTCTTCCGCCGGTTTCGACCGCACCGACCTCGGCCAGCCGGTCGTCCAGCCAGCCGGGATAAAGTTCGCCGCGCGCGATGGCCGCCTTGCGCCGCTCCTCCGCCGCAATGCGTTCGCGCACCGCCGCCGTCACGTCCGCGACGCGAGCGCGCGGGATGACGCAGATGCCGTCCTCGTCCCCGATCACCAGGTCGCCGGGTTCGACCCGCGCCCCGCCGCAGGAGACGGGCACGTTCACGTGACCCGGACCGTTCTTGCCCGCCTGCCGCGGCGTCAGCCCGACGCAGAACACGGGGAACCCCATCTCGCGGATCTCGGTCGCGTCGCGAACCGACCCGTCGATGACGAGACCGCCGAGCCCTTTTGCCTGCGCCGCCGTCGCCATGATCCCGCCGAAGGGCGCGTGGCTGGTGCTCGCCTCCTGGTCGACCACGAGGATGTCGCCCGCCTCCGCCACCTGCATCGCCTTGTGCATCATGAGATTGTCGCCGACGCCGAGCTTCAGCGTCACCGCCGGGCCACAGAGCCGCATTGCGCGGTCGATGGGGCGCAGCCGGGGAGCCATCAGGCAGTCCCAGCCGAGAATGTCGGAGACGGTGGCGACCGGAAGGTCCGCCGCCGCCGCGACAGCCGCCGGATCGGGGCGGACGATGTCCCTTGTGAAGGTGCAGTTCGCCGCCAACGCCTCATCCCCTCCGCATCGTTCCGCGTGCTTGAAAAGGATGTTCGCGCGGAGCGATTGTTGTGTCAATAATACTTTTTGAAGCGTCCGGGCGGACGCCTGCCGCAGCGCTGACCGCTTGCGCGGACCGCGGAAACATGGCACCGGGCGCGCCGGATGCCGGCGGAACGCGGCGGCGGGCGGACGTGCGAAGGGGGACAGGGTGAGGGGAGACGGGCCGTGAAGGGGTCGCAGCCAGCCACGCAGGCCGGGCAGGACGCGGGCAGTTCGCCGCTGCCGCTCTATCACCGCATCTACATGGTGCTGCGCGAGCAGATCCTCGAGGGCTTCTTCCCCGAGGACACACCGATGCCGAGCGAGGTGGAGCTTGGCCAGAGTTTCGGCGTCTCGCGCGTGACCATCCGCAAGACGCTGGAGCGGCTGGAGGCCGAGGGTCTCGTCGTGCGCCAGCGCGGGCGCGGCACGTTCGCCCGCCCGCAACGCGCCTCGCGCGCGGTCGACGCGGGCCTGCGCGGGCTGATGGAGAACCTGCTCGCCATGGGCCTGCGCACAAAGGTCAAGGTGCTGGAGTTCCAGTACATGGCCGCCCCCGACCACATCGCCGCGGCGCTGGATCTGCCGCGCGGCGCGACCGTGCAGAAGGCGGTGCGCCTGCGCTCGCACAAGGGCGAGCCGTTCTCCCATGCCGTGACCTGGGTACCGGAGGACGTGGGCCGCACCTACACGCGCGCGGACATGCAGAAGATGCCCTTCCTGCAATTGCTCGACCGTGCGGGCGTGAAGGTCGCCCGCGCCTACCAGCGGGTGACCGCGCGGGCCGCGGACGCGACCGTCGCGCCGCTGATCGGGGTGGAGGTCGGCGCGCCGCTGCTCTGCATCATCCGGACCGTGCGCGACCAGAACGGCCGGCCCGTGGAGTATATCCGCGCCCTCTATCGCCCGGACCGCTACGAGTTCGAGATCAACCTCGACATGGGTCCGTCCGAGACGGAGGAGCCCGCGCTATGGACGCCGTCGGGCGGCAGCCTCTGAGCCCCGCCCCCGCAGGCGCCGAAAGAGGTATTGTCTTGCATACGTCCTGAAAGGTATTGTCGAGAAAACAAGTGAGGCCCGCCACGGGCCGTCAGGACACCCGGCAGGACACCCGATGGATTTCGAACTCAGCGAAGAACAGCAGATCTTCCGCGACGCCGTGCGCGGGCTTGCCCGGCGCCACCTGCCGGAGGGGGCGCTGGCGCGTGCACATTCCGACCGCTTCGACTTCGACGTGGCGCGCCTGCTGGCGGACGCCGGCCTCATGGGCATCACGATCCCGGAGGCGGACGGAGGTCAGGGCGGCACGCTGATGGACGCGGTCATCGCCATCGAGGAGGTGGCCGCCGCCTGCCCGCGCAGCGCCGACGTGATCCAGGCCGGCAATTTCGGCGCGATCCGCACGCTCGCCGAATATGCGACGCCCGACCAGAAAGAGCGTTACCTGAAGCCGCTTCTGAAGGGCGAGACGCTGATCGGCCTCGGCATGTCGGAGCCGGGCGCGGGCTCTGCCGTCACCGACCTCGCGACGACCGCGACGCCCGACGGCAAGGGCTACCGCCTCAATGGCGGAAAGGTGTTCACCAGCCACTCGGCGGAGGCCGACATCTTCCTGATCTACTGCCGCTTCGGGCCGGGCGTGGGCGGCATCGGCTCGGTCATGGTCGAGCGCGGCGCGGAGGGGTTCACGCAAGGAAAGCCCGTCCACTACATGAACGACGAGGCGTGGTGCGCGCTCTATTTCGACAATGTGTACGTGCCGCCGGAGGACGTGCTGCTGGGCCCAGGCGGCTTCAAGAAGCAGATCCAGGGCTTCAACGCCGAGCGGATCGGCAACACGGCGCGCTCGCTGGCGCTCGGCCGCTATGCCTACGAGGCGGCGCGCGAGCACGTCCTGCACCGGGAGCAGTTCGGCCGCCCGCTCGCCGACTTCCAGGGCATCCAGTGGAAGTTCGCGGAAATGAAGATCCGGCTCGACGCCGGGCAGTTGCTGCTCTACCGCGCCGCGACCAGGGCCGACCGGGGCCTGCCGTCGGCGGAGGACACCTCCATCGCCAAGGCGTTCTGCAACCGCGCGGGCTTCGACATCGCCAACGAGGCGCTGCAGTGCATGGGCGGCGGCGGCTATTGCCGGGATTCGCTCGTCGAATACTGCTTCCGCAAGACGCGCGGCTGGATGATCGCGGGCGGATCGAACGAGATGATGCTGAACCGCATCGCCGAGCACGTGTTCGACCGCCGCTTTTCGCAGCGCCCGCCGAAGCCCGCGGGCAAGGCATGAGCGTGGCCGCGGCCGGAGGCACGCCCGCCCCGGACAGCGGCGGGGACGGCGGCGCGGCGCTCGCCCGCGCGCTGTTCGCGCCGCGCACGGTCGCGCTGATCGGCGCGTCGGGCGACCCGCGCAAGACGACCTCGCGCCCGCAGAGATTTCTCGCGCGCCACGGGTTCGCGGGCCGCGTGGTGCCCGTGAACCCGACGCGGGCGGAGATTTTCGGTGTGCCCTGCGCGCCGGACGTGGGCGCCATCGACGGGCCGGTCGACCACGCCTTCGTCATGGTCGGGACGGATGCCGTGGAGGACGCGCTGGCGGCCTGCGCGGCGAAGGGCGTGGCCTGCGCCACGATCCTCGCCAGCGGCTTCTCGGAAGCGGGGGCGGAGGGCAAGGCGCGCCAGGCCCGCGTGGTGGAGATCGCACGCGACGCCGGCATGCGCCTCGTCGGACCCAATTCGCTGGGCGTGATCGACACGCGCGCAGGGCTTACGCTCTCAGCCAATGCCGTGCTCGAACTTCCGCGCCTGACGAAGGGCCGGATCGGTGTCATCTCGCAGTCGGGCAGCATGATCGGCGCGCTCGCCTCGCGCGGGGAGGCGCGCGGCCTCGGCTTCTCCACGCTCGTCTCGACGGGCAACGAGGCGGACCTGACCGTCGGCGACTTCATCCGCCTGATGGTGGCGGACGAGGGAACCGACGCGATCCTGCTGTTCCTCGAGACGGTGCGGGAACCCCAGCGCCTCATGGCCGCCTGCCGGTTGGCGCACGAGGCGGGCAAGCCCGTCGTCGCCTACCGGCTCGGCCGGTCGGGCGCGGGCGAGGCGCTGGCCGTCTCCCATACCGGCGCCATCGCGGGATCGGGGGCCGCGGTCGACGCATTCCTGCGCCATGCGGGCATCTATCTCGTCGACAGTTTCGAGGCGCTGGTCGAGGCGCCGCAGCTTCTCGCGGGCGCGCGCGGCGCAGGGGAGGGCCGCATCGCCGTCGTCACCACGACGGGCGGCGGCGGGGCCATGATGGTCGACGCGCTTGGCACGCGCGGGGCGACGGCCGTGCCGCCCCCACCCGGCACGGTAGAGACGCTGGCGGAGCACGGGCTTGCGCTCGACGACCATGCGCCGCTGATCGACCTGACGCTGGCGGGCGCGCGTCCCGACACGGTGGGCGCGGCGGTCGGCGCACTGATGGCGGAGGAGACGGTCGACGCCGTGGTGATGGTGGTCGGCTCCTCGGCGCAGTTCCGGCCCGACCTTGCGGTCGATCCGCTGCTCGCGTTCGCGGATGCGCCCAAGCCGTTCGCCGTGTTCGTCGTGCCGGACGCGCCAGATGCGTTGAGACGGCTCGCGGATGCGGGCATCGCCGCCTTTCGGACGCCGGAGGCGTGCGCCGACGCGCTGGCCGCACTCGTCCGCCGCACCCCGCCGCCGCCAGAGACCGACGCGCAGCACGGCACGGCGCTCACCCCCCACCTGCCGCAGGGCCGCACCCGCCTCGACGAGGCGGAGGGGGCGGCGTTGCTGGCGCGCCTCGGCCTGCCGTTCGCGGAGATGGCCACGGCGGCGACGGCGGAGGACGCGGCAGCCGCGGCGGACCGCATCGGCTACCCGGTCGCGCTGAAGATCCTGTCGCCCGACATCGCGCACAAGACGGACACGGGCGGCGTGGTCCTCGGCCTCGGCGACGGCGCGGCGGTCGCGTCGGCGGCGACGGAGATGCTGGAGCGCGTGGCGAAGGCGCACCCGGAAGCCGCAATATCGGGCGTTCTCGTGCAGCGCATGGAGAGGGGCCTGGGCGAGGTGCTCGCCGGCTACCGGCGCGACCCCGTCGTCGGCCCCATCGTGACCGTCGCCATGGGCGGCGTGCTGGCGGAGCTTTACCGCGACGCCGCGATCCGGCCCGCGCCGGTGACGGTCGAGACCGCGCGCGCCATGATCGCGGAGGTCCGGGGGCTTAAGGCGCTGTCGGGCTGGCGGGGGCTGCCGCGCGGCGACCTCGACGCGCTGGCGGACGCCGTCGCGGCGCTGTCGCAGCTCGGTGCGTCAGGCCTCGAGCGCGTCGCGGAGGCGGAGGTGAACCCGCTGCTTGTGAAGGCGGAAGGCGCAGGCGTCGCCGCGCTCGACGCCCTCGTCGTGCTCACGCCATGATGGCGTCTACCAGCCCAAAAAGCGGGCGAAGCCGGACACGGGCTCCCGCTCTGTCGTGAGTTCGTTGATGCGCGCGGACTTGTCCTCGTAGCCCAGGGCCATGCCGCAGATGACGATCTCGTCCTCCGGGATGGAGAGATGGCGGCGCACGATGGCCGGGAAGTTCGCGAGCGCGGCCTGCGGACAGGTGTGCAGCCCGTGGCCTCGCGCCGCGATCATCACGTTCTCGATGAACATGCCGCAGTCGAGCCAGCTTCCCGTCTCCAGCCGCCGGTCGACGGTGAAGAACAGGCCCGCCGGCGCACCGAAGAAGGTGTAGTTCTCCCCGTGCTGGCGGTGCATTGCCGCCTTGTCGCCCTTGGCAATGCCGAGCAGGCCGTACATGTCCCAGCCGACCTTGCGGCGCCGGCCGAGATAGGGCTCGAACCATTGCGTCGGATAGTATTCGTACTCGCGCTTCGCCTGCTGCGCCGGGTCGTCGTGGGCGGCGAGCAGATCGGCGATCAGCGCCTTCTGCGGCGCGCCCGCGACCGCATAGACCTTCCAGGGCTGCGTGTTGGTGCCGCTGGGCGCGCGCGCCGAGACCTCCAGGATATGCTCGACCAGGTCACGCGGCACGGGCGTCGGCAGGAAGGCGCGGACCGACCGGCGGCTGGCGATGGCGTCGTCGACGCTTTCCGCCACGTCGGCCTCGGGCGGCACGGGAAAGCCCTTCGCGCGCACGCTCATGCCCCTGCCCCGCGCGTCCAGCCCGCGAACTCCCGGTCGCGCAGTTCGCGGCGGCGGATCTTGCCGGAGGCGGTCTTGGGCAGGTCGTCGACGAATGCGACGCGGCGCGGGTACTTGTAGGGGCCGGTCAGGCGCTTGCAATGATCCTGCAGGTCCTTCACCAGCGCGTCGGAGCCCTCGAAGCCGCGCTTCAGCACCACAAAGGCCTTCACAACCTCGCCGCGCTCCTCGTGCGGGCTGGCGACGGCGGCGCACTCGGCGACCGCCTCATGCTCCATCAGCACGTTCTCCACCTCCATCGGCCCGATGCGGTAGCCGGCCGAGTTGATCACGTCGTCCGACCGTCCTTCGTAGAAGAGATAGCCGTCGCCATCCATGCGAGCGAGGTCGCCGGTCAGGAACCACTCCCGCCCGTCCACGGCGACGCGGTTCGCCGCCGTCCGCTCCGGCTCCTTCCAGTAGCCGAGCATGATCTGCGGGTTCGGCAGGCCGATGACGAGGCGCCCGACCGTCTCCGGCGGCGCGATGCGGCCGTCGGCGTCGAGGACGGCGGCATCGGTGCCCGGCAGCGGCTTGCCCATGGAGCCGGGCTTCACGGGCAGCGGCGGATAGTTGAGCACGGTCATCAGCGTCTCGGTCTGGCCGTACCCGTCGAGCAGGTCGACGCCGGTCAGCCGCCTCCAGGCGCGCACGATCTCGGGGTTCACGCTCTCCCCCGCCGAGACCGTCAGGCGCAGCGCGGAGAGATCGTGGCCGGAGACATCTTCCTGCACCAGGCGGCGCAACTCCGTCGCCGCCGCGCAATAGACGCTCACGCGGTGGCGCGCCAGTGTCTCCAGCCGCAGCTTAGGATCGTAGCGGCCATGGTAGAAGACCACCGTCGACCCGCAACTCCACGGCCCGAACAGGATCGAGGTGCCGGCCTTGCTCCAGCCGGTGTCGGCGGTGCACCACATCACGTCGTCGGGGCCGAGCGTCAGCCAGTACCAGGCCGAGACGCGCCACGCGAAAAGCCCGCGGCTGGCGTGCAGCACGCCCTTCGGATGGCCCGTGGACCCGGACGTGTAATACATGATCGCGGGCTCTTCCGCGCCGAGCCTGGCAGGCGCGAAGTCGGGCGCGGCGTCGGCCGAGGCCGCGGCGAAGTCGTCCCAGCCGTCCCCCGCCCCGCCGACCGCGCCGCCCACAGAAAGCCGTGCCTTCAGCGCGTCCCCGCCTGCGAACTTGTGGGTGTTGTCCGCGGTCGTGATCGCGCCCGTGGCCCCGGAGTTTTCCAGCCGGTAGGCGATGTCGCGCTCGGTCAGCATCTCGACGCACGGAATCGGGATCGCGCCCAGCTTGAGGCACCCGACCATCGCCATCTGCCATTCGGGCAGGCGCGGCAGCATGACGATCACGCGGTCGCCGCGTTTCACGCCGCGCGCCTTCAGCGCGTTCGCCACACGGTTCGTCGCCTCTGCCATGTCGGCATAGGTGAAGCGGCGCTCGTTCCCGGCGTCGTCGCACCAGATTAGCGCGAGGTGATCGGGGCGCGCGCTCGCCCAATAGTCGACCACATCGGCGCCGAAGTTGAACGTCTCCGGCACCTCCCAGCGGAAGGCGTCGCGCGCGGCCTCGTAGGTGGTCATCTCCGGCGTCCGCATGGCGCTCACCCCGCCGTCCAGCCGCCGTCCACGAGAAGGGTCGAGCCGGTGACGTAGCTCGCCGCGTCGGAGGCGAGGAACACCGCCGCGCCGCCTGTCTCCTCGACCCGCCCGAAGCGGTTCATCGGCGTGCGCGCCTGCAGCTTCGGCCCGATGTGCTCGTGCCCCAGCACGCCGCTCGTCAGGTCCGTGGCGATGAACGCATAGGCGATGGCATTGACGCGCACCCCCTTCTCCGCCCAGTCGAGCGCCAGCGCCTTGGTGAGTTGCTCGACGCCCCCCTTGGTCGCGCAATAGGGCACCTGGCGCTTGAGGCCCGTGTGCCCGGCGATGGAGGAGATGTTGATGATCGAGCCGCCGCCGCCTTCGAGGATCGCCGTGCCCACGATGCGGCAGCCGAGGAAGACGCCCGTCAGGTTGACGTCGACGATCTTCTGCCATTCGGCGGGATCGGTTTTCTCCATGCTCGCGTAATGCGGGTCGATGCCCGCATTGTTGACGAGGATGTCGATGCGCCCGAACGCCTCCAGCGTCGCGTCGCGCAGCGCCTCCAGGTCCTCCGCCTTCGTCACGTCGCAGGCGTGGTGGCGGACGGTGCCGCCCTGCGCGGCGATCGCGGCCGCAGCCTCCTTCAGCGTGGCCTCCGACCGGCTCGCGATCATCACCTTCGCGCCGTGCGCGGCCAGCGCCTCCGCGATGGCGCGCCCGATGCCGCGGCCGCCGCCGGTGACGACCGCCACCTTGCCCGTCAGGTCGAACATGCCGCTCATGTCCGGTTCGCCCTCATCACCCGTTTCGCGATGGCCCAGCGGTGCACCTCCGAGGGGCCGTCATAGATGCGGAACCCGCGGATCTCGCGGAACAATTGCTCCACCACCGTCTCCCGGCTCATGCCGAGGCCGCCCAGCGTCTGCACGCAGCGGTCGACGATGCGGAAGAGCGCCTCCGACACCGCGACCTTGGCCATGGAGGATTCGTGGCGCGCATGCTCGCCCTGGTCGAGCAGCCACGCCGTGTGCCAGATCGTCAGGCGCGACTGGGCGATGTCGATCTCGTTGTCGGCCAGCATGAAGCCCACGCCCTCGTGCTCGCCGATGGGCTTGCCGAAGGCGTGGCGCTGGCGGGCGTACTCCGTCGCGATCTCGTGCGCCCGGGTCGCGCCCCCCAGCCAGCGCATGCAGTGCGTGAGGCGCGCGGGCGCAAGCCGCACCTGGGCGTAGCGGAAGCCCTCGCCCACCTCGCCCAGCACGGCGTCCGGCCCGACGCGCAGGTTCTCGTAGACGATCTCGCCGTGCCCGCCGGTAAAGCTCGAATCCATCGTGTCCATCAGGCGGTCGAGCTTGACCCCCTCGGCCGGCAGCGGGGTCAGAAACATGGTCGGCCCGCTCTTGCCCTTGGGGTCGTCGACGGTCGCCATGATGATGGAGAAGCCCGCCCCGTCCGCCCCGGTGATCAGCCATTTGCTGCCGTTGATGATATAGCCGCCCGCGCCGTCGGGCGTCGCCACCGTCTTCATGTCGCTGGGGTCGGCGCCCGCGCCGCCGCGCTCCGTCATGGCGAAGCAGGACCGCACCGCACCGCTCGCGAGCGGCAGCAGGTACTTCTCCTTCTGCGCGTGCGTCGCAACCTTCTCCAGCAGGTGCATGTTGCCCTCGTCGGGAGCGGCGCAATGCAGCGCGACAGGACCGAGAGGGGAGCGGCCCGCGGCCTCGAACACGATCGCCCGGTCGACATGGCCGAGGCCCAAGCCGCCATATTCCTCAGACACGTGCGGGGCGAAGAGGCCCGCCTCCTTGGCGAGCGCGTTCAGCTCCACCCGAAGCTCGTCGGTCGGACCGTGGCTGGTCGCGCGGGCGTCCTTCTCGTAGGGAATGACCGTCTCGTCGATGAAGGCGGTCACCCGCTCCTTCAGCTCGCGCTGACGGTCGGTCATGGAGAAATCGATCATCTGCTCTCCCTCGGATCGCGCATCGTTGGCGCGCATTGTTTCTTGACCTGCCCCGCGGGAACACCCTGCGCGCACTCATGCCCGCCATGCCGTCGCCCGGGAGCGGCGTTCGGGTCGAGTGATAGAGCATCCGCGCCCGCCCTGTCGATCCACCGGGGCGCGCGAGGGCCTTGCGCGCCGTGACGGGCTGCCACGCGCGGCTTTGCCTTTGTGGCCGGGCGGGCCATTGGCTAGGCTTGCCCGCAAACAAGACCCACGAAAACGGGAGGGAGAGGGACAGCCGATGACCGGAACGATGCGCAGCTACCAGCTGACCGGGTTCGAGACCCCGCTGGCCGAGGCGACGGAGCCGCTGCCCGAACCGAAGGGCGCGGAGGTGCTGCTGAAGGTGCTGGGCGCGGGCGTCTGCCATTCCGACGTGCACATCTGGGAGGGTGCATACGACCTCGGCCATGGACGCAAGCTGTCGTTCGAGGGACGGGTGCACTTCCCCCTGACCATGGGCCACGAGACGGCGGGCGAGGTCGTTGCCACGGGCCCGGACGCGACCGGTGTGAAGCCGGGCGACAAGGTGCTCGCCTTCTCCTGGATCGGCTGCGGCGACTGCCCGGTGTGCGCGGGCGGGCAGGAGAATTATTGCGGCAGGCCGCGCTTCCTCGGCGTGAACCGCGCGGGCGGCTATGCCGATCACCTGCTGGTGCCGGACGCGCGCTATCTCGTGCCGCTCGACGGGCTCGACCCGGTGAAGGCCGCGCCGCTCAACTGCTCGGGGCTGACGACCTACAGCGCGCTCGGCAAGTTGGGCGCGGACCTGTCCCGCCATATGCTGGTGGTGATGGGCGCGGGCGGGCTGGGGCTCATGGCGCTCGGCCTCATGGGCATGATGGGCGCGAAGGGCGCGGTCGTGGTGGAGCCCGACCCCGCCAAGCGCGAAGCGGCGCTGAAGGCGGGCGCGGTGGCCGCCGTCGACCCGGGCGCCGAGGACGCGGCGGCACAGATCCGCAAGGCCGCAGGCGGAACGGTGCACATCGTCCTCGACCTCGTCGGCAGCGGATCCTCCCTCGACCTCGGGATCGAGCTTCTGGCGCGCGGCGGCAAGGTCGTGGTGGTCGGGCTGCTGGGCGGCGACGTGACCATCCCCGTCCCCTACATCCCGATGCGCGCGATCACCATCCAGGGCAGCTATGTCGGCACGCTTGAGGAATTGCGGGCGCTCGTCGATCTCGTGAAGGCGCACGGCCTGCCCGAGGTGCCCATCGAGTGCCGCCCCTTCGCCGAGGCCGGCCGCTCGCTCGCCGACCTGCGCGCGGGCAAGGTGGTGGGCCGCGTGGTCCTGACCCCCTGAAGACCAGCACAAGCACGAAGGACCACCTGCACATGACAGGCACCTACACCGTCGGCGACCTGGTTGCCGACTTCCTCCACGCGCTGGGCGTCGAGACCGTGTTCGGCATCGTCTCGGTCCACAACATCCCGATGCTCGACGCCATCGGGCGCGGCAACGCGATCCGCTTCGTGATGGCGCGGGGCGAGATGGGCGGTGCGCACATGGCCGACGCCTATGCCCGCGTCTCGGGCAACCTCGGCGTGCTGTTCACCTCGACCGGGCCGGGGGCTGCGAACGCCGTGCCGGGCCTCGTCGAGGCGCGCTTCGGCGGCGCGCCGCTGCTCCACATCACGGGCCAGACGCAGACCGCCGACATCGACACGGGCCACGGCGCGGTGCACGACGTGCCGGACCAGCTCGGCATGCTCGCCTCGGTCTCCAAGAAGGCGTTTCGCGTCCGCTCGGCGGATGAGGCGCTCGGCACGCTGATCGAGGCGGCGACGGCGGCCCTGGCCCCGCCGATGGGGCCCGTTTCCGTCGAGATCCCCATCGACATCCAGCGCACGCGAATCGACCGGCCCGCGGACCTCGAAGGCCTCGTCCTGCCGATCCCGCCGGCGTGGGCGGGCGATGCGGGCTCGCTCGACCGGTTGGCCGACGCGGTGGCCGGGGCGAAGCGCCCGCTGCTCTGGTGCGGCAATGGCGCGAGGCACGCGCGCGCCGCGGTCGAACGGCTTGCGGACATGGGTATCGCGGTGGTGACGAGCGGAGCGGGCCGCGCGGTCATTCCGGAGACTCACCCGATGATGCTCGGCGCGTTCCACGCAGGCCCCGTGGTGGAGGCCTTCTACGAAACCGTCGACATGATGGTCGTCGCGGGCGGACGGCTGCGCGGGCACGAGACGCGCGACCTCTCCATGAAGCTGCCCGAAACCCGCGTGCAGATCGACATCGACCCCGCCGCGCGCGGGCGCACCTACACGACGGACCTGTTCCACACGGGCGAGGCAGGGGCGGCGCTCTCCGCAATCGCCGACCGGCTGGAGGGGCGGCTTGCGGTCGAGGACAGCTACCGGGCGGAGATCGCGGACCTCAAGACCCGCATCGTGGAGACGTTCCGCGACACGCTCGGCCCCTACCGCGACGTGCCGGACGCCTTCGCCCGCGCCATGGGGCCGGACGCGCTGTGGGTGCGCGACGTCACGCTGAACAACACGACCTGGGGGAACCGGCTGCTGCCGCTCAAGGAACCCGGCCAGAACGTCTATCCCATCGGCGCGGCGATCGGGCCGGGCCTCGCGATGGGCATCGGCGCGGCCTTCGCGGCGGAGGGCCGCAAGACCGTGGTGATGACCGGCGACGGCGGCTTCTTCCTGAATGTGGGCGAGCTGTGGACCGCCGTGCAGGAAAACGTCCAGGTCGCCATCGTGGTCATGAACGACAAGGGCTATGGCGTCATCAAGCACATCCAGGATGCGCTCTACGGCGGGCGGCACTTCTTCGGCGACCTGAAGGCGCCGAGCCTCGAAGGCCTTGCCGAGCTTGCGGGCATCCCCTTCGGCCGCGTGAGTGCGGTCGGCGAACTGGAAGGCGCACTGAGACAGGCGCTCGACCACCACGGCCCGGCGCTCGTCGAGGTGGACATGACCGCCATCGGCCCCTACCCGCCCTATTACAAGCCGCCGCCCTATGCGCAGAAGGGCTGACGGGCGGGTACCCAGTCCGGCCGCCCGGGCGTGGCCGGGCTGCAGGTCGGCCCCCACGAATCTGAAAGGCAATGCGGATGCTTACGCAGCGAGAAGCGCGAGACGGCGCTTGACGGCGCGCGCGCGGAACTATCTCCTCTGCAGGCAGGAAGACGGCGACAAGACCGCTTCGCGAACAGGGCCTGGACGGCAGCGCGCCGCCGCAGGGGAGGACAGGGGTCGATGGAAGTGCTGCAGCTCCTCGTGGGCGGCATTTCGAATGGGTGTATCTATGGGCTCGTGGCCCTCGGCTTCGTCCTGATCTACAAGGCGAGCGAGGCGGTCAATTTTGCCCAGGGCGACTTCATGATGCTGGGCGCTTTCCTCGCCATAAGCTTCGTGAACGCCGAGGGCGCGGATTTGCCCTTCCTCCTAGGCATCGTGTGCGCCGGCGCGGTGATGGGCGTGTTCGGCTATCTGCTCGACCGCTTCGTGCTGCGCGGCATCTTCGGCCAGCCGCAGTTCGCCATGGTCATCCTCACCATCGCGCTGGGCTTCGTGCTGCGCTTCGTGGCGGGCGTGATCTGGGGGCACGATCCCGTCTCGCTGCAAACCTCCTTCGCGGGCCAGCAGGTCGAGGTGGCGGGCGTCATCATCGCCTGGGCCGACGTGTGGACAATCGCCGCGACCATGCTGCTGACCGGCGTGCTCTGGCTCTTCTTCGCGCGCACCAAGCTGGGCGTCGCCATGCAGGCGTCCTCGCAGAACCAGATGGCGGCCTATTACATGGGCATCCCGGTCAAGACCGTGAACTCGGTCGTGTGGGGCCTGTCGGGCGTCGTCTCGGCGGTGGCGGGCGCGATGTTCGCGGCCAAGGGCGCCATCGACCCCTCGGTCGGCCTGCTCGGCATCAAGGCGTTCGCGGCGGCCGTGATCGGCGGCTTCGGCAGCCTGCCGGGCGCGCTGCTGGGCGGGCTGCTGATTGGCATCGTGGAGCCGTTCGCCGCCCGCTTCGCGCCCGCGGGCACGGCGCAGGTCGCGCCTTACGCGATCATGCTGGTGGTACTGATCACGCGCCCGCACGGCCTCTTCGCGCAAGTCCGGCAGAAGAAGGTGTGACGCGCGATGAAGGTGCTCTTCAAGGACAGCTACCTGACCGACATCCGGCTTTTCGAGGACCGGGCCGCCATGCTGCGCTACGCCGCGCTTCTGGCGCTCATGGTCGCGCTGCCCTGGCTCCTCGGCACCTATTACCTGGGCGAGGTCACGGCCATCCTGATCTGGTCGGTCGCGGGCATGGGCCTGATGATCCTCGCGGGGCACACGGGGCAGGTGAGCCTCGGCCACGCGGCCTTCCTCGCCATCGGCGCCTTCTCCAACATCGCCTACATGGAGGCGGGCATCCCCTTCCTCGCGGCGCTGCCCCTGTCGGCGCTGACAACGGGCGTCATCGGCGCGCTGGTCGCCATGCCGATCCTGCGCATGAGCGGCATCTACCTTGCCATCGCCACGCTGGCCTTGAGCGTGATCGTCGAGGACATCGCGATCATGCTGGAGCCCATCACCGGCGGTGTGATCGGCGTCTCCGCCCCCGCCATCGACCTTTTCGGCATGAAGATCGACCGCTACGGCACGGCGGAGGCCTTCTACTACCTCTGCCTTGCGGTCACGGTCGTGGTGACGCTCGGCTATGTGAACGTGATGCGCTCTCCCACCGGCCGGTCCTTCCTCGCCGTCCGGGATTCGGAGATTTCGGCGCGCGCGCTGGGCGTGAACGTGGCGCGGACGAAGACGCTCGCCTTCGGGCTGTCCTGCGCCATGACCGGGATCGCGGGTGCGCTCTACGCCCATTTCGTGCAGTTCGTGAACTATGAAAGCTTCCTGATCCTGATCTCGATCACGCTGGTGCTGCAGGTGGTGATCGGCGGGCTGGGCTTCATCCAGGGCGCGTTCCTGGGCGCCATCGTGGTCGGGCTGCTGCCGCAGGCGATCTCGATCCTCAACGACGTGCTGAGCACGCGCGGCATCCTCGACCTTTCCGCCTATCCCGGCCTCGACACCGCGCTCTTCGCGGCGCTGATCGTGCTGTTCATGATCTACGAGCCGCGCGGCATCTACGGGCGCTGGCTGAAGATCAGGACCTGGTTCCAGATCTTCCCGCTCTACCGCAAGGACATGTTCCGCCGCCAGAAGTCCTACCTGAAGACGGAGCGGATGCGATGAGCCTGCTCCAAGTGCGCGATCTCGCCGTGCACTTCGGCGGGGTGAAGGCGGTCGACGGTGTCTCCTTCGACGTCGAGGCGGGCGAGGTCTTCACCATCGTCGGCCCGAACGGGGCGGGAAAGTCCACCATCTTCAACCTGATCTCGCGCTTCTACGAGCCGAGCGCGGGCCGCATCGTGTTCGACGGGCGCGACATCACGCGGCTTCAGGCGCACGAGATCGCGCCCCTGGGCATCGCGCGGACCTTCCAGAACATCGAGCTTTTCGACCATTCGACCGTGCTCGCGAACCTGCTGGTGGGGCGGCACACGGCGCGGCGCACGGCCTGGTGGCAGGACGTGCTGTTCCTGCCCGCGGTCCGGCGCGCGGAGGTCGAGGACCGCCGCATCGTGGAGGAGGTGATCGACTTCCTCGAGCTGCAGCCCTATCGCAACAAGCTGATCGCCGGCCTGCCCTATGGCGTGCGCAAGGTCGTGGAGATCGCGCGCGCGCTGGCGCTGCGCCCCAAGCTGATCCTGCTGGACGAGCCCGCCTCCGGCCTCTCGGTCGAGGAGACGCAGGACATGGCCTTCTGGATCGAGGACATGCAGAAGGACATGGGCCTCACGGTCCTGATGGTCGAGCATGACATGAACCTCGTCTCGCGCGTCTCGACCCGCGTGCTCGCCATGGCGAACGGCCAGCCGCTGGCGCTGGGGACGCCGGCGGAGGTGCAGAAGGACCCCGCGGTGATCGAGGCCTATCTCGGTACCGGCCATGCGGGCAAGGGACAGACGGGCAAGGGACAGACGGGCGGGGAGGCGCACGCATGAGCGAGGCCGTCCTCGACGTCCGCAATGTCGAGACGTTCTACGGCGCGATCATGGCGCTGCGGGGCGTCAGCCTCTCGGTCCACCGGGGCCGGATCGTCACGATCCTCGGCGCGAACGGGGCGGGCAAGACGACGCTGATGAAGACCGTCTCCGGCGCGCTGGACCCGGAGAAGGGCACCGTCGCCTTCCTCGGCGAGGAGGTACAGGGGATGGAGCCCGATCAGCTCGTCCGCCGCGGCATGGCGCACGTGCCGGAGGGGCGCGAGGTGTTCCCCTTCCTCACGGTGGAGGAGAACCTGACGCTCGGCGCCTTCACCCGCTCCGACCGCGCGGCCATCGCCGCCGACCGGGAGATGGTCTACGGCTATTTCCCGATCCTGAAGGAACGGCGTGCGCAGATCGCGGGCACGCTGTCGGGCGGGCAGCAGCAGATGCTGGCGATCGGGCGCGGCCTGATGGCCAGGCCGAAGCTGATGCTGCTCGACGAGCCCTCGCTCGGCCTCTCGCCGCTGCTTGTGCAGGAGATCTTCGCCATCATCCGCCGCCTCAACGAGGAGCAGGGCGTGACCATGCTGATCGTGGAGCAGAACGCGCAGGTGGCGCTGACCACCGCGCACTTCGGCTATGTGCTGGAGACGGGCCGCATCGTCATGGCGGGCGACGCCGCCCGGCTTCTCGCATCGGAGGACATCCAGGAATTCTACCTCGGGCAGCACGGCGGCGGGGACGACCGCGGCGGACGGCGCTGGAAGCGCCGCAAGACCTGGCGCTAGGGCGGGAGGCGACGCGATGACCGTGACGGCCGGCAACACCTCCGCCCCCATCGTGCTCGACGGCTGCGACACGCCCGTCGCGCTGTGGGCGAAGCGCTGCAAAGCCTTCGGGGCGCGCGTCTGCCACCGGGAGAAGGACCTCGGCATCTGGCAGAGCTTCACCTGGACCGATTATTTCGAGCAAGCCCGCCGCATCGGCATGGGGCTGATCGCGCTCGGCCTGCAGCGCGGCGAGGCGGTCTCGATCCTGTCGGAAGACCGCAAGGAATGGCTCTATTGCGACTACGGGATCGCTGCGGTCGGCGGCATCCCGAGCGGGGTCTACACCACCGACAGCGCGCAGCAGCTTGCCTACCTCGTCAACGACAGCGGCTCGACCTTCCTGTTCCTCGAGAACGACGAGCAACTCGACAAGTACCTGGAAATCCGCGCCTCCGTCCCCACCCTGCGCAAGGTGATCGTGTTCGACGCCAAGGGCCTGCGCGATTTCCACGACGACAAGGTGATCTTCCTCGACCGCCTCTACGAACTGGGCGACGAGGCCGTGACCGCCCACCCCGACCGTTTCGAGGAGGAGATCGCAAAGGCGAAGCCCGAAGACGTGCGCATGCTGATCTACACCTCCGGCACCACGGGGCCGCCGAAGGGCGCGATGATCAGCCACCTGAACGTCATGTACCAGATCACGGCGGGGCTGGAGATCCTCGAGACGCGGCCCGGAGACGAGCAGCTCTGCTTCCTGCCGCTGTGTCACATTCTCGAACGGCTGGTCTCGACCGAGTTCCAGGTGGCCGTCGGCACGACGATCAATTTCGCCGAGA
The DNA here is from genome assembly GCF_024158125.1 of Futiania mangrovi. Taxonomy (NCBI): domain Bacteria; kingdom Pseudomonadati; phylum Pseudomonadota; class Alphaproteobacteria; order Futianiales; family Futianiaceae; genus Futiania; species Futiania mangrovi. The sequence continues at coordinate 874,080 of NZ_JAMZFT010000002.1, read as the reverse complement.
GCCCGGAGACCGTGTTCGAGAACCTGCAGGAGGTGAGCCCGCACGTCTTCACTGGCGTGCCGCGGGTGTGGGAGAAGATGTATTCCCGCATCTCCATCATGCGCTCCGAAGCCACCGCCTTCGGACGCTGGGCGTTCGACCGGGCGCTGGCGGCGGGCGCGGCCCGCCTCGCCGCGGTCGAGCGGGGGGCGCGCGTGCCCCCGCACGTCGCGCTCAACCATCTCGCCTGGGACCTGCTGGTGCTGCGCAATCTGCGCCGGATGCTGGGCCTCGACCGCTGCCGGCGCGGCACGACCGGGGCCGCGCCCATCTCGCCCGAGCTGTTGCGCTGGTTCGGCGCGCTGGGCGTGCCGCTGGTCGAAGGGTACGGCATGACCGAAAGCTCAGGCGTCGTCAGCGTCAACACGCCCGCGCGCAATGCCATCGGCACGGTCGGCCCGGCGCTGCCGCGCAGCGAGGTGCGCATCGCGGAGACGGGCGAGGTGCTGGTGCGCGGCGCCAACGTCTTCCCCGGCTACTGGAACAAGCCCGACAAGACGGCTGAGACGATCGACGCCGAGGGGTGGCTGCACACCGGCGACGTGGGCCGTCTCGACGCCTCCGGCAACCTGACGATCACCGGGCGGCTCAAGGACATCATCATCACCGCGGGCGGCAAGAACATCACCCCGGCGGAGATCGAGAGCCGCCTGAAGTTCTCGCCCTACGTCTCCGACGCCGTGGTCATCGGCGACCGGCGCAAGTACCTGACCGCGCTCGTCATGATCGACCAGGAGAACGTGGAGAAGTTCGCGCAGGACAACCGCATCCCCTTCACCGACTTCGCCTCGCTGTGCGCCGCGCCGCAGGTCGTCGACCTGATCGACTGCGTCGTGCGCGCGGTGAACCGCGACTTCGCGCAGGTCGAGCAGATCAAGAAGTTCCGGCTCATTGACGTCCTGCTGACCGCCGAGGACGATGAGCTGACGCCCACCATGAAGCTGAAGCGCGGCTTCGTGGAGAACAAGCACAAGGCGCTGATCGACAGCATGTACGCGGAGACCTGAGCCGGCATCGGACCCGGCCTGACATCGGGAGGAGACCCATGAGGAAACTTGCCATCGCAGCCGCGGCCGCCGCCGCGCTCGCAGCCGGGGGCGTCCATGCGCAGACCCGCGGCGTCACCGACACAGAGGTGCGCGTCGGCGGCGCGCACGACATGTCGGGCATCTTCGCGGGCTTCTCCGTGCCCGCGGTGAAGGCCGCCCAGCTCTATTTCGACGAGTTGAACGCCAAGGGCGGCGTGCACGGCCGCCAGATCCGCTACATCGTGGAGGATCACGGCTACCAGGTGCCCAAGGCGGTGCAGGCGGTCAACAAGCTCGTCAATCGCGACGAGGTGTTCGCCATGCTGCTGAGCCTCGGGACGCCGCACAACATCGCCGCCTTCAACGTGCTCGACCCGCTCGGCATCCCGAACATCAGCCCTCTGACCGCGGCGCGCCAGATGCTGCAGGACCCGATCGAGAACAAGTTCACCGGCCTGTCGAGCTACTATGACGGCATCCGCGCCGCCGCCGGCTACCTGATGGAGAAGAACGGCCGCAAGACCGTCTGCTCCATGTACATCCCCTCCGACTTCGGCGAGGAGATCCATTCGGCGACCGTGGACGAGGCACAAGCGCGCGGCCTCACCTTCAAGGCCGAGACGCAGCACCGCCCGGACGAGACCGACTTCACCGGCGCCATCGGCAAGCTGAAGGCGGAGGGCTGCGACCTCGTCTCCATCGCGCTCGGCCTGCGCGCCACGATCACGGCGGTCGGCACGGCGAAGAAGATGGGCTGGACCGACGCGGACTTCCTCGTCTCCTCGGCCGGTTTCCACACCGCCGTCGCCAAGGTGCCGGGCGGCGTGACCGAAGGGCTCTACGCCGGCGCCGGCTGGCAGGACCTCGAGGCGCGCCTCTCCAACCCCGCTGTCGCCGACTGGGTCGCCAAGTGGAAGGCCGCGACGGGCGAGGACCTGCCGGGCACGGGCGCGCTGCTCGGCCGCACCGCGGCGGAAGTGTTCGTCCGCGCGCTGGAGGCCGCGGGCCCCGACCTCACCCTCGACGGCTTCAAGAAGGCCATGAGCACGCTGAAGTACGAGGAGGAGATCGGCGGCTACACGGTCGACTACACCGACGGCAGCCACATCGGCAGCAGCGACATCTACATCAGCCAGGTGCAGAACGGCTCCTGGGCGCTGATCGGCGAGGTTCAGGCCAAGTGATCCGCGCCTTACTGCGCTGAAACGCGCAAAGGGGGCGGTCCCATCGGGGCCGCCCTTTCTGCTCCTGCCGCTGTCCGGACGTCCGGCGCGCTAGCCCAGCATCGGCACCAGAGTGAGGGCCAGCGCCACCCCCATCGCGATGTTGAACCATTTGAGCCGGACGGGATCGGCGAGCCAGCCGCGCAGCGCGACCCCGAACCCCGCCCAGACCGACACACTCGGCAGGTTCGTCAGCGTGAAGGCGCCCGCCACCATCAGCACCGACGCGAACGGCGCCTCCGGGCTCGTGTAGAGCGCCATCGCGGTCACCGCCATCACCCAGGCCTTCGGATTCACCCACTGGAAGGCCGCGGCCTCAAGCAGCGTCATGGGCCGCGCGTTCGCCGCCCCGCCCCGGCCCATCTGGCGGCTCATGGCGATCCGCCAGGCAAGGTAGAGCAAATAGCTCCCGCCCGCGATCTTCAGCGCGAGATGCAGCTCCGGATTGGTCTTGAGCAGCGCACCAAGCCCGAACCCCACGCCCAGCAGCAGCGAGCAGAAGCCCGTCGCGATCCCCAGCATGTGCGGGACCGTGCGCCGGAAGCCGAAGTTCACGCCCGAGGCGAGCAGCATGAAATTGTTCGGCCCCGGCGTGATCGAGGAGACGAATGCGAACACCAGCAGCGCGAACAGGGTCGACAGCGCCATGACACCACCCTTTCGCCCGCCCTACTCGGGCCGCGCGTCGCGCGCGAACAGATAGATCGCGAGCGCCGAAGCGACCACGATCGCGTAGAACCCGAACAGCGCGCCATAGGCCTCCACCGAGCCCGCCGCCTCGCGCGAGGAGACGACCGCGCCCGTCAGGAACTGCATCAGCCCCACCCCGCCGATCGAGAAGAAATTCATCAGCGTTACCCCCCGGCCGGTCAGCTGCGCCGGGAAGAACGCGCGTGCGTGCGCCATGGCGACGCCGTAGCCCGCGCCCGACACCCCGATCACGATCAGCAGCACCGTGGCGGGCGTCAGCGCGATCTCGGGCGAGAGCGCCAGCACCGCCATCGCCGCAAGCCCCAGCCCCGTTCCGCCGAATATCACCCATTTGCGGGTCTTCAGCAGCGTGTCGAGCGGGCCGTAGAGGAAGCTGCCCGCCACCATCGACAGCGCCATCCACAGCGTCACGTCGCCGATCAGCAGCGTGCCCGCCCCGTGGACGTCGGCGAGATAGGGTCCCGTCCACAGGCCGCGGATACCCGCCGATGGCGCGTAGTGCACCGCGACCAGCGGGATGATCGGCCACAGCACCGGCATCCGGATCAGCTCGAGATATCCCTTGAAGCCCGTGTTGTCCGCACGGTCCGCCTCGGTCTGCGGCGGGTCGCGCAGCAGGGCGTGCACTGCCAGCGCCGACAGCACCGTCAGCGCGCCGAGCCCGCCCATCACCGCGCGCCAGCCCAGCGCCTCGGCCGCGATGGCGAGCGGGGAGGACCCGATAACGTTCCCCGCCATGCCGATCGCCATGAACCAGGAGGCGAGCACCGCGAAGCGTGCCGGCCTGAACGTCCGCGCAAAGACGAAGAACGACGCCATCAGCACCGGCGAACAGCCGATCCCGATCAGCACCATGCCGAGCGTGATCATCCACGGCTGGGTCGCTGCGGCGAAGATGAACGCGCCGCCCCCGCCCGCCACGCCCAGCAAGACCGCCGCCGTCCTGCGCGGCCCGAACCGGTCGAGCGAGACGCCGACGATGAACTGCATCAGGGCGAAGGCCGCGAACCAGGCGCCCGACGCCATCGACAGGTCGGCGCTCGTCGCGCCAAGCTCGGTCGTCAGCGCAGGCGTCAGCACCGCCAGGAAAGAGCGGTAGAACTGCGAGAAGACATAGGCGACGGCGAGCGCGGCGATCCCGGCCATGGGCGAGGTATCCTGCTTTGGGAGAGCGCACCCGGCGGCGCGCACGGCTTCCGGCCCGGTCCCTCCGGGACGCGGAACTTATCCCCATACAGGTTTTTGCGTTTAGACTGAACAGCGGTTGCCGCAAGGCAGGCCCGAGGCCGGCCCGGCGTCGGGATCGACCGGAGCCCGGTCCCTTCGCTCCCTTGCGCCGCATCAAGGCGCCCGCCTGCCCACGCCCACTAGGGTCGCGGCCACGCACCCTGAGCCCGGTCGAGAGAGGTTTCCCCTTGCGTCTGCTCAAGCCCGTCCTGCTGATCCTCGCCCTGCTCGCAGCCGCGGGCGCGGCGTGGCTCTACACCCAGCGCCCGATGGCGGTCGCGACGCAGCCCGTGACGCGGGGCGACGCCGCCGAGATCGTCTATGCGACCGGCGTGGTGGAACCCGTAACATGGTCCAAGGTGACGCCGCTCGTGCGCGAGCGGATCGTGTCCGTTTGCGACTGCGAGGGCCGCGAGGTCGAGGCCGGCGACGAGCTTGCCCGCCTTGACGACAGCGAGGCGCAGGCCACGCTGGAGGAACTGACCGCCCGCAGCCTGCTCGCCCGCCAGGAGGTCGAGCGCTACCGCAACCTCGCCGCCCGCAACGTTACCTCCCGCCAGGACCTCGAGCGGGCGGAGAGCGAACTGACCCAGGTCGAGGCCGCCATCGCCGGTCAGCGCGCGCGGCTCGACAACTATGTCCTGCGCGCGCCCCTCGACGGCGTCGTCCTGCGCCAGGACGGCGAGGTCGGCGAGATCGCGGAGCCCGGCGACGTGCTCTTCTGGGTGGGGCAACTCCGTCCTCTTCAGGTCGTCGCCGACGTCAACGAGGAGGACATTCCCCGCATCCGTCCCGGCCAGCGCACGCTGCTCAGCTCCGACGCCTTCCCCGGCCGCGCGCTCGACGCCACGGTCGAGAGCATCACGCCCAAGGGCGACCCGGTGACAAAGACCTACCGCGTCCGCTTCGCCCTGCCCGCGGAAACGCCCCTTATGATCGGCATGACGGTCGACGTGAACGTGGTCGTCGGCACCTCGGAGGATACGCCGCTGGTGCCCGCCGCCGCCGTGGACGGTGGCGCCGTGTTCGTGGTGGAAGACGGCCGCGCCCTCCGACGCAGCTTCACGCCGGGCATCCGGGGTACGCAGCAGGTCGAGGCGCTGGAGGGGCTTGCGCCCGGCGCGCGCGTGATCGTGCCCTACCCGGACGGGCTCGCCGACGGCGCCCGCGTACGCGAGCGGGAGTAAGCATCGATGCGCCTCCTCCTCGACCTCGCCTTCACCCATCTCGCGGGGCGCGCGCGGCAATCCTTCGTGGCGATCCTCGGCGTCGGTCTCGGCGTCGGCTTCTCGGTCGCGATGGCTGCGTTGATGCAGGGGTCGCAGGACGACCTCATCGCCAATCTCGTCGACAGCATGCCGCACGTCCGCATCACCGACGAGACGCGAGAGCCGCCGCGCCAGCCCGCGGAGGCCGCGTTCGACACCACGGACTTCTCAGGGTTGCGCCCGCGTGAGGACAACCGCGGCATCCGCAACCCGACCGCCGTGCGCGCTGCGCTCGACGCCTGGGTGCCGGGCGACATGGCGGTCAGCCTGCGCACGCAGGGCGTGGTGCGCTATTCGGGCCGCGACGTGGGCGCCGCCATCCTGGGGATCGAGCCGGAAGCGGAGGCGCGCGTCTCCTCCGTCGCGCAGGACTTCGTGCAGGGCAGCTTTTCCGCGCTCTCCGCAGGCGGCAACAGCATCGTCATCGGCGACCGCATGGCGGAGCGGCTGGGCGCGGCCATGGGCACCACCGTCAGCCTCGTGTCCTCCACAGGCCTCGTCCGGCGTCTGAAGATCGTCGGCCTCTTCCACACCGGATCGACCGCGCGCGACGAGGGAGAGGCCTACGTGCTGCTGAAGAACGCGCAGATCCTCTCGGAGCGGCCGAACGCGGTCAACGAGATCCGCATCAAGCTCGACGACCCGGAGGCCGCGCGCGCCGTCGCCGCCCGGGCCGAGGCGCAGACCGGCTACAAGTCCGTCTCGTGGGAGGAGGCCAACGAATCCCTGCTCGAGGCCATCGTGATCCGCAACGCCATCATGTACACGGTCGTCGCGGCCATCCTGCTGGTCGCGGGTTTCGGCATCTTCAACATCGTCTCGACCATCACGCACGAGAAGGCGCGCGACATCGCCATCCTGAAGTCCCTGGGCTTCCGGGAAGCCGACATGCGCCGCCTCTTCCTGGTGGAGGGGATCGCTATCGGCGCCGTGGGCTCCGTCGCAGGCTGGGCGCTCGGCTTCGGCCTCTGTCTCGTGCTTGCGCAGATCACGTTCGAATTGCGCGGCATGGGATCGGAGATGTCGCGCCTGCCGCTCGCCTGGAGTCCCTGGCATTACGCAATCGCGTCGGGCTTCGCGCTGCTGTCCGCGGGCATCGCGGGCTATCTTCCCGCCCGCAAGGCCGCCCGCCTCAACCCGGTCGACATCATCCGGGGGGCGTCATGAGCGCGCTGATCGAGGCGGAGCACCTCACCCGCATCCTGCCCGCCGTCGTGCCCGTGACGCTGGTCAAGGACATCTCCGTCACCGTCGCCGCACGGGAGTTCGTGGCGATCACCGGGCCGTCGGGGTCCGGCAAGTCCTCGCTGCTCTATCTGCTCGGGCTGCTGGACCGGCCCTCGTCCGGTTCCTTGCGGATCGCGGGCGAGGACGTCTCCACCCTGTCCGAGGACGCCCGCGCGGCGCTGCGCCTCTCGACCCTGGGCTTCGTCTTCCAGTTCCACTTCCTGCTGCCGGAGTTCACGGTGCGCGAGAACGTGGAGATCCCCATGCGCCGCCTCGGGCGTCTCTCCCGGCGCCAGATGCGCGCGCGTGCAGGCGAGCTTCTGGAGAGCCTCGGCCTCGTCGGCCACGTCGACAAGCGGCCCGACCAGCTGTCCGGCGGCCAGCGCCAGCGCGTCGCGGTCGCCCGCGCGCTCGCCAACGATCCGCCCATCGTGCTCGCCGACGAACCGACCGGCAGCCTCGATTCCAAAAGCTCCGAGCAGGTGTTCCAGATCCTCGACGAGCTTGTCCATGTGCGGGGCAAGACCGTGCTCGCCGTGACCCACGACATCGGCCTCGCCGACCGCATGGACCGGCGCCTCCACCTCGTCGACGGGCGCCTCGAAAGCGACGAACGCCGCTCTACTGGCGCCGCTTCGCGCCCGGAAAACGGATGATGTTGGCGGCCAGTGCCGCGCTCACCTCGGGAAGGGAGGCAACGAGCCCCTTCGGCGCTTGTGCGGGCGGCTCCTCGGCAGGCGTCACCGGAACGATCGAGCGCAACCGCGGACCGCGCCGGGCGTCGGAGGACTGCACGCTCTGGGCGCGCCGGGGGCTGACCTTGCGCATGGGCGAGACGAACTTCACCCCCATCTGGCGCCGGTCGTACCAGGCCATCGCGCAATCGACCTCGACGCCGTCCAGCGCGATCGTGAGCGTGAAGGCATGGGGCAGCGCCAGGTCGTTTGCGAACGTGAGGCGCGCACCCGCGTCAGAAATGTCGATCACGCGGCACGGACAGGACATCAGCCCCTTGTCGTAATGGATCTCGGCCCCCTTGTACGCCCGCTGGCGCCGGTAGAGCCTTTCCTGCGCCTCGCGCGGCGAAGCCGCTGACGGCTGCGCCATCTCTTTCCGGGGGGGTGTCGTGCGCTTTCCGAACACTGTGCGGATCCGGTCCATCTTCTTTCGCCCTCGTTGCATCCCCCACCCGCGCATCGCAAGCGGAAAGGGGTGAGCTGCCCTGCGAAACCATCGAGAGACGCAACGAACTGACGAACCCATGTCCGCAAGATGCGGGCCAATCTGCCGCAATCCGCGCCTTGCCGCCGCAAGCCTTTGATTTTCCGACGGCCCCCCGGCCCGCCCGGTCGTGCCGCCGGATCGGCCCATGTCACAGAAGGGCTGTCGTGCGTCCCGATCCGGGCCATACTTCAATCACACCGGCCTGTTGTATTTCGCCGCCAGGCCTAATATATCAGCGCTAGCTAATATGACGGACCGAACCGGGAAAGGGCCACGATGAACCCCGCCATGAAACCCGAAGTGACCGCGTTCTTCGACGAAGAGACCTTCACCGTGTCCTATGTCGTTAAGGACCCGGGCAGCACCGCCTGCGCGATCGTCGATTCCGTGCTCGACTATCACCCCAACTCGGGCCGGACCGAGACGGCGTCCGCCGACCGGGTGATCGAGCATGTGCGCAGCCACGGCCTGTCGGTCGCGTGGCTGCTGGAGACGCACGTGCACGCAGATCACCTCTCCGCGGCCCCCTATCTGCAGGAGAAGCTGGGCGGCAAGATCGGCATCGGCGCCAACATCACAGTCGTGCAGGACGTGTTCGGCAAGCTGTTCAACGCCGGGACCGCGTTCGAGCGCGACGGCAGCCAGTTCGACCGGCTGTTCCGGGACGGCGACTCCTTCCGGATCGGCGGGCTCGAAGGGCGTGTGATGCACACGCCCGGGCATACGCCGGCCTGCCTCACCTATGTGATCGGCGACGCGGGCTTCGTCGGCGACACCATGTTCATGCCGGATTTCGGCACCGCGCGCTGCGACTTCCCCGGCGGCTCGGCGGAGACGCTGTGGGACTCCATCCAGGAGGTGCTGAACCTGCCGGACGACACCCGCCTCTTCATGTGCCACGATTACAAGGCGCCGGGCCGCGACGAATACGCCTGGGAAACCACGGTTGCCGAGCAGAAGGCCAACAACATCCACATCGGCGGCAAGACGCGCGAGGAGTTCGTGAAGATGCGGACCGAGCGGGACCAGACCCTCGACATGCCCCGCCTGATCCTGCCCTCGATCCAGGTGAACATGCGCGCGGGCCGCATGCCACCGGCGGAGGATAACGGCATCGTCTATCTGAAGATCCCGCTCAACGCCGTCTGATGGGCACGCGGGGGGCAGCGGAAGCGATGCTGAAGCGTTATTTTCCGATCCTCGACTGGGGCGCGGGCTACGGGCGCGAGACCCTGGCCAACGACCTGATCGCCGCGGTCATCGTGACGATCATGCTGATCCCGCAGTCGCTGGCCTATGCGCTGCTGGCGGGCCTTCCGCCCGAGGTCGGGCTCTACGCCTCCATCGCGCCACTCGTCCTCTACGGCATCTTCGGAACCTCTCGTGCGCTGGCGGTCGGGCCGGTCGCCGTCGTCTCGCTGATGACCGCCGCCGCCGTGGGCCAGTTCGCCGCCGTGGGCACGCCGGAATATTACACCGCCGCACTCGTCCTTGCGCTCCTTTCGGGCCTGATGCTGCTGGCGATGGGCCTGTTGCGGCTGGGCTTCCTTGCGAACTTCCTCAGCCACCCGGTCATTTCGGGCTTCATCACGGCCTCCGGCATCCTCATCGCGACCAGCCAGCTGAAGCATGTCCTCGGCGTCGACGCCTCGGGCCATAATCTCTACGAGCTTGGCCTGTCTCTCGTGCAGGCGCTTCCGGACGTGAGCCTGCCGACGCTGGCGATCGGTGCGGCCTCGACCGCCTTCCTGTTCTGGGTGCGCAAGTCGCTGAAGCCCCTGCTGGCCGGATGGGGCATGCGCCCGCGCCTGGCCGACGTGTGCGCCAAGGCCGGTCCCGTCGCCGCCGTAGCCGTCACGACGCTCGCGACCTTCGGCCTCGGCCTGCACGAGAAGGGCGTTGCCATCGTCGGCGACATTCCGCAGGGCCTGCCGCCGCTGACCCTGCCCACCTTCGAGCTCGACCTGTGGGGCTCGCTCGCGCTTTCCGCCCTGCTCATCTCCATCGTCGGCTTCGTCGAATCCGTGTCGGTGGCGCAGACGCTCGCCGCCAAGAAGCGCCAGCGCATCGTCCCGGATCAGGAGCTTATCGGCCTCGGCGCGGCGAACATCGGCGCGGGCCTGACGGGCGGCTACCCGGTCACCGGCGGCTTCGCGCGCTCGGTCGTGAACTTCGACGCAGGTGCCGAGACGCCCGCCGCCGGCATCCTGACCGCCATCGGCATCGGGCTTGCGACGCTTCTGCTGACGCCGCTCCTGTTCTTCCTGCCCAAGGCGACGCTGGCCGCCACCATCATCGTCGCAGTGCTGAGCCTCGTCGACCTCGGTGCGCTGAAGCGCACCTGGGCCTATTCGCCCAGCGATTTCGCGGCCCAGGCCGCGACCATTCTGATCACACTCGGCTTCGGGGTGGAGTTGGGCATCATCGCGGGCGTGGGCCTCTCCATCGCCTTTCACCTGTTCCGCACCTCGCGTCCCCATTGCGCGGTCGTGGGCCAGGTTCCGGGGACCGAGCATTTCCGCAATATCGACCGCCACGAGGTGGTCACCGATCCGGAGGTCTTCTCGATCCGCGTGGACGAGAGCCTCTATTTCCCGAACGCGCGCTTTCTGGAGGACAGGATCTACGATGCGGTGGCCGCCGACGCGCGCATCCGGCACGTGGTGCTGATGTGCCCGGCGGTGAACTTCATCGACGCCTCCGCGCTGGAAAGCCTGGAGGCGATCAATCACCGGCTGAAGGATTCCGGTGTCACCCTGCACCTGACGGAGGTGAAGGGGCCGGTGATGGACCGGCTGAAGCGCGCGCATTTCCTCGACGAATTGTCGGGCCGCGTGTTCCTGACGCAGTACGACGCGCTGGCCGCGCTCAACCCGGAACTGGCGCACACCACCCTTGCCGCCCCGCGCCGCGAGACCGCGAAGCCGCCCGCTGCATGAAATTTCCCGCGACGGGATCGGCCCTTCCCGAGCGTTAACGGATCATGGGACAGCGCACGGGAGCCTAGACCGCCCGCCTGCTGCCCCGCCGGCAACGGGAGGACCAGATCCATGCGGAACACGACGAGAGCCACCCTCATGGCGACGATCTTCGCCCTTGGCGCGCTGGGTGCGCCGGCGATGGCGGGCGCCTTCCAGCGCACCGATGCAATTCCACACGCCAGCGCCGCCGTGCAGCTTGCCGACGGACGCGACTGGCGCGAGGGCCGCCGCGAGGCCCGCAAGGACTGGCGGGAGGGCCGCCGCGAGGCCCGCAAGGACTGGCGGGAGGAACGCCGCGAGCGCATCAAGGAGCGCCGCGAGGACCGCCGGGAAGCGCGCAAGGAGTGGCGCGAGGAACGCCGCGAGCGCCTGCAGGACCGCCGCGAGGCGTGGCGCGACTGGCGCGGCGATTGGCGCGACGATTGGCGTGATCGGCGCTCCGACTGGAGAGACGACCGTTGGCGGCCCGACTGGAGAGACGGGCGCTGGCGCGACGACCGCCGCGCATGGTGGGGAACGGACACGCAGAACCAGCACCGCTGGCAGCGTCACCCGCGATACGGCCAATGGGTCGGCCATCGCCTGCCGCGCATCGCCGGGCTCGTGACGCTGTCGGACTGGCGCCGCTACCGGCTGCCCGCCCCGCCGCCCGGCCACTTCTACGCACGGGCAACCGACGACATCTTCCTGGTGCACCGGGCGACGCACCGGGTGGTCGAGATGCTTCTGCTGCGCTGACCGCCCCCACCCCCCGCTCAGCGCAGTCACGCGCCGCCGCGCCGGGGTTCGCCCCCGCGGCGGCGTTCGTGCATTGACCCACCCCGCCCGGCCCGCACAATGAGGGCCTGAAGGCAGCGCCAGGAAAGGCGGGGAGCATCCACCATGACGGCCGCGGAGCAGGCTGAGACCGTCCGTTTCCTCGAAACCGCCGCCTTTCCGGGCGCGGCGGTCACGCGGATCGACACCCACCTCTCCCACGTCTTCCTCACCCCCACCCGCGCCTGGAAGATGAAGCGCGCGGTGCATTTCCCCTTCGCCGACTTCACCACGGTCGAGCAGCGCCGCGCCGCCATCGCGCGCGAGTTCGAGATCAATCGCCGCACCGCGCCCGCCCTCTATCTCGGCGTGCACCCGGTCACGCGGATGGGAGACCGGCTTGCGCTGGACGGCCCCGGCACGCCCGTCGACTGGCTGCTGGAGATGGTGCGCTTCACCGACGCCGACCGCCTCGACCGCGTGCTGGAGGATGGCCGCCTCACGCCCGCGCTGCTCGCCGCCCTCGCCGACCGCGTGGCGCAGGCGCACCTCGCCGCACCGCGGGCCGGGAAGGTGCAGCCCGTCTCGCAGACCGTCGCGGGCGTGGCCGGGGGGCTGCTGGAGAACCCGGCCACGCGCGGCGACACCCATGCGCGCGCCTGGTGCGAGGGTGCAGAGGCCACGGCGAAGGCGCTCGGCCCCTGGCTCGCAGCCCGCGCCCGGCAAGGCTTTGCGCGGGCCTGCCACGGCGACCTGCATCTCGGCAATCTCTGCCTGTTCGAGGGGGAACCGACGCCCTTCGACGCGATCGAGTTCAACCGCGCACTGACCGACATCGACGTGCTCTACGACCTGGCCTTCCTGCTGATGGACCTGTGGTTCCGGGGCCATCGCGGCGACGCGGCGCGCATTCTCTCGCGCTATCTGTCGGCGACACGGGATTACCGGGGCCTGCGCGCCCTGCCGCTCTTCATCTCGCTGCGCGCCGCCGTCCGGGCGATGGTTCTCGGCCTCGGCGACAGCCCGAAGGAAGAGGAGGCGCACGCATACGCCCGCTTCGCGGCAGACGTGCTGGCCGCACCCGCCACCCCCCGTCTTTTCGCCGTCGGCGGTCTTTCGGGGACGGGCAAGTCGACGCTCGCCGCCACGCTGGCCCCGCACGCGGGCGGTGTGCCAGGCGCTGTCGTGATCTCCAGCGACGTGACGCGCAAGCGCCTGTGGGGCGTTGCGCCCGAAACCCGACTTCCGCCGGAAGCCTACGCCGAGACGGTCTCGGACGCGGTGCGCGCCCGCATGATGCAAGACGCGGCCCGCGCGCTGGCCGCCGGTCATCCCGCGATCCTGGATGCCACCTTCCTTCGACCCTCCTGGCGGGACGCCGCCGCGGCAGTTGCCACGCGCGCGGGCGTGCCTTTCGCGCCCCTCTGGCTCGAAGCCGCAGGCGACACGCTGCGCACGCGCATCGCGGCCCGCACGGGCGATGCGTCCGACGCGACCGTCACGGTGCTGGAGCGGCAGATGGAGACAGGTGAGCCGCCCGCCAATTGGCCGCACCTCGACGCCGGCGCGCAGCCGGACACCCGCCTCGCCGCCGCCTGTGCCGCGGCCGGATTGCGCGTTCCCGCCGCTTGAGGCAGGTCAACGACGCCATCCGCCGCATGGGCCAAAAGAAAGCTGCAATAAAAAGCTCAAGGAGGGGCGCGACATGTTCAACCGGATCCTGGTTCCCGTCGATCTCGACGAGCAGGCCACCATCGGAAACGCGGTTCAGGCGGGCGGCGATCTTGCCAGGCAGCACGGGGCGGAACTTCGTCTGCTCACGGTGTTGCCAGTGATCCCGGCCAGCGTGTCGCTCTACATGCCGGAAGACGTGTTGACCAAGCGGATGGACGAAGCGAAGGCATCGCTCTCGACCCTCGCCAAGGAGGCAGGCGGCGACCTGAAGGTCACCACCGTCGTGCGCAAGGGCACCGTCTATGACGAGGTGATCCGCGAGGCGGAGACCGCCGATTGCGACCTGATCGTCATGACCTCGCACCGGCCGGAGATGAGTACCTATCTGCTCGGCTCGAACGCCGCCCGCATCGTGCGGCATTCGAACTGCTCGGTCCTCGTTCTCCGGCCGAAGGGCTGATCCTCAGGCGAAATCCTCCGCGAGCGCGGCACGCGACGCCTCCGACAGCACGGCCATGTGCGAGTAGGAGGGGTGCGAGAAGCCCAGCACCACCTGCGTGCCCGCCTCGCGGAACTTCGCGATCTGCCCGGCCGTGAACGGGAAGTGGATGAACTGCACCGAGGACGCCTTGCCGTCCGCCGTGGTGCGGTCGACGTCGGCTTCCGGCACGCCCTTCACCGTCTCGCCCGCGAACTGCAGGAACATCGTCTCCTCGACGCCGCCGAGGCGGGAGAGGAAGTTCTTGCGGCGGATCGGGTCGTCGATCTCGAACATCACGGTCGCGACCAGTTCCTGGCCCTTCGGCACGAGCGGGTTGTAGGCCGACAGTTCGTCGGCGATCTGCTCCTCCCCGCCCTTCTCGATGTAGAGCATCTCCTGGATCTGGTGGAGCATTGTCTCGTAGCATTCGAAATAGCAGGTGGCGACCGGACCGATCTCGATACGGCGCGGCTTCTTGATGGCCAGCAGGTTCTGGCGCATCTCCTTGCGGACCTTCACATACTCCTCGACGGGCATGATGTCGTCGCGCGTGATCTGTTGCTTCGCGGCCATGGCGATGCTCTCCCACTCTCAGCTATGACTTCGTTCCGGGCGGGCGGCGGGCCCGGCGTCTGCCGCCGGATCCCGCGCGCGCCGGTCCCCTCGGCTCAGGCCAGCCCGTAGGCCTTGGCCAGCAGCACCACCGGATGCGGCGCAAGCTCCGGCGCAACCTCGCCCTCGCCCGACCGCTCGATCCCCTGCCGGATGTGCAGGCCCGCCAGCGGGCACTCCGACGCGATGTATTTCGCGTCGCCGTTCTGCTTCATCTGGCGGAAGACCGGCTTGCCAACCTTCATGCCGACCTCGAAATTGTCCTTCATGATGCCCCAGGAGCCGCCGTGGCCCGAGCAACGCTCGACCACGCCGATCTTCGTCTCGGGGATCAGCTTGGCAAGCTCGGCGCCCTTCTGGCCCATGTTCTGCGCCCGCGCGTGGCAGGCGATGTGCACGGAGACCGCGCCGTCCAGGGGTTTCAGCCCCTCGGCCAGGCCTTCCTTCTTGGCGATGTCGACGATGTATTCCGAGATGTCGAACGTCGCTTCGGCCAGCGCCTTCACGCCCGGGTCGTCGGTGGCGATCAGCGGCCACTCGAACTTCAGCATCAGCGCGCACGAGGGAACGAGCGCGATGACGTCATAGCCCTTCTCGATCCAGGGCTTCAGGTTCGCGGCCACCGACTTCGCCTTGTGCGCCACCTTGGGCAGGTCGCCCTGCTCCATCTGCGGCATGCCGCAACATTCCGGGTAGACGACCTCGCACGCGACGCCGTTCTTCGCCAGCACCTTGAGCGCCGCCTCGCCAATCTCCGGCGTATTGTAATTGCCGTAGCAGGTGGCGTAGATCACCGCCTTGCGGCCGTGCGCCGGGGCCGCGGCGTCAACCTGCGGCGGGTTTGCCTTCGCGCGCGCAACCAGCGTCTTGCCGGTGAACTTCGGAAGGGCGGCTTCCTTGTGCACGCCCAGCGTCTTTTCCATCACGGGGCGGGTGAGGGTGTTCTTCTCGCTCGACGCCCAGTTGGCGAGGCCGGAGACCATCGTGCCCAGCTTGCCGTTGCGGTCGGTCTTGGTCAGTTCCCGCTCGCCCATCGCGCGCTGGCCCTTGCGGTGCTCGACCGCGCGGTAGCGCAGCATCAGGTGCGGGAAGTCCAGGTTGAACTCGTGCGGCGGCACATAGGGGCACTTCACCATGAAGCACATGTCGCAGAGCGTGCAGGCATCCACGACCGGCTTGAAATCCTTGGACTCGACCGTGTCCAGCTCGCCGGACGCGCTTTCGTCGATCAGGTCGAACAGGCGCGGGAAGGAATCGCACAGGTTGAAGCAGCGCCGGCAGCCGTGGCAGATGTCGAAAACGCGCCTCAGTTCCTCGTCGAGCTTGGCCTCGTCGTAGAAATCCGGGTCGTTCCAATCGATCGGATGGCGCACCGGGGCGTCCAGGCTACCTTCGCGCATCGGCTGTTCCTCGCTGTCAGATGTCGGTCCCATGAGGGGGCGCGGGCCATGCCCGTGTATCGGGCGGCGCGCCGGGGGCAGGAGCAGGGGGCAGGCGTCATGCCGGGCCGGAACGCGCCGGGGCAGCGGACACGCCGCCGCCCCGGCCGATCCGTCACGCGGGCAGTCAGCCCATCGTGTCGAGCGCCTTCTGGAAGCGGCCGGCGTGGCTCTTCTCAGCCTTCGCCAGCGTCTCGAACCAGTCGGCGATCTCGTCGAAGCCTTCCTCGCGCGCGGTGCGCGCCATGCCCGGGTACATGTCGGTGTACTCGTGCGTCTCGCCCGCAATCGCGGCCTTCAGGTTCGCCGCCGTGTCGCCGATCGGCTCACCCGTCGCCGGATCGCCCACTTCTTCGAGGAACTCGAGGTGGCCGTGCGCATGGCCCGTCTCGCCTTCCGCCGTGGAGCGGAACACCGTGGCCACGTCGTTGTAGCCCTCGATGTCGGCCTTCTGCGCGAAGTAGAGGTAACGGCGATTCGCCTGGCTCTCGCCCGAGAATGCTTCCTTCAGGTTTTCCTCGGTCTTCGTACCCTTCAGACCAGCCATGGTCACTCTCCCTTTCAGTCTTCCCACGAAACACGGCAGCGCGCGCACGCGCGAACCGCCGCTGACCCTGATAGATGCCGGCAGATCGCCGCCGGCGCGCAGCATGGGGACCCCGGCGTTTCCACCGCGATCCGGGCGTCGACGCCCCGAAACCGCCGTCCCCAGTGCTCGAGGGGAATTTACAACAGGGGGTGGGTGGGAAGTCAACAGTTTAGAACTGTTCAAAATATGAAAGTCACTCGCAGCAAGCCTCCTGCCCCGCCGTCACCATGCTCCCGGCGGCAGCATCAGCCAGTATTCGCGGGCATCGAGGTTCAGCCCGTCGCTGAACGAGAGCGGCAGCCAGAGGGCCGCCGGCGCGGGGCCGAGCCGCAGCGGCACGCGGTAATAAAGCTCCAGCCCGAAGCGCATGTGTTCCGCGCCCGTGGCATTGGGCGCGGGAACGGCAGGCAAGGGCGGCGGCGCCGGCGCGGGCGGCGCAGCGGGGGCGGAGGGAGCCGCAATCCCCGATGCGGCCGATGCGGCCTCGCCGCCCGATATCTCCCATCGCCCGTCGATCAGGACGAAAAGCCGCGGCCCACCGCCATGCCAGGGCCCGTTTGGCAGCCCTTCGCGCGCCGCGGCGCATCCGATGCCCGCCACGACGGCCGCCGCAGCCACGCCGAGCGCCATTCGGTTCATGGGGCCGTCCTCCCTGTGCGCACGGGGACCGGTGCCGCGCCTCAGTCCGGCACGCGCCCCTCCCGCGCCAGTTCGTCGCGCGTCAGGCCCCACAGGAGCCGGTAGATCCCGCGCGCCCTGACACCCGCACCCGCCTGCGCCAGGTCGGCGTCGGCGAGATGGGCTGCGAAGGCGTCGGCGCCCGCCTGCGCGGTGGTCGATTCGACATAGAGAAGCCAGTCATGGTTGCTGCCGTCGTCGCCGCCCGCGGCCACCTGCTCCGGCAGCGGCTTCGACAGTTCCGGGTCGCTTTCCAGCAGGAAGGCGGAAACGATGCCCGGCTGCGCCGTCAGCGTCTCCATCGCCGCCGCCAGGGCCTCGCGCAGGCTCTCTTCCGCGCCCGCCTTCGGACGCAGGCGCAGTTGCGTCACGACGCCGCCCTGGCCGATGCCTGCCGTCTGCGTGATCCGCCCCAGCGTGCGCTTCACGTTCCGGAAGTGCGCCATGACGGACTTCGACCACTCGGTCTGTCCGGCGAGTGCGGCCTTGTAGGGCGCGCTCGACAGCACGTCGAATGTCTCGGTCTCGTAAAGCGCGAGGTATTTCGGCCCGTCGCCGCTTTCCAGGACCCAGCGGCGCGCGCCCGCGAAGCCGGGGATCGCCACCCGTTCCTCGGTGTGCTCCCGGTCGTACCAGAGGTTGAACTCCGCCTCCTGCTCTCCCGGAATGTCGGTGCAGATCACCAGCATCCCCTTGCCACCGATCGCCATCGCATCCCCCGTTTCGCTTGCCGGTTTCGTGTTGCGGGAGACTAACCCGCGCGGCTCCCGGCGACGACCCCGAAGACGCATATCCCCCATGCCGCGCCGCGCGCCTTGTGCCCCGGCGGGCGCCCCGCTAGCCTCCACCCGCGAAACAGGTTTCCGCAAAGCGGACCAGACAGCGACTGGAGGCAAGGGATGTCAGGAACGCCGTCTTCGGCGGATGGCCGGGGCGCTGCGCGCCTTGCGGTCGATATCGGCGGCACGTTCACCGACGTGGCGCTGGAGATCGGCAGCCGGCAGGTGACCACCAAGACCCTCACGACGCCCCGCGCGCCCGAGGAAGGCGTGCTGACCGGCCTCGCGAAGGTGATGGAGGAGGCGGGGCTCTCCCCGTCCGAGGTCGGCATCATCATCCATGGCACGACGCTCGCGACCAATGCGCTGATCGAGCGCAAGGGCGCGAAGACCGCGCTGATCGTGACCGAGGGCTTCCGCGACAGCGTCGAGATGGCCTACGAGAACCGGTTCGAGCAGTACGACGTGAACGTCGACCGGCCGCGCCCGCTCGTGCCGCGCCATCTCCGCCTGCCAGTGAGAGAGCGGGTAACCGCGCACGGCGACGTGCTCGTACCGCTCGACGAGCAGAGCGTGCGCGACGTCGCCGCAACGCTGAAGACGCAAGGGATCGAGAGCGCCGCGGTCGGCCTCATTCACTCCTACGCCAACCCGGCGCACGAGGCGCGCGTGGCGGAGATCCTGCGCGAGGAGCTTCCAGGCGTTCCCGTGAGCCTCTCGTCCGAAGTCTGCCCGGAAATCCGCGAGTACGAGCGCCAGTCGACCACCTGCGCCAACGCCTATGTCCAGCCGCTGATGGCGAAATACCTGACGCGCCTCGGCGAGCAACTGAAGGAGCGGGGCTTCGGCTGCCCCTTCTTCCTCATCACCTCGGGCGGCGGGCTGACCGCGCTGGAAACGGCGGTGCGCTTCCCCATCCGCCTCGTCGAATCCGGGCCCGCGGGCGGTGCCATCCTGGCCGCACGCATCGCCGCGGAAATGGGCCTCGATGAGGTGCTGAGCTATGACATGGGTGGCACCACCGCGAAGATCTGCCTGATCGACGGCATGGAACCGCTGAAGAGCCGTACCTTCGAGGTCGACCGCGTCTACCGCTTCAAGCGCGGCTCCGGCCTGCCCGTGCGCATCCCCGTCATCGAGATGGTCGAGATCGGCGCGGGCGGCGGCTCCATCGCGCACGTCGACAATCTGAAGCGCATCCACGTCGGCCCGGAAAGCGCGGGCTCCGAGCCCGGTCCCGCCTGCTACGGTCGCGGCGGACAGGACCCGACGGTCACCGACGCCGACGTCGTCATGGGCCGCATCGACCCGTCGCGCTTCGCGGGCGGGGACGTGGCGCTCGATGTCGACGCCTCCGTGAAGGCCATCGAGACGCGCGTCGGCGCGCACCTCGGCCTCGACGGGCCGCACGCGGCCTTCGGCGTCGCCGAGATCGTGGACGAGAACATGGCGAACGCCGCCCGCGTCCACGCCATCGAATGGGGCAAGGACGTCACCCGCCGCACCATGATCGCGTTCGGCGGCGCGGCCCCCCTTCACGCCGCACGGCTGGCGGAGAAACTGGGCCTCGACACGGTCGTCGTGCCGACCGGCGCGGGCGTCGGCTCGGCCATCGGCTTCCTCAAGGCCCCGATTGCCTACGAGGTGGTGCGCAGCCGCTACATGAAGCTCGGCGCCTTCGACGCGGACCTCGCCAACCAGGTGCTCGACGAGATGAGCGCGGAGGCGCACGCCGTGGTCCGCCACGGCGCCCCCGACGAGCCGCTGGTGGAGACCCGCCAGGCCTTCATGCGCTACGCGGGCCAGGGCCACGAGATCAGCGTCGACCTGCCGGTCCGGACGATCTCGGAAGACGATGCCGAGGTGCTGCGTGCCGCCTTCGAGAAGGCCTATGTCGCGCTCTACGGCCGCACCATCCCCAATCTAGACGTGGAGGTCCTGAGCTGGACCCTGACCGTCCAGACGAAGGTGCCGGAGCCCGCGCGCACCGGTGCGCCCCGGACGGACGGCCCGGTCGCGGCGCCTGCCGCCACGCGCACCGTCTTCGACCCCGGCGCGGGCAAGGCGGTGGAGGCCGGCATCCACTGGCGCGACGACCTCGCGCCCGGCATGCGCGTGGCAGGCCCCGCCCTCATCGCCGAGGCCCAGACCACCACCGTCGTCTCGGCGGCCTTCGATGCCGTCGTGAACGATCTGGGCTACATTGTCCTTCAGCGCCGCTGACCAGAGACCGGGAGACAGACGCGCCATGAGCACCTCGGCCCTCGACCAGATCCATCTGCAGATCATGTGGAACCGCCTGCTCTCCGTCGTGGAGGAACAGGCGCAGACGCTGATCCGCACCGCCTTCTCCACCTCCGTTCGCGAGGCGGGCGACCTCTCCGCCGGCGTCTTCGACATGCAGGGGCGGATGCTCGCGCAGGCCGTGACCGGCACGCCCGGCCACGTCAACGCCATGGCCGCGAGCGTCGGCTTCTTCCTGGAGAAGTTCCCACCGGAGAAGATGGAAGACGGCGACATCTACATCACCAACGACCCGTGGCTCGGCACCGGGCACCTGCACGACTTCACCGTGGTCACGCCGACCTTCAAGGACGGCAAGCCGGTCGCCATGTTCGCGTCCACCAGCCATGTCGTCGACGTGGGCGGCATCGGCTTCGGTCCCGACGGCCGGCAGGTCTACGAGGAAGGCATCTACATCCCGATCATGCACCTGGCGAAGCGCGGCGTGATGAACGAGGCGCTGTTCGACATCGTGCGCGCCAATGTCCGCGAGCCCCTGCAGGTCGAGGGCGACCTCTACTCGCTCGCGGCGTGCAACGAGACAGGCTCGAAGCGCCTGCTCGAAATGATGCGGGAGTTCGGGCTAGAGACGCTCGACGAGGTCGGGGGCCACATCGTCGAGAACTCCCGCAAGGCCATGCTGGAGGAGATCTCAAAGCTGCCGCGCGGCACCTTCCGCAATTCCATGCGGATCGACGGCTACGAGAAGGAGGTGGACCTCGTCTGCGCGCTGACCGTGTCGGACGACGGCATCTTCGTCGACTTCGACGGCACCTCGCCCGTGTCCCTCTACGGCATCAACGTGCCGATCACCTATACCGAGGCCTATGCGAGCTTCGGCGTGCGCTGCGTGATCGGCGGGCAGATCCCAAACAACTGGGGGTCGCTGATCCCGGTGAAGGTAACCGCGCCCGAGGGCTCGATCCTCAACGCCCCGCACCCGTGCGCGGTCGCCGCGCGCCACGTCATCGGCCAGATGCTGCCGGACGTGGTGCTGGGCTGCCTCGAGCAGGCGATGAACGAGGGCGTGCCGGCGGAGGGGACCTCCAGCCTCTGGAACCCGATGCTGCTCGGCGGCCACGGCGTCGTCGACGCCGACTATGGCAATGCCCGGCCCTTCGCCATGAACATCTTTCACACCGGGGGCACGGGCGCGCGCGTCGCCAAGGACGGGCTCTCGGCAACGGCCTTCCCCTCGGGCGTGCGCAACACGCCCGTCGAGATCAACGAGACCATCGCCCCCCTCGTCGTCTGGCGGAAGGAATACCGCGCGGATTCCGGCGGGGCCGGCCGCTATCGCGGCGGCACCGGCCAGGTCATGGAGATCGAGCATCTGGAGGGTGCGCCCTTCGCCATCTCGGCCATGTTCGACCGCTGCAAGCACGCCCCGCGCGGCCGCCAGGGCGGCGCCAAGGGCGCGCTCGGCCGGGTGCGGACCGTGAACGGGCTGGAGCTTCGGCCCAAGGGACGCCAGACCATCCCCGCGGGCGACCGGCTGATCCTCGAGATGCCGGGCGGCGGCGGCGTGGGCGATCCCTTCACCCGGCCGGTCGAGGCCGTGGCCGAGGACGTTCTCAACGGCATCGTCACGGTCGAGGGCGCGCGGGCGCACTATGGCGTCGTGGTGGATGCGGGCGGCACGGTCGACGCCGCCGCCACCAAGGCCCTGCGCGAAGGGCCCCGCGCCGCCTGAGCGCTCCGTCGTCCCCGGCCTCCGTGCCGGGGACCCATGCCCGGGGCGGTGGCTTCCTGGAAGGCCTCCGCAAGCCCCCTCACCCTCGCTCGCACACGCCCGCACCGGGTAAGGGGGACCCGCAACCGCTTGTGTTCATGGATCCCCGGGACAGGCCCGGGGATGACACTGGTTTTATAACATCGTCCTCGGGCTAACCCCCGCGCCTGCCCGCACGCAGCGCCTTCGTCGCCGCAGCGTCCACGCCACGCCCGTCCGCCATCAGCACGACGCCATAGGTGTCGCGCGCGGCCTCCAGGCTGACGATGCCGTTCCGCACATCGTCGAGCACGCGCGCCGGGTCGCGGTCGAGCGGATCGCCCCAGCCGCCCCCACCCGGAGAGGACGCCTCGTAGCGCAGCGGCGGCAGCGACATCAGCCCGAACTGCGGCGGGTGCACCGGTTCCGACCCGTCGTGCGGGTAGAGCGTCATGGCCCCGCCCGCACCCCAGCCGCCGCCGCGGATGCCGTAGCCGCTCGGCGTGCGCAGCCCCTCGCCCCGGAAGGAGTAGCGCCCGGGCGCAAACACTTCGACCGCGTAGTCGACGCCGGTGCCGCCGCGGTATTCGCCCGCCCCGCCCGCATCGCAGCGGAACTCCTGGCGCAGGTAGCGCACGGGGTAGATCTGCTCGTAGACCTCGAGGTTCGGGATGGTCAGCCCGCCCAGCGTGCACAGGTGCCCGATCTGGTTGAAGCCGTCGCGCCCCTCGATCGCGCCGCCGCCAGCCGCGAGATTGTTGTGGTACATGACGAAGGGCTCAGCGCCGCCCTCCGTGCTTCCCGCGGTCACACCGAAGATGTTGCGCGCCCAGCCGGCGGAGGCACGGTGCGGATCGGCCTGCGCCAGCGCCTTCCAGCAGGCGTGGATGATGTCGTGTGCGGGGAAGACCGTGCACATGGTCATGGGCGCGGGCGGACGCGCGTTCACCAGCGTGCCCTCGGGCGCGACGATCCCGACCGCGCGGAAGCTGCCCTCGTTGCGCGGCATGTCGGCGTCGAAGAAGCTGCACAGCGCCGTGTAGACCGCCGAGTGCGTGTTGGCGAGCGAGCTGTTCTTGAAGCCCTTCATCTGCGGGTCGGTGCCGGTGAAGTCGACCGTCATGCGGTCGCCCGCGATGGTCAGCGTGACCCGCGTCGCGATGTCGGCGGCCTCGAAGCAGTCGTTGTCGGTATGGTCCTCGCCCGTGTAGACGCCGTCCGGCAGTTCCGCGATCGCGGCCCGGAACCGCGCGTCCGCGTAATCCAGTATCCCCCGGAAGCAGGCGAGCGCCTGTCCGGTGCCAAGCTCCGCCGCCAGCGCCTCCACCCGCTCCGCCCCGATCTTCGTCGAGCCGAGCATCGCGCGCAGATCGCCGTCGAGCAGGTCGGGCGTGCGGCAGTTGAGCTTCAGCAGCGCCCAGAGGTCCGTCCGCAGCTTTCCCTTCTCCACGAGCTTCAGGACCGGCAGGCGCAGGCCTTCGTGGAAGATTTCCGTGGCCTCCGGGTTGTAGGTGCCTGCCGCCCCGCCGCCGATGTCCGACTGGTGCGCCCGGTTGCAGGTAAAGCCCAGAAGTTTGCCGTCCGCATGGACGGGCCGTGCGATCACCCAGTCCGGCAGATGATTGCCGCCTGCCGCATAAGGATCGTTCAGCAGGAACACGTCGCCCGGCGCGATGTCGCCGGTAAACGCCTTCAGCAGCGCGCGGACCGCGAAGCCGCCGCCGCCCGTGTGGATGGGGATGCCGTCCGCCTGGCTCACCACCGTGCCGTCGGCCGCCGTGATGAAGCAGGAGAAATCGTGCGCCTGGCTGAAGATCGGGCTGCGCGCGGTGCGCACCATGACCCAGCCCATCTGGTGGGCGACATGGTCGAGCCGGTTCTGGACGAGCGCGAGGACGACCGGGTCGATCCGGTCTTCGCCCGTGCTGGCGGCGCTGGAAGCTGTCGCGGTCATGTCCGGCCTCCCCCCTCGCGAAGATGGATCAGGAAATTGCCCGCCGCATCGACCTCGATCCGGTCGCCGGGACGCGCGATGGCGGTCATGGTCTGCTCGCCCACAATGGCCGGGCCGTCGACGGCATGGCCGGGCTGCAGGTCCGCCCCCTCGTAGACCGCCGTGTCGTGCCAGCCGTCCTCGAACCAGACGGGCCGCGTCTCGCGCGGACGGGGCGCAGCGGTCGCCGCCTCGGCGCGGGCGGGCTCCAGCGGCGGCAACACGCCGATGCCGGCGATCCTGAGCGCGGTCATGCGGATGGTCCCGCCCGGCTGGATGTGGCCGAACTGGCGCTCGTACTCCCGCTCGAAAAGCGCGCGCGCGTCTGCCGGGTCGAACGCATCCCCCTCAGGCAGGTCGACGCGCACGTCCCATTGCTGGCCCTGGTAGCGCAGGTCGAGCGACCTGCGGAACCGCGCCGTCTCCCCCTCGAACCCTTCGGCCTTCAGCGTTTCGGCGGCCCGCGCCTCCAGCGCCCGGAAGCCTGCCTCGGCGTCCCCGGCCACGTCCGCGTCGAGCGTCCGCATGAACACCTGCACATAGTCCTGCCGCACATCCGACTGCAGCAGGCCCATGGCGCAGAACGCGCCCGCCTGGCGCGGGACGTACACGCGCCGCGCGCCCAGCCTTGCCGCCACGGTCGGCCCGTGCAGCGGGCCCGCCCCGCCCGCCGGCACCAGCGTGAAGCGGCGCGGGTCGAAGCCGCGCTGGACCGAGATGCGCTCGACCGCGTGCAGCAGGTGCTGCTCGACGAGGCGGATGACGCCCGCCGCCGCGTCCTCGACGCTCAAGCCCAGCGGCTCCGCGATGCGGGTGCGGATCGCCTCGCGCGCCAGGTCGCCGTCGAGCGTGACCGACCCGCCGGCGTAGGCGCCGGGCTTCAGCCGCCCGAGGACGAGTTGCGCGTCCGTGACCGTCGGCTCCTCGCCCCCGAAGCCGTAGCAGGCGGGACCGGGCCGCGCGCCAGCCCCCTTCGGCCCCGCGAACAGCATGCCCGCCCCGTCGACGCCCGCGATGGTGCCGCCGCCGGCGCCGACCGTGTGGATCTCTACCGACGGGATGGCGAGGTGGTAGCCCGCGATCTCCAGCGCGTCGGTCGTCGCGACCTGTCCGCCGCTCATCAGCGCCACGTCGCAGGAAGTGCCGCCGATCTCCATGGAGATGAGGTTGTCATCGCCCAGCGCATTGGCCACGAGGTTCATGGCGCCCACGCCTGCCGCGGGGCCAGAGAGCACCAGGTTCACCGGCCGCTCCGAGATCTGGTCGACCGAGACGACACCGCCGTTCGACTGGCTCATCAGCAGCGTCACCGGCAGGCCCATGCCGCGCAGGCGCCGGTTCAGCTCGCGCAGGTAGCCCACGACGCGCGGCGCGACATAGGCGTTCATCACGACGGTGGAGGTGCGCTCGTACTCCCCGATGGTCGGCGCGATGTCGGCCGACGCCGACACCCAGCCGCCGTCCCAGTGTGCGGCGACGGCCTCTGCCGCCTCATGCTCGTGCCGGGGATCGATGTAGCTGTTGAAGAAGCCGATCGCGACCGACTCCACGCCATCTTCCGCAAAGAGGCGGCAGGCGTCCGCCACGTCCGCGGTCTCCAGAGCGGCGACCTGTGTCCCTTGCGGATCGAGGCGCCCGCGCACCGGGCGGCGCAGGCGGCGCGGGACGAGAACCGGCGGATAGGGCGTGCGGTGGTCCCACGGGTTCTCGCGGATGCCGCGGCGGATCTCCAGACTGTCGCGGAACCCCTCGGTCGTCAGCAGGCCGACCCTCGCGCCCTTGCCTTCGAGCACCGTGTTCGTCGCCACCGTGGAGCCGTGCACGAACAGCCGGCACCCCTCCAGCAGGTCCGCGACCGCCATGCCGAAATGCTCCGCCGCGCGCGCAACAGCGTTCAGCACCCCCTCGCCCGGATTTGCCGGCACCGACGGAACCTTGAAGATCGCAAGCCGCCCGCCGGCATCCACCATCACCATGTCGGTGAAGGTGCCGCCCACGTCCACGCCGATGCGCCAGGGCCGCGCGGGCACGGCCTCGTGTTCGCTGATCACCCCTCGTACTCCTGCATGTGCGCTTGTTGCCGTCTCCTCAGGGCCGGGCCGTCGCCTGTGCCGGAAGCCAGGTCGCGATTTCCGGGAAGAGGATCAGGATCACCACCGCCGCCACCATTAGGAAGAAGAACGGCAGCGCCGCATAGGCGATATAGAGGATGTTCCGCCCCGTAAGTCCCTGCAGCACGAACAGGTTGAACCCGACCGGCGGCGTGATCTGGCTCATCTCGACCACCAGCACGACATAGATGCCGAACCACAGGAGATCGATCTCCGCGGCCTCGACCATCGGCAGGATCACCGCCGTCGTCAGCACCACCACCGAAATGCCGTCCAGGAAGCACCCCAGCACCACGAACAGCACGGTCAGCGCGATCAGCAGGGTGTAGGGCGACAGCTCCATGTCGCGGATGAACTCTGCCAGCGCGCGCGGAATGCCCGTGAAGCCCATGGCCGTCGACAGGAACGCCGCGCCCGCGATGATGAACACGATCATGCAGGAGGTGCGCGTCGCGCCCATCAGGCTTTCGGAAAAGCTCTTCCACGTCAGCGAGCCCGTGACCGCCGACAGCACCAGCGCGCCCGCCACGCCGAAGGCCGCCGCCTCGGTCGCCGTCGCCCAGCCCTGATAGATCGAGCCGATCACGAACGCGATCAGCAGCATGACCGGGATCAGGCGGCGCGATGCCGACAGCTTCTCCAGGAAGCTCATCTTGAAGTCGTAGGCCGGCACCTTCTCCGGGCGCAGGATCGACCAGACACCCGTGTAGCCCATGAACAGCAGCGCGACCATGACGCCCGGAAGGATGCCCGCGATGAACAACTGGACGATGGAGACCTCTGCCGAGACGCCGTAGACGATCAGGATGATCGACGGCGGGATCAGCAGGCCGAGCGTGCCCGAACCGGCGAGCGAGCCGATGATCAGCTTCTCGTCATAGCCGCGGCGCGCAAGTTCCGGGATCGACATCTTGCCGACCGTCATGGCGGTTGCCGCCGAACTGCCGCTGACCGCGGCGAACACCGCACAGCCGAGGATGTTCACATGGATCAGGCGGCCCGGCAGCCGCCCCATCCACGGGGCCAGGCCCTGGAACATGTCTTCCGACAGTTTCGTGCGGAACAGGATCTCCCCCATCCAGACGAACAGCGGCAGGGAGGCGAGCGTCCAGGTCGCGGTGGCGCCCCACACGCTCGTGGACATGATGAGGCCCGGCGGCGCGCTCGAAAACAGCCCGATGCTGAGCAGCCCGACGGTCGCCAGCGACATGGCGACCCAGAACCCGCCGCCCAGCAGCAGGAACAGGACGCCGATGAGGATGATGGATTGCGTTGCGATGTCCACGGGGCGCCCGGTCCTATATCTGGTCGGCTGCGTCGTCTTCGTCGCGCAGCACCACGTCTTGCGAATCGTCGAAGCTCGGCACGCCGCCCGTGAGGATGTGGAAGAACTCCTCCACAAGCGCGATCGTCAGCATGAGGAGGCCCAACAGCATGGCGCCTTGCGGGATCCACAGCGGGATGGCGAGCAGACCGTCCGACACTTCCTTGAAACGGATCGAGTCGGCCACGAGGCGCCACGTGTACCAGGTGAAATAGGCCATCAGCGCCACGCCCAGCGCCACCCCGGCGAGGTCGGCGAACCGGCGCACGCCGTCCGGCAGATAGTGCAGGAACAGCGAGACGCGGATGTGGCTGCCCGCCCGGAAGGAATAGGCAAGCGCGAGGAAGCTCGTCGCGGCGAGAAGGAAGGCCGCGGCCTCGTTGACGCCCGGCACCAGCACATTGAAGAAGCGTCCGATGATCTGGGCCAGCATCAGCGCCGCGATCATGGCCAGCGCGATCGCCGCGAGGACGCCGCAAGCCTTGTACGCGAGGTCGAGGCCCAAGCGAAGTGTGCGCATCCCTGCGGTCCACCCCCTAGCCAAGCCAATGGGAAGGGCGCGCCACCCGGCTCATGGATGGCGCGCCCCCGGCGGTCCGATGGATTACATCGCGTTGTAGGCGTCGATCAGCTTCTGGCCGCGCGCGCCGGCCTTCTCGACCCACTCCTTGGTCATCTGGGCGCCGATCTCCTGCAGTTCGGACTGCAGCTTGTCGCCCGGCGCCTTCACGGTCATGCCGTTGTCGGCGAGCGTCTTGGCGGCCTTGGCGCCTTCCTCGCGCGCCTGCGCCCAGACCCGTGCCTCGGCCTTGGCCGCGGCCTCGAGGAGGGCGTTCTGCACGTCCTTGTCGAGGCCGTCGAAGGCCGCCTTGTTCACGAAGACGAGGTTCTTCGGGTGCATGGCGTCGGTCGTGTAGAAGACCTTGAGGAAGTCCCAGGACTTGACGTCCACGCCGGTCGTGGCCGAGGTCAGCATCGCGCTGACGACGCCCGTGGAGAACGCCTGCGGCACTTCCGCGTACTGCACCGTGGTCGGCACCGCGCCCATGAGCTCGGCAAGCCGCGAGGTCGCCGCGTTGTAGGCGCGGAACTTCACGCCCTGCATGGCGTCGAGGCTCTCGATCTCGGCCTGGTTGTACAGGCCCTGGCCCGGCCAGACGCCTGTGAACAGCGGCATCAGGCCTTCCTCGGCCAGCACCTCTGCCAGGATCGGCTTCTGCGCCTTCCACAGCTTCTCGGCATTGTCGAAGCCCGCGGCGAGGAACGGCACGCCGTCAACCTCGAAGATCGCGTTCTCGTTGCCGTAGGCCGACAGCAGGATCTCGCCGATCTGCGCCTGGCCGGTGCGCACGGCGCGCTTGATCTCCGGCATCTTGAACAGCGACGCGCCGGAATGAACCGTGATCTCGAGCTTGCCGCCGGACATTTCCTTCACGTCCTGGGCGAACTGGATCACGTTCTTCGTCAGGTAGTTGCCTTCCGGATAGGGGGTCGGCATGTCCCAGGTTTCGGCGTGTGCCGCCATGGCAAAGCCGACGGCCGTGCTGGCAACGACCATGCTCGCGAAAAGCTTGCGCATCGATGTCTCCCTGCTTGAAGCTCCCTGGCAGCCATTGCGGCCACCCCAAGACGGGGCTTCGTGTCCCCGCCGCTTTGTGGCCCTAGGGTGTCTGGCCCCTCGACCGCGGTCAAGCCTTCACTGCGCTGCACCCTCGCGCATGGCGCGGGTTGCCGCTCAACCGGTCAGGCCTGCCTCGTTTCCGAGCAGCGCCTGCCGAAAGCGTGTGCGCAGATGGTGGCCGTCGCGCGGCGGCATCACGCGCGGCTGTTCCGCGGGATCAATCTTGAACGACGCAAGCACCGGTCCCTCGGCCTCGCGCACGAACCGGCGCGCCTCCTCGATGTCGTAGGACTTGCCGAAGCTGCGCACCTCGCGGAAGCCGCAAGCGGTCGCCACGGCGGGAATGTCGACGCCCGATCCGGTATGGCTCGCCTGGCCGCCCGTCTCGCCATAGCGCTCGTTGTCGAGCACGCAGACCGCGAGATTGCGCGGCCCCTGTACGCCCACGGTCGCCAGCGCGCCGAGCGCCATCAGCAACTCGCCGTCGCCGGTAATGACCAGGACGCGCCCTTCGGGCTGCGCGAGCGCGAGGCCGAGCCCCACTGTCACGGCACTGCCCATCGCGCCCCAGAGGTAGAAGTTGCGCGGATCGTCGCCCGCCGCCGCCACGTCGTAGGTGGGCGAGCCGAGGCCCGTCACCACCAGAAGCCCCTCGGGGCGGTCCTTCAGAAGCCCCGCCACCAGCGGCCGCCGCGCGATCCCGTGTGCCGTCGTCATCTCGCTCATGTCCGCCTCAGAATTTCTTTGCGCCGATCAGCCGCTGCGACAGCAGCAGCGCGACCGGCGTGCCGCCGTCGAACGCCATGGAGAGCGCGGCCGCAACTGCAGGCCCCACCTCGTCGGCCCGGTCGAGCCGGTGCACCACGAACCCGCCCTCCTTCATCGCCGCTTCCGTGCCCTGACCCATGGGCACCTGCCACGGATTGAACTCGCCCCACTCGCCGCGCATGGTGACGATGGCGACCATGGGGAAGCCGCAATTGCGGATGAGCGAGAACGTGTTGACGCAATTGCCGACCCCACTCGACTGCATCAGCAGCACGCCGCGCTGGCCGCCGAGATGTGCACCGGCCAACACGCCGATGCCCTCTTCCTCGGTCGTCAGCACGACCGCCTTCATGGCGTTGTCGGCATGGCAGGCGCGGATAAGGCTCGCATGGCCTGCATCGGGCACATAGGCGACCTGGCGCACGTCCGCGGCCCGGAACGCCTCGAAGATATCGCGCCGCCAGTCTCCCGGCGCCCAGTCGAACTCGTTCGCCACGCTGCCCTCCCGAGGCTTCGCATCGTCTCCCGGCATGGGGGGAGATTCCACAATGGCCGAAAGGATAAACACGGGCCCCCGCGCTGCCGCCAGACCGCATCGCGCATTGCGGTCATGCGGCCGCTGCCCGGTTGCGCCCGACCGGTGGCGCGGGCCATGCTGCCGCACCTTTCCGCGCGCATGGAGTGGCGATACATGAAGGCTGTCGGCTATCGCGGCCCTGCATCCCCGGGCGATCCCGCATATCTCGAAGACCTCCACCTGTCCGATCCCGTACCCGGACCGCACGATCTGCGGGTGCGCGTGCGCGCGGTCTCGGTCAACCCCATCGACCTCAAGGTGCGCGCCCGGCGGCCGGCGACGCCGGATGCGCCCGCCGTTCTGGGCTTCGACGCGGCGGGCGTGGTCGAGAGCGTCGGCGCCGAGGTCACGCTCTTCCGCCCCGGCGACGAGGTCATGTATGCGGGCTCGGTCCTGCGCCCCGGCAGCAATGCCGCGCTCCAGTGCGTGGACGCGCGCATCGCGGGCGCAAAGCCCGCGGGCCTCTCCTTTGCCGAGGCGGCGTCCCTGCCGCTGACGGCCCTGACCGCGCACGAGTTGTTCTTCGACTGCCTGCGCCTGCCGCGCGATGCCGGCCCCGAAACCGTGGCCCTTGTCCACGGTGGCGGCGGCGGCGTGGCGCGCTTGGCCGTCCAGCTTCTGCGCACGCTCACCGGCGCGACCGTGGTCGCCACGTCGGGCAGCGCGGCAAGCGGGGAGCGTCTGCGGGCGCTCGGCGCGCACTGCGTGATCGACTATCGCGGCGACTGGCGCGCCCAGCTGAAGGACGCGGGGCTGCCCGCCCCTGCGGTCGTCGGCTCCGCCTTCACCGATACCCACGCCTGGGAGCAGATCGGCCGCTGCATCGCACCGTTCGGCCGCATCGGCTACATCGACGACGTCACGACGCTCGATGTCGGCGTGCTGAAGCAGAAGGGCCTGACGCTGGTGGGCGAAGGCATGTTCAACCGCTCGACCTTCGCCGCCCCGGACCTCGTCCGCCAGCACGAGATCCTGACCGAGGTGGCCGGTCTCGCTGACGCCGGACGGGTGCAGCCCATCGCCGACACCGTGCTCGAAGGGCTTTCGGCCGCAACACTGGCGCAGGCCCATCGGCTGCAGGCCAAGGGCGCGGGAAAGATCGTCGTGGACTTCGGCGAGGAGGCCTAGGAGGCGGGCTGTGCGCCGCGCAGCCTCAGCGAAAGGACGTGCCCCGCCACCGCAAGAACCACGATGAGGCCGCCGAGCAACACCCTGTCGGACGGCACCTCGGTCAGCAGGATCCACGCCCAGATCGGGCCCAGCACGGTCTCCAGCAGCATCAGGAAGGCGGCGTCGGTCGCCGGCAGGTAGCGCGGCCCCTGCGCGATCAGCGTGAAGGCGACCGGCATCACGCCGAGCCCCAGCAACAGTGCGTACGGCACGCTCTCGGCCGGCAGCGCCGGAACCCATGCCACCGGCAGCACCAGCAGGCCCGCCGCCAGCGCACCGAGCGCCAGGATCGGCCCGCTTCCGCGCGCCCGGCCCCGCCGCAGCAGCGTGAAGAACAGGCCGGAACAGAGGGTGCTCGCCAGCGCCAGCCCGTGACCCGCCAGGCTGTCGCCCAGGGTCAGCTCCCCCGCGACCAGAACCCCGATCCCGCAAAGCGCAACCCCGATCGCAAGCCCCGTTCCAAGCCGGAGCCGTTCGCCCAGCAGCACCCACGAGAACGCCGCCGCGGCCAGCGGCACGGTGGCGATGATGAGCAGCAGGTTGGCGACCGGGATCAGCTTGGCGGAGGCGACGAAAAAGACGTTGCTCGCCCCGAAGGCCGCCGCAGCGAGCACATCCCAGCGCCCCATCGTGCGCAGGTCGCGCAGGAAACCGCCGGGCGCCGCGGCCAGCGCAAGCACCGCGAAGCCCGCGGCCATCA
This sequence comes from Futiania mangrovi, assembly GCF_024158125.1. NCBI lineage: Bacteria > Pseudomonadati > Pseudomonadota > Alphaproteobacteria > Futianiales > Futianiaceae > Futiania > Futiania mangrovi. Next base: position 841,886 of record NZ_JAMZFT010000002.1, on the reverse strand, counting down.
GCAGGCTGCGCCACGCCACGACGGTCCAGGCATCTGCCTCGATCAGGCGGACAAGCGGCGCGTCGAGGCTGAGCACCGCCACGCCGGCCATGGTGATGGCCAGCCCCTTCAGCGCCAGGTTTGCAGGCGTGCTCATGGGCGCGGACGTCTCCTCCCGCGGGTGGATGCTGGCGCGGACGCGCCTACTGGCCCAGCGATTCGAGATAGAGCAGGAAGCTCTCGACCTGGTCGACGTCGAGTTCGACCACGGGCATGTCCGGATGCCCGGTTATCATGCCTTCCGCAAGGGCTTCTTCCAGCAGGCGCACGTCATACCGGTCCTGCAGGATGCGGAAGGGCGGCGCCTCCGGGTGCGGGCTCGGCCCGCTCTGCCCGACCGCATGGCACATGCTGCAACGGGCTTCCGCGATCTCGCGCCCCTCGTCGACCGAGGCCGCCGACGCCGTGCCGAGCGTGACGGCCGCCGCGAGAAGCGCCGCCACGGCCTTCGTGCAGGCCTTCCCGCCCCATCCCGTCCACATCTTCTGCCGGTACATGTCCGCGCACGCTCCCTCGATCGAGATACCGCCGGACCATAGCGGCAAAGCCGCGCCGCGGCAAAGACCGGAGCCTTTGGCGCGGGCTCCTCCCGCAATTGTCAGGCGCCGGCGCCGGCGCTAGTGTCTCTCCCGGAATCGCCCGGCCGGAAGGGGGCAGCGGCGATCTCTCTTCCTGTCGCGCCCCGGTGGCATCGAAAAGCGGAGTCCACGCCATGTCACCCGTCCCGAGCCGCATCCACTCCGCGTTTGCGGACGAAGCCGCCTTCATCGGCGATCTGACCGCCTTCCTGCGCAGCTACAAACCGCAGCGGATCGCCGTGGGCGACGATATCCGCCTGCAGATCCCGGGGCACCACCACATTCCCTACAACTTCTGGGCGCACCGGAAGTCGCGCGCCATGAAGAAGTATGGCCAGGACTTCTACGAGCCGGTGACCACCGCGCTCATCAGCTATGTCCACCACCGCTTCCCCGTCCGCACCATGTACGACCTGGGGGCGAGCAACGGCTATTTCGGCCTCGTCGCGGCGAGCTACGAGGCATTGCCGGCGCAGGTCCACCTCTTCGACATGACGCCCGCGAACCTCGACATCATGCAGGCGCACGCGGCCGCGGAAACCTGGTGCGCGGGCCGCTTCCACCCGCATCTCGCGGGCATCTCCGACCGGGACGAGGGCCGCAAGACCGTGTGGTTCAGCCGCACCCGCATGTTCGAGACGAAGCCCGACCCGTCGGAATACCGCGAGTCGTGGACGCGCCGGCTGAAGTTCGCGCTGAAGGGCATCAAGAACCGCGACGCCCTGCGCGAGGCGGAGGTCGAGGTGATTTCCGTCGACGCCTTCGCGGCCCGCGACGGCGCCGCGCCCGACCTGCTGAAGGTCGACGTCGACGGCTACGAGGCGAAGGTCGTGCCCGGCGCGCTGGAGACGATGCGCACGCACCGGCCCTTCTTCGTCTTCGAACTGCACAAGGACGAATTGCTGCGCCGGCTGGGCGTGACGCGGCTCGACGTTATGCGCCCGATCTTCGAGGCGGGGTACCGCGCCCTGCTGTTCACCAACCACCACGACACCGCGCGGACCGACATCGTGCCTGTCGCGCTTGACACGCCCCGGCTGGCGGAGCAGTCAACGGACATGCTGCTGCTCTACTGATCCGGCCGAAGGACGGCGAGGGGTTCTCCTGTGTACATTCTCCGCAAGCTCGCCAAGGTCCGCTGGCTCCCGGCCCGCTACTGGTTCTACGCCCGCCAGGCGATGCGCTTCCGCGTGCGCCAGCGCGACCCGGTGGACGGGACCACTTACCGGTTCGTGGCCGATTCGCTGTTCTCCTACCAGCGCGCGAAGGAGTTCCTGGGCAAGGAGCCGGAGACGATCAACTGGATCCGCAAGCATCTGCGCGAGGGCGACGTCTTCCTCGACATCGGCGCCAATGTCGGCACCTTCACGGTGTTCGTGGGCAAGCACCTCGGTCCGGATGGTCACGTCTTCGCGTGCGAGCCGCACCTGCCGACCACCTCGCAGCTCCTGCAGAACATCGCCGCCAACGGCCTTCAGGACCGCGTGACGGTGCTGTCGATCGCGGCATCGGGCGAAGACCGCTTCGTCAACTTCAAGTACAAGCGCTGGCGCGAGGGCGCCTCGGGCAGCCAGCTCGACGTGGCCGGCAGCCCCGAGATGCAGCGCCATGTCGGCAACGAGCTGAAGTGCGGCATGCGCGTCGACACGATGATCGCGCAGGGGATCATCCGCGCGCCCAATCTCGTGAAGATCGACACCGACGGGATCGAGATCCCGATCACCGCCGGCATGAAGGACCTGCTGACCGGCCCGCACCGGCCGCGTTCGATCCTGTGCGAGATCCAGGTCGGCGACTTCCAGACGCAATGCGCCTACATGGAGTCGGTGGGCTACGCGCTGGTCGACACCCATGTCGTCGGCAAGTGGAAGGACAAGCAGGACAAGGGCGCCAGCCTCGACGAGCTCGCGTTCAACGCGATCTACGAACCCGCGGCCTGACGCCCTTCTGTCTGGCCGGATCCCTCAACCGGCCTGTTGTGCGCAGTCGCTACACAGCGGGGCATGCGGCACCGCCTCCAGGCGGGCCGGGGCGATCTCGTCCCCGCAGGAGGCGCATACCCCGAACGTGCCCTTGGCCACCCGATCGAGCGCCGCCTCGATCATTCGGATCTCCTTGAGGCCCGCATTGCCGAGATCCTCGAGCACCTCGTCGCCTTCCCGCTCGGTTGCCTGCTCCTCGAAATCGGCCGAGCCCGGTTCGTCGAGGTCGTGCTCGATCCCCGTCAGCCGGGCAGACAACTCCTCCAGACGGGCGCGCAGGCGCTTCTCGTAAGTCGTAACATCGGTCATGGACGGTCCCTTTCTGCCCTGTCCGGAATCCGGGATCGCGCCCGCCTTCAGGCGAGGCGCACGCTGATCTCGTCCAGAAGCGCAAGCCGGCGCTTCTTCAGGTCTTCGAGATGGAAATCGTCCATCGGCTCGACGTTCGTATCGCCGCGGTGAATTTCGCGGTTGAGCGCATGATAGGCATCGGCCAGCTTGGCGAAATGCGAGTCGCTCATGCGCAGATCGTGGATCTTCTGCGCCTTCTCGGGAAATTCCTCGTGCAACTCGTGCGGCGTGTGACCCATCTTTCCGGTCCTCCTCGGCTCCGCGTTTCCTGACTTCAGGTGCCAGTATTCGAAGAGTGCGCAACCCCTTGCCTTGCGCTGTGTCAAAGCCGCGCCGGAATGCGCAGGCGGCCTTGATCCCGCTCAACGCGGCGAGGCGGGCGAGGGCGTCATGATGTGCAAAACCCGCGCGAGACGACAGAACGCGAGAGGATGATGTCATGCCCCCCACCGACCAGGCCAACGCCTCGCCTGACGTCCCGCCCGCCCTGACGCCGGACGCGCTGCGGCGGCGTTGCGACCCTGAAGCGCTGGGCTTTTCCAGCACCGAGGATCTGGAACCGCTGGGCGGCTTCCTCGGGCAGTCGCGCGCGCTGGACGCGCTCGCCTTCGGGACGGGCATCGTGCGCACCGGCTTCAACATGTTCGTGCTCGGTACGCCGGGCAGCGGCCGGCACACGGCGGTCCGCGCCTATCTCGGCCGACTCGCCGCAGACCAGGAGACGCCTGACGACTGGGTCTATGTCAATGATTTCGGAAGCGGCGGGCAGAAACCCAACGCGCTGCGGCTGCCGACCGGCCGCGGCAGGGATTTCCGCGACCGGATAAAGGCCGCGGTGGAGGAGCTGACCGCGGCACTGCCGGCCGTCTTCGACAGCGACGAGTACCGGCGCCGCCGCCGCGTCATCGACGAGGAGTTCGAGGAGGCGCAGGAGCAGGCCTTCGAAGCGCTGCGCAAGAAGGCGGAGGCCCGGGAGATCGCGGTGCTGCGCACGCCCGTGGGCTTCGCGCTCGCGCCCATGAAGAACGGCAAGGTGGTCGAGCCCGATGTCTTCAAGGCCTGGGACGCGAAGGCACGCGAGGCCGCCCAGGCCTCCATCGCGGAGCTGCAGGAGGATCTGCGCCGCGTGCTGGAGCAGGTGCCCCGCTTCGACAAGGCGCGGCGCGAGCGTATCCGCGATCTCGACCGGGAGTTTGCCGCCATCGCCGTCGACCAGTCGCTGGACGAGGTACGGGAGGCCTTCGCCGACCTGCCCGAGGTGTCAGAGCACCTCGACGCCGTGCGTGCCGACATGGTCGAGCAGGCCGGCGCCATCGCCCAGGCTGCCGGCGAGAGCGACGTGCCGCAGGCCCGCCGGGCCGAGGCACCCGGCTTCCGCCGCTACATGGTCAACCTGATCGTGGCCGGCGGCGACGGCGACGAGGGAGCCCCCGTCGTCCACGAGGACAACCCCACGCTGCCCAACCTCGTCGGGCGGATCGAGCATCTGCAGCAGATGGGCACGCTCGTCACCGACTTCATGATGATCAAGGCCGGTGCGCTGCACCGGGCAAACGGCGGCTACCTTCTGCTCGACGCACGCAAGGTGCTGACCCAGCCCATGGCGTGGGAGGCGCTGAAGCGCGCGCTCCGCTCCGGCTGCATCGTCATCGAATCCCTGGCCGAGCATTTCAGCCTCGTCTCGACCGTCTCGCTGGAGCCGGAGCCAATCCCCTTTTCGGCCAAGGTGGTGCTGTTCGGCGAGCGCTACATCTATTATCTGCTCTGCGCGCTCGACCCGGAGTTCGAGGAGATCTTCAAGGTCGCAGTGGACTTCGACGACGACGCGGCTCTCGAAGGCGACACCGCGCAGGATTTTGCCCGGCTCGTCGCGGCCATCGTGAAGAACGAGGGCCTGCTGCCCTTCGACGCCGCGAGCGTGGCGCGCCTCGTGGAGTACGCGGGCCGCCTCGTCGACGATACGCAGCGCATCTCCGTGCGGCTCGGTCCCATCGCGGACCTGGCGCGGGAGGCTGACCACTGGGCGCGTGCCGGCGCGGCACCCGCCGTCACCGCGGCCCATGTGATCCGGGCGGAGCGGGAGCGCATCCGCCGCCTCGACCGGCTGCGCGAACGGGCGCGGGAGTCCGTCTCCCGCGAGATCAGGCTGATCGCCACCGACGGGGAGGCCGTCGGACAGGTGAACGGGCTGAGCGTCCTGCAACTCGGCACCTATGCGTTCGGCAGCCCGACCCGTATCACGGCGCGCGTCCGCCTCGGCACCGGCAAGCTGATCGACATCGAGCGCGAGACGGAACTCGGCGGCCCGATCCATTCCAAGGGCGTGCTGATCCTGTCCGGGCTGCTCGCGGCGCGCTATGCGCTCGACTGGCCCGTGTCGCTGTCGGCAAGCCTCGTGTTCGAGCAGTCCTATGGAGGTGTCGAGGGCGACAGCGCCTCCACGGCGGAACTGTGTGCGCTGTTGTCGGCCATCGCCGAGGTGCCGCTGCGCCAGGACCTCGCGCTTACCGGATCGGTCAACCAGTTCGGCGAGGTGCAGGCCATCGGCGGCGTCAACGAGAAGATCGAGGGCTTCTTCGAGGTGTGCTCGGACCGTGGCCTCACGGGCCGGCAGGGCGTGCTGATCCCGCAGGCCAACGTGCAGCACCTGATGCTGCGCGACGACGTGGTCGCGGCGTGCGCGCGCGGCGACTTCGCGGTCCACGCCATCGGTCATGTCGACGAGGCAATGACGCTTCTGACGGGGCTGCCCGCAGGCGCGCGCGATGCGGCGGGGTCCTTCCCGCAGGGCAGCGTCAACGCCCGCGTCGAGGCCCGCCTGATCGCGATGGCCCGCCGGCGCCAGGAACTGGGCCTGCGCGACCGGCCGGAAACCCCAAAGGACCGGGACGGCACGACATGACCCCCGTCTGGTCGCCGCGCCGGCTGTTCCTGACCGTCCTCCCGGACGCCGACCGGGAGGCGGTGGTGGCGCAGTCGGAGGAGCTTGCCCGACTGCTCGGGATCGAGATCGCGGGCGTGCTGCTGGAGGAGCGCGACCTCTTCCTTGCCGCCGGCCTGCCGGGCACGGCCGAGTTCGGTCTCGTCAGCCGGAGGGTGCGGCCGATCGCGGCGGCACCGCTCGAAGCCGAGATCGCCCGCAGCCTTGCCGCCACCGCGCGGGCGCTCGAGACCGTGGCGCAGGCCACCGGATGCTCGGTCACCCTGACGCGCGAACGATCCAGCACGTCAGAGGCGCTCTCCCGTGCCCTGCCGGAAGACCTGCTGGTTTTCGCGGGCCCCCTCGCCCGCCTCGACGAGCCGGAGGTGACGCGCGGCCTGCTCGCGGCGGCGGCGCGGTCGGCGGGTCTGCTGCTTCCGGGACCGCGCCGGGCACCCCACGGACCTGTGTTCGCCGTCACGGGAACCGCCCGCCTGGCCGGACAGATGCTGCCCGTGCTCGCCCGCCTGGCGCCCGAAGGCACGCGGATCGGGATGCTGATCGGCGATGCAGGCGCGCCGGAGGCCGGGGCGCTCGCCACGCAGGCGGCGGAATTCGGTCCCCGGTTCGACATCCGCCCCGCCGGCGGACCCGATACGCTTCAGGCCGCGGCGCTCAGCGCAGGCGCGGCGCAGGCGCGGTTGCTCATCGTTGCCGCAGAGCCAGCGGGGCTGGCTCACGGGCGCACTCTGCGCGCACTGTTGCGCGCGGCGGGTTGCCCGGTGCTCCTGCTCCGCCAGGAGAGTTGAGGTACGGCGGGCGACGCCGACTCAGAGCACGCGCAGCAGGACGAGGATCTCGCGGGCGGCAAGCCCCGCGCAGAGCAGCACGCCCAGGCCGCCGATCCAGCGCCTCCTGTGCATCGGACCGCTCCCCTCCCGCGTGCCCAGCACGACGAGCGAGAGATTGACGCCCGCGAACACGATCAGCGTGACCGTCGTGGTCGCCCGCGCAAGGGATGCAAGCGGGAACGCAAGGGCGAGCACCGCGATGACCGCGACCACCACCCAGATCGCGACGATGGGCGTGCGCCGCGCGCCGAGACGGCCCAGGACAGGCGGCATCATCTCCTCGCGCGCCATGCCGTAGAGCAGGCGGCTCGCCATGATCACCTGCACGATGACGCCATTGATGACGGCGATAAGGGCCAGCGTGGAGAGCCACGCGCTCGACAGGCCCGTCAGCTGGGTCCAGAGCGTGGACAGCGGCGCGCCGCTCTGTGCCACGGCCTTCGGATCGGGCGCACCCGCCGCGATCAGCGCCAGCGCGAGATAGAGCGCGCTCGTCAGCACCAGCGTGCCGAGGATCGCCCGGCCCATCACACGGTCCGGATCGACCGTCTCCTCGGCCATGTTGACGATGTCCTCGAAGCCGATAAAGGCGAAGAACGCCAGCACCGCCGCCGTCAGGATGCCCGCAACCGGCAGCGGACCGGCAAAACCGAAAGCCCCGGCCCATGGATCGGGGGAGGCGAGAACCGGGAATCCCGCCACGATCAGGACGACGAGGATGCCGATCTCGACCAGGGTCAGCAGGGCTGCCGCGCCCACGCTTTCCTTCACGCCGCGCTGGACGAGCAGCCCGATCAGCACCAGCGTCCCCACGACGGCGAGCGCCTGCGGCACCGCCACGATCTCGGCGAGATAGCCGGTGAAGCCGAGCGTGATGGTCGCGCTGGAAACGACGCCGGTCAGCGCGACGCCGAGGCCGGCCGGCAGGCCCGCGCGCGGCCCGAACGCCGCCTTGACGTAGAGAGAGGCGCCCGCCGCACGCGGAAAGCCCCGCGCCAGCGTCGCATAGGAGACCGCGGTGACGCCCGCGATCCCGGCCGCGATCAGGAAGGCGACCGGCGCGCGCGGCCCCGCGAGGTCCACGACGGTGCCGATCAGCACGAAGATGCCTGCGCCGACGGTGACGCCAACGCCGTAAAGGATCAGGACCGGCAGGCCCAGCACCCGCAGCAGTGTCCGCTCGCCCTGGCCGGTCTGCCCGCTCATCCCGCCTCTCGTGCGTTTTCGATCAAGGAGCGCCAGCTTGATGCCGCCGGACTGCCCTTGCCTTGATACGCCTCAACCCTGCCACGCCGCGGCTCAGGCATTCGAGACGGCGAGCCGGATCGGGCGGCCAACCGTGATCCGGTGGGCGGCGTCGACGATGGCATCTGCGTCGATCCCGTAGTGCCGGTAGAGGTCCGCGATGGTGCCCGTCTGGCCGAAGTGCTCCACGCCGAGCGGCACCGTGCGGTGTCCATGCACGCTGCCGAGCCAGGAGAGCGTCGCCGGATGCCCGTCGATCACCGTAATGAGCGTGCAGTGCGGCGGCAGGCCGGCGAGCAGCCGCTCGATCTGGCTCATGGCGCCCGTCTGCCCGCGCTTGCGGGTACGCATCGCCGCGTGCCAGCCCGCGTTGAGCCGGTCGGCGGAGGTCACGGCAAGCACGCCGATGTCGCGGCGGTCCTGGCCGATGCGGCCTGCCGCCTCGATGGCCTCGGGCGCGACCACGCCCTGGTAGGCGATGACGATCTCCGCGTTCGGCCCCGGCTCGCGCAGCCAGTAGGCGCCGTCGATGACACCCTGCGCGAAGGCCGCGTCCTTTCGCGGACTGCCATGCGGCTGCTCGATGGCGCGGGTGGAGAGACGCAGATAGACCGAGCCGCCGGTCTCGTCGCGCAGCCATGTGCGCTCGTCCGGATCGCCCGCCCCATCTCGCTGCATGTAGTCGAAGGCCCAGTCCATGACGACGGAAAGCTCGTCGAGGAAGGCCGGTTCGAACGAGGCGAGCCCGTCCTGCGACATGCCGATCAGCGGCGTGCCGACCGACTGGTGCGCGCCGCCCTCTGGCGCGAGGCTGACCCCCGAGGGCGTCCCGATCAGCAGGAAGCGCGCGTCCTGGTAACAGGCGTAGTTGAGCGCATCGAGCCCGCGCATCACGAAGGGATCGTAGAGCGTGCCGACGGGCAGCAGCCGCTCCCCGAACAGCGAATGGGAAAGCCCCGCCGCGCCCAGCAGCAGGAACAGGTTCATCTCCGCGATGCCCAGCTCGATATGCTGGCCCTCCTTCGAGAACCACCATTTCTGCGCCGACGGCACCCGCTCCTCGCGGAAGGTGTCGGCGATCTTCTCGCGCGAGAAGAGGCCGCGCCGGTTGACCCACGGCCCGAGGTTCGTGGAGACAGTCACGTCCGGCGAGGTCGTCACGATCCGGTCGGCCAGCGGGTGGTCGGACTTCGCCAGCGCGTCGAGGATCTTGCCGAACCCGCCTTGTGTCGCCAGCGCCTTGTCGGCGAGCCAGACGGGTCCCGGCGTCGCGACGCGCGGCGCCGTCGTCCGCCGCGTCCCACCGGCGAAGAAGGGGCGAGAGCGGATGAAGTCGCGTACCTCGTGCGCGCCGATCGACAGCCCCTCGGCCATGTCCCACTCATGGCCCTCGCGGATCGACATGGCGGCACGGAAGGCGTCCATCTGCGCGTTCGTCATGATGCCGCCGTGGTTGTCCTTGTGGCCTGCGAGCGGCGTGTTCCAGCCCTTGGTCGTGTAGGCGACGAAGGCCACGGGACGGTCGTGATCGATGGCCTCGAACGCCTCGATCAGCGTGTCCTGGCAATGACCGCCGAGATTGGTCATCAGCGCCTGAAGCTCGGCGTCCGACCGGCTCTCGATCAGGCGCGTGGCGTCGCCCTGGTCGCCGATCTCGTCGAGCAGGCGCTTGCGCCACGCGGCACCCCCCTGAAAGGTCAGCGCCGAGTAGAGCGCGTTCGGGCAATTGTCGATCCAGTCCTTGAGGCGCGTGCCCCCCGGCTCGTCGAAGGCCGCCCGCTGCAGGGCGCCGTACTTGAGCGTGACCACGTCCCAGCCGAAGGCCCCGAAGATCGCCGCGATCCGCTGCGAAAGACCCTCGCGCACGACGCCGTCGAGGCTCTGCCGGTTGTAGTCGATCACCCACCAGGTGTTGCGCAGGCCGTGCTTCCAGCCCTCCTGCAGCGCCTCGTAGACATTGCCCTCGTCGAGCTCGGCATCGCCGACGAGCGCGATCATGCGGCCCTCGGGACGCTTCTCCGCCCAGGCCTTTTCACCGAGATAGTCCTGCACCATGGAAGCGAACGCCGTGATCGCCACGCCGAGGCCGACCGACCCCGTGGAGAAGTCAACGTCGTCCACGTCCTTGGTGCGGCTCGGATAGGATTGTGCGCCGCCATAGCCGCGGAATGCCTCAAGCTTCTCGCGGGTCTGGTTGCCAGCGAGATACTGCAAAGCGTGGAACACGGGCGAGGCGTGCGGCTTTACCGCCACCCGGTCTTCCGGCTTCAGGACCGAGCAATAGAGCGCCGTCATCATCGACACCATGGACGCGCACGACGCCTGGTGGCCGCCGATCTTCAGCCCGTCGGTCTTTTCCCGGACATTGTTCGCATTGTGCACCGTCCAGCACGCGAGCCAGAGAAGCTTGCGCTCGATCTCGCGGAGGATGTCGTGCCGGTCGGTCATGCTCGAAGGCCCTCGCTGATTGGTCCGGACAAGGACGCTGCCACAAATCGCGGCGTGCGCAAAGCGGCCGCTTCGCGGCTGCATGGCTGACGCACGGCCCGACCGCTCGACCGCCACCGTCCGCCCCGTTAATATGCGCACCGCTGAATGCGCGGGTAGCCGCCCGGCCCATTTTTTTCCGTCGCTTGCAGACGGCCCGCGCTCCCTGGAACCGAAGCCGACGGCGACGCCGGATTCAGCCGACGCCCCCGCCGCGCACCCGAAAGGGGCTGCTGCGCACCATGACGACCGTTACGCGAGGCGCTGCCTCACGACCCGCTCACCCCGCGGACGCTCCCGGATTCCGTGATCTCTTCACACCCAAGCTCGTGACGGTGCTGAGGGAGGGCTACGGTCTCGCGCAGCTCCGCGCCGACGCCATTGCCGGCCTGACGGTCGCCATCGTGGCACTGCCGCTCTCGATGGCGATCGCCATCGCGTCGGGTCTCTCGCCCGACCGCGGCATCTACACGGCCATCGTCGGCGGCTTTCTCGTCTCGGTTCTGGGCGGCAGCCGGTTCCAGATCGGCGGCCCCGCGGGCGCCTTCATCGTTCTCGTCCTCGGCACCGTGCAGATGCACGGGCTCGACGGGCTGATCCTTGCGACGCTCATGTCCGGCCTGTTCCTGGTCGCGGTCGGCTTCGCGCGGCTCGGCACCTACATCAAGTTCATCCCCTATCCCGTGACGGTCGGCTTCACCGCGGGCATCGCCGTCATCATCTTCGCAAGCCAGATCCGGGCGCTGTTCGGCCTGACGCTGCCGGGTTCCGAACCGGGACCGCTGCTCGAGAAGCTGCCCGCGCTCTGGTCTGCGGCACCGACGGCAGACATCCCGACCGTCGCCGTTGCGGCCCTCACCACCGCGCTGATCGCTGGCCTGAAGCGGGCGCGCCCGCACTGGCCCGGCATGCTGATCGCCGTCGCGACAGGCGCGCTTGCGACATGGGGCCTCGATCTTCCGGTGGCGACGATCGGCAGCGCGTTCGGAGGCATACCGGCGGGCCTGCCCTTGCCCACACTGCCCGAGATCACGCTCGCCAAGGTTCAAGCCGTGCTGCCGAGCGCCATCGCCTTCACCCTGCTGGGCGCCATCGAATCCCTGCTCTCCGCCGTCGTCGCGGACGGCATGACGGGCCGCCGCCACCGCTCGAACTGCGAGCTTGTCGCGCAGGGCGCGGCCAACATCGGCGCGGCGCTGTTCGGCGGCTTCTGCGTCACCGGCACCATCGCGCGCACGGCAACCAATGTGCGGGCAGGCGCCCACGGGCCGGTCGCGGGCATCCTGCACGCGCTGTTCCTGCTCGCCTTCGTGCTGGTCGCCGCGCCGCTTGCGAGCTTCATCCCGCTGGCCGCGCTGGCGGGCGTGCTGGCCATCGTCGCCTGGAACATGGTGGAGCGCGAGGCCATCGCCACCATCCTGCGCGCCTCGCGCGGCGAGGCGCTCGTGCTCGCCGTCACCTTCCTGCTGACGGTCTTCCGCGACCTGACCGAGGCGATCGTGGTCGGCTTTGCGCTGGGCTCGGTCCTGTTCATCCACCGCATGTCGCAGGCAACGGCGGTCGAGGCCGCGCCCCCCTTCGTCGCCGAGGACGTGGCCGACGGCACGCCCGATCAGCGCACCGCCTACGAGGCGGGCGCGGCGAGCGACCCCGACGTGGTCGTCTACCGCATCACGGGCGCGTTCTTCTTCGGCGCGGCGGCGTCGGTCGGCTCGGTGCTCGACCGGATCGCGGACACGCACAAGGCGCTCGTCATCGACATGTCGGCGGTGCCTTTCCTCGATTCGACCGCCGCGCACACGATGGAAGGGCTGGCGCACAAGACGCGCCGCGCGGACGTGCGCCTCTTCATCGCGGGCGCGTCGCCCACGGTGGTGCGCGCGCTTGCCGCGCACGGGGTCGCACCGCCGCTCGCGAACTTCGCGGCCACGGCTGAGGAGGCCGTTGCCCGCGCCCGAAGCCTAGCGGCCTGAGAGCGGCGAGGGCCGCAGCGGGGTCTTGCTCAACTCAAAGATCATGGGGTCGCCCGCAGCCACCGGATAAAGCTCGGCCACCAGCGGGTCATGGCCCGGAATCAGCCGGTCGGGATCGCCAGCGAGCCTGAGCAGCCGCTCGTAGCCGTCGAACATGTGGCCGACGTCGGCGACGATCGGGAACGGGTTGGTCTCCGTCATGTTCTCGAAGAAGTGCACCGCGTCGGAGGCGAGCACCAGCCGCCCGCGCGCCGTCTCCACGCTCACCGCCTGCAGGCCGCGCGTATGCCCGCCGACGTGATGCACGCAGACGCCGGGCGCGATCTCCTCCATGCCGTTCACGAAGCGCACCCGCCCCTCGAAATTGCGCCGGACGAGATCGACCACGTCCTCCACCTCGAAAGCCATGCGCATGGGCTTGTGGCGCATGTCCCGTCCCGTGGCGAACTGCATCTCCGCGTCCTGCAGCACGAAGGTCGCCCTGGGAAACAGCGGAACATTGCCGGCGTGGTCGTAATGCATGTGGGTGACGACGACGGTCTCGACCTCGGCCGGATCGACGCCCAGGACGCGCAATCCCTCGCCCGGACAGCGCAGGAACTCGCGGCTCCGCTTCTTCCCCATCTCGGCGCTGAAGCCCATGTCGACGACGATGGCGCGGTCCGCGTTCCGGATCAGCCAGACGTAGTAGAAGATCGGCAGGGGGCCGTCGTGGGGGTCCTTGTACATGAAGAAATCGCGCGACGGGCGCTGCGAGCGCGCATACTGGACCGCGTAGACATCGTAGGTTTCGCTCATTCCCGCATCCCTCCCGGCCGTCTTGTTCGTTCGCCGTCAGCCATCCTCGCGCGGGGCGAGGTATCGGGCAATCTCCGTATGGTCGGCCCCCTTGCCCAGTGCGCCTTGCGCCTGCCGCCACAGGGCGGCGGCCGCCGCGAGGTTGGGCATCTCCAGCCCCAGCCCCTCGGCGAGGTCGGCGGCGGCCTTGATGTCCTTCGCCATGAGGTCGAGTGCGAATCCGGAGTTGAAGGCCCGGTTCAGCACGAACTGGTGCATCTTCACTTCCGTGGAGTTGTTCCGCCCCGTGGAGGCGTTGAGTACGTCCACGATCACGCCCGGGTCGAGGCCGAATTTCTCCCCCACGATCACCGCCTCCGCCGCCGCGGCGAGACCCGCCGCCGAGACGAAATTGTTGAGCGCCTTGATCGCGTGGCCCGACCCCAGCGGCCCCGTGCGGAAGATCTTGCCCATGGAGGCGAGCACCGGCTCGGCGCGAACCAGTGCCGCCGCATCGTCGCCGCCCAGCATGATGGCGAGCGTGCCCGCGACCGCCTTGCGCACACCGCCGGAAACGGGCGCATCCAGCAGCACGATGCCGCGCGCCTTCAGCGCCGCCCCCAACTCCTTCGTCGCGGGCGGGAAGGAGGAACTCATGTCCACGACAATGGCCCCGGGCGCAAGCGCATCGGCCAGCGCCTCGCCCCCCTCGCCCAGCACCACTGCCCGCACGACGTCGGCGTTCGGCAGCATGGTGATGACGATGTCCGCGCCCCGGCCAAGCTCCGCCAGCGAGGCCGTCGCGCGCCCGCCCGTCTCCTCCGCGACCCGTGCGGTCACTTCGGCACGCGCGTCGAAGAGGCGCAGCTCGCCCACCACGCCCTTCAGGTGCGCCGCCATGGGCGCACCCATGTTGCCGAGGCCGATCAGCCCGACGACCGGACCGGCGTCCCGGTCATGCCTTGGCATCTTCTTCCTCGAACACGGCGCGGGCGACGCGGAAGCTGTCGATGGAGGCGGGCACGCCGCAATAGATGCCGACCTGCAGCAGCACCTCCTTGATCTCGTCGCGGGTGATGCCGTTGTTGAGCGCGCCGCGGATGTGCAGCTTCAGTTCGTGCGGGCGGTTCAGCGCGCTGATCATCGCGAGGTTCAGGAAGGAGCGCGTGCGCTTGTCGAGGCCCGGACGCCCCCACACCGCCCCCCAGCAATAGGTCGTGACCAGGTCCTGCAGGTCGCGGGTGAAGTCGTCGGCGTTGTTGATCGACGCGTCCACATATTCCGCGCCGAGCACCGAGCGGCGGATTTCCAGGCCCTTGTCGTAGGTTTCCCGATCCATGTCCGATGAGTTCCTTTTCTTGCCGTTGGCGTGCAGGACGCAGCGCCCGAAGCCCCCGCCCTGCCGGTGAACGGGACGGCGGCGCGCCAACCTGGCACCACGCAGAACGAAAGGGCCGCCGGACCCGCAGCGACCCTTCCAGATTGCCGGACGAGGCGTCAATCCTGTCGGTACCCGCACGCAGCCGCGCATGGCAGGCCGGAACCAGCCGCATGCATCTGCGTGCGCGGGCGCGAAGACCTCAGACGTCGTCGAGCGTGAAGCCGATCTGCAGGCGCACCTGGTAGTGCGCGACGCGGCCGCCCTCGATGTGGCCGCGCGTCTCCACCACCTCGAACCAGCGAAGGTTCTTCAGCGTCTTCGACGCCCGGGCGATGCCCTTGTTCACGGCATCCTCGATGCTGTCGCTGGACGAGCCGACGACTTCGACGACCTTGTAGACATTGTCGCTCATGGGGCGGTCCCTTCTGTCGTATGGAATGACGAAGGGGTAACGCGGGCCGCCGGATGGGTGTTCCTGCGGCCTAGCGATACTGGAACGCGATGGTGAAGTTCAGCCCCTGCGCGGCGACCTCCGCCGGCGGCCTGGCGAAGGGCGCAGCGCCTTCAACGGCCCGCCGCGTCGCACCGTCGAGTTGCGGCCGCCCGCTGGACCGGGCGATCTCCAGCGCACCGAGCGCGCCCGACGGGGTCAGCGTGAAGCGCACCACGACCGTGCCGCGCGCACCCGCCGTGGGCGGCCTTTGCCGTTCGATCGCGGCCCGCAGGGCCCGGGCATAGGCCGCGTGCAGATCCTCGCCACCGGCCCCGCCCATGCCTGCGGACCGGCCTGCGCCCGCCTGCGCACCCGTTGCGGCGGGCTGCGTGGCTACCTGCGTCCCTTCGCTGGCCGCTTGGGACCGCGCTTCCGGCGAGGACGGGAGGGGGGCGGGTTCCTCTGGCACCTTCGGCGCCGTCCCGGCACGCGCCTGCTGCGCAGGGGGCGGCGCAGGGGGCGGCGCAGGGGGGGGCGAGGGGGGCGGCATCAGCCGCGCCGTCTGCGCCGCCTGCCGGTGAAGCCGCTCCGTACGCTGCGGCTCCTCGACGACCAGCGCGGCCATGACGAGGGGCACGGGCGTGCTGGCGGCGAGACCGTGCGGCGCATCCGGTACAGGGGTTTCCGCAGCGTCCGCCACGGCCACGGCCTCGCGCGCCTCACGGGCGCTCTCTACCGGTCGGGCCAGGGGCGTTTCTGACGGCGCGGCGACGGCCCCGACGGCCGACGCGGGCGGACGGGCCTCGGCGGCGGGCGGCGCGACGACGACGTCCGCGAGGGGCGCGGCTGCGGAAACCGGCGCGGCACGCAGCGGCGCGCGCATCGCGGGACCGAGCACCAGCTCCACGCCGATGGCCGGAGACGCTCCGCCCGCCCCCGTTCCGGCGGGCCGCACCTCGCCCGGCGTGCCGGTCACAAGCCAGGCGATGACGGCCACATGGGCCGCACCCGACAATCCCGTGAAGAGGCCTGCGCGCAGCATCGCCGTCACACCAGGCGGACGGGCACGGGCACGCGCCGTCCGTCCTCCTCGATCTGCGCGGCAGCGACACCGTAGACACGGCGCAGCAGCCCGTCGTCGAGCACCTCGCCCGGCGCGCCGTCCGCCACCAGCGCGCCGCGGTCCAGCACGAGCACGCGGTCGCACCAGCGCGCCGCGAGCGCCAGATCGTGCAGCGTCACCAGCACCAGCCGCCCCTGCCGCGCGATCCCCTGCAAGGCACTCATCACGCCGATCTGGTGCGCGGGGTCGAGCGCGGCGGTCGGCTCGTCGGCAAGCAGGAGCAAAGCCTCCTGTGCCAGCGTGCGTGCGATCTGCACCCGGCACGCCTCCCCGCCCGAGAGCGTATTCATGGTCCGATTGGCGAAGGTGGCGACGCCCATCTCATCCATGGCACGCGCCACGGCCGCCCGGTCTGCTGCCGACGGGGCCGCGAACGCGCTGCGGTGCGGATGACGGCCGAGCATCACCACCTCGCCCGCCGTGAGCGGCCAGTGCGCCAGCCGCGCTTGCGGAAGATAGGCAATGGCGCGCGCCCGCTCCGCTGCCGACAGGCGCGCAAGCGGCGTGCCGCCCAGTGCAATGCCGCCCGTGTCCGGCACCTGGAGCCCGGCGAGCGCCCGCAGCAGCGTCGACTTGCCCGCCCCGTTCGGCCCGACGAGACCGACGAGTTGGGGCGCCTCCGCCGCGAAGGACACGCCCCGCAGGACGAGCGTCCCACCCAGCCGGACCTGGAGATCGGCGACGGCCAGCGCGCTCATGCCAGCCCCTCCCGCCGCGTGCGCAGGACCAGCGCGAAGAAGAAGGGCACGCCCACCAGCGCCGTCAGAACGCCGAGCTTGAGGTCGCGCGCGGGCAGGATCACCCGGACCGCGACGTCGGCGGCCAGCAGCAGTGCCGCCCCGCCCAGCGCACTTGGCACCAGCAACCGGCTCGGCCGCGCGCCGACCAGCGGGCGCAGCAGGTGCGGCACGACCAAGCCGACGAAGCCGATGGCCCCCGCGACCGCCGTCGCCGCGCCCACACCCAGCGCCGTGCCCGCAATCGCCATGGCCCGCGCACGGCCCATGTCGACGCCGAGGGTTCGGGCCACGTCCTCTCCCAGGCTGAGCGCGTCGAGCGCGCGGCCCGAGAGCAGCAGGATCGCCCCGCCCGCGAGGATGAAGGGGGCGGCAAGGTGCACATGCTCCACGCTGCGGTCGGCAAGCGAACCCAGCATCCAGAACACGATCTCCAGCGCCGCGAAGGGATTGGGCGCGAGATTCAGCGCAAGCGAGGTAAGCGCGCCCGCAAGCGTCGTGACCGCCACGCCCGCAAGGATGACCGTGAGCGTGTCGCGCGACCGCGCCGCCAGCACACCGATCAGCACCACCGCCGCCAGCGCGCCGCCCATCGCCATCAGCGGCAGCGCCAGCGCGAAACTCGCCGACAGGCCGGTGTAGATGGCGACGACCGCACCCAGCGAGGCGGTCGAGGTTACGCCGACGATCCCCGGCTCGGCCAGCGGATTGCGCAAAAGACCCTGCAGCACCGCGCCCGACAGCCCCAGGATCGCGCCGATCAGCAGGCCCAGCAGCGCGCGTGGCAGGCGGATTTCCTGCATGACGATGGCCGCGGGCGTGTCACCTTCGGCGAACAGGGCGCGAAGCCCCTCCGCCGCGCCGAACCCCGCAGGCCCCGTCAGCAGCGAGGCCGCGAACAGCACCGCGACCAGGATGCAGAGCCCCGCGATCACGGCAGAGAGGGGGGCCGGGCGGCTCATCGCCGTCCCTCCCCGCCGATCCGGGTTGCGGCGGCGGCAAGCCGGCCAAGCGCCTGCGTCACGTGCGGCGTCCCGCAGGCCCAGAGCCGCCCGGGCGCGGGCACCCTGTGCGCATCCGTCAATCCGCGCCGGATGGCGGGATGATCGAGCACCTGCAGCGCGAGCGCCGGCGTCTCGCGCCAGCGGTCGCTAACGATCAGCGCGTCGGGCGCCTCCATGACGAGGGTTTCGAGCGGCAGGCGCACGGGCCCTGCGTACCCAAGCTCCGCCGCGATGTTGCGGAACCCGGCGCGCGCGACGATCTCACCCTCCAGCGTGCCGCGCCCGCGGGCAAATCCGTTCGCCTCCCACGTCGCCGCGCGCGGACCCCCACCCGCAACGCCTGCGGCGATGCGCGCCACCTCCGCGTCGAAGGCTGCGACGACCTCGGCCGCGCGCGCGTTCCGGCCCAGCAGATCGCCGATGCGCGCGATATTGGCGCGGATGTCGGCGAGGCTGTCGGCGGGCGCGAACTCCGCCACTTCCACGCCCAGCCGCCGCAGCAGCACGGTCGCGCTGCGGGTGCTGAAGCTGCCGGTCAGCACGAGGTCGGGCCGCAGCAAATAGACGTCCTCCGCCTGGCCCGAATTCGCCGGGATCGCTGCGGCTTCCGCCGTCATCATGCTCGCCGCCGGATCGTGCGAGAGGGCGGAGACGGAGACCACCTGGCCGGGTGCCGCGACCAGCAAGGCAAGCTGGTCGGTACACACGTTCATGGAGACGACACGCCCGGGCGCGTCGCCTGCGCGCGCAGCCTCCATGCCCGCCGCGAGCGCCAGCGCGGCGAGAAGCCCCGCGATGGCGCCCGCCCGCCTCATTGCGCCGGACCTCCGAAGGCCAGGCGGACGCCCACGAAGCCGATCACGCCAGCCGTGTTGAAGCCGAAGATCTCCTCATAGTCCTCGTCGAGGAGATTGTTCACGCGTCCGTAAAGCGTCACGCTCTCCGAAAGCGCGTAGTCCCCGCCGACGTTCACCAGCACATAGTCGTCGAGCCTCGCCCGCCCGAAGGTGACGAACTCGCTGTCCGGCATCTCGCCATTGTAGATCACGTCGCCGAAGAGGCGCGCGCGGCCATCGGGAAACGCATAGCCCACATTGAGGGCCGCGGCGTGCTTCGGGCGCCGCAGTTCCGAGAGGCCCGCGCCGTCCTCCGACAGGATGTAGGTGTAGGAGCCGGTCACGCTCAACCCCGGCAACGGGCTCGCGGTCAGCGACAGTTCGAGCCCCTGCCGCTCGCTCGTGCCGGGCAAATTGATCGCCGTGAACGGAAAGACCGAGAAGTCGGTCGCGATCTCGTTCTCCAGGTCGGCCCGGAAATAGGTGGCGTCGATCACGAGGCGGCCGTCGAGGAAGCTCTGCTCGATGCCCGCGTCCCAGCCGAAGGACTCTTCCGGCTGCAGGTTCGGGTTGCCGATGAAGCTCGCCGGGTCGAAGCCGAACTGCTCGTAGAAGGTCGGGTTGGTCACGCCGGTACCGACGGAGGCATGCAGGCGCGTGCCCGTGTTTGGCAGCAGGTAGGCCGCCGACGCCGAATAGGTCGTCGCATCGTCGAACGCGTCATTGTCGTCGAAGCGAACCGCGCCGGTAAGGAACAGACGGCCCAGGAACTCCCCCCGGTACTCCGCGACCAGGCTGCGCGTCCTGCGGGATTGCTCCGCCAGGGAAGCGGGTGGCGCGGGCGGGTCGTTCCGGAAGCTTTCGCGCTTCCACTCCGCCCCGGCGGTCAGGCTGTGGCGCGCATCGGCGAACCCCGGCGTCTGGAAGGCGAACGTCGCCTGGTAGCTGCCGACGACGCGGAAGCCCTTGTTGGAGAGCGACAGCGCGCCTGCCGTATAGCCCTGCCGCTCGTTGTCGTTGGCGGTCAGCCGCGCTTCCTGAACCAGCGCGCCGTCCATGAGCGACCAGGTGAGGCCGAGGCCGCCCAGCGCCTCTTGAGTGTCGGTCCAGTCGTAGGCGTCGAGCACCAGCCCCTGGTTCGGGCCGAAGGAGAAGTCCTGCTCGTCGGACTCCACGCTGCGGTCGGTGAAGCGCAGGTTGCCGTCCAGCACGAGCGTGCGCGCCAGGTCGGCCGTGAACCGGGCGTTGAGCGTGGCGTTGCGGTGGCCGTCCTCCTCCGACCCGAAGTCGGAGATGTTGAAACCGTCGTTGCGCCGGAACACGCCGGAGAGCGCGAAGTCGAACGCCTCTGCCCCGCCGCGCACGGACGGGTTGATGAGGACCGTGCGGTCGGTGCCGGTCTCGAGGCGCAGGCCGCCGGCGATCCCGTTGCGGATGCCGCCGCGCGTGACGATGCTGATGACGCCAGCGGTTGCGTTGGTGCCCCAGCGCGCGCTCTGCGGCCCGCGGATCACCTCGATCCGCTCGATATCGGCGGCAAGCAGCCCGCCGAAGTCGAACTCGCCCTGGGAGACCTCGCTCGCCTCCACGCCGTCGATGAGAACGAGAACATGATTGGCCTCCGCACCGCGCACGCGCACCTGCGTGACGCCGCCGGTCGCCCCGGTCTGGGAAACGGCCAAGCCCGGGACCGCCCGCAGCGCGTCGGCGACGAAGCGGACCTGCCGGCGCTCCAGCTCTTCGCCGGTGATGACCGTGTGGGTCGCGCCGACGGTCACCTCGGGTGCGGGCGTGCGGCCCGCGGACACAAGGATCTCGCCGAGGTCAGTCGCCTCGCCGGCCATCACTGGCACCCCGGCGGCCGCTGACGCCAGGGCGAGGGGGAGGGAAAGGTAGCGGGAAATCGAAATGCGCACTGTCGTCCTCTTCCGTAGGCCGCACCCGGCGAAGCGGCGAGCGGCAAAGCCGTGACCCGATCCCGCGGGTCTGCCGGCGTGCGGAAGCGAAAGAGGCCGAACCATGCCATCCAACGCACCGACCGCCGCGCAGAGCGCGGGATCAACCGTTCGATGTCACCGCTACGGAAGTCCGTGCCCGGGCGCGCCCCGCGCCGCAGGTCGGGTGACTCTGGCATCGGCAGGTCTCCTGGCTCGCGGGTCGTCATCCTGCACCTGCCTTCCCAAATGCGCCCCGAGGGGGCATCCAGTGGCGTCGTCGGTGCAGGACTCGCCGCTTACAGTTGCGGGGGCAGCCCCGGCATCGGGCACGGCAATCGCGCCCTCACCGGGTTCCCATTTCATCCACTGTGTCGCGGAACCGATGCTGCCGCAGAGTTTCGCCGCGACTCGCAAGCCTTGTCAATCGGCGGATGTGCGCTAGGGACGGCACGGCGCTCAGCTTGCGGGGGTGTCGGGAACGCGCGGGCGCGGGGGCACACCGCGGCGGCGTTCGCGGTAGGCGATGTAGAAGGAACTGGCGAAGATCACGCTGCCGCCGATCCAGGTCCAGATGTCCGGAACCTCCTGAAAGAGGAACAGGCCCGCGATGGACGCCCAGACCAGCTTCAGGAAGTCGAACGGAAGCACCAGCGTCGTGTCGGCGAGCGAGAAGGCCCGCGTCAGGAAATACTGGACAGCGCTGCCGAACACGCCGATCAACGCAAGCCAGCCCCATTGCCAGCCCGTCGGCCACTGCCACACGGCAATGGCCGGGATCAGCGCGAACAGGCCCACGAAGATCGAGGCATAGAGCGTGATGACGAGGGGGCTTTCCTCGTGCGTCAGGCGCTTGATGACGATCATCGCCCCCGCCCAGACGAGGCTGGAGACCAGCGCCAGGATGGCGCCGGGGCTGACCGCCTCGAAACCGGGGCGCACGATCACCAGCGTGCCCGCAAACCCGATCACGAGCCCGGCCCAGCGACGGATCCCGACCCGTTCGCCGAGAATGAGGATTGCAAGCAGGGTCGCAAACAGCGGCGCGGTGAAGTTGATCGCCGAGATCATCGCCAGCGGCGTGATGCTCACCGCCCAGAAGAAGCAAAGCATGGCGCCGGCGTTCAGCAGGCCGCGCAGGGCGTGCAGGCCGATGTGGCGCGTCCGCATGGCCCGGACCCCACCGATCTGCCAGAGCATCGGCGCCAGCACGATGAAGCCGACGACGCACCGGAAGAAGGCGATCTGCAGCGGATGCAGGTCCTCCGCGAGATGCTTGATCGCCGACAGCATCAGCGTGCCGGAGACCCCGCTGAGCATCATGAAGAGGATTCCGGCAATCGCGGCGTTCATCGCGGCGGCCGGACGGGTCTTGCAGCACGAAAGGGCGCGCGGGACGTCATTGCTCCAGCATCGCCGCGCGGGCAGCGGATGGCCAGACGCCTGGCCCGCATGGAAGGCATGTCCGGCCACGGGAGATTCAGGCCGGCCCCCCGCCTTTCGGGGCATCGAGCGCCGGGTTCCGGTAGCGCTGCCCCCGCCCCAGCATCACCCCGTTCACGCTGGCGACGCCCATCTCGAGGCTCTCGGCGATGCGGTGCGCGCGCTCGACGAAATACTCCGCGGCGGCGGGCGGGCACAGGTCGCGGGCCGTCGCCTCGAACAGCGCGAGCCAGCGGTCGAAATGCCGGGCGTCCACCGGAAGGCGAACATGCGCGGGCATCGGGCGGCCATGGTAGCGGCCGCTCAGCAGCGCGACCGACGACCAGAAGGCGCACATGCGCGCGAGGTGCGGCTCCCAGTCGGAGATCTTCGAGTCGAACACCGGACCCAGCATGGGATCGCCCCGGACGCGGTCGTAGAAGCCGTGCACGAGGCGTTCGATCATCGCCTCGTCGATACCGGTGCGGGCAACGATCTCCGCGGTGACCTCGGCGCGCCGGGCAGCATGGGCGGCGGCATCTTCGTGGGCGTGATGGTTCATGCGGACTGTCCTAGTCCCCTCTCCCGCCGGTGCGCAAGGGGTGGCCCCACGGCGCGGCAGCACGCCGCGGGCTCTCTGGTCGCAACATGTGCAATGCAGACCAGACACCCTCCCCTCTTGCAGGATGGTGGGCGAAACCGCCCTATGTGCGACCGCAAGGACGAAAGGCCAGGACAACGGCCAGGGGATCGGGCGCTTTGGATCTGACACTCGAAACGGCAGCCTACATCGCGCTGACGTTCTTCATCGGCGGCTTCGTGAAGGGGGCGAGCGGGCTCGGACTGCCTGTCGTCGTGCTCGCCATGCTCGCGCCGATCGTGGGACTGAAGACCGCGCTGGCGCTGTTCCTCATTCCGGGCGTCGTCACCAACATCTACCAGGCGCTGGCCGGACCGGCCTTCCTGCGCCTCGTCGCGCGGCTATGGTCCTTCCTGCTCGCCGCCATGGTCGGAATCTGGATCGGCACGGGCGTTCTGGCGGGTGCGGACACCCGGCTTCTCGAGGCGCTCCTAGGCGCGCTGCTGGTGCTCTACTCGACCTTCTCGCTGCTGACGCCGCAACTTCCGCCCCCGGGGCGGCACGAGGCGTGGATGTCGCCTGCAGCCGGCGGCGCGGGCGGCCTGCTGTTCGGCATGGCGGGCGTGTTCATCGTGCCGGGCCTCCTCTATGTGCAGACGCTGGGCTTCAAGCGCGACATCCTCGTGCAGGCGATGGGCATCACCTTCGTCACGATCAGCACCTCGCTGCTCTTCTCGATGGCGGGGCGCAGCCTCGTCACGACGGACCAGGCGACGATCTCGGTCGCGGCCCTGGTGCCGACCTTCATCGGCCTCTATCTCGGCCAGAAGGTGCGCCACCGCATCTCCGAAGAAGGCTTCCGCAAGCTGTTCTTCGCGGCGCTGATCCTCGTCGGCTCCTACATGCTGGCGCACGGACTGCTGATGTAGGCCTCGCACCCTTGCGCGGAACGCCCGGCAGGTGCCCTACTCGAGGCGTCCTCTTCGGAGCCCGATTCGCAATGCTCACGCAGATCGCCGCCGGAACGATCGTGATCGTGGTCTCGCTGTTCATTCACGGGATGGGCATCGCGCTGGCGGTAGACGGGCTCAACCGCTTCTTCAGCCAGCTCTCGCACCGCCAGCCACCCCTCAGACGGCTGCAGATCGTCTTCGGCGGGATCATGCTGATCCTGCTGCTGAACACGATCTGCGTCTACATCTGGGCCGCAGCGTTCGAGGCGCTGGGCGTCGTCGGCGATTGGGAGACGGCGGTCTATTTCTCCCTCGTCTGCTACACGACGCTCGGCTTCGGCGACATCCTTGGCGCGCCCGAATGGCGGCTTCTGTCGGGCTTCGCCGCCACGAACGGCATGATCGCCTTCGGCATCTCGACAGCCTTCCTGATCGAACTGATGCGCCGCGTCCACTTCGTGGAGCGCTGAGCTTCAGGCCGGACGATCGCCCTTCAGCGTGATCCGGTGCATGAGCCGCCTGTAGCCGTGATAGTCGTTGACCGGATTGTGCAGCGCGCAGCGGTTGTCCCAGAAGGCGAGCGAGCCCGGCTGCCAGCGGAAGCGGCAGGTGAACTCCGGCCGGACCTGGTGGGCGTGCAGGTAGGCGAGAAGCGGCGCGCTCTCCTCCTCCGTCATGCCCTCGAACCGGACCGTGTGCGCCGTGTTGACGAACAGGGCCTTGCGCCCGGTCTCGGGATGGGTGCGGACCGCGGGGTGGGCCGCCTCGTAGACCTTGCCCGGCTCCTCGCGCCCGCTGTCCTTGATGCGGTCCTCGCGGGTCTTGGTGACGTCCGCCTTGGCGGAGCTGTTGATCGCGACGAGACCGTCGAGCAGCCGCTTCATGCCGTCGGAAAGCGCATCATAGGCCGCGTAACCGCTGGCATAGAGCGTGTCGCCGCCATAGGGCGGAATCTCGCGCGCGACCAGCATGGTTCCCATCGGCGGATGCTCGAGATAAGCCGTGTCCGTGTGCCAGACGCCGCCGAAATTGACCTTCTCATGCTCCATCTTGGCGACCTGGATGATTTCCGGATAGCCGTCGAGACCGTGGACGAAGGGGTACTCCACCGGCTCCCCCATCGCGCGGGCGAAGGCCATGAAGGCGTCGGAGTCGAGCGTCTGGTCGCGGAAGAAGACAACGAGATATTGGAGCCATGCCTGCCGGATCGCATCGACCGTACCCGCGTCGAGATCCCGGGAGAGATCGACCCCGTGGATTTCCGCCCCAAGTGCCCCGGCAATCGGGCGAATGTCCAGATTCCGCGTTGCCACCGCACCCCATCCTTTCTTCATTTCGAAACTCTTTGCGTCATTGCGAAAGAGATTACGCGCGGACGCATGGCAATGCAAGCGCGCGGGGCCGCCCCTTCCCATGTGCGCAGCCATGCATGATAGGCTCGCCGCGACCGTCCCGTCGCACGCGACGCAAACGCAAGGGAGGACGCAAGCGCACCATGCGGATCGGCCTCGACAATCGGGACCTGCAGATCCTGTCGGTGCTCCAGCGCGACGGGCGCATCAAGAAATCCGCGCTGGCCGCGGAGATCAACCTGTCGCCTGCCGCCTGCTGGGAACGCCTGACCCGGCTGGAGCAGGCGGGCGTGATCGCCGGCTACCGGGCGGAGGTGGCGCTCGACCGTGTCGCGCGGGTGTCGCTGTTCGTCGTGCAGATCGAACTGGAACAGCACCGCGCCGCCGACTTCCGGAGGTTCGAGGCCGCCGTCGCGCGCCTGCCCGAGATCACCCGCTGCCTCGCGGTGGGCGGCGGTGTCGATTATTTCCTAGAAGTGATGGCGCCTGACGTGGAGCGCTACCAGGCGCTGATCCAGCACCTGCTCGACAGCGAGATCGGGGTGAAGCGCTATTTCACCTATGTGGTCACCAAGAATGTAAAGAACGCCCCGCCGCCCGTGGGCGACCTCGTACGCGCCGCCGAAGAAACCCCGGACTGACCCCGCCTGCCGCCGAAAGGATTTCGGCAGACAACAGGCAATCCCGATCCGACGCCGGGGCGAATTCCCTAGACTCGGCAAGGTATCAACCTGCCGAGAGGAAGGGAGGCCGCCGCATGTCCGCGACCCGCCGCACGCAGACCGCATCCCGCGACGCCGACGCTGGCCTCGGACTGGCAGAGCCCGGCTTGCTGCGCGTCTCCTCCTGGATCGGGGGCGCCTGGGACAAGTCCTCGCCCGCCGGCGTCTTCGCCGTCACCAACCCGGCGGACGGGGAAGAAATCACCGGCGTACTGGCCGCCGACGCGGACCGCGCGGCTGCCGCGGTCGACGCCGCGCACCGCGCGTTCGGCCCCTGGTCGCGCCTCCTGCCGCAGGAGCGCGCCGACGTGCTGAAGCGCTGGCACGCGCTGATCCTCGAGCACAAGGAAGACCTCGCGCGCCTGATGACGCTGGAACAGGGCAAGCCGGTCTCGGAAGCGCGCGGCGAGATCGACTATGGCGCGTCCTTCGTCGAGTTCTTCGCCGAGGAGGCCAAACGCCCCGACATCATGAGCGTTACCTCGCACCTCAACGACGCCGAGGTCGAGGTGTGGCGCGAGCCCGTGGGCGTCGCCGCCCTCGTCACGCCCTGGAACTTCCCGAACGCGATGCTGACACGCAAGGCCGCCGCCGCTCTCGCCATCGGCTGCACGGTCGTGGCGCACCCGTCGCGGGAGACGCCGCTGTCCGCACTGGCGCTCGCGGAGCTTGCCGCCCGCGCGGGCCTGCCAGCCGGTGTCTTCAACGTGGTAGTGGGCGACGCGGCCGAGATCGTAGGCACCTGGACGCAGGACACCCGCGTGCGGGCCCTCTCCTTCACCGGCTCGACCGGTGTCGGGCGGCTGCTCTACGAACAGTGCGCACCGACGATCAAGCGGCTGAGCCTGGAGCTTGGCGGGCACGCCCCCTTCATCGTCTTTGCCGACGCCGACCTCGACAAGGCGGTCCGCGAGGCGATCAAGGCGAAGTTCGCAACCTCCGGGCAGGATTGCCTCGGTGCCAACCGCTTCTTCGTGGAGCGGCCGGTCTACGCCGCCTTCTGCGAGAAGTTCGCCGAGGCGGCGCGGGCGCTGAGCGTCGGCAACGGCCTCGAGGATCCCGACATCGGCCCGCTGATGAACGACCGCGCGATCGCCAAGCAGCGCGAGCACGTGGACGATGCGGTCGCCCGCGGCGCCAAGGTGCTGTGCGGTGGCGGGGTGATGGACCTCGGCCCGCTGTTCTTTGCGCCGACCGTGCTCGCCGACGTGCCGGACGCGGCGAAGATCCTGCACGAGGAGACGTTCGGCCCGGTCGCCGCGGTCGCCCCCTTCGACACCGAGGACGAGGCCGTCGCCCGTGCCAACGCGACCGAATACGGCCTGATGGCCTATGTCCACACGCGCGACCCCTCCCGCATCTACCGGGTGAGCCGCGCGCTGGAGTTCGGGATGCTCGGCATCAACCGGACCAAGGTGACGGGCGCGCCGATCCCGTTCGGCGGCATGAAGCAGTCGGGCCTCGGGCGCGAGGGCTCCCGCCACGGAATCGAGGCCTTTTCCGACGTGAAGTACGTCTGCCGCGACTGGTCCTGACGGCCGCGCGCGACCCCGCCGTTCAAGGAGAGAAGACCATGCTGACCAACGACCGCCTCGATGCCTGGGACCGCGCGCATTTCCTGCACCCGTCCACGCATTTCGCGCAGTTCGCCCGCGGCGAGGCGCCGAACCGCATCGTGACCGGCGGCGAGGGCGTCTACATCACCGACCGGGAGGGGAACCGCCTGCTGGACGCCTTCGCCGGGCTTTATTGCGTGAACGTGGGCTACGGACGCACCGAGATCGCGGACGCCATCGCCCGCCAGGCGCACGAGCTTGCCTATTACCACGCCTATGTGGGTCACGGGACGGAAGCCTCGATCACGCTGGCGAAGATGATCGTCGACCGCGCGCCCGCGGGCATGTGCCGGGTCTATTTCGGCCTCTCCGGCTCGGACGCGAACGAGACCAACATCAAGCTCGTCTGGTACTACAACAACGTCCGGAACAAGCCGGAAAAGAAGAAGATCGTCTCGCGCTGGCGTGGCTATCACGGCTCCGGCCTGATGACGGGGTCGCTGACCGGGCTCGACCTCTTCCACCGCAAGTTCGACCTGCCGCTCGCCCAGGTGATCCATACCGAGGCGCCCTACTACTTCCGCCGCGCGGACCCTGCGATGAGCGAGGAGGAGTTCTCCGCCCATTGCGCGCAAAAGCTGGAGGAACTGATCCTCGCGGAAGGGCCGGATACGGTTGCAGCCTTCATCGGCGAACCCGCGCTCGGCACCGGCGGGCTCGTGCCCCCGCCCGCAGGCTACTGGGCGGCGATCCAGGAGGTGCTTGCGAAATACGACGTGCTGCTGATCGCCGACGAGGTGGTGACGGGCTTCGGGCGGCTCGGCTCCATGTTCGGTTCGGACCATTACGGCATCCGGCCCGACATCATCACCTCGGCCAAGGGCCTGACCTCGGCCTATGCACCGCTGTCGGCCTCCATCGTCTCGGAGAAGGTGTGGAAGGTGCTGGAGGAAGGAACCGACAGCTTCGGCGCGTTCGGGCACGGCTGGACCTATTCCGCCCATCCCATCGGCGCGGCGGCGGGCGTCGCGAATCTCAAGCTGCTGGACGAACTGGGCCTGGTGGAGAACGCGGCCTCGACCGGCGCCTACCTCAAGCAGAAGATGGCGGAGGCCATCGGCGACCACCCTCACGTGGGCGACGTGCGCGGCGAGGGCCTGCTGATGGCGGTGGAGCTTGTCGCGGACCGGGAGACGCGGACGCTCTTCGAACCGGCGCAGGGCGTGGGCGCAAAGGTCAATGCGGCGCTGCTGAAGCGCGGGGTCATCTCGCGCGCCATGCCGCAGGGTGACATCCTGGGCTTCGCGCCGCCGCTCTGCCTGACGCGGGCCGAGGCGGACGAGATCGCCGGCGCCATGGCGGGCGCCGTGGCGGAGGTGCTGGACTGACTGCCAGCGCCTTGCCTCGCCGGGGCGGGAGTGCGAAAACCGGTCCCTGACGCTACGCCCCTGCAGGAGACCCCGCGCCATGAGCACCGAGGACCGGCCCGTCATCTATCACAACCCGAAGTGCGGCACCTCGCGCAACACGCTGAAGATCCTGGAGGCCGCGGGCTACGATCCGGAGGTGGTGCCCTACCTGGAGACCGGCTGGACCGAGCCGCACCTGCGCCAGCTTCTGGCCGATGCGGGCCTCACCGCGCACGACGTTCTGCGCGCCCGCGGCACGCCGGCAGAGGAACTGGGCCTGCTGAAGGACGGCGTGTCGGAGGACACGATCCTCGCCGCGATGACCGAGCACCCGATCCTCGTCGAGCGGCCCATCGTGCGGACGGCGAAGGGCGTCAAGCTCTGCCGCCCGTCCGAGACCGTGCTCGACCTGATCGACCGGCGCCCGCCCGCGGACTTCGTGAAGGAAAACGGCAAGCCGCTCGACCGCTGAGCGGCGCAGGCCCGGCCGCCGGTCAGTCGAGTGCGCGCCGCGCCCCCAGCGCCGCGGCCAGCGTCCCGTCGTCGAGATAGTCGAGTTCGCCGCCGACAGGCACGCCCTGGGCAAGGCCGCTCGCCCTGATCCCCGCCTCGCGCAGGCGGTCGGCGATGTAGTGCGCCGTCGTCTGCCCCTCCACCGTGGCGTTCAGGGCGAGGATGACCTCGCCCACGCCTTGCGTCTTCGCCCGGTCCACGAGCGCGCCGATGCGCAACTCGTCCGGCCCGATCCCGTCCAGCGCCGAGAGCACGCCGCCCAGCACGTGATAGCGGCCGCGAAAGACGCCCGCACGCTCCAGCGCCCAGAGATCGGCCACCTGCTCCACCACGCAGAGGAGCGCAGGGTCGCGGCGCGGATCGCGGCAGACCGCGCAGGTCTCGTCCGTGTCGAGGTTGCCGCAGATGCGGCAAGGCCGAACCTTCGTGCGCACCGCCTCCAGCGCGGTGGAGAGCGGGTCCATCAGCCCCTCGCGGTTGCGCACGAGCGTCAGAACGGCGCGGCGCGCCGACCGGGGACCTAGCCCCGGCAGCTTCGCGAGCAGTTCCACCAGCCGCTCGATCTCCGCACCCGCGGCGAATCCCATGGGGTCAGAACGGCAGCTTGAAGCCGGGCGGCAGCGGCAGGCCGGCGGTGACCTGCTGCATCTCCTCCTGCGCGCGCACCTCGGCCTTCGCGCGGGCGTCGTTGACCGCCGCGACGACGAGGTCTTCGAGAACCTCCCGGTCGTCCGCCGTCATCAGCGAGGGGTCGATGGAGACGCGCCGCACCTCGCCTTTCGCGGTCGCGACCACGGTCACGAGGCCCGCGCCCGCGCTGCCCTCCACCTCGATGCCGGCCAGCCGCTCCTGCGCAGCCTGCATCTTCTCCTGCATCTCCTGCGCCTGCTTCATCAGGCCCGTGAGATCGCCCAAGCCCTTGATCATTCCATGTCCTCCCCGGGATCGACGGGCATGTCTGCGCCGCCCTCGGTCTCTTCGTCAAGCAAGGCCGCCCCGGCGGGTGCCGCGTCGCGGTCGCGCACGTCGGCTAGCGTCGCACCGGGGAACGCGGCCATCACCGCCTGGACGAGCGGATGCGCCTCGGCCTCCGCCCGGCGGCGGTTCGCGGTCGCGCGGCGGGCTTCCTCTCGCGTTGGCTCCGCCTGCCCGCGCCCCACCGTGACCGCCCAGCGCATGCCGGTCCACGCGCTCAGCTTCTGCTGGATCTCCCCGCACAGGCTCTGCGGTGCATTTTCTGTCGGCTGGATTTCGAGCCGTCCCGGCGCGAAGGAGACGAGCCGCACCATCGTCTCGAGCCGGGTCTTGAGCAGCACGTCGCGCTTCTCGCTCGCCAGCGCGATCACGTCGTCGAAGCTCGCGAGCGCCACGGCGGAGTGTGCGGGTACGGCGTGCGCTTCCATCTGCGGGGCAGCCATCGAGACAGGCTCGCTGCGCGCAGCGATAGCGAGGCGCGCACCGCCGCCGCTTGCACCGCCGGACCCGCGCGGGGCAGCACCTCCTTGCGCAACTGCACCGCCTTCGGTCAGGCGCCTCACGAGATCGCCCGGCGGGGGAAGGTCCGCGGCGTGGGCGAGCCGGATGACCGCCATTTCCGCGGCACTTTGCGGGCGGGGCGCGCGCGCCACCTCGCCCGCCGACTTCAGCAGCATCTGCCAGGCGCGCGTCAGGACCGGCAGGGCCATCTTTTCCGCCATGGCCTGCAGTCCCTGCCGCTCCGCCTCGGGCAGGGCCGCACCCTCGGCCAGCGCCGGGGCAACCTTGAGCCGCGTCGCGCCGTGCACGATGTCGAGCAGGTCGGCGATCACCGTCTGCGGGTCGGCGCCCGCCGCGTGCAGCCGGTCGAGCGCGGCGAGCGCGTCGGCGGGCTTGCCCCCGAACGCCGCTTCCAGCATCTCGAACAGGATCGCACGGTCGGCAAGGCCCAGCATGTCGCCGACGAGCGCGGCGTCCGCCGTGCCGCCGCCGTGCGCGATCGCCTGGTCGAGCAGCGACAGCGCGTCGCGCATCGAACCTTCGGCGGCGCGCGCGATCAGGCTCAGCGCCGGGCGCTCCACCTCCACGCCCTCGGCCGCGCAGATGCCTGCCAGGTGCTCGACGATCTTCTCCCCCTCGATCCGCTTCAGGTCGAAGCGCTGGCAGCGCGACAGCACCGTCACCGGCACCTTGCGGATCTCGGTCGTGGCGAAGATGAACTTTGCGTGCGGCGGCGGTTCCTCCAGCGTCTTCAGAAGGCCGTTGAACGCGGCCTTCGAGAGCATGTGGACCTCGTCGATGATGTAGACCTTGTAGCGCGCGCTGACGGGCAGGTAGCGCACGCCGTCGATGATCTCGCGGATGTCGTCGATGCCGGTGCGCGAGGCGGCGTCCATCTCCAGCACGTCGACGTGGCGGCTCTCGGCGATGCGGCGGCAGTTCTCGCATTCCCCGCACGGGCTGGTGGTCGGTGCGTCGGAGGCCGTGCAGTTCAGACCCTTGGCGATGATCCGCGCGGTCGTCGTCTTGCCCACCCCGCGCACGCCCGTGAGGATGAAAGCATGCGCGATCCGGTTGGTACGGAAAGCATTCTCAAGCGTGCGGACAAGGGCTTCCTGGCCGATCAGCGCGGAGAAGGTCTGCGGGCGGTATTTGCGCGCGAGAACACGGTAGTCGCCGTCCTCGCCTTTTGCGGCGGCGGGCGCCTCGGCCACCGGCAGGTCGAGACCGAGGCCCGGCCCTTCCGGCGTTTCGGCCGCGCTTTCCGTCGAGGTCTCGGTCACATCGGCCATCGGCGTTTCGGGCCACCCGCGCGCGGTTGCCATGAAAGGGGTCGAGCAGGAGGCCGGACGCGACCCGAGTAGAACTCGTTACGGCTGCTTCCTTCCGGACCTGACCGGGTTGGCGAGGAACCCGCCCGCGCCGACCTCCCACCCGCCTTATAGCAGCAGACCGGGGGCCGGATGCAAGCCGCGCGTCATGTCCGACCGGCGCGCGCGGCGGGTTGACGCGCCCGCCTGCCGTGCCAGTCTTTGCGCCCGCCTTCAGCGCCTTCCCGGGGAACCAACAGGTCATGCGCAATCCGAACACCTTTGCGGGCAATCCGCTCGATCGTGCAAGCGAGCGGCGCACCGACCCGGCCTGGCTGAAGGCCCAGCTCGACGCGCCCACGTCCGGTATCGTGCCCTTCGTCGGCGACAGGCCGCTGATCCGCCTGGGCGAGGACGGCGCAACCGCGGCCTTCCTGCCGCCGCCCCTGCTGGACGAACCGCTGGGCGCGCCCGTGGACGCCGCGCGCTGCCTGTTCCTCGGCCTGATGCCGGACGGGGCACCCCGCTTCGCGCTGCGCATGCCCGATCATGTGCGGCTGGAGGACGACCCGCTGATCGCGGCGCAGGGCAAGGCGATCGACCTGCGCTCGATCGCACCCGATCTCGCCCCCGCCGACGCCGCGATGCTGGCCCAGGCCAAGGCGCTGCTCGCCTGGCACGAGACGCACCGGCACTGCGCGAGGTGCGGGGCGCGCTCGCACCGCGCCGAGGGCGGCTACAAGCGGGTGTGCGAGGTCTGCGCGGGCGAGCATTTCCCGCGCACCGACCCGGTGGTCATCATGCTGGTGACGGACGGCGACCAGTGCATGCTGGGCCGCGGAGCGGCGTGGGAGCCGGGGCGGTTCTCCACGCTTGCGGGCTTCGTGGAGCCCGGCGAGACCTTCGAGGAGGCGTGCGCGCGCGAGGTGTTCGAGGAGGCGCGCATCCGCGTCGGCGACGTGCGCTACGTCTTCT
The DNA here is from genome assembly GCF_024158125.1 of Futiania mangrovi. Taxonomy (NCBI): domain Bacteria; kingdom Pseudomonadati; phylum Pseudomonadota; class Alphaproteobacteria; order Futianiales; family Futianiaceae; genus Futiania; species Futiania mangrovi. The sequence goes on along the minus strand of NZ_JAMZFT010000002.1, from coordinate 808,967 downwards.
CGCAACCCTGGCCCTGGCCCATGTCGATCATGGTCGGCCTGCACGCGACCGCCGAGACCCGGGAGATCACGGTCGACCCCGCCGAACTGGCGGAGGCGCGCTGGTTCTCCCGCGCGGAGATCGAGGCGGGCCTCAAGGGCGAGGCACCGTTTCGCCTGCCGCCGCCGCTCGCCATCGCGCACCAGCTGATGCGCGCCTGGCTCGACGGCTGAGAGGTCAGGCGCCGGCCCGCGCAGACCAGTTGCGCCTGTAGGGATGCGCCTTGTAGACGCCGAGGATCTTCAGGTATTTGGTGAAGAATTCCAGCTCCTCCAGCGCGCGCCGCACGGGCACGTCCTCGGGGTGGCCCTCGATATCGGCATAGAATTGGCTCGCCGCGAAGGAGCCTTCGAGCTGGTAGCTTTCGAGCTTCGTGATGTTCACGCCGTTCGTCGCGAACCCGCCCATGGTCTTGTAGAGCGCCGCGGGCACGTTCCGCACCCGGAACACGAAGGACGTGATGCAGGGCCCCTCCTCGGGCTCGGCGTCGTCCGGCTCTTCCGAGAGCACGAGGAAGCGCGTCGTGTTGTGGCCCGCGTCCTCCATGTCGGAGCGCAGGATCTCGAGGCCATAGATCTCGGCCGCGAGGGAGGACGCCAGCGCGCCCAGCGTCCGGTCGTCCGATTCGGCAACGATGCGCGCCGAACCCGCCGTATCCGCCGCGGTGACGGCCTTCAGGCCGAGACTGCGCAGGTGCATCCGGCACTGGCCGAGCGCCTGGGCGTGGCTCATCACGCGGGTCAGCGTCTCCAGCGAGGCACCCTTCAGCGCCAGAAGCTGGTGGCGGACGCGCAGGAAGTGTTCCGCCACGATGAACAGGCCCGACTCCGGCAGGAGGTGGTGAATGTCGGCGACCCGGCCGTAGACCGAGTTCTCGATCGGCGTCATGACGCGGGACGCGCGGCCATCCTTCACCGCTGCGAAGGAATCCTCGAACGTCGGGCAGGCAAGCGGCACCATGTCGGGCAGCGCCTCGAGACAGGCGAGATGCGAATAGGCGCCCGGCTCCCCCTGGAAGGCGACGGTGCGCGAAGGCTCGGCGCCCTGGGCGCGCAGCTGGTCCTCGCTCGCTTGTGCTATCGGTTCGGCGGTCATCGTGCGTTCCTTCGTGCGCAAGGTGTCAGGCGCCGGCGAGGCGGGCGCGGGCGCGCTCCAGGTCCTCGGGCGTGTCGACGCTGACGGGAATCATGTCGGAGACGGCCGCATCGATGCGCATGCCCGCTTCCATGGCGCGAAGCTGCTCCAGCCGCTCCCGCAGCTCCAGTCCCGAGGGCGGAAGCGAGACGAACCGCTTCAGCGCCTCGCGGCGGAAGGCGTAGATGCCGACATGGTGCCAATGCGGCCCGTCGCCCGACGGCACGCGCGCCCGGCTGAAATAGAGCGCGCGCCCGATGCCGTCCGGTCCCGGCGCCACCGCAGCCTTGACGACGTTGGGATTGTCGCGCTCGGAATCGTCAGTGATCTCGGCGACGACGGTCGCGATGTCGACATCCGGATCGCGCAGCGGATCGAGCACGCGGGCGACCGACGCGGGAGAGATATCGGGCAGGTCGCCTTGCAGATTGACGATCACGTCATGGCGTCCCGAAGGGTCCAGCCGCTCCACGCCCTGCCAGACCCGGTCGGAGCCGGAGGGGAGCGCGGGGTCGGTCAGCACCGCCGTTCCGCCTGCTGCCTCCACGGCATCGACGATTTCCCGGTCGCCCGCGGCGACCGCAACCGGGCCGACGCCCGCCGCCGTGGCACGCCGCCAGGCATGGACGATCATCGGTGTACCATGGATATCGGCAAGCGGCTTGCCGGGGAGCCGGGTGGCGGCCATGCGGGCAGGAATGACAATGAGCGGCGTCATCTTGTGAGTCCGGACTGAAAGGGGATTGGCAGGCTCCAATCGGGAACCTGCGGCGTTATAGGCCTTGCGACGGCTTGCGGGAAGCGGCTAATGTCCGGCGCAATCCGGCGGGGGGGACCTCGGGCCGGAGTTGCGGATCAGTGTCAGGGCAGACCCGCACGCGACGCGGGATGCCAGGGCAGCGTGAGCGGCTGGGCGGCAGGAACCGGAAAGGCGGGGCGACCCGATGTCCTTCCCGGACTGCCTTTCACCCTTTCGCACCTGATGCGCGGGGCGCAGGAACGGGACAAGTCAGGCCAGGTCGACCCGATGAACAGCTTCGAATTCAACAAGATCGCCGGCGGCGTGCTGCTTGCCGCCCTCGTTACGCTCGGTCTCGGGACGCTCGCGGAGATCGTCTTCCACCCCGACGAGCTCGAAGAGCAGGCTTACAAGGTCGCCGGGCTGGAGAGCGGTGGCGGGGAAGCCGCAGGCGCCGCCGAGGCCGCGCCGGAGGTTTCCGTCATCGCGCTGCTCGCCACGGGCGACATCGGGGCGATGGCCTCGGCCGGCGAAGGCGCTGCCCGCGCTTGCGCGGCCTGCCACACGTTCGACAATGGCGGTGCGAATCGGGTCGGCCCGAACCTCTGGGGCATCGTGGGCGCGAACATCGGCCATCTCGACAACTTCTCCTACTCTAGCGCGCTGCAGGAGAAGGAAGGCACCTGGACCTACGAGGCGCTGGACGGGTTCCTCGCGAACCCGCGCGGCTGGGCGCCGGGCACCAAGATGTCCTACGCCGGCATGAAGAAGCCGGAGGACAGGGCCGAGATGATCGCCTATCTGCGCAGCCTCTCGGACAGTCCGCAGCCGCTGCCGGAAGCACCGGCCGAAGCCGCGCAGGCCACTCCCGCGGAAAGCGCACCGCAGCAGGCGGCGGAAGCCCCGGCGCAGGCGGCGGCTCCGGCCGCCGACATCGCGGCGCTCGTCGCGTCTGCAGACGCCGCTGCGGGCGAGAAGTCCGTGCGCATCTGCTCCGCCTGCCACACCTTCAACGAAGGCGGTCAGAACCGCGTCGGCCCGAACCTCTGGGGCGTCGTCGGAGCGCAAGTCGCGCACCACGAGGGCTACAAGTACTCCGACGCGATGCAGTCCTTCGGGGGCGAATGGACGCTCGAGCGCCTCGCCGACTACCTGCGCCATCCGCGCGACACGGTGCCGGGCACCAAGATGGCGTTCGCCGGCATCAAGAAGGATGAGGAACTCTACAATATCCTCGCCTATCTGAAGACGCTCGGCGGCAAGTGACCGCCGCCGGCCGGGGATCGCCCGGCCGACCGGATTGCAAAGGGCCGCATCGGTTCCCCGGTGCGGCCCAAGTTTTGTCTTGAACCCATGCGGATCTGTCCAATATCGCTCAAGGATCGGGGAATCGCGCGATGGCACCGGGGAGGATCGGAATGGTCAGGCACCACGGGGGCGGAGGCTGCAGCGCCTGGGGTAATGCGTGCGGACTTGCGCTGGCCGTGGTGCTGGCGCTGGCGCCCCTGCCGGCACTTTCCGCCGACACGATCACGGCACACGGGCTGTCGCTGACCGGCGAGACGAAGTACCAGGAAGGTTTCGCGCATTTCGACTATGTGAATCCGCAGGCACCCAAGGGCGGCGCCACGACGCTCTTTGCAATCGGCGGTTTCGATTCGCTCAATCCCTTCATTGCGAAGGGCAACGCGGCCTCCGGGCTCGGCCTGATCTACGACACGCTGATGGCCAATGCGCTCGATGAGCCGAACGCCGAATACGGGCTCGTGGCAAAAACCGTGACACACCCGGCCGACTTCTCCTGGGTGGAGTTCGAGTTGCGCCCCGAGGCGCGCTTCCACGACGGGAAACCCGTGACGGCAGAGGACGTCGTCTTTTCGTTCGAGACCCTGCGCGATGAGGGCCAGCCCTTCTACCGTCTCTACTACGCCAATGTGACGACGGCTGAGGCGCTGGGACCGCATCGTGTCCGTTTCACCTTCGACACCGCCGGCAACCGCGAACTTCCCGTCATCATGGGCCAGCTTCCGGTCCTGCCGAAGCACTGGTGGGAGACACGCGCGTTCGGAGAAACGACGCTGGAGCCGCCGCTCGGCTCCGGCCCCTATCGTGTGGCCAGCGTCGACACCAACCGCAGCATCACCTACGAGCGGGTGCCGGACTATTGGGCCAAGGACCTGAACGTCAACGTCGGCGCGAACAATTTCGGCCGCATCCGCTACGAGTATTTCCGCGACATGGACGTGGCGTTCGAGGCGTTCAAGGGCGGTTCCTACGACTTCCGCTCGGAGAACAGTGCGCGCCGCTGGGCCACGGGCTATGAATTCGACGCCGTGCGCAAGGGCGAGGTCACGGTCGAGACAGTGCCCGACCGAAATCCGCAAGGGATGCAGGGCTTCGTGATGAACCTGCGCCGCGCGCCCTTCGACGATCCGCGCGTGCGGCAGGCGTTCAACCTGGCGTTCGACTTCGACTTCGCCAACGAGACGCTGTTCTACGGGCAATACGCCCGCACCCGCAGCTATTTCGAGGGCTCGGAGCTTGCCGCGACGGGCTTGCCGGAGGGGCGCGAGCTGGCGCTGCTGGAACCTTTCCGCGGCGAGGTGCCGGAAGAGGTCTTCACGACGGAATACAATCCGCCCGAAACCGGTGGGCGGCGCGGGCTGCGGGAAAACCTGCGCAAGGCGACGGAACTTCTCAACGCCGCCGGCTGGGCCTTCCGCGACGGCGCGCTGCGCAATGGCGAGGGCAAGCTGCTGAACGTCGAGGTCCTGCTCGTCTCGCCCGACTTCGAGCGGATCGTCGCGCCTTACGTCCAGAACCTCGAAAGGCTCGGCATCGAGGCGACCATCCGCATCGTCGACACGGCCCAGTACATCCAGCGCCTCAACGTCTTCGACTACGACATGATCGTGATGAGCTGGGGCCAGTCGCTGTCGCCCGGCAACGAGCAGCGCAACTACTGGGGCTGCGCGGCCCGCGACCGGGACGGCAGCCGCAACTATGCCGGCATCTGCAACCCCGCCATCGATGCGCTCATCGACAAGGTGATCTTCGCCGAAACCCGGCAGGACCTGGTCGCCGCGACACGCGCGCTCGACCGCGTGCTGCAATGGGGCCGCTACGTCGTCCCGCACTGGCACTTCCGGACCGTGATCGACGGCGTCTCTCAACCAGCCTTCCGCCTTGCCTTCTGGAACCGGCTTGCGCATCCCGAGGCCTTGCCGCCCTACACGCCGGGCTTCCCGACCGTCTGGTGGTCGCGCGATGCCGACGGGAGGCAGTGAGCCGGTGCGCACCGCGGGCCTGCCCCTCCTGTCCCTCGCCGCCGCGGTACTGCTGGGCGCCACGGGCGCTTCGGCGGAGCCGCGGCATGGTCTTTCGGCGTTCGACGCGCTGAAGTATCCGGCCGACTTCCCGCACTTTTCCTATGTCGACCCCGCCGCGCCCAAGGGCGGCGAGATCTCGACCATCGGGACGGCAGCGGTCACCACCTTCGACAGCCTCAACTACTGGATTCTCAAGGGCGACCCGGCGCAGGGCCTGCCGCTGCTGTTCGACACGCTGATGGTGCGCGCCGAGGACGAGCCGGACGCCGTCTACGGCCTGCTGGCCGAGAGCGCCGAGGTCAGCGCGGACGGACGCGCGGTCACCTTCCGCCTGCGCCCCGAGGCACGCTTTCACGACGGTACGCCGGTACGCGCGGACGACGTGGTGTTCAGCTTCGAAGCGCTGAAGGAAAAGGGACACCCGGACTTCCGCCTCTCGCTGCGCGATGTCGCAGCCGCCGAGACCGTCGACGCTCTCACGGTCACCTACCGGTTCGAGGGCGACAATCTGCGCGACCTCCCGATCACGGTGGCGACGCTCCCAGTGCTCTCCCGGGCCTATTACGAAACGCAGCCCTTCGAGGAGACGACGCTGGAGCCGCCCGTGGGCTCCGGCCCCTACCGCGTCGGGGATTTCAAGGCGGGCAGCTTCATCGTCTACGAGCGCGACCCGAATTATTGGGGCCGCAACCTGCCTGTGAACCTGGGCCGGCACAATTTCGACCGCATCCGCTATCTCTACTTCCGCGACCGGGTGGCGGGCATGGAGGCGTTCAAGGCGGGAGCCTACACGCTGCGGGAAGAATTCACCTCCAAGACCTGGGCGACGGAGTACGACTTCCCGGCGGCCGAAGCGGGCCTCGTGAAGCGCGAGGTGCTGCCCGACGCCCGCCCCTCCGGCACGCAAGGCTGGTTCCTGAACACGCGGCGGCCGCATCTCGCCGACTGGCGGGTGCGCAAGGCGCTGGACTATGCCTTCGACTTCGAATGGACCAACGCGACGCTGTTCTACGGGGCCTACAGCCGCACCGACAGCTTCTTCGAGAACTCGGACATGCAGGCGGAGGGACCGGCGAGCGCGGAGGAGCGCGCGCTGCTGGAGCCCTTCCTGGCCCACCTGCCGCCGGGCATCCTGGATGCGCCCTACGTCCCGCCCCTGAGCGACGGCAGCGGGCGCGACCGAGGCAATCTGCGCGAGGCCGACCGGCTGCTGCGGGAGGCGGGCTACACCGTGCAGGATGGCCGCCGCACCATGCCGGACGGCAGGCCTTTCCGGCTGGAATTCCTCATGTTCGAGCCGTCGTTCGAGCGGGTGAACGCACCCTTCCTGCAGAACCTCGAACGCCTCGGCATCGAGGCGGCGATGCGCATCGTCGATCCGGCGCAATACCAGCGGCGGCTGAAGTCCTTCGACTTCGACATCGTCACCTCGCGCTTCGTGCTGCGCCCGACGCCGGGCGCGGAGATGCGCAACTTCTGGACCTCCGCCGCCGCCGCGACCGAGGGGAGCCGGAACTACGCGGGCATCGCCTCGCCCGTGGTCGACGCCCTGACGGAACGCATGATCGCGGCAGGGAGCCGGGCGGAGCTGGCGACGGCGGCGCGCGCACTGGACCGCGTGCTGCGCGCGGGCCACTACTGGATCGCGCACTGGTATTCCGCCTCGCACCGCATCGCCTATTGGGACATGTTCGGACGGCCGGAAGCGAAGCCTGCCTACGGGCGCGGCATCCTCGACCTCTGGTGGGTCGATCCGGAGAAGAAGGCGGCGTTGGACGCCGCGCGCGGGCGCTGAGGGGAACGGAAACGCCATGGGCGCCTACATCATTCGCCGTCTCCTGCTGATGATCCCGACCCTGCTGGGGATCATGCTGATCAATTTCGTGGTCATCCAGTTCGCGCCGGGCGGCCCGGTCGAGCAGGTGATCGCGCAGGTGACGGGCAGCGACGTGGGCGCGACGGCGCGCTTCTCCGGCACCGGCGGAGGCGACTTCTCGGCAGGGGGCGGCAATGGCGGCGCGGATGCCACCTCCAGCACCTACCGCGGGGCGCAAGGCCTCGACCCGGAATTCATCAAGGAGCTCGAGCGCCAGTTCGGCTTCGACAAGCCGGCGCACGAACGCTTCCTGCTGATGCTGAAGAGCTATGTGACGTTCGACTTCGGCGAGAGCTATTTCCGCTCGGTCTCGGTGATCGACCTGATCCTGGAGAAGCTGCCGGTGTCGGTCTCGCTCGGCATCTGGTCGACGCTGCTCGCCTATCTGATCTCGATCCCGCTCGGCATCCGCAAGGCGGTGAAGGACGGCAGCGTGTTCGACGTGTGGACGAGCGTGGTGGTGATCGTCGGCTACGCGGTACCGAGCTTCCTGTTCGCCGTCCTGCTGATCATCCTGTTCGCCGGGGGCGAGTTCTTCCAGATCTTCCCGCTGCGCGGCCTCGTCTCCGACAATTGGGATGCGATGTCCTGGCCGATGCGGATCGCGGACTATTTCTGGCACATCGCGCTGCCGGTGATCGCCATGACCATCGGCGCGTTCGCCACGCTGACGCTGCTGACCAAGAACTCCTTCCTCGACGAGATCAACAAGCAATACGTGATGACGGCGCGGGCCAAGGGCCTGACCGAGCGCCGCGTGCTCTACGGCCACGTGTTCCGCAACGCCATGCTGATCGTGATCGCGGGCTTCCCGTCGGCCTTCATCTCGATCTTCTTCACGGGCTCGCTGCTGATCGAGACGATCTTCTCGCTGGACGGGCTGGGGCTCCTGTCGTTCGAGGCCGCGATCAACCGCGACTATCCGGTGGTGTTCGCCACGCTCTACATCTTCTCGCTGATGGGCCTCGTCATGGGGCTCATCACCGACCTGACATACACGCTGGTCGATCCGCGCATCGACTTCGAGAAGCGGGACGTGTGAGACCCATGGCGCTTCTCTCCCTCTCTCCGATCAACCGGCGCCGCCTCAACAATTTCAAGGCGAACCGGCGTGGCTACTGGTCGTTCTGGATCTTCGTCGTTCTGTTCGTGCTGTCGCTGTTTGCGGAGTTCATCGCGAACGACAAGCCGCTCTATGTGAGCTACGAGGGCCGGTCCTACTTCCCCGTGTTCGAGTTCGTGCCGGAGACGGCCTTCGGCGGCTTCCTGCCGACCGAGGCCGACTACCGCGACCCCTTCGTGCAGGAGGCGATCGCGGACGCGGGCGGCACGATGGTCTGGCCGCTCATCGCCTTCGACTACCGCACGATCAACTACGAGCTTGAGGTGCCAGCGCCCGCGCCGCCCTCGGCGGTCAACTGGCTGGGCACCGACGACCAGGGCCGCGACGTCATGGCGCGCATGATCTACGGCTTCCGGCTGTCGGTGCTGTTCGGGCTTCTGCTGACGCTCGTCTCGTCGGTCATCGGCGTCGCGGCGGGCGCCGTGCAGGGTTATTTTGGCGGCTGGACCGACCTGATCTTCCAGCGGTTCATCGAGATCTGGACCTCGATCCCCTACCTCTACCTGCTGATCATCCTGGCCGCCGTCATCGTGCCGAGCTTCTGGACGCTGCTGATCATCATGTCGCTGACGAGCTGGGTCGCGCTGGTCGGCGTGGTGCGGGCGGAGTTCCTGCGCGCGCGCAATTTCGAATACGTCCGCGCGGCGCGCGCGCTTGGCGTCTCGAACGGCGTCATCATGTTCAAGCACCTGCTGCCGAACGCGATGGTGGCGACGCTGACCTTCATGCCCTTCATCCTCAATTCGGGGATCACGACGCTGACCTCGCTCGATTTCCTCGGCTTCGGGCTGCCGCCGGGGTCGCCGTCGCTGGGCGAGCTGCTGAACCAGGGCAAGAACAATTTGCAGGCGCCGTGGCTCGGCATCACGGCCTTCATGGTGATCGCGGTGATGCTCTCGCTGCTGATCTTCATCGGCGAGGCCGTGCGCGACGCGTTCGACCCGCGCAAGACGTTCCGCGGCGGAGGCGACGCATGAGCGCGCCCCTCTTGAGCGTCGGGAACCTGGGCGTCGCCTTCCGCGGCGAGCACGGGGAGGTGACGGCGGTCGAGGGCGCCAGCTTCGACGTGCAAGCGGGAGAAACGGTCGCCCTGGTCGGCGAGAGCGGGTCGGGCAAGTCGGTGACCGCGCTCTCGGTGCTGGGCCTGCTGCCGAAATCGGCGCGCCATCCGGCGGGCTCCATCGTCTTCAAGGGCGAGCAATTGCTGGGCGCGGGCGAGACGGTGCTCAGGCGCGTGCGCGGCAACGAGATCTCCATCGTCTTCCAGGAGCCGATGACGAGCCTCAACCCGCTGCACACGATCGAGAAGCAGATCGGCGAGATCCTTGCCGTCCACAAGGGCCTGGAAGGTCCTGCCGCGCGCGCGCGCATTCTCGAGCTGCTGGGCCAGGTCGGCATCAGGGACCCCGAGACGCGGCTCGCCTCCTATCCGCACCAGCTCTCGGGCGGCCAGCGCCAGCGGGTGATGATCGCCATGGCGCTCGCCAACGAGCCGGACCTGCTGATCGCGGACGAGCCGACGACCGCGCTGGACGTCACCGTGCAGGCCCAGATCCTGGAGCTGCTCAAGCGGCTGCAGGCGGAACAGGGGCTTGCCATCCTGCTCATCACCCACGACCTCGGCATCGTGCGGAAGATGGCGCAGCGCGTGAACGTGATGCAGGGCGGGCGCATCGTCGAGCAGGGCGAGACGGCGAAGGTCTTCGACGCCCCGCAGCACCCCTATACGCGCCACCTCCTCGCCGCCGAGCCGAAGGGCATGCCGCATGCCGGGGAAGACGACGCGCCCGTGGTGATCGCGGGCGAGGACGTGAAGGTCTGGTTCCCGATCAAGCGCGGCGTCATGCGCCGGACCGTCGGGCACATCAAGGCGGTCGACGGCATCGACATCTCGGTGCGTGCGGGCCGCACGGTGGGCGTCGTGGGCGAGAGCGGATCGGGCAAGACGACGCTCGGCCTTGCGCTGTTGCGGCTGCTGCCCTCGCAAGGGCCGATCAGCTACCTCGGCAAGCGCATCGACGGGCTGGGGCTCGCCGACATGAGGCCGCTGCGCGCCGAGATGCAGATCGTGTTCCAGGACCCTTACGGGGCGCTCTCGCCCCGCATGACGGTGGGCGACATCGTGGCCGAAGGGCTCGACGTGCACTTCGCCAAGCTGAAGGGCGAGGAACGGCGCCAGCGCATCGCCGACGCGCTGACCGAGGTGGGGCTCGAGGCGCACATGGCCGACCGCTATCCGCACGAGTTCTCGGGCGGTCAGCGCCAGCGCATCGCCATCGCCCGGGCGATGATCCTCAAGCCGAAGCTCGTCGTGCTGGACGAGCCGACGAGCGCGCTCGACATGAGCGTGCAGGCGCAGATCGTCGACCTGCTGCGCGACCTCCAGCGGCGGCACGGCCTCGCCTATGTCTTCATCAGCCACGACCTGAAGGTGGTGCGCGCGCTCGCCGACCACGTCATCGTGATGAAGGACGGCAAGGTCGTCGAGACGGGGCCGGCCGACGACGTGTTCGACCGGCCGCAGACGGACTACACCCGGGCACTCATGGCGGCGGCGTTCGAGCTTGAGGCGCGCAACGTCGAGAGCGTCTCGACCTGACCGTGGCGCTCAGCCGGGCAGCCGCCCGTAGAGCGTGGGCTCCCCCCCTCCCGCAGCCACGATGCGGGCGACCGCTTCGGCGAGCGGCTCCGCCGCGACCGCCATGTGATGCGCATTGGCGTGGAGAAGGCGCGTTTCGTCGAGCATGATACCGACGTGGCCCGTCCAGAAGACGAGGTCGCCGCGGCGGAGCCCCGCTCCCCCGTCGAACGGAACGGCCCAGGCCGACTGCGGGCCGGTGTCGCGCGGGCAATCGCGCCCACCCGCCTGAACGGCGAGTTGCACGAGACCCGAACAGTCGAGCCCGTCTGACGACCGCCCGCCCCAGAGATAGGGTGCGCCCATGCAGCGTTCGGCCACCCCGACCCAGTCCTTCTCCGCCTCGTCGAGAGGCGTGAAATGGTCTGCGATGGCGTAGCCTCCGGTCTCCAGGCGCAGCCCCTCCCGGCCGGTTCCGTGCATCCGGACATCCGCCTCGACCGCGCGCACCCGCGCGCCCAGCGGAAGCCGCGCGAGCGGCGGCGCCTTGATGTCGGGCCGGGGAAAGAGCAGCGTCGCCCGCGCCGCAACCCGGTGGGTCGGGATCACGCGCCGGGTGTGCAGGTCGGCGGCCGGGATCCATCCCTCGTACCCGTCGAGACACGAGCGCCCGCGGATCCAGGCGCCGAGTTGGCCGACGATGACGACCTCCTCGCCGAACAGCGCCTGCGTGTCGAGGCCCGCAGCCGCGGCGGGTTCGGCGCGCATGTCCGCCACCGGGCAGGACACGCGCAGGATCTCGCCCTCATCCGCCATGGCGGGCCTTCACAAGATGGTAGAGCGCGCGGATGGCCATCGCCTCGCCTCCCTTCGGGCGCCCGGGACGGGCCTTCTGGTTCCAGGCATAGATGTCGAGGTGTACCCAGGCGGGCGTCGCGGTCACGAAGCGCTTGAGAAAGAGGGCCGCCGTGATCGCACCGGCGAAGCCGCTCTCGCTCGCGTTGGCGATGTCCGCGATGTCGCTCGACAGAAGCTCCTCGTAGGGCTGCCACAACGGCAGGCGCCAGACCGGGTCCGACACGGCCTCCGCAGCTTGCACGATCTCGGCGGCCAGCGCCTCGTCTCCGGTGAAGAACGGCGGCAGATCGGCCCCGAGCGCTACCCGCGCCGCGCCGGTCAGGGTCGCGAGGTCGATCAGCAGGTCGGGCTGCTCGCTGTCGGCCTCGGCCAGCGCGTCGCCGAGGATGAGGCGGCCCTCCGCATCGGTGTTGCCGATCTCGACCGTCAGCCCCTTGCGCGTCTGCAGAACGTCGCCCGGGCGGAACGCATTGCCCGCGACCGCGTTCTCCACCGCCGGGATCAGCACGCGCAGCCGCACGTCGAGACCCGCCCCCATGATCATCGCGGCAAGCCCCAGCGCATTGGCCGCACCGCCCATGTCCTTCTTCATCAGCCGCATGGCCGAAGACGGCTTGAGGTCGAGGCCGCCGGTGTCGAAGCTCACGCCCTTGCCGACGAGCGTCACCTTCGGCGCGTCCTCGCGCCCCCAGGCGAGATCGATGAGGCGCGGCGCCCGCGCCCCGGCCCGTCCGACAGCATGGATCATGGGGTAGTTCTGCGCGAGCAGCTCCTCGCCGCAGATGACCCTGACACGCGCGCCATGATCCCCGGCGAGCGTGCGTGCCGCCGCCTCCAGCGCGTCCGGGCCCATGTCCTCCGCCGGCGTGTTGACGAGGTCGCGGACGAGCGCGATGGCCGCGGCCATGCGGCTGACCTCCTCGATATCGACGCCATCCGGCGCGACAACCCGCGCAAATGCCCGGTCGGCCGCCTTGTAGCGCGTGAAACGGTAGGCACCGAGCGCGATGGCCAGCGCGTCCAGTGCACCCACGGGAGATCCCGACGCGGCGGGAACCAGACGGACCGTGGCCCGCTCAGGGAGTTTCGCGGGAAGCACGCCGGCGACGAACGGGTCGGCCCCGTCGCCGAGCCCAAGGACATAGCCCGCGGGCGCGCCCTCGGCATCCGGAACGGGCACGAGCGCACCGGCCGCCGGCTCGAACCCGGTCGCAGCCAGCCAGCCACGGACGGCAGACGGCTGTCCGGCCCGCCAGGTGTCGTAGTCCGCCTTCGCAACCATCCAGACAGGCAGCAGCCCATCGGGCCATTGTCCGTCGGGGCCGCGGGTGATGAACACGTCCGACATGGATGCCACGCACTCCTCTGCTCGCTCCGGAGGAGAAGGTATGGCCTCAGCCCCCGCCCGCAAAGGCCCGGCGCGCGAAAAACAGGTATCCGGAGCGCACGGCGGCGATCGGCGTTAACCTTGCGTTGACCCTGACGGAGCACTCTCGGGAAGCGCGCGCACGCTGCGCGGCCCTTGCGCCGCGCACATCGCGCGTGATCCGGCCGCGGCCTTCCATGCCCGGCCCGCCAGGAGGATGGAACAGCATGGCACGCCCCACCACGCTTCGCACACGGACGGGCACGGCTCTCGCGGTGCTGATCGCCGCAGGCCTGCTCAGCGGCTGCAACACGACAGGCACGTCGGGACCCGGCAGCGACATGGCCGCCGCATCGACGGGAGGAGCGGCAGCGGCTGCGGCCCAGGCGCCGGGCGCGCGCACGCCGATCAGCCAGCTTCCCGGCTGGGCGAAGAACGGCGGCGCCAAGGCGGCCGCCGACCCGCAGGCGCCGCTACCGCCGATGCCGGACGACCTCGACGTCGACTCCTTCCTCAAGAACACGGCCCGCTTCGCCGAGGACGAGAAGAATTACGAGACCGCCGCTGCCTATTGGTCCTCCTACTACGAGCGCAATCCGGGCGATGTCGAGGCGGCGGTCGCGCTGGCACGCAACGCCCGCCTCGCCGGCCAGCCGCAACAGGGCGTCCGGGTGCTCTCCCCGCTCGTTTCGCGGTCTTCCGACGACATCGCGCTGCACGAGGAACTGGCCCGCTGCCAGCTTGCTGCCGGCGCTCACGAGGGTGCACTCGCCACGCTGAACGCGGCGCTGCGCATCACGCCGGGCGATTGGTCGCTCTACTCCAAGAAGGGCGTCGCGCTCGACAAGCTCGGCCGCCACGACGAGGCGGCGCCCGTCTATGAGGAGGGGCTGAAGCGCGCCCCGGACAATGTCGTCCTGCTGAACAACTATGCCCTGTCCCGCGCGCTGGCCGGGGACGCGCAGAAGGCCGAGGCGCTGCTCACCCGCGCGCTGGAGCAGCCGCGCGGCCAGGTGCGGACGCGCCAGAACCTCGCGCTGGTCTACGGGCTGACCGGACGGTTCGAGGAAGCCAGCCAGATCGCGCGGCAGGATCTGCCCGAAGCCGTCGTCGCCCACAATCTGAAGGTCTACCGCGAGATGCTGTCCGAGCCGGACCGCTGGCAGGCGCTGCGCCGCTGAGGCCCCGCGCTGCGGCCGGACGAGGCCGCCATCGCAGGAAGGACCAGCCCGGCGGCCGGACCGGGACACGGAAAAGGGGAGAGGCTGTTAGCCTCTCCCCTTTCGCGCTTGTCCGAATGTGGCTGCCGGGCAGATGCCGGGGCGGTCGTCCCGGCAGCATTTCCCGGTCTGGCGCCCGCTAGAGCGCCATCACCTTGAGGATCGCCGGACCGAGGATCACGACGAACAGGACCGGCAGGAAGAACACGATCATCGGAACCGTCAGCTTCGCCGGCAGGGCGGCGGCCTTCTTCTCCGCCATCGCCATCCGTTCGTCGCGGTTCTCCTGGGCCAGGACGCGCAGCGCCTGGCCGAGCGGCGTGCCATAGCGTTCCGCCTGCGTCAGCGCGGTCGTCACGGCCTTCACGCCGTCGAGGCCGGTGCGGATCGCGAGGTTCTCGAGCGCCTGGCGGCGGTCCCCGAGATAAGCAAGCTCGGCGTTGGTCAGACCCATTTCCTCGGCAAGCTCGATGGAGCTCTCGGTGATCTCCTCGGCCACCTTGTTGAAGGCCGCCTCGATCGACATGCCCGATTCCACGCAGATCAGCAGAAGGTCGAGCGCATCCGGGAAGGCGCGGCGGATCTTCTCCTGCCGCTTCTGGATCATGTTCTGCAGCCAGAGGGTCGGCATGTAGTAGCCTACGACCGCACAGAGCATGGAAAAGCCCACCCGCATCATCGGGTCGTAGCCGCTCGTGTCGATCGTGAAGAAGTAGATCAGGCCGCCGATGAACAGGATGATCGGCATCACAAGCTGGAAGAACAGGAAGGTGAAGAGCGGGCCCTGCCCGCGCATGCCAGCCTGCGTCAGCTTGATGCGGGTGTTCTTGCCTTCCAGAAGCTCGCGAAGGTTCAGGTCCTCGACGATGCGCTTCACGAGGCCGCGCGGATCCTTGGCCCGGAGGCCGACATTCTTCCGGTTCAGTTCCTCGCGCTGGCGGGCGCGCAGTTCGTCGCGCCGTGCAGCGACGGACTTGATCCGCTGCTGCGCGGCATCGCGCTCGAAATAGGGCAGCGCGACGGAAACGATCGTGGCGAAGGCGGCGATGGCCGTCAGCACCGTCACGACGAATTCCGGATTGAGCAGCGTGTCGATCCAGCCCATGCGCCAGGCCTCCTCAGAAGTCGAAGTTGATCATCTTGCGCATGACGATGACGCCCATGGACATCCACATCGCGCCGCCAAGGAGCAGCATGTTGCCCATACGCTCCGTGAAGAGCGGCATCAGGTAGTCCGGCGTCGCAAAATGCACGAGCATCATGACCAGGAAGGGCAACGCGCCGATGATCATGGCCGAGGACTTGGCCTCCGACGACATGGCGCCGATCTTGCCCTTCATCTTCTTGCGCTCGCGCAGCACGGTCGAAAGGTTGGAGAGCGCCTCCGCCAGGTTGCCGCCCGTCTTCTGCTGGATCGCGAGCACGATGGCGAAGAAGTTCAGTTCCGATGTCGGGATGCGCTCCAGCATC
The DNA here is from genome assembly GCF_024158125.1 of Futiania mangrovi. NCBI lineage: Bacteria > Pseudomonadati > Pseudomonadota > Alphaproteobacteria > Futianiales > Futianiaceae > Futiania > Futiania mangrovi. The sequence continues at coordinate 793,235 of NZ_JAMZFT010000002.1, read as the reverse complement.
TTTTCCAGGGACTGATCCACGGTCACGCCGACCTTCTGCCCCGCCACGATGGTCTGGAATTCGTCCGAGACGGGCGCCCGGCACTCACGCGCAATGATGCCGAGGCACTCGTTCACCGGAAGGCCCGAGCGGATGCCGCGCACGATGATGTCGATGGCGTTCACGAATTCTGCCGTGAACCTCTTGATGCGCCGCTTCGCGAGGAAGGAGAGCAGCCAGCGCGGAAAGCCAAACCCCAGCGCGATGCCGCCGCACAGCGCGACGATGGGCGGATAGCCCCCCACGAGGAGCGCAACCGCAACCGCGAGTCCAAGCGCACCGCCCCCAAGATGCAGCGTCAGGGGCGAGATGCTGAGGCCCGCACGCTCGATCTTCATGCGCACCGAGACGCTCTTGCGCTTTGCGCGCTGCTGCTTCTCGAGCTCCTTCAGCTGCTGCTGCACGGCCTTGCGGCGCTTGGCTTCCGGGTCGCCGCGCCGGCTTTCGTCGACGGTCTCGCGCCGGCCGTTGCGCGCCACGGCCTGCATCCGCTGCTGCGCACCTTCCTTCTGCTTGATCGACCGGCCGAACAGCGCGTAGGCGATCGCGAAGATCGCAGCGCCGACCAGGATGGCGACGAGAATGATCTGAACGTCGGTACTCATGCCCGTCTCCCGTCCCCCGTCAGTCTTCGCTCAGCACTTCGAGCGCGGCGGCAAGCTCCGCCTCGCGGCCGTAATACTTCGCACGGTCCCAGAAGGCCGGACGCGCGATGCCGGTCGCGACGTGGCGGCCGATGATGCGGCCGTTCTCGTCCTCGCCCTCGATGCGGTAGTTGAGCAGGTCCTGGGTGATGACCGTGTCGCCTTCCATGCCCAGCACCTCGGTGACATGGGTGATCCGGCGCGAGCCGTCGCGCAGACGCTGCGCCTGGACGATGATGTTGAGCGCCGAGACGATCATCTCGCGGATGGTCTTGGCCGGCAGCGAGAAGCCGCCCATGGTGATCATGGATTCCAGACGGCTGATCGCCTCGCGCGGGGTGTTGGCGTGCAGCGTGCCCATGGATCCGTCGTGGCCCGTGTTCATCGCCTGCAGAAGGTCGAAGGATTCCGGGCCGCGCACCTCGCCGACGATGATCCGCTCGGGACGCATACGCAGGCAGTTCTTGACGAGGTCGCGCATGGTGATCTCGCCCTTGCCCTCCAGGTTCGGGGGGCGGGTCTCCAGACGCACCACGTGCGGCTGCTGCAGCTGAAGTTCGGCGGAGTCCTCGCAGGTGATGACGCGCTCGCCGGTATCGATGAAGGCGGTGAGACAGTTCAGCAGCGTCGTCTTGCCCGAACCCGTACCGCCGGAGATCAGAATGTTGCAGCGGACGTTCGAGGCGATCTCGAGGACCTTGGCGCCTTCCGGCGTGATCGAGTTGAAGCTGACCAGGTCGGCCATGGTCAGCTTGTCTTTCTTGAACTTACGAATGGTCAGCGTGGGGCCGTCGATCGCCAGCGGCGGCGCGATGACGTTGACGCGCGAGCCGTCCAGAAGGCGCGCGTCGCAGATCGGCGAGCTTTCGTCCACACGGCGGCCGACCTGGCTCACGATCCGCTGACAGATGTTCATCAGCTGGCCGTTGTCGCGGAATCGGATCGGCGTCAGCTCGATCTTGCCGCCGACCTCGATGTAGCACTTGTCCGCGCCGTTCACCATGATGTCGGCGATGTCGTCGCGGGCGAGCAACGGCTCGAGCGGGCCGTATCCGAGAACGTCGTTGCAGATGTCGTCGAGCAGGCGTTCCTGCTCGGCCACCGACAGGACGATGTTCTTGATCGAGATGATCTCGTTGACGATGTCGCCGATTTCGTCACGCGCGCTCGAGGCGTCGAGCTGGGCAAGCTGGGACAGGTCGATCGTGTCGATCAGCGCGTTGAAAATCGACGTCTTGACCTGGTAGTACTCGGCGGACCGTTCCTCGCGCTTGTTCGCCTGCGCGGGAGCCTGAGCGGGCGCCGCGGCGGTCTTCGCCGCCGGTGTGCCGGTGCCCGCGGTGGCAGGCCGTGCGACATCGGTCGCCGGCTTGGGCTTGGCCTTCTCGGCAGGTTTCGCCGGGCTGGGTGGCGGCGGAACCGCCGCCTTCTTCGCCCCGAATCCCGCTCCGCCTTGCGCGCCCTGAGGTCGCTTACCAAACACGCGTTAGCCCTCCTTGCCAGGCTTTGCCTTCGCAGCTTTCCGGGTCTTCGCGGCGGCAGGCTTCACTGCCTTGCCGCCCTTGCCGAACGAGAACGCCTTCAGGAAGTCGAACGGCGACTTCTTGGCGGCCTGCCGGCCGGCCCTCTCGCGCCCGATGAGCGCCCGGGCGATCTGCTCGATGGCCTCGACGGACTTTGCCTGGGCATTGATCTGCGGCAGCATGAGGCCGTTGTTGGAGGCCTCGCCGAACAGCTGGCCATCGAACGGGATGACGAACTCCGGCTCGACGGAAAGCGCCTCGGCAAACTCCTTCACCGGGATCTCCGGACGCTTCAGGACACCCGTCTGATTGACGACGACGCGCGGCGCCGGATCGTTCGGGCGCGCCTGCACCATCACGTCGAAGAGGCTCTTGGCGTTGCGCAGCGAGGCGAGATCCGGCGTCGCCGTGATGATGATCTCGTCGGCCTGGAGCATGAACCGCTTCGACCAACCGGTCCAGACGTGCGGCATGTCGATCACGACGGACGGTGCGTTCTGGCGCACCACCTCGAGCACATGCTCATAGGCGCCTTCCGGAATGTCGTAGTCCTGGTCGAGCGTGGCGGGTGCGGTGAACAGGCGCAGGTTCTCGCCGGTCTTGACCAGCAGCCGCTCGAGGAGCATGTCGTCGACGCGGTCCGGGGCCGTCAGCGCATCGAGCACCGTCTGCGTCGGATCGCGGTTGAAATCGAGTCCGAGGGTGCCGAACTCGATGTCCATGTCCATCACCACGGTGTCCTCGTGCATGGTCTCAGCCATGTACCAGGCCACGTTGTGCGCGAGCGTCGACGACCCGACACCACCCTTCGCGCCCACGAACGCAAAGGTGCGGCCCAGAGGCACCGCGGAGGGATCGTAGTAGAGAGTTGCGAACGCCTCGATCAGCTGGATCGGCGAGGTCGGCGTGACGACGTACTCGCTGACGCCCTGCCGGATCAGTTCGCGGTAGAGCATGACGTCGTTGACCGGCCCGGCGATGACGACCTTCGTCCCCGGATCGCAGACCTGCGCAAGCTCTTCCAGCTGGCGGAACAGGGCGGGGCCCACGTCGTCTGCCTCGAGCACGACGAGGTTCGGTGTCGGCATCTCGGAGAAGTGCGTGATGGCCGCCTGTACCCCGCCCATGTGAACGGAGACATGCGTCTTCACGAGGCGCCGGTCGCCGGCGGCGTCCTTCACGGCGCTCGCAAGGCCGGGCGTGATGCAGAACGCCTGGATCGTGATGCGGGGCAGCGGCTGGTCGAGGAAGGACGTCTCATGCTCGAGCACATCCTCGTGCTGCGCCTCGTAGTTCGTGGTCGGGATGACTGCCGTGCTCATGAGCTTCGCGTCCTCAATTGGTCGTGGTGGCGGTTTCGGCCGCGCTGCGCTCGGCGCCGGGCGCCTGGCCCTGGCGATAGAGGTCGAACATGAAGTCGCGGCGCTGCGCATCGGCGTCCGTGGTCACCCTCGGGCGCACGAGGTCGGCCGGATCGGCGATCATGGCCGCCAGATTGCCCTGCGACGCACAGCCAAAGCCGGGCGTCATCTCGTTGCGCGGGTTCGACGCCGTGTTGGTCGACCACTGGCCGGAGCACGGACTGCCCTCCGCCACATAGCGGTCGAAGCTGAGCCGGACCGGCGCCTCGGATGCCCCCTTCTCCGCCTCGTAGGAGACGATGTCGATCGCATCCTGCGACACGCCGACCTCGTCCATCAGCCGGACGATGCGGCTGGCGGCAGCGCGGGCAGCACCCGCGTTGGCCGACCCGCGCGGGGTCGCGATCTTCATCGGCCCGTGCCCGCGAACGAGGTACGTCTGGCCGAAGACCTTGAGGCGGTTCTCTTCCGCCGGGGTCAGGCTGAAGGGCCCCGGCGCCACGGCCACGTCGAGCGCATCGTCGACCCGCGTGACGGTGATCGGATGGCGCGCCTGCGGCGTCACCGCCTGCTCGGCTCCGTTCGGACCGGCGCAGCCGGCGGCACCGAGCGCCGCAAGGCCGGCAAGGCCGAGAAGCACGCAACGGAATGGGGTGGTGCGCTGCATGGTCTTACTCCGTGATGAAGCCGACAGGACCCTTGACCTTCGCGGCCGGGAGGGGCGCGCCCTCGGAGCCGTAGACCGCGTGCAGGCGTCCCATCAGGAAGGCGTCGTAGTTGCTGGCCGGCGCAAAGCCGTCGGTCGGCAACCGGATCTCGCTCTCGTGCGTCGGCTCGACCAGGTAGGGCGTGGCCAGGATCACGAGTTCGCTCTCGCTCGACGCGAAGTCGTTGGAGCGCATCAGGGCACCGAGGATCGGCACATCCTGCACGCCTGGCAGCGACTGCATGCCGTGTCGGGTATCCTGGCTCAGCAGGCCGGCGATGGCGAAGCTGCCACCGGAAGGCAGTTCGATCGTGGTATCCGTGCGGCGCACGCTGAGGCCCGGAATGGCGATCGCGTTCGTGATGATCGCCCCCTCCGGCGTGATGTCGGAAACCTCGGCCGAGATCTTCAGGCTGATGCGGCCCTCGCTCAGCACGACCGGCGTGAAGGCGAGCGCGACACCGAATTCCCGGAACTCGATGGTGATGCCCTCGTCGTCCCGCGACACGGGGATCGGGAACTCGCCACCCGCGAGGAAGCGCGCGGATTCGCCCGAGACCGCAACGAGCGTCGGCTCGGCGAGCGTGCGCACAAGGCCTTGCGTCTCCAGCGCGCGGACCACGGAGTCGATCGACAGGTCGCCCCGGTTGTAACCGCCGGAGATCTGGCCGTTGGACGTCGTCGAGGTGAAGCCGTTCAGCAGGTCGATCGCGCCCGAGAAGGAGCCGATCTGGAAGGCCGACTCCCAGTCGATGCCGAGCGCCTTGCCGATCGAGCGGCTCATCTCCGCGACCTTGATCTTGAGCATCACCTGCTCCTGACCGAGGATCGTCATGGCGTTCAGGATCCGGTTCTCGTCACCCATGAAGCGGGCGGCGATGTCGCGGATGTTGCGCGAGATCATCGCGCTCGGCGCCGTGCCGGTGATGATGAGGTTGTCGTTCAGCGCCTCGACCTTGATGCGGGCAGTGGGGAACTGACGCTTCAGCATCTCCTCCAGCGCGGTCAGATCGCGCTCGACCTCGATCTCGAGGTTGAGGATCTGGTTGCCCGCCGCATCGAAGAAGAAGGCGTTGGTCGAGCCGACTTCCACACCCATCAGGTAGACCTGGCGCGAGGTGCGCACCACCGCATCCACCTTGGTCGGGTTGGCGACGAGCACGTCGCGCGCATCGACCGGCAGGTTGACGATAGCCGCCTTGTTGAGCGGGAGGGTGATGCGCCGCGTGGTCGCGGTGTCGCCCTGCTGGATGCTCACGTTGAACGGCGCCTTGCCGGCCGCCTGGGCGGGTGCGACCGCCGCCGCCAGCCCCGCGCCGAGGATACCGGCGGCCAGGGCACACGCCGCGAAGGGGGTGCGCATGAGAGACATCTTCACCGTCTTCATTGCTGGGCCTGCTCTGTTTTGGTGAGGGCAACGCTGCCGCTGCGGACGATCTTCAGGACGCCGGTCTGCTGACGGGCCTCACCTGGCTGGCCGAGGCGGCCAACCGCCACGGGCATCGCGTCCTCGATGGGGGCTCCGTTCTCGCCGACATTGTCGACGAAGGGGCGAAGCGAGAGCGAGATCTCCCCGACCTTCTCTCCCAGTGCCACGAGTTCGGCCTGCTTCGGCGTCAGCTCGAGCGTCGCGGTACGGCCGACGACGGTCGGCTGGCCATCCTGCTCCGCGACCGTCTGGTCGATCGCCAGCACGCGGACATTCGCAAGGATGGTCTCCGCCGAGAAGCCCTGGCCGATCGGGACGATCTGGTCGCCCTCGCCGCGCGGCGCGGCGGCACCGGTTTCCTCGGTCTCGCGGCGTGTGACCATGACATCGACGCGGTCGCCCGGGAGGATGAAGCCGCCCGCACCGGTTTCCGGCGAGATGCGGATGGAAACCGCGCGCATCCCCTTGCGCACCAGCAGGGACATGACGCTCGCATCGCCCAGCTGGGCGACCTTCTTGAGCATGACCGGCTCGCCCGCGATGAATTCGGACCGCACGACCGCGCCGTTCAGCGTCTCGAGGATGTCCGGGTTCTCCTGGCGCGTAATGTAGTCGCCCGTGACGAACTCGCGCGGCCATTCCTGCCAGGCGAAGGCGCCGGGCTGGACCTTCTCGCCGATGCGCAAGGCATCGCGGGTGACCAGGACCTCGGAGGTTTCAATGACCGGCGGCGGAGCGGCAACGACCTGAACGGCCTCGCTCTCGCGGCTGGAGACGATGTTGCGGACCATGAACGCCGCCGCACCTGCGGCGACAACGGCCAGGACCATAATCAGAATTCGCGCTGCACTCACGGCGATGGCCCCCTCATCCAATGCATTCTGGGCGACATGTCCGGTGAGGCTAACGCTCCAGAGTTAACAAATCAGAAAAGGGCGCCTGCATTTGCCGTGGCATGGAGAAAATGTCCCGAAACGACAAGACCGGCGCGCCGCAGTGAGCACGCCGGAGTAACGTAAATACAGATCAAGAATTGATGCGTGGTGTCTCAGACGGCGGCGTGATGCATGATGTCGAGCTGCGGCAGCACCCAGAGAAGCCCCGCGGCCATCGCCACGGCATAGGGCACATCGCGCGCGCCGTCGTCCGGACGCAGCAGGCGGCGAACCCAGTCCGCCTTCAGCCAGCCGGCCGGGAACGGCGCCTTGCGCGCGAGAAGCAGCACGAGGCAGAGCGCGCCCCCCGCCAGCGCGACCGCCAGCAGGTAGAGGAGGAAATCGGAAGCCCCGACCCAGATGGCGCTGGCTGCCAGAAGCTTCGCATCCCCGCCGCCGGCGATACCCGCGGCGAACAGTGCGAAGCCGAGCACCAGGATACCCACCCCCAGGGCATAGCTCATGCCGATCTCCGCCCAGCCGACACCCGCGGCGAGCGCAAAAGGCAGAAACGCCGCCGCAAGCACGATCGACATCAGGTTGGGGATGCGGAAACTCGCAAGGTCGCTGATGCCGGCTGCAATCATGACCAGCGGAAAGATGCTGAAAAGAAGAAATGCGAGATCCACGGATACGGCCCCCGGCGGCAGACGACAGTGGCGGAAGTGTGCGGCGCACAGGGTTAACGGGAGATGAACCCGGCCCCGCGACAGCCCGCCGCCCAAAGGAAAGCCCCGGCAGCGGAAAACCGCGACCGGGGCTTTGTCTCGACGCAGCCCGAAGGCCGCGGCGGTCCTGTTCAGCTTAGCCCTTAACGGCCGTGCTGACCGAACCGAACATGTTCGACAGGTCGGTGCCGAGCGTCTGCACCGCGACGATGATCGCCACGCCGATGCCAGCCGCAATCAGGCCATACTCGATGGCCGTCGCACCAGATTCGTCCTTCAGGAACTTCTTGAGGCTCAGCATTTCTCTCTCCTTCGCTGCTAACCTTCAACCGCTGCCTGACCATCCTCCGCTGTGCCGGCCAGGAACGCATACGATGCTAGTCTTGCGGAGTTACCACCTCGTTAAGCCGGTCAGAAATTTTTCGAACCGGATTTTTTTATTTCTTTTCAATAGCCTACCAGACATTCAAGGCGATCGCGGTCGAGAACGCGAAGAACGTCGCCGCCATCCCGTATGAGTCCCTGCCCCGCCAGATGGGCAATCGCCTCGAGTTCGACCGCATCGCTGACGCCGCAACTGCGGGCCAGCTCGCCCGCCGGGGGCACCGGGGCGACCTGCCATGCGCCCTCGTGACGCGGGTCAGGGGTGCACCGGCGCAGCAGTTCCGAGAAGACCCGCCGCGGCATGCTGCGGTTGCCCTCCGCCTCGGCGGGCGCCGCGAGGAGCCGGGCCATCGCCGCCAGATGCCGCAGCATGTATTGCGCGGCATAACGATGCTCGAACAGGCAATCGCGGAAACGCGCATGGGGAAGCGCCGCAAGCGTGCAGTCGCCGAGCGCGACGACCGTGATCGGACGGGCGTCGTCGTCGAGCGCAGCCAGTTCCCCGAACATGTCGCCGGGGCCGAGGTCGAAGAAGACGATCTCGCCCGCTGCACCGGACTGCACCGCCATGCGCACCTGACCGGCGATCACGAAGAACACGTCGGCTCTGTCGTTATGGCCCATCGACAGGACGACGTCGTCTTCGCCGTGCTTGCGCCAGGTGCAGTATTGCTCCAGCGTTGCGATCTGATCGTCCGGCAGACTGTTGAAGAGCGGTACGTCGCGAAGCGTGGGCAAGGTTTGGGACAGCATGGGGCGGCTCGCACGGCAGGACAATACTAACGCGGCTCGAGGGAAGCGTCTCACGCCCATCGTTAAGGCGCTGTAAAGCAACCGCGCGCCATAGTGCGGCTTCGGTCCGGATACCCGGCACCCGAAGCGTCACGAGATTGAGGAGATCGAGGACCCGGCCATGACGGAAACCGCGAAGAAGATCGCCGGCGCCCGCCGCACCGCTTCGGTGTGTGCGCTGCTGGCCGCCGGCACGCTTGCCCTGGCCGCGACCGGGCCTGCGCTCGCCGGCTCCCCCGGCGCCGAAGCCGGACACGGCGGCGGCACGGCAGGTGCGCGCGCGGACGGCCCGAACGTCCTGCGGCTGCAAACCGACTATGCCCGCCAGTTCCCGACCGAACGCCCGGTTGGCAGCATCGTCATCGGCAATCCGACGATTGCCGACGTGTCGGTGCGTGACGACAGCTACCTGTTCCTGCACGGCCGTTCGCCGGGCCGGACGAACCTGCTGGTCTACGATCAGCAGGGCGGGCTGATCGGCGATTACCTGGTGCTCGTGACGTCGTCCCAGGAATATGTCCGCCTGCAGCGCGGCCCTGCGGCGCGCACGCACTACGCCTGCGAGCCGCGGTGCGAGCAGGTGCTGGCGGGCGACACCTCGGACGAGGCGCTGGCGAACCGCGCAGGCGCGCTGGGTACGCTGTTCAGCACGATCGACGGCCGCGCCGACCGCTCGGCCGCATCGGGCAACGCCACGGTCGACGAGTAACGAAAAGCGAAACTCCCCGGAAGCGGCTGCGGCCACGCGGCGCCCCGGACAAGCAGACGAACGCGGCGGAAGGGATACCCCCTCCGCCGCGTTTTCCTTTGGCCGCCCGCCTGGCACGGGCTTGCCGCGGGCCGAGGGACAACGCATGGGAGCGCGGCTGCGGCGCACCGACCGGGGCGCGGGACCGGTCGCGCCCCCGACGGGCAAGCGGGCCGGAGCGGGAACGTGACCGCCCCCCCCGAACAGAAAGGACCCGGCGCCATCCCTCCCTGGCGCCGGGCCCTTCCCCCCGAGTGGCGATCCCGAGAGACCGCCTGCTGCACTGTCCTAGCGATTGAGCCGGAGGTTGATCAGATCCGCGCCGATCTGGCGGAAAACCTCGAGCAGCTGGTCGTTGTTCGCGGCATCGAAGAAGTATTCCGGCGTCGTCGCGCAGGTCTTGAACATCTCCTTGGTCACACCCTGCGTCATGTCGAAGGCAACGGCGTAGACGCGGATTCCGGCATCCTCGGGCTTTTCGCGGCCGGCCTTGCGGATCTCGTCGCACACGGACTTGATGCGCTCGTCCATCGCCTGCTTTACGCCACCGGAATTGAGGGCGCTCTTCAGGCGCTCCTCGTCCTCGTGCAGACCGTACGAGTTGTAGAAGCGCTCCTTGGTGAAGTTGTCGCCGGCGGTCAGGATGATCATCGCCTTCTTCCAGACAAAGCCGCGATCGCCCTCATGATTGTACTCGAGCGCGTCGCCGAAGGGCGAGTTCGGCGACAGCATCCGCCAACCCCAGGAGATGCCTTCAGGGATGTTGGTCTCGAAGTACGCGCCCATGCGGTCGAGGCCGGCCAGCACGTCCGTGTGCCTGTCGGTCAGCAGCGTGACCGGCGGCGCGCAATTGATCGAGGGACCGTCATAGCCGTCGGCATCCCAGGTGGCGTCGTGGTCGCGCCAATAGTACTTGTTGACCCAGTAGACCTGATCCTGCTGCGACGTGGGCACGGTCTTGTACTGCGTCTTGTTGATCGTGACCTTGAAGTCGCCGAACTCGTCATTCTCGGACATCCAGCTGACATAGCCGGCCCCGTTGCCGTCGGCCGTGAAGGCGGGCACGAACAGTGTCTTCGGGTCGTCCTGACTCGGCGGCGTATCGAGGATGTCGAGATTGACCATCTGGCCGTCGATCTTGGTCGGACGGGCCTCGACACAGCCCTTCCAGGGGATGCCGAGCCGGCCGTAAAGCGCCATGTGCGTGTTGTCGACGGGCACCCGGAGGCACTTCTTGGCCTTGGGGTCGTCACAGCGCACCCACTCGCCACCACTGACGATCGGTGCGCCGGTGTTGTCCGCGCCGAAGTAGAAATTGTCGAGGTTCCGGCCGCGGTTGGCGTCGAGCGTCTGGTCGTCGCTTGCCTTGCCGACCGGGTAGTTGTCGTCCCAGCCATCGTTGTTGAGGTCGACGAACGCGGGGTCGAACCGCTTGTCCGCGATGTAGCGCCCGTTGTAGGGCGCCTGCCCCAGCGTGTCGATCATCGCCCAGGACGCGCCCGTATAGTATCGCGGATCGTTGGGTGAATAGGCCGTGTTGACGGCGAAGTCCAGCCGCTCGCCCTGCCAGTTCGGCAGTTCCGCGCGGATGTTCACGAAATCCGAAAACGGGACCAGGCCCACGCGCAGGCTGTCCGTCGCACCTTCGAGCGAGAAGATCGTGTCGACGAGGTCGCGGGCCGCGACCTTCAAACCGTCGAGCCGGGACTTCTTCGCCATGATGTTCGAATTGTCGAGCACCATCACGAGTTCCAGGCCGCCCACCTCGCGCGTGACCTCGCAGTCGGCCTGGAGGTTGACGGTGTGTACGCCCATCAGGCCCATCAGGACGGTGTCCATCTGCGCCGTGGTGCGGAACTTGAGCGTCCGCTCCTCCTTGGCGAGCAGGGTGATCTGCGGCATCGCGTTGAACGCCCAGTCACCGCCCGCGTTCACGCGGATGTAATCCTGCGCATAGGCCTGCAGCACTTCGTTCGGTTCTTCGAACCGCGTGCCTGCGGCCAGGGCCGCGGCATCGCACGAAGTCGTCAGCACCGTGTTCGCCCGCGCGATGCGCGAATAGTCGAAAGCGGCCCCCGCCGCGGCGATGATCGGCATGAAGGTGAGCCCGAAGATGAGCGCCACAGTGCCATCGCGGGACCGAAGAAACCGGGTGACGGCCTGCCGTGCAGCCGTGAAACGGAAGCTCTTGAGGAACCTGTCGCGCATCCTCGGGTCCTTTCGCGTTGATCCGACTGGTCGGACACTCGGCCTGGACGGCCGCGGAAAGAAATCGCCAATACGCAACTCGGGACTGCAGTCCAGATGCGATGGATACGCGATGACCGTGAATCATTTGAAAAGAAAAACAGTTAATGGCACTACTTGCGCAACGCCCAGGCTAAATTGCCTATAAGATTATTGTATTTATGCTTAATTTGGCTGCATTCACGTTTCGTTAAGGGAGAAGGCGTATCAGGTATCGGCTCACCGAAGTGTTGCTCGCCGGAGCGCCGAGAGATCTGAAAGCGAGGGTGGAATGCGTACCGATGTCCCCGCACCCGAACCCGAGGCACCGCCCCGCCGCGCGCGGCGGCTGCGGGTGTGCCTTCTGCCTCGCAGGTTCCGCCGCAACGAGGACGGCGCGGTGGCGATCGAGTTCGCCTTCCTCGCGCTGCCGTTCTTCTACCTGCTGATGGCGATCCTGGAGACGTCGCTCGTCTTCTTCGCCGAGATCAATCTCAACGCCGGGATGGAGCAGGCGGTCCGCCAGATCCGCACCGGAAACTTCACCGGCAGCCAGGCCGAACTGGTCGCGGAGGTCTGCGGCGGATCGACGGTGATCCCGAAGTGCACCGAAAAGGTGAAGGTGGACGTCCGCCGCATAGACGCCTTTTCCGACGCCACCGGGACGGATGCGTTCGAGCCGTGCCGCAGCGGCGTCGACCCGGATGCGTTCGGGGTCGACGTGGGTGCGGCCTCCACGGTGATGCTGGCGCGGGTCTGCTACGACTGGGAATTGTTCACGCCGTTCATGTCGAAGCTCCTGGAATTCCCGACCGGGTCCGGCTCGCGCCTGATGGCCGCGACGGGCGCGTTCCGCAACGAACCCTTCAACTGATCGAAAGGCGCGTGATCCCATGTTCAGCCGGATCAGAAAATATCTGAAGGACCGAAAGGGCGTTGCGGCGATCGAGTTCGCCCTGATCGCCCCCGTGATGCTGACCCTTTATGTCGGGTCGGCCGAGACCGTGAACCTGCTGTCCGCCGAACGGAAGATGACGAACACCTCGTCCTCTGTCGCCGACCTGATCGCGCGGGCGCGCTTCATCGACGACACGGAGCTTTCGCGCGTCTTCGAGGCTGTCGACATCATGATGCAGCCCTACGACACGTCCAAGATCAAGGCGGTCGTCTCCAGCGTCATGGCGGTGGAGGTCGACAATGGCAATGGCGCCAAGCAGCTGAAGTTCTTCGTCGGCTGGTCGGACAGCGCCAACGCGAACGACACGGCCTATGCGCAATGCACGGAGGTCACCGTGCCGAAGGCGGAGGGCGCGCTGGTGCGGAACGGTGAGAGCCTCATCGTTGCGCGCATCACGCACAGCTACACTCCCATCCTTCCGATCCCGAAGCTGGGCGGCGGCATCCTGCAGGAAGGCTTCGAGATGTCGGAAACCTTCTATCTGAAGCCGCGCCGCCTCGCCATGATCCCGCGCTGCACGAAGGCGACACAGGACGCCTGTCCGTGGACGCCGCCCAAATGCATCTGACCGCGGCGTACCGCGACCGTCACTGACGTCCGACCGGCCCGGAGCGCCCACCGCGCCCCGGGCCGTCGCTTTCGGGGGCCCGCCTGTCGGAAACCGGCGCGTTGGGCACGCGCGGTCCGTGGCTTTCTGGCACTCTCATGCGGCACGGACACGCGCAACAGGGGGAGCCCGCCGATGACCTTCGCATCCGACATCGAGATCGCCCGCGCCGCGGACATGAAGCCGATCGGCGAGATCGCGGCGAAACTGGGGATCCCAGAGGATGCGCTGGAGCAGTTCGGGAAGTCCAAGGCGAAGATCGGCGCCGACTTCGTCGCCGGGCTGAAGAACCGTCCCAACGGCAAGCTGGTGCTGGTCACCGCGATCAGTCCGACACCAGCGGGCGAGGGCAAGACGACGACCACGGTCGGCCTCGGCGACGGCCTGAACCGCATCGGCAAGCGGGCGGCGATCTGCCTCCGCGAGCCCTCGCTCGGCCCCTGCTTCGGCGTGAAGGGCGGCGCGGCGGGCGGCGGATATGCGCAAGTGGTGCCGATGGAGGACATCAACCTTCACTTCACCGGCGATTTCCACGCGATCACCGCCGCGCACAACCTGCTGTCGGCAATGATCGACAACCATATCCACTGGGGCAACGGGCTGGCACTCGACCCGCGCCGCGTCACCTGGCGGCGCGTGATGGACATGAACGACCGGGCCCTGCGCGAGATCGTGTGCGCGCTGGGCGGGGTGGCCAACGGCTTCCCGCGCGAGGGCGGTTTCGACATCACGGTCGCGTCCGAGGTCATGGCGATCCTGTGCCTCGCCACCGATCTTGCCGACCTGCGCCGCCGCCTGGGCAACATCGTCGTGGGCTACACCCGCGAGAAGCAGCCCGTGACCGCGCGCGACCTGAAGGCGGACGGGGCGATGACCGTCCTGCTGAAGGATGCGATCAAGCCGAACCTCGTCCAGACGCTGGAGAACAACCCCGCCTTCATCCACGGCGGTCCGTTCGCCAACATCGCGCACGGCTGCAACTCGGTGATGGCGACGCAGACCGCGCTGAAGCTTGCCGACTATGTGGTCACGGAAGCGGGCTTCGGCGCCGACCTGGGGGCGGAGAAATTCTTCGACATCAAGTGCCGGAAGGCAGGGCTGAAGCCCGACGCCGCCGTGATCGTGGCCACGGTCCGGGCACTGAAGATGCACGGGGGCGTGGGCCGGGACGCGCTGACGCAGGAAAACGTGGCCGCCGTGACGAAGGGGCTGGAGAACCTCGGCCGGCACCTGCGCAACGTCGGCCAGTTCGGCGTGCCGGCTGTCGTCGCGATCAACCGCTTCGTGACCGACACGGACGCCGAGGTCGAGGCCATCGGCCGCTATTGCGCGGACTATGGGGTCGTCGCCGTGCCCTGCACGCACTGGGCCGACGGGTCGAAGGGAACGGAGACGCTGGCCCGCAAGGTCGTCGAGATCGCCGAGGCGGGAACGGCACAGTTCCGTCTGCTCTACGACGACTCCATGCCGCTGTGGGAGAAGGTGCGCACCATCGCGCGCACGATCTATGGCGCGGACGACGTGATCGGCGACAAGGTCGTGCGCAACCATTTCCGCCAATACGAGGACATGGGCTACGGACGGCTGCCGGTCTGCATGGCCAAGACGCAGTACTCCTTCTCGACCGACCCGAACCTGAAGGGCGCACCCACCGGCCACGTCGTCCCGGTGCGCGAGGTGCGGCTGGCCGCGGGCGCGGAGTTCCTGGTCGTCGTCTGCGGGGAGATCATGACCATGCCCGGCCTGCCCCGCCATCCATCGGCCGAGATCATCGAGATGGACGCGGACGGCCGCATCCAGGGGCTGTTCTGAGGCAGGACGATCAGCGCGCGGGTGCCTTGACGGCGGCCGCCTGCGGGGCGCGCGGCACGTCCTTTCCGAGCACGAGCTTTTCGTAGACCGGCGCATAGCGGGCAACGCTCGCGTCCCAGTTCCGCTCGGTCTCCACGAAGCGCCGGCCCGCATTGCGAATCGCGTCCCAGCGGTCGCGGTTCGAGACGGCCTCGACGATCCGATCGGCCAGTGCGTCGACGCTGCCCGCCTTGAACAGGAAACCGGTCGCGCCGTCGCGGACAAGTTCCTTGTGCCCGCCCACGTCAGAGGCGACGAGAACGCGGCCGAGCGCCATCGCCTCCAGCGGCTTCAGGGGCGTAACCAACTCCGTCAGGCGCATCGGGTGCCGCGGGAAGGTTAGGAGATCAATGAGGCCGTAATAGCGGTTCACCTGGTCGTGCCTGACCCGGCCCGTAAAAACGACGCTCCCGTCGAGCCCCAGGCTCTGCGCCTTCGCCTTCAGCACTTCCTCCTGCGGACCGCCGCCGACCAGCAGCGCCTTGATGTCCGGACGCTGCGCGCGGATTTTCGCCAGCGCCTCGAGCAGAAGATCCAGCCCCTCGTAGGCGTAGAAGGAGCCGACGAATCCCAGCACCGTGCTCCCCTCGAGGCCGAGAGCGCGCGCGAGCTCCGCATCGCGGATCGGGGCCGCCGAGAAGTCCTTCAGGTCCACCGCGTTCGGAATGACCGTCACCTTGTCCGAAGGCAGGCCGCGGCCGACCAGATCGGCACGCAACCCCTCGCAGATCGTGAAGAGGTGGCTGACACGGCGGGCGGCCCAGGTCTCCAGCGCGCGCGTCGCGCGGTAGCGCAGCGACCCTTCGCGCGTCGTACCGTGGTCGACCGCGGCATCCTCCCAGAAGGCCCTGATCTCGTAGACGACAGGTATGCCCCGCTCCCGGCCCACGGTCAGCGCCGGCAGGGCGTTCAGAACCGGCGAATGGGCGTGAATGATGTCCGGGCGGGCTGCATCCACGACCTCGCGCAGGCGCTGCGTGGTTGCACGGACTTGCGCCCGCTCGTTGAGGATCGGAAACCTGTGGCCCGCGTCCGGGGTGCGGTGAAACGTCCAGCCGTCCACCTGCTCCGCCAGCGCCTTGCGCGCGGCCGTGTGCTTCGGCGAGGTGAGATGCACCGTCTGCCAGCCGCGTGCGCGCTGCGCCCGGAGGATGCCGAGGCTGCGAAACACGTAGCCGCTCTGCAGCGGCAGGGAGTGGTCGAAGACATGAAGGATGCGCATGACGCTACACTCGCTCCGCTCTGGTTTGTGCCGCGTTAACGACATCTCTCATTCTGGACACTTCTGGCCCGCAGCTTGCAACATCGCAGACAGGTATCCGGTGAGGATGACGTACAAGCGTCGCACGGCGGCAACGGTTCGAGAATGATACGAAATTTTCAGACGGTTGCCGCTAGTGTCCCGGCGTGAGACCTCATCCATTTCCCATTTCGCCCTGTGCAGACGGAGCATGACCGCCCCATGAGAGTTTTGAGCGTCTTCGGGACCCGGCCCGAAGCCATCAAGATGGCGCCCGTGGTGAAGGCCCTGGCCACCGCCGAGGGCGTGGAGGCGAAGGTCTGCGTCACCGGCCAGCACCGCGAGATGCTGGACCAGGTGCTCGACCTGTTCGGCATCCGGCCCGACTACGACCTCAACATCATGAAGGCCGCGCAGGGGCTCACCGACGTGACCGTCGGCGTGCTGACCGGCGTGGGCGAGGTGCTGCGCGCCTGGCGCCCGGACCGGGTGCTCGTGCACGGCGACACCACCACGACCTTCGCAGGCGCGCTCGCCGCCTTCTACGAGAAGGTGCCCGTCGGCCATGTCGAGGCCGGGCTCAGGACCGGGGACATCTATGCGCCCTGGCCGGAAGAGATGAACCGCAGGCTCGCCGGTGCGATCACCGACCTGCACTTCCCGCCGACGGAGGGTGCGGCGGCCAACCTGCGTGCCGAGAACGTCGACCCCGCCCGCATCCACGTGACCGGCAACACGGTGATCGACGCGCTGCTCGACGTCGTGGCGAAGATCGAGGCAGACGCGAACCTCGAAGCGAGCCTGGCCGCGCGCTTCCCCTTCCTGGATGCTTCCAAGCGGCTGGTGCTGGTGACCGGCCACCGGCGGGAGAATTTCGGCGGCGGACTGGAGCGCGTGTGCGGTGCGCTGCGCGACCTGGGCGCGCGCGGCGACGTGCAGGTGGTCTATCCGGTCCACCTGAACCCCAACGTGCAGAAGGCCGCGCAGGAGGTGCTGGGCGAAGCCGCCGACGTGCACCTGATCGCGCCGCAGGACTATTTGCCGTTTGTATATCTCATGCGCGCCGCGCACCTGATCGTGACCGATTCGGGCGGTATCCAGGAGGAGGCGCCCTCGCTGGGAAAGCCTGTGCTTGTGACGCGCGAGAAGACCGAGCGCCCGGAAGCCGTCGAGGCGGGCACCGTGCGCCTGGTCGGCACCGACCCCGCCCTGCTGGTCGCGGAGGCCACGCGCCTGCTCGACGACCAGGGCGCCTACGACACGATCAGCTACGCCCACAACCCCTATGGCGACGGGAAGGCCGCCGCCCGCATCCTCGAGGTGATCCAGAATGCATAGTTTCAGCCGCATCTCCGTCATCGGCCTTGGCTACATCGGACTGCCGACCGCGGCCGTGTTCGCCGACACGGGCGTCGAGGTCGTCGGCGTCGACGTGAACCAGAAGGCGATCGCGCTCATCAACTCGGGCAAGCCGCACTTCGGCGAACCGAACCTCGACGCGCTGGTCCGCCGGGTGGTGGAGACGGGCAAGCTGAAGGCGACCGATGTTCCGGAAGCGGCCGACGCCTTCATCATCGCAGTGCCGACACCCTTCAAGGACGGGCACGTGCCCGACCTTTCCTATATCGAGGCGGCGGCGCGGGCGATCGCGCCGGTGCTGAAGAAGGGCGACCTGGTCGTGCTGGAATCGACCTCGCCCGTCGGCGCGACGGAGCAGCTGTCGGCCTGGCTCGGCGCGGCGCGCACCGACCTCAGCTTCCCGCACGAGAAGGGAGAGCTTGCCGACGTGCAGGTCGCGCACTGCCCGGAGCGGGTGCTGCCGGGCAAGATCCTGCACGAGGTCGTGAACAACGCCCGCGTGATCGGCGGCATGTCGCGGCGCTGTGCGCAGCGCGCGCTCGCGCTCTACCGCATCGTGGTCAAGGGCGAGTGCCACGTGACGACCGCGCGCACGGCGGAGATGGCCAAGCTGACGGAAAACGCCTTCCGAGACGTCAATATCGCCTTCGCCAACGAGCTGTCGGTGATCTGCGACAAGCTGAAGATCAATGTCTGGGAACTCATCAAGATGGCGAACCTGCATCCGCGGGTGAACATCCTGAACCCCGGGCCGGGCGTTGGCGGGCACTGCATCGCAGTCGATCCGTGGTTCATCGTCTCGACCGCACCGCAGGAGGCGCGCATCATCCGCATGGCCCGCGAGATCAACGACGCCAAGCCGGACTTCGTCGTCTCCAAGGTGTGCGAGCGCGCTCAGGACCTGAAGAACCCGCGCATCGCGTGCCTCGGCCTCTCCTACAAGGCGGACGTGGACGACCTGCGCGAAAGCCCGGCGGTCGAGATCGTCGAGAAGCTGGCGGCCGAGAACGTGGGCGAACTGCTGATCGTCGAGCCGCACATCGGCGAGCTGCCGAAGCGGCTGGCCGACAAGGGGCTGACGCTGACCGACTTCGACGTCGCAATGGAGAAGGCGAACCTCGTGGTCCTGCTGGTCGACCACATGGTGTTCCAGACCGTCGACCGCGACGTCCTGAAGGACAAGTTCGTCATCGACACCCGCGGCGCCTGGTAGGCGCGGGCGCGCTTGCAGCCTTGCGCGCTTGCAAGCGCCCCCCTCGCCTTGCGATAGTCGCAGGAGGGGAAGGCTGCGGGTACGAGGGGGCATGACGGACGCGGACCAAGTCACGATCCTGATCGCGGACGACCATCCGCTGTTCCGCGGCGCGCTGGCCCAGGCGATCGCCTCGCGGATCGCCGGCGCGCAGGTGCTGGAGGCGGAGGACTTCGGCGCCGCCCAACGGATCCTCGACACGCGGCCCGGCCTCGACCTCTGCCTGCTCGACATCAACATGCCGGGGATGCGGGGGTTCACGGGCCTCCTCTATGTGCGCGCGCAGTATCCCGACATCCCGGTGATGATCGTCTCCGCCATCGAGGACGAGGAGGTGATCCGCGCCGCCTTCGACTATGGCGCGGCGGGCTATATCCCGAAGTCCCTGTCCGTGAACGAGATCGGGACCGGCATCCGCGCCGTGCTCGACGGCGAAAGCTGGCTGCCGCCGGGCGTCGATCTCGCGGGCGGCGAGGCGGGCGAGAGCGCCGACCTGGCGGAACGTCTCGCCTCCCTGACACCGCAGCAGGTGCGCGTGCTGATGCTGCTGTCGGAAGGGAAGCTCAACAAGCAGATCGCCTACGAGCTGTCGATCTCGGAGGCGACGGTGAAGGCGCATGTCTCCGCCATCCTGCAGAAGCTGGGCGTGAACAGCCGCACGCAGGCGGTGATCATCGCTGGCCGCATGGCGGTCGAGGACAAGGCGCTGTCAGCCGCGCGCGACAGCGCTATTCACCGGCAGACCTGAGCGGCGTTCCACCGCCGGAGGCGCGTCGTTCGGCGGCGTCCTCATCGGGCCCCGCGCGCTCGGTACCGCGCGCGGATGCCCGCGCTTCCGCGATCGCACGCATCATCACGGCCCGCAGCGCGGCGGGACGGACGGGCTTGTTCAGCACCAGGCAATCGAAGCCGAGCGCGGCCTCGCGCACCTCGTCGGTCCGGTCGGCCGTCACCAGAACGGCCGGAAGCGACACGCCGAGTGCGGCGCGCACCGCCTGGATCGCGTCGATACCGGTCACGCCGCCGTCGAGGTGATAGTCGGCCAGAACGACGTCCGGGATGGGCCAGCCCTTGACGCAGTCCACCGCCTCCGACAGGCCGCGCGCGGTGCGCACCTCGCACTTCCACCGGCCGAGCAACGCCGCCATGCCGTCGAGGATCGCCGGCTCGTTATCGATGCAGAGCACGCGCCGCCCGCCCAGTTCCCGGTGCGGCTGGACGACGCGCGACGGCGGGGTTCTGCGCGGGGCGGCGGCGTCCGCGCGCGGCACGTCGATGTGGAAGACCGTGCCGCGCCCCCTGGCCGGCCGCACACCCACGGGATGTTCCAGCGCCCGCGCGATGCGGTCGACGATGGCGAGGCCGAGGCCGAGTCCCTGCTCGCGCCCGAGAACGCCGTCGAGCCGGTGGAACTCCTTGAAGATCTCGCCCAGCTTGTTCTCCGGGATGCCGGGGCCGGTGTCCCACACCTCGATGCGCACGCTATCGCCGCGCCGCCGCGCGCCCATGAGGATACGGCCCGACGGCGTGTAGCGCACGGCATTCGACAGGAAGTTCTGCAGCACGCGGCGCAGCATCTTGGGGTCGGAGCGCAGCACCAGGGAGGAGGGCACCACGCGCAGGTCGAGGCCGACCCGGCCCGCGAGCGCGGCGAATTCCAGCCGCAGAGGCCCGAACAGGTCGGCCACCGCGAAGTTCTGGATGTTGGGCGGCACCGCGCGCGCGTCGAGCTTGGCGATGTCGAGCAGCGCGGAGAGAAGGTCGTCGACCGCGGTCAGGGAGGCTTCCGTCCGGTTGACGAGGGCCCCGCTCTCCCCGTCCAGCGGCTGCTGTCCCAGCGCGGACAGGAACAGGCGCGCGGCGTTCAGCGGCTGCATCAGGTCGTGGCTGGCGGCGGCGAGGAACTGGGTCTTGGAGCGGTTGGCGGCCTCCGCTTCCGCCTTCGCCTCGCGCAGCGCATCGTTGGCGAGCTTCAGCTCGCGCGTGCGCTCGTCCACGCGCCGCTCCAGGCTCTCGTTCGCCTCGCGCAGCGCCTGCTCGGCGGCGACGCGGTCGGTGATGTCGGTGTAGGTCGCGACGACGCCGGTGCCCGGCAGAGGGCGGGTGCGCACCTCGATCACCGTGCCGTCAGGGCGGATGCGCTGGTACATGTAGTCGCGGCCCGAGAGGTAACCCGCCACCCGCTCCGCATAGATCGTGTCGATGTCGCCCTCGTTGTCGCCGACGCCATACTCGCCCTGGCTCGCCACGTGCCGGATGATGTCGCGCAGGTTCGTGCCCGCCCGGCCGAGGTCGGGGGGGAGCGACTGCATGTCCATGAAGCGCTGGTTGTGCGCGATCAGGCCGAGGTCGTTGTCGAATACGGCGATGCCCTGGGAAATGTTCTCCAGCGTCGATTGCAGCAGGGACCGGTTGTACTTGATGGCGGCGGAGGCATCGTCGAGGAGGGACAGCGCCTCCTTCACGTTCATGCGGCTGCGCTCCAGCGACAGGGCCATCAGCAGGCGGGCCGAGGCCGCGCCCAAGACGCCGGCCAGCAGACGCTCGGTCTGGCGGATCAGGCCGACGTCGGCGGGACGGCTGTCGGCGATCTCGTACCCCTCGTCCCGGGACAGGCGCGCGAAGACCTGCGAGACGCGACGGTTACCCACGAAGGGCGCGGCAAGCGTCTTGAGTTCCTCCACCGTGATCGTGCCGGCGGCGCGGCGCGCGGTGCTGCGGGTATCGAGCGCGTGAACGAAGAGATGCGCCTGGGCGGTGTCGACCGCGCGCGGCCGCGCCAAGAGGCTGCCCGCGACAAATGCGGCGAGGTTGGCGCCGAGGCTCCAGACCACGCCATGAACGAAGGCCGAGGCGCCTGTGTCGAAGAAGAGGGCCTGGGGCCTGAGCCAGCCGATGCCGAACGGGCCGTCGGCCAGAAGCGCGGCCGGCAGGAGCCCCGCATCGACCAGCGTCGGCATCATCAGCGTGTAGGTCCAGAGCATGAAGCCCACGAGGATGCCGGCAGTGGCGCCGGTGCGGTTGCCCCCCTCCCAATAGAGGCCGATGAGCAGGGCGGGCGCGAACTGCGCCACCGCCGCAAAGGACAGCAGGCCGATCGCGGCTAGCGCATAGCCCTGCCCCAGCCAGCGGTAATAGAGGAAGGCACAGACCAGGAGACCGATGATCGCGAGACGGCGGATGGCGAGCAGCGTCTCCGACGGCCCGTCGGGATCGTTCGCAAGGAAATTGCCGCGCCGGATCAGCATGGGCACGACGAGGTCGTTGCAGATCATGGTCGAGAGCGCGACCGTCGCCACGATGACCATGCCGGTGGCCGCCGACAGGCCGCCGAGGAAGGCGACGAGCGCCAGCGTCTCGGCCTGCGCCGCCATCGGCAACGCCAGCACGAAGGTATCGCCCAGCACCTCGCCCGGCGGAAAGTAGATCAGGCCGGCCATCGCCACCGGCACGACGAAGAGGTTGATCGCGACCAGATAGAGCGGAAAGAGCCAGCGCGCCCGGCGCAAATGGTCGACGTCCGTGTTCTCGACCACCATCACGTGGAACTGGCGCGGCAGGCAGATGGTCGCAGCGAAGGCAACGAGCGTGATTGCGAACCAGGCACCGGTGTCGATGCCGCCGGTCAGGACCTCCGCCGCGCGCGGATCGGCGAGCGCGCGCTCAAGAAGATCGCCCGGCCCCTCGAACATCAGGAAGGTCACGAAGATCCCGACCGCGACGAAGGCGGCGAGCTTCACAGCGCTCTCGAACGCGATGGCGAGAACCATGCCCTCGTGATGCTCCGTCGCGTCGATCCGGCGGGTGCCGAACAGCATGGCAAAAAGCGCCATCATGCAGGTCACGATCAGCGCGGTATCCGCCCACCAGGGGTACTGGTTGGACGAGACGGGGACCAGGACCTCCGGATACTCGATCAGCAGGTTGAAATTGGTCGCCACCGCCTTCAGCTGCAGCGCGATGTAGGGAATGCCGCCCACGACCGCGATCAGCGTGACGAGCGCGGCGATCCCCTCGCTCTTGCCGTAGCGCGCGGCGACGAAGTCGGCGATCGAGGTGATGTTCTGCACCTTGGAGATGCGCAGGATCTTGTCCAGAACCGGCCAGAACAGCGTGAACATCAGGATCGGGCCGATGTAGACCGGCAGGAAGTCGTAGCCCGTCGCCGCCGCGAGTCCAACCGAGCCGAAGAACGTCCAGGACGTGCAATAGACCGCGAGCGAGAAGACGTAGATCGAGGCCCGGCCCGTCATCGTGCGGCCATGCGCCGCCAGCCTGTCGCCGCGCGAGGCGATCAGGAACAGCCCGCCCAGGTAGGCGAGCGACACGACGAAGACGAACCACCCCTGCAACATGGATGCGCCTGCACCTCTCCCGGCCTGCAGCGTTCAACGCGGAGAAGTGTCGCACGGCCGGAAGCCGCGGGGAAAGATTTCTGCGGAAACGCGCGGGGGCGGCGAAGATCTCAGGCCGCCGGGCCGATGAATCCCGGTCCCGCGGGCGGCGCGAGGAAGAGGCTGATCCCGGCGGCGGCGACGAACAGGCCCGCGGCAAGCCCGATGCCGCCCGCGGCGAGGCCGAGCAGGACGCCCCGGCCCGAGAAGAGGCGCAGAGCGGCGGACCGCGCGCCGACGCTGAGCGCGGCGATCAGCGCCACCGTCGCGGCGGTGCCGGCGGCCATGGCGAAGGTCGCGGCGATCCCGATGGACAGGATGCCGTTGGCCCAGGCGAAGACGAGGACGAGGATCGCGCCCGTGCAGGGCCGCAAGCCCACCGACACCGCGACCGCGGCCATGTCGCGCAGCCGGCGCGCGGCCAGCGCCATCTCCGGCGTGACCGCATGGGCGTGCCCGCACGCGGCACCGTGGCTGCAATCCTCGCCGTGGACGTGCTCGTGGTGGTGGTGGTCATGGTGATGCGCGTGGCTGTGGGCAGCGCCGCGCGACACCCCGAGGGTCGCAAGAAGCGCGCGCGCGGCACGGACCGCGAGCCATAGGCCGATCAGCGCGATCAACAGGTAGCTCGCCCGCTCCAGCCAGCCCGACAGCGCGCCGATGCGCGACTGAGTGATGCCGACGGCGAGCGCGACGGCGACGACGAGGAGGATGGCGCTCAACGCCTGCACGACCGCGGCGGCGGCCGACAGCGCGATGCCGCGGCGCAGGCCCTCCCCCGTCGCCAGCAGGTAGGCGGAGATCACGGCCTTCCCGTGTCCTGGCCCCGCTGCATGGACGACGCCGTAAAGGAAGCTGAGACCCATCAGCGTCAGGGCAGGCGCAGACCAGGGATCGGCGCGGAGCGCGGCGACGGCCTCGGCCAGGTCGCGGTGCAGGCGGCCTTGCGCGGCGGCGATCCATGCGGTGAACGCCTCGAAGACGCCGGGCTCGGACGCGGGCGCGGACGAACCGCCCCCACCCGGCATGGCGAAGGGCGAACCCGTCTGCGCCAGCGCGAGACCTGTCCCCGCGAGCAACAGAACCGCCGCGACGGCAAGCGTCAGGGGGCGCATGTGAGGCGGACCACGCTCGCATACTGCGCGGCGACGCTGCGCACCGCGACGCCGTCGCCCAGCGCGCTGTCGGCGAGCGTCTGCCACTCCCCGCCGTCCTTCGGCGGCTCGACCGCGACGCGACAGGCCTCGGCAGCGTTCGCGCCGAGCTCCGCGGCCTCGCTCTCCGCCATGTCGAGCGCAACGTAATAGGTCGGGTCGTAGCTGCGCACCTCGAGATCGCCCAGCGCGCCGTCCACGGGTGCGGCGAGCGGCGCGGTGAAGGCGAGCATGAGACGTCCGTCGCGGCTCTCCGCCACGCCATCGCTGGCGTCCGCGATGTCGATGATCGCGCCGCCGCTGGTGATCTCCATGAAGTAGTCGTACTCCCGCAGGCTATCGAGGTAGCCCGCCGCGAGCGGCACGAGTTCCTCGGCCGACGCCGTGCCGTCCTTGTCGGTGTCGACCTCCGACAGCGCGAAGGCGGAGAAGAGCGCGTCGAACAGCCATTCCGCACGCACGCCCGTGACGCGGCCCTCGGAATCGAACAACAGCGTGTTGCGTACGTCGACCCAGACATGCGGATGCGCCGCCGCGGGCAACGGCACCCCGGCAAGGCCAAAGGCGCACACCACAGCCGCCACAGAGGGCGCCAGAGCGCGGGCCAGAGGGCGGGCATTTGTGCTCATCGGCAAGCGTCCCCGGTGCGGTCGAATCCCCGATAGGTTCTGGGTGCAGAATGTGCCCCTTTCGCGGCGCGGAGCAAGACGGGGCGCGGCAAAAGACCGTCAGGCCGGCTCCGGCACCGGATCGGCCCCCTGATCGGGAGGAGGCGGCGCAGCGACGAGGCGCGGCATGAGGTGGAGCAGATGCCGCGTGTACTCGTGCTGCGGGGTTTCGAACAGCGCCTCGGTCGCGGCCACCTCGACGATCTTGCCGTGCCGCATCACGGCGACCCGGTCGCACATCTGCCGGATCACGGGGAGATCGTGGCTGATGAACAGCATGGTGAGGCCGAGGTCGGCCTGAAGATCCTTGAGAAGGTTCAGCACCTGCGCCTGGATCGAGACGTCGAGCGCGCTGGTCGGTTCGTCGCAGATCAGGAAGCGCGGGCGCGTCGCCAGCGCCCGGGCGATGGAGATGCGCTGGCGCTGCCCGCCGGAGAACTCGTGCGGGTATTTCTGGGCGGCCTTCGCGCCGAGGCCGACATGCTCCAGCAGGTCCTCGACGATGCCGCGCACCTCCGCCTCCGACTGGGCGAGCTTGTGGAAGCGGATCGGTTCGGCCACGATGTCCATGACCTTGAAGCGGGCGTTGAGGCTCGAGAACGGGTCCTGGAAGATCATCTGCATCTGGCGGCGGTAGCGGTTCACCTCGCGCCGCGAGGTGAGTGCCGTCAGGTCTGCGCCGGCGAACAGGATGTTGCCGCCCTGCGGCCGGTAGAGGCCGGTGATGAGGCGCGCGATGGTCGATTTGCCCGACCCGCTCTCGCCCACGAGGCCGAATACCTCGCCCGGGCGGACCTGGAAGGTCACGCGGTCGACGGCCTGCACATAGCGGCGGTTCTTCTCGAGGAACGACCGGCGCGTGACGAAGCGCAGCGAGAGGTCGCGCACCTCCACCAGCGCGCGGTCGCTGACGGTGCCGAAATCGCGCGTGCGGCCCAGCCAGTGCGTCCGGAGGTCGATCTTGCGCGTCGCGGTCGAGGCGGCCTCGATGTATTCGACGAGCGGGAAGCGGTCGAGCCGCACGTCCGGGCGCGGCACGGCGGAGATGAGCGAACGGGTGTAGGTGTGGTCGGGATTGCCGAGGATCTTCTCCGTCGGCCCCTCCTCCACCACCTTGCCGCGGTACATCACCGCGACGCGGTCCGTCACCTCGGCGATTACGCCCATGTCGTGCGTGATGATGATCATGCCGACGCCATGGTCGCGCACGAGACGGCGCAGAAGCTCGAGGATCTGGGCCTGGATCGAGACGTCGAGCGCCGTCGTCGGCTCGTCGGCGATGATGACCTCGGGCTCGGCGCACAGCGACAGCGCGATCACGACGCGCTGGCGCATGCCGCCGGAGAACTGGTGCGGATACTGCTCCACCCGCACGTCGGGGTCGGGGATCCCGACCTGTTCGAGCAGGCCGATGGCGCGCTTCTTCGCCTCCGCCTCCGAGATCGGCAGATGCGTGAGCATGGTCTCGACAAGCTGTGCGCCCACGGTCTGCAGCGGATCGAGGCTCGTCAGCGGGTCCTGGAAGATCATGGCGACGCGCTTGCCGCGGATGCGTCGCATCTCCGCCTGCGGGCGGCCGTCGATCCGCTCCCCCTTCAGCAGCACCTCGCCGCGCGCCATGCGTCCCGGCGGCTCCAGCAGGCCCATGACCGCATTGCCGATCGTGGACTTGCCTGCCCCGGATTCCCCCACGACGCCGAGGATCTCGCCCGGGCGGACGGCGAGGTTCACGTCCTCCGCCGCCACGACGAGGCCGCGCCGGGAGGGAAACTCCACCGTGAGGCCGCGCACCTCGAGCACGGGCGTGGCGGTCGCGTCGGAGGCGGATGTCTCGGTCTGCGCCATCGCCGTCACCTCAGCTTCGGATTGAGCGCGTCGCGCAGCCAGTCGCCCAGAAGGTTGACCGACAGCACGAGGATGACCAGCGCCGCGCCCGGGAAGATGGTGATCCACCACTCGCCCGAGAACAGGTAGTCGTTGCCGATGCGGATCAGCGTGCCGAGCGACGGCGAGGTCGGCGGCACGCCCACGCCGAGGAAGGACAGCGTCGCCTCGGTGATGACCGCGAGCGCAAGCTGGATCGTCGCGATCACCAGCACCGGCCCCATGACGTTCGGCAGGATGTGGCGGAACAGGATCAACGCCGGCGGAAGGCCGATGACCTGGGCCGCCTGCACGTACTCCTTGCCCTTCTCGACCAGCACCGAGCCGCGCACGGTGCGCGCATACTGAACCCAGAACGACAGGCCGATGGCGAGGATCAGCACGCCGAAGGCGATCCGCTCGTGCCCGAGGTTCCCCATGATGCCGCGCGCCACGCCGTCGATCAGCAGGGCGATCAGGATGGCCGGGAAGGACAGCTGGATGTCCGCGATGCGCATCAGGAGGCTGTCGATCCAGCCCCCGGCATAGCCCGCCACGAGGCCCAGCACGATGCCGAGGATCATGGCGAAGGCGACGCTGGCAAACCCCACGAGGATCGAGATGCGCGCCCCGTAAAGGATGGTGGAGAAGATATCGCGGCCCTGGTCGTCGGTGCCGAGCGGGTACTTCCACATGCCGCCCTCGACCCAGACGGGCGGCAGCAGCGAATCGAGCAGGTCGAGCTGGGCCATGTCGAAGGGATCCTGCGGCGCCACCAGGGGCGCGAAGATCGCGGCGAGGATCATCAGCACGGAAATCGCCGCCGCGACGACCACGATGGGCGACCGGCGGAAGCTATAGAGCAGGTCGCTCTCGTCGAGCCGGGCGAGCAGGCCTGCGGGGCGCGCCTGCGCGCGGCCCGTTTCCGGCGTTTCGGGGGTGGGGAGCGCGCTCATCCCTTCGCTCCCGCCTGGACGCGCAGCCGCGGATCGACCGCGTAGTAGAGCAGGTCGACCACGAGATTGATGACCACGAACACGAAGGCGATCAGCATGAGATAAGCGGCCATCACGGGGATATCGACCTCCGTCACCGCCTGGATGAAGAGAAGCCCCATGCCCGGCCACTGGAACACGCTCTCGGTGATGATCGCGAAGGCGATGACCGAGCCCAGTTGCAGGCCGACGATGGTGATGACCGGCACCAGCGTGTTCTTCAGCGCGTGCCTGAAGTGGATCGCGCGGGTCTTCAGGCCGCGGGCCTTGCAGAACTTGATGTAGTCGGTGCGCAGCACCTCGAGCATCTCGGCCCGGATCAGGCGCACGATCAGCGTCATCTGGAAGATCGCCAGCGTGATCGCGGGCAGGATCAGCGCGCGCAACCCGTCGGCCGTGAGGAAGCCCGTCGACCAGCCGCCGATATCGACCGTGGCGCCGCGCCCGAAGGTCGGCAGCCATTGCAGCATCACGCCGAAGAACAGGATCAGCAGGATGCCGATCAGGAAGACCGGCAGCGACACGCCGATCAGCGACAGCGTCATGAAGATGCGTGCGAGAAAGCCGTCTCGTCGCAAGGCCGTGTAGACGCCCATGGGTATGCCGATCAGCAGGGCCATCAGCGCCGAGACGGCCGACAGCTCCAGCGTCGCGGGCAGACGTTCGGCGATGAGCGAGCTGACCGCCTTGCGGTGCTGGTAGGAGATGCCGAACTCGAACTGCGCGGCGCGCTGGAGGAACAGCCAGAACTGCACCGCCACCGGTTCGTTCAGGCCGAGCCGCTCGCGCAGCGCCTCGCGCTGCTCGATGGAGGTCTCGACACCCACCATCTGGTTCACCGGGTCGCCCAGGTAGCGGAACATGGAGAAAGCGATCAGCGCGACCACCGCCATGACGACGACGGACTGCAACAGCCGCTTGATGACGAACCAGATCATGTCGCGATGCCCTGTCAGAACCGTGGCGCCGGTTGATCCGGCGTTCTTCCGGAAGCGGAATCGGGCCCCGGCATGCCGGGGCCCGTCCGATGCCCCCGTTGCGGGGGCGACTGGATCAGTTCTTCTTCACCCAGCGGAAGAGGAACTGGTTGTCGGCGCGCTGCACGACCTCGACATTGTCGCGCACACCCCACGCCAGGCCCTGCTGGTGAAGCGGCACGTGGGCCACCTCCTCGTGGATGATGGTGAACGCCTGCGCGATCAGCTCGTCCCGCTTCGTCGGGTCGTTCTCGGTGCCGATCTCGGCCGTCAGCGCATCGAGCTTCTCGCTGCAGAAGCCGCCGAGGTTGAACGGGCCGCCCGCGCCCTTGTCGTCGCGGCAGCCGTGCAGGTTCACGAGCACGTTGTGCGCGTCGAACGAGCCCGGCGTCCAGCCCAGCAGGTAGAAGCTGGTGTCATAGCCGCCCGACGCCAGCACCTTGGCGAAGTACTGCGCCTTGGGCTGGGCGTTGAGGTCGACCTTGATGCCGACGCGCGCCAGCATGGACACGATCGCCTGGCAGATCCGCTCGTCGTTCACGTACCGGTCGTTCGGGCAGTCCATCCCGACCGTGAAGCCGTCCGCGTAGCCCGCTTCCGCCAGAAGCTTCTTCGCCGCGTCCGGGTCATAGGGGTGCCGCTTGAACTCGTCGGAGCGCGAGTACATGAACGGCGACAGCATCAGGGCCGACGGCTCCGACAGGCCGCGCATGATGCGGTCCTTGATCGCCTCGATGTCGATGGCCTGGTAGACCGCCTTGCGCACCCGCACGTCCTTGAACGGGTTCTTGCCCTTCACGTCGGAATAGAGAAGCTCGTCGCGCTTCTGGTCCATGCCGAGGAAGATCGTGCGCAGTTCCGGCCCGGTCAGCGCCTTGGTGCCTTCGTTCTGCTCGATCCGCTGGATGTCCTGGACCGGCACCGGGTACATCATGTCGATCTCGCCCGAGAGCAGGGCGGCGACGCGCGTGGCGTCGGAGTTGATCGGCGTGAAGATCACCTCGGTCAGGTTGTGCTCGGCCGTGTCCCACCAGCTGTCGTTCGGCACGAAGACCGAGCGCACGCCCGGCTCGTGGCTGGTGATCCGGAACCCGCCGGTGCCGTTCGCGTTGAACGTCGCGAAGCTCTCGTTCTGGCCGGACGCGGAGGTCGGCTTCACGGCGTTGTTCGCCTCCGCCCACTCCTTGTCCATGATGTACCAGGTATCCCACTCGTAATGCAGGATCGGGTTCGGCTTCGTCAGCACGAAGTCGACCGTGTGGTCGTCGACCTTCTCGACAACCACGTCCTTCGGAATGCGCGTCGTGAGGTCCGACCCCTCGGCCCGCACGCGCTCCGCCGAGAAGACGACGTCGTCGGCAGTGAAGTCGTTGCCGTTGTGGAACTTCACACCCTTGCGCAGGTGGAAGCGCCAGCGCGTCGGCTCGATCACCTCCCAGCGCTCGGCCAGCGCGGGCAGGATCTCGAGGTCGGGACCGCGCCGGGTGAGCCCTTCGTACACATTGCCGAGGAAGCCCAGCGTGAAGGTTTCGTTCAGCGAATACGGGTCCAGCGACTTCGCGTCGCCCTGGAACGCCCAGCGCAGCGTTTCTGCCGACGCTGCCGTGGTGAATGCCGGCACCGCGAGCGAAAGGGCCACCGCGGCCGCCCCCACCCGCAACCAAGACATGTTTCTCATCCTCGTCTCCCAGTTTGCATGGTCCATACGCGGGACCGCTCTGCCCGGCATCCTCCCCTGAGCCGGGCCACTCTTCAAGCCGCCAGACGGTCGATGAGACGCCGCATGAACGCGACGCCCGCATCGACCTGGTCGAGCGCGATGAACTCGTTGGGCTGGTGGGCCTGGTCGATCGACCCCGGCCCGCACATCACGACCGAGAAGCCGGCGTCCTGGAACTGTCCGGCCTCCGCGGCATAGACCACCGCGCCGGCGCGGTTCTCGCCGGTCAGCGCCTTGGCCAGCGCCTCCGCCTCCCCGTCCGGCTCGGGCCTGAGGCCGGGGACGAGCGAGGAGTGCACGATCCTGACGAAAGTGTCGGGCGCGATGGCCTGCATCGCCGGTTCCACATGCTCCGCCACGTGGGCGCGGTACCGCTCCACGAACGACATCGGGTCGTCCTCCGGGATGGAGCGGATGTCGGTCACAAAGGTGCAGTCGCGCGCCATGATGTTGAGCGCGGTGCCGCCCTTGATGACCCCGCAATGGATCGTGGTGTAGGGCGGCTCGAACGGGCAGTCGGGCTCCGCGCGGGCGGCGTTCTCCCGCATCATGTCCTCGAGGAAGACGACGAGGCGGGCCCCCACCATCACGGCGGAGACGCCGCGGTGCACCTGGCTCGAA
Organism: Futiania mangrovi; assembly: GCF_024158125.1. Classification (NCBI taxonomy): domain Bacteria; kingdom Pseudomonadati; phylum Pseudomonadota; class Alphaproteobacteria; order Futianiales; family Futianiaceae; genus Futiania; species Futiania mangrovi. Next base: position 762,121 of record NZ_JAMZFT010000002.1, on the reverse strand, counting down.
TGAACCTCGTGGCCGCGGACATGGGTATCGACGTGCAGGATGCCCTTGTGCGCGTTCACGACCTTCATCGAGGTCGGCTCCCCCACGATCACGGCGCGGGGGCGCGGCACGTTCTCCGCCATCTCGGCGATCATGGCGGGCGCGCCGACGCAGCCCACCTCCTCGTCGTAGGAGAGCGCGAAATGGACCGGGTGGCGCAGGCCGCGGGCCAGCATCTCCGGCACCAGCGCAAGGCCGATGGCAGAAAAGCTCTTCATGTCCGCGGTGCCGCGGCCGTAGAGCCGGCCGTCCTTCTCCACCACCGTGAAGGGGTCGGTGTCCCAGGGCTGGCCGTCCACGGGCACCACGTCCGTGTGGCCGGAGAGCACGACGCCCCCCTCCACGCGCGGGCCGACGGTGGCATAAAGATTCGCCTTGGTGCCGTCGGCGTTCGACACGAGTCGCGACTCCACCCCGTGCGCGGCGAGGTAGTCGCGCACGAAATGGATCAGGGGCAAGTTGGAATCCCGCGACACAGTCGGGAAACTTACAAGCCTTTCAATCATTTCGCGCGGCGAAACCCGCATGCCACCCCCGGTGCAGACGCTTGTAATAATCTTTCTTGTCTGCGCATCTGACAGGGCGGGCGCGGCGACGTCAAGCCTCCGAACCGAGGCCGTCGATCGCTTTCCGGCCGATCTCGATCGCCCGGTCGACAACCATCTGCCGCCAGTCGTCGAAATCGCAGTAGAAGGTGTCGCGCATCCGCCGCTTGATGGTGCGCGCGAGGCCCGTGCGCGGATCACCGCGGAACCGCAGCCAGTTGTCGGCCCGAAGCGCGCCCAGCACGTCCGGCACCGGGACCGTGCCGTATTCGACCGAAACGGACGCCATCTTCGCCTGCGGCGCTGACCCTGCGAAGGCCGAGGACATGGTGCCCTGGATCGGCGCGGAGGTGGAGGAGCCGGCATCCGGGTCCGTCGCCTCGTTCCCGTACCAGCGCCGCGCGCGGTCCTTCTCCTCCTGCGTGCCGGTGACGATGGGCTCGCCATAGCCATAAGGACCAAGGCCAGTGTGGAAGTCGAACAGCGCGACGTGGCTCGCCGTGCCCGCGTGCTCGGCGATGATCTCGCGGAAGGTCGTGTTCGACCAGGTCGGCTGGTCGCCGCCGAAGAACAGGCCGTCGGCGTGCGCGTACTGTCCGCCCGATACCGCGCACTGGAAGGCCCACATGCCCTTCTCGGCGATGTAGCGGGCAATCGCCTCCTCCGCCGCCCAGCGCGCCTTGCCGTCCCAGTCGGACGGCAGCATGAACGGATGCACGTCCTCGTAGGCCGCATTGACCGGCAGGGGCCTGGAGAAGTCGATGAAGTTACGGTTCAGGTCGACATTGTCCTCGGTCGTGCGGCTGATGTGGGCAAAGCCGTAGGGATTGATCGCGTGGACCATGACAACGGCCGTATCCTTCGGCAGCGCGTCGAGCAGTCCCGACCGGATCATCGCCACCTGCCCGCCCGAGCCGCAGAACCCCTCGCCCCCGTGCGTGGCCGACGTCACGAAAAGAACGCGCCGTGCGCTCGCCGGTCCGACGCGGGCGACATCCGTGCTGAGCCGGACCCCGCCCGGCCCCTCGGCGTTCGGGTTGACGCGCACGTCCACCTTGACGCCGAGGCCGGCGACGGCCGCCCGGAACCGGTCCCGGGCGTCCGCATAGGTCTCCCCGAAGCAGGCGTTGACCGCCGCCCGATCCATCGCGTGCAGGCTCACCGCAGGCGCTCGAGGATCGAGACGTAGTTGGCGACCGCGGCCCCGCCCATGTTGAAGATGCCCGCGAGCTTCGGATCGCGGACCTGCATGCCGCCGGCCTCGCCCATCAGCTGCAGGCTCGCCATGACGTGCATGGAGACGCCGGTGGCGCCGATCGGGTGGCCCTTGGATTTCAGGCCGCCCGACGGGTTGACCGGCAGCTTGCCGTCTTTCTGCGTCCAGCCTTCCTCGATTGCGCGGCGGCCCTCGCCGGGCTTCGTCAGGCCCATCGCCTCGTACTCGATGAGTTCGGCGATGGTGAAGCAGTCGTGCGTCTCCACGAAGGAGAGGTCATCGATGCTCGTGCCCGCTGCGGCGTGCGCCTTCGACCACGCCTGCTGGCAGCCCTCGAACTGCACGATGTCGCGCTTCGACAGCGGCAGGTAGTCGTTGACCTGCACCGCGGCGCGCATGTGCACGGCTTTGGGCATGCGCATCGCGGTCTCGGTATCAGTCAGCACCAGCGCCGCCGCACCGTCGGAGACGAGCGAGCAGTCCGTGCGGCGCAAGGGGCCGGCCACCAGCGGGTTCTTGTCGCTCACCTCGCGGCAGAAGTCGTAGCCGAAGTCCTTGCGCAGGTGGGCGTAGGGGTTCTCCACGCCGTTCGCATGGTTCTTCGCCGCGATCCGGGCGATGGCGTCGGAGACGTCTCCGTAGCGCTGGAAATAGAGGTTTGCGATCTGGCCGAACACACCCGCGAAGCCGCCGGGCGTGTCGCCCTCCTCCTTGCGGTAGGAGGCGTTGAGCAGGATGTCGCCGATGTCGGAGCCCGGCGCGACCGTCATCTTCTCCGCGCCCACCACGAGCACGAAGCGCGACTTGCCGGCGCGGATCTCGTTGAGGCCCTGGTGGATGGCAGCGGAGCCCGTGGCACAAGCGTTCTCGACCCGCGTCGAGGGCTTGAAACGCAGGCTCGGATCGGCGTCGAGCGCGAAGGAGGACGGGAAGGCCTGCTTCTCGAACCCGCCGAAATTGCCGACATAGATGGAATCGACATCCTCCGGCGAAATCCCCGCGTCGGCGATCGCGTCCGCGGCGGCGCGCGCGATCAGGCCCTCGAGGTCCTCGTCGTCCAGCTTCCCGAAACGGGTGTGCGCCCAGCCAACGATGCAGCTCATCTCGATCCCTCCGTCTTGTTGTCGCTCCGGCGCGTCCCGGCCGGATGATCTTTCGGCCTGCACCCTAGCGCCGGGCGGCCCTTGCGCCTAGTGCCCCCGAACGCAGGGCCGGGCAGACCTAGAGTGCAGCGCACACGCGGGCCATCGCCGCCTCGGCATGGGCGCGGGCCGCCTTCTCCGCCTTGCGCGCCTTGCCCGAGGCGATGGCGGCGAGGATATCCTCGTGTCCCTCCTGCGCGCCCGCGGGCGCGGTCCCGGCGGCCGCCAGCGCCCGGCGAACGTGCGGCCACAGACGCTCCGCCGCGGCGGTCGCCTGGGCGTTTCCGGCGAGCCGGATCAGGGCGAGGTGGAAGCCCGCACCCGGCCCCGGCGGCGTCATGCGGGCGGCGTCGAGGTCCGCCTCCGTACGCGCGCCGGCCTCGATCCGCTCGGCCAGCGTCCGGGCCGCCAGCGCGTCGAGCGCGCCGCGCAGGTCGAAGATGTCGCGCACCCCCTGGACATCGAGGGGCGCGACCTGCAGCCCCCGGCGGCCGAGATCGACCGCGAGGCCAAGCTCGCGGAGTACGGTCAGCGCCTGTGCCACGGGCTGCCGCGACACGCCCAGGTCGGCGGCCAGCACCTCCTGCCGCAAGGGCGTTCCCGGCGGCAGGCGCCCGTCGGCCATCGCTTCGACCAGGCGGTCGCGGACCTCGTCCACCAGGGCGGGACGGTTGGAAACCGGGGTAAACATCGCGGGCGAAGTCCTTTCTGCGGCAGCTTGCCGGGGCGAGACGCGGCGCCGGTCCGCATCCGGCATGCAGTCTGCGGGGTGCGCGGCACGGCTGCAAGGTCTCTCGCGGCTTGCCGCACGCCTGTACGGTCCTCTGCATTAACGGCTGCGCAAGACATGCACGCATAGGATCGGGTCCGTCGAAACACACTTTCCGCGAGAACGCGCGCATCCCCATGAGCGGGGCCCAGAACGGGGCCGGATCTCTCCGACCGACCGTGAACAGGGAATGCCGCCCGTGGCCTCGCAAACGCAAGACCGCCCGATCATCATCAAGAAAGTCGCCGCCCCGGCCGCGGAAGGCCATCACGGCGGCGCCTGGAAGGTTGCCTACGCCGACTTCGTGACGGCCATGATGGCGTTCTTCCTGCTGATGTGGCTGCTGAACGCCACGACCGAGGACCAGCGAAAGGGCATTGCCGACTATTTCGACCCGCGCGTGCCGGTCAGCCGGATCTCCGGCGGCGGCACGTCCCTGCTGCATGGCGACAGCGCGTTCACGCAGGAGCAGCTTGCAGCCTCGGCGACCGGCGGCACGCGCACGACGCGCACCGAGGTTCCGCCCGGCGCCGACCCGATCTCGACGGGGGCCGAGCTGCAGGCGCGCGAGACCGCCGCCGATCCTGCCGAGCAGGCAGCGCTCGACGCGGCGAAGGCGAAGATCGAGGCCGCGCGCGCCAATGGCGGCGAGCTTGCCCAGCATCTGCGCGTCACGGAGACACCCGAGGGCCTGCGCATCGACATCGTCGACGTGGATGGCCGCCCGATGTTCGCCACGGGCTCGTCCGAACCGACCCCGCTGCTGCGCCAGCTTCTCGCCATCGTCGCGGACGTGGTCGGCATGACGGTCAATCCGGTCAAGGTCACCGGCCACACCGACGCCCTGCCGTTCCGCGGGGATGCGGGCTATGGCAACTGGGAATTGTCCACCGAGCGGGCCCAGGCGGCGCGCCGGACGCTGGAGGCGAACGGCCTCGGCACGGCCCGGATCGAGCGGGTGGAGGGGCGCGCAGACCGCGATCCGATCCTGCCCGAGGCCCCGGAGGCCGCGGAGAACCGCCGCATCGGGATCGTCCTGTTGCGGGTGGGCGCGCCGGGCTGACCGCTCACAATCCGTTAACCGCCTGCGTGATACCCGTTCTGCAACCAGAAGGGGCATTTTGATTTTTCACGCGGGAGACGCGCAGAATGGGTATTTCATCCTCGCTGAATGCAGGTGTGCAGGGGCTGGCGGTCAACGCCACGCGCCTCGCCACCATTTCCGACAACATCGCCAACGCGGGAACCATCGGCTACAAGCGGGCCGAGACCGACTTTTCCTCGATGGTCCTGTCGGAGAGCCCGTCTCGCTACACGGCGGGCGGCGTGCGCGCGGTTGCGCGGCGCGACGTTTCCGCCAACGGCCTGCTGCTCGCCACCAACAATGCGACCGACATCGCGCTGGACGGGCGCGGCTTCCTTCCTGTTCTCAAGACCGCCGACCCGGCGGCGGGCGTCGGGGCGGGCAACTTCCGCATCTCCACGACCGGCTCGTTCCGCCCCGATGCGGCCGGCTATCTGCGCAACTCGACCGGCGACTACCTGCTCGGCTGGTCGCTGAACCCCGACGGCACGTTCCCGGCATCGCCTGCGCGCGACAGCGTCTCGGGGCTCGAGGCGGTGCGCATATCGGGCCGCGAGTTCACGGTCGAGCCGACGACCCGCATCGACGTCGCGGCCAATGTGCCCGCCGACGCGACCGAGGCGGGCGGCACGGGCGACCCCTACGAGGTGCCGGTCACCTACATCGACAACCTGGGCGCGCAGGAGACGCTGACGCTGCGGATGACGCCGCAGGTTCCGGCCACCGGCCGCTCGAACACCTGGACCGTCGACGTGGTCGACGGCGCCAGCGGCACGCCGACCACCGTCGCCTCCTATGAGGTGGAATTCGACACCTCGCAGGCCAACGGCGGCTCGATCCTCAACGTGACCACGCTGTCGGGCGGCGCCTACGACCCGGCGACGGGCGTGGCGCAGATCGCGGTCGCGGGCGGCACCATCGACCTCGACATCGGCACGCCCGGCAGCGGCGTCGGCCTGACCCAGTTCGCCGGCCCCTTCGCGCCGGTGTCGGTGACCGGCAACGGCGCTGCGGCTGGCTCTCTCTCCGGCGTCGAGATCGGCGAGGACGGCGTCGTCATGGCACTCTTCGACAATGGTGCGCGCCAGCCGCTCTACCGTGTGCCGGTTGTCGACGTGCCGAACCCGGACGGCCTGAGGGCCGTGAGCGGCCAGGGCTTCGAGATCACCGGCGCGTCCGGCGGCTTCTACCTGTGGGACGCGGGCACCGGCCCGGTCGGCACCACGGTGGGCTTCGCGCTGGAGCAGTCGACCACCGACATCGCGGAGGAACTGACCCACCTCATCGAGACGCAGCGGGCCTATTCGTCGAACGCCAAGATCATCCAGACGGTCGACGAGATGCTGCAGGAGACCACCAACCTGAAACGCTGACGGGAGCGGGGCCGGCTGAGGCCCCGGACACGCCATGTCGATCACCAGCGCGCTCGCCAACGCCGCCTCGGGCCTCAGGGCCGCGAGCCGGTCCGCGGATGTTGCCTCCTCCAACATCGCCAACGCGATGACGGAGGGGTATTCGCGGCGCGAGGTGATGCTGGCCGAACGGTCGGTCGCCGGCCGCGGGGCCGGCGTCGCCGTTGCGGGCGTCCGCCGGGCCGAGGCGCAGATGCTTTCGGCGGACGTGCGCGCGGCATCCGCCCGCGCGGGCGAGGGCGACGCGCGCGCCGAAGCGCTCGCCACGCTCAGCGCCGGGATCGGCACCGCCGACGACGGGGGCGGGCTGTCGCGGGCGATGGAGAACTTTCGCTCCGCGCTCTCCGCGCTGGCGGAGACGCCGGAGAGCGTGGGGCTGCAGGAGTCGGCCGCCGCCGCCGCGCGCACCGTCACCGAGAAGTTCCAGAGCGCCTCGGCCATCGTCGCCCGCGTCCGCCAGGACGCCGACGGCCAGATCGCGCGCGAGGTGGCCGCGGTCAACGACGGGCTGACGCGGCTCGAACGCATCGACCGCGAGATCCGCATCCTCTCGGCGCGCGGCGAGGACCCGAGCGCGCTGATGGACGAGCGCGACCGGGTGATCGACGACATCGCCCAGCGCGTGCCGATCCGCACCATCCGAACCGACCAGAACGGCGTCCAGTTGATGACGCAGGAGGGGCTCGCGCTCTACGACGGTGCGCAGGCCCGCACGCTGTCCTTCACGCCCGCGGGCGCGATCACGCCCGGCCAGGCGTTTCCGGGCGGGGTGCTCTCGGGTCTCACCCTCGATGGCAAGGAGGTGGCGCCGGGCGGCGGCTCGCCGCAGGCCATCTCCGGCGGGAGCATCGCGGGCCTTTTCGCCGTGCGCGACCAGATTACGGTGGAGGCGGGCGCCACCCTCGACGCGCTGGCCGAAGACCTCGTCGCGCGCTTCCAGGACCCCGCCGCCGATCCGAGCCTCGCGCCCGGGCAGGCGGGCCTCTTCACCGACGCGGGCAGCCCGCTGGGCGCGCCCGTGACGCCGGGCCTCGCGGGCCGGATCAGCGTCAATGCCGCGGTCGACCCGGCGCAGGGCGGGGAAAGCTGGCGTTTGCGCGACGGCGTGGCCGCAGCCGTGCCGGGCGTTGCGGGCGACGCCACCCAGGTGCGCCGGTTCGCCGACGCGCTCGATGCGCCGCGCACGCTTCCCGCGGCCGCCGGGATCGCCGCGCCGCGCGGGGCCGCTGCCGCTGCCGCAGACATCGTCGCGCGCCTCGCCGTCAGCGCCGACCGTGCCGGACAGCAGGCCGCGACCGAGCGCGTCCATGCCGCCCAGCTCAGCGACGCGCGCAGCAACAAGACCGGCGTAGACCGGGACGCGGAACTGCAATCTCTGATCGCAATCGAGCAGGCCTATGCCGCCAACGCCAAGGTGGTCGAGGTGATGGCCCGCCTCGTCGACCGCCTGCTGGCCATGTAAGGATTTCGCCGATGCTTCCCACCGGCTCCGGCCTCTCGACCCTCGTCGCCGCCCGCATGATGGGCTCCGCCGCCTCCGACACGCGCCAGCGGCTTGCCGTCACCTCGCAGGAACTGACCACCGGACGGAGCGCCAACCCGGTCCGTGCGCTCGGCCCCGGCACGCGCACGCTGATGTCGCTGGAGACCGAGCGGCGCGCGGCAGACGCCTATCTCGACACGACCAAGCTGGTGATGACCCGCATCGGCGCGATGGAAACCGCGCTCGAAACGGTGGCGAGCGACCTGCCGCGGCTGGCGGCGGACGCGCTGGGTGCAGGCACGCGCGGCGACCTGCCCGCGATGGAGGCGCAAGGCACGGACGCACAGGCTGCGCTGGTGCGCATCGTCTCCGCCCTCAATACGCAAACGGGCGGGCGCCATCTCTTTTCCGGCGCCGCGACCGACACCGCACCGCTCGCCGGGGCGGACGCCGTCAACCAGGTGCTTCAGGACCGGCTCGCCGCGACCACGGGCACGCTGCAGACGCAGGCAGACGCCGACGCGCTCGCCGCAGACCTCGACCTCGCGTTCGAGGATGCAGGCCCCGGCGGCCCCAACACCTTCACCGGCACGGTCTATCTCGGCGACACCGGCGCGCGCCTCGCCGCCGACGTCGGGCCGGGCCAGCGCATCGCCTATGGCGTGCGCGCGGACAACCCGGCGGTGCGCGACCTGCTGAAGGGCCTCGCCATGATCGTGCGGGCGGGCGACAGCAAGACGCCCGACCACGCCCAGGCCCGTGCCCGCCTGATCGAGCTTGGCGCGAACCGCATCCAGGCCGGTCTCGACGCGCTCACGGGCGTACGGGCCGGGCTCGGCACCGCCGCGCGCGAGATCGAGGACGCCGGCAAGCGCCACGACGCCGCCCGCGGCGCGCTCGACACACGCATCGCGGGCCTCGTTGGCGTCGATCCCTACGAGGCGGCGAGCGAGTTGCGCGCGCTCGAGTCGCAGCTCGAAACCACCTACCTCATCACCGGTCGGCTCCAGAACCTGACGCTGACCCGTTTCCTCTAGAATCCCCCCAAGCGCCGGAGAGAACAGAATGTTCGCCCTGCAGCCCAAGACCCGCGCCCTCGGCGCCGCCCTTCTCGCGCTCGCGCTGTCGATGCAGCCGCAGGCCCCCGCCGCCGCGGCGCCGGAGGTCCGCCTCAAGGACATCGTCGACATCGAGGGGGTGCGCGGTAACGACATCGTCGGCTACGGCCTCGTCGTCGGCCTGAACGGCACGGGCGACAGCGTGCGCAACGCGCCCTACACCGAGGAGGCGCTGGGCAATTTGCTGGAGCGCCTCGGCGTCAATGTGAAGGGGGAGAACTTCCGGCCGAAGTCGGTCGCCGCCGTGCTCGTGACGGCGACGCTTCCGCCCTTCGCCCGGCCCGGCCGGCGCATCGACGTGACCGTCTCCTCCATCGGCGACGCCAAGAGCCTGTTCGGCGGCACGCTGGTGATGACCCCCCTGATGGCCCCGGACGGAGAGATCTACGCCGTCGCCCAGGGCCCGGTCATCGCGGGCGGCGTGAGCGCAGAAGGCGAGGCGGCGTCGGTGACTTTCGGCGTGCCGACGGGCGCGACCATCCCGAACGGCGCGCGCGTGGAGCGGGAGGTGGAGTTCGCGCTCGCCGACCTCGACACGCTGACGCTATCGCTGCGCGACCCGGATTTCACGACGGCGGCGCGGATCGAGGCGGCGCTCAACGCCGCGCTCGGCCCCGGCCAGGCGACGATGCTCGATTCCGGAACGGTGGAGCTTGCCGTGCCCCCCGTGCTCGCAGGAAAGCCCGCCCACCTGCTCGCGCGCATCGAATCCATCGCGGTCCGGCCCGACACCCGCGCGCGTGTGGTGGTCGACCAGCGTTCGGGCACCATCGTGATGGGTGCCGACGTCCGCATCTCCAAGGTCGCGGTGGCGCAGGGCAACCTGACGGTGGAGGTGCGCGAGACCCCGCTCGTGTCCCAGCCCAACCCGTTCGCGCGCGGCGAGACCGTGCTGGTGCCGCGCACCGACATTCAGATCAACGACGGCGGCGACGCCCGCATGGCTGTGATCGAGGAAGGCGTGTCGCTGAACGGCCTCGTGAAGGGCCTCAACGCGCTGGGCGTCGGCCCGCGCGACATGATCGACATCCTGTCGGCGATCGACGCCTCGGGCGCGCTGCACGCCGACCTCGTGATGCGCTAGAGGCAACCCGGCTTCTCGTCCGCGGGCGGCGAACCGTCCGCGGACCACATGCGAAAACCGGCGGCGAGGGAAGGCTCGCCGCCGGTTTCGTCGTTTCCGGGGAATATGCGGGCGGGACGTGGCCCGCGCGCGCCTCAGATCATCGGTTCTTCCTCGGCGCCTTCCTCCACCTCGGGCTTCAGCGCGATCTCGCCCGACCGGATCAGGCGCTGGGCGGTGCGGGCCATCTCGGCCTGCGCGTCCTCGGCCTCGCGGGCGCGGATCGGCCCCATGGCGTCGAGATCCTCGCGCACCTGCTCGCCCACGCGCTTCGACATGTTGGCGAACAGCGCCTCCACCACCTCGGGCTGACGGTCCCGGGCGAGCTTCAGCGCCTTGAGCAGCACGTCGGTGTCGGTCGCGCGGATCACCGCCTGGATGCCCAGCGGCTCCAGCCGGACGGGAATGTCCTCGAAGGTGAAGAGCATCTTCTGCACCTGGGCTGCCAGCGCCTCGTCGGTCGCCTTCAGATGCTCCAGCAGCGACGCGGACAGATCCATCGAAAGGTTGTTGAGCATCGCCCCGATCATCGCGGCAGGACCGCTTGCCCCTTGGCCCTGCGCCTCCATCGCGGCGAGGAAGTCGCGCTCCAGCGCCTCGCCCACCGCGTCGAGCACCGCGTCGTCGAGCCTGGGCGCGCGCGCCATGCGGGTAACGATGTCGCGGGCCTTCTCCGGCCCCATCCTGGCAACCACGGCAGCCGCCTTCTCCGCATCCAGGCGCGACAGGATCACCGCCGCCGTCTGCGGCCGCTCGCGCGCGAGATAAGCGGCGAGCGCGTCGTCTGGCGCGGCCGAGAGCTTCTCCCAGACCGAGCGGGTCGATCCGCCCTCGACCTCGGCCATGATGCGGCCCACCGCGGCCTCGTCCATGAAGCGGGCGAGGAAGGCACGGGCCGGGCCCGTTCCGCCCTGCATCTGTCCGGGCTTGCCAAGCTCACCCGCGAACTCCGCGGCGACCCGGCCCAGCGTCTCCACCGGCACCTTGCGCAAGGCGCTCATGGCGCGGGCGAAGGTGCGCACCTCATGCTCCTCCAGCCGCTCCATCACCTGCCTGACCTGCTCCTCGCCGAGCGCGGAGAGGACGATCGCGGCCTTCTGCTCCCGCGTCAGGCCGCCAGGCGGCGGCATCTGGGCCGGCTGTTTCCCCGCGAGCGCGGTCGCGCCCCGCATTGCCAGTTCACCGCTCATGTCGCGTAGCTCCTCACCAGCGTGCCCGCCAGCAGGTCCCAGCCGTCCGCCATCACGAAGAAGGCGAGCTTCAGCGGAAGGGACACAACGACCGGGGGCACCATCATCATCCCCATGGACATCAGGATCGAGGCGACGACGATGTCGATCGCCAGGAACGGAAGAAAGATCATGAACCCGACCTCGAAGCCGCGCTCGATCTCGGCGACCATGAAGGCCGGGATCAGGACGGAGAAGGGAAGCACCCCGTCGGCGCCCACGCGGCCGGGGGAAACCGCCGCGACCAGTGCGGAATTGCCCGCGTCGACGCGCGCTTCCATGAAGGCGCGCACCGGCCCCGCGGCGCGCTCGAACCCTTGCGCCTGCGTGAGGTTGCCGTCGAGCATCGGCCCGATGCCCACGGTCCACGCCTCGGTAAAGACCGGCTCCATCACGAAATAGGTGAGAAAGAGCGCGAGGCTGACGATCATCATGTTCGGCGGCGCCTGCTGCACGCCGATCGCCTGGCGCAGAATCGACAGCACCGTCACCATGAAGGGAAAGCAGGTCACCATCATGGCGATGCCGGGCGCGAGGCTGAGCACCGTCAGCAGCACGAAGAGCTGTACCGCGCGCGCGGTGAGCGCCAGCCCCTCCCCCTCCTCGCCCGTCGTGGCGAGATTGCCGAGGTCGAAGGTCACGCTCTGCGCCATGGCCGGCCCCGCCCACACGGCGAGGAGGCCCGCCGCCAGCAGGCCGAGTGCCAGCGTCCGCCGGTGCATCAGAGGCGGTCCGCGATATCGACGATCTCGGTCAGGCGCACGCCGAGGCGGCCCGACCCGTCGTCCATCTCCTGCAGTTCGCCGCGCGCGATCACGCGCTCGCCGATCCGGATCTCGACCGGATCCTCGATGCGGCTGTCGAGCGGGATCAGCGCGTCGCGGCGCATGTTGATCAGGTCGCCGATCATCGGACGGGCGCGGCCCACGGTGACCATCACCTCGACCGGCACGCCGAACACGGCGCGGCGCGAGCGGTTGCCGTCGGACTGCGAGCGCCGCTCCAGTTCCGGGATCTCGCCATTGCCCATGCCGGGCGTGTCGATGTCGTGCTCTTCGAGGGTCACGTCGGGGCCCATGTGGCCCATGTCGGAAGTCGTGGTCATGCGTCAGTGTCCTTCTGGATCCTTGGCCACGCGGGTGAGATGGGCGGTCAGCGCTTCGGCTGCCGCCACGGGATCGAAGACGGCGGCGCCGTCCTGCCAGAGCACGCGCACGGGCGCGTCCCCCGAAACCTCGGTGAAGACCATGTCGGCGGCCTCCGGAGCGCCGGCCAGCGCGGCGCGCAGCGCCTCGACCATGGGCGCGGGCGCCTGCACCTCGAGCCGGGCCGGGCCAAGGCTCGCCATCAGCCCCTTCAGCCCCTCGAGACAGACGTCCTCCGCCGTGGCGCGCGCCGCCGCGGGCACCAATGCGCCGACGAGCGCGCGGACGGCTTCTTCCGCCGTACGCTCGCATGTCAGGCGGGCAGCGCGTGCCGCGGCCAGTTCATGGGAGAGCGCGTCGGCCATCTCGATCGCACGCTGGCGCAGGACCGCCGCCGCCTCTGCAGCGGTGTCCCGGACCCTGGCTTCCGCCGGCGCCGACGCCGACGCCGACACGGACGACTGCGCGGAGAGGGCTGGCGTCCCGCGTGCCGCATGGGCGGGAGCCGGTCGGGCCTCAGGCCGCGGATCGCGGAGCGGCCCGCCATCGGACGGCGCGCGGGCGTCGGCACCGCCCCGTCGCGTCAAGCCCGTGCGGGCCTCGCGCAGCAGGCTCGGCAAGGGAAAGGCTGCGGTCATCAGGCGTGCTCCCGCTCAGGCGTGCCGTTCAGCCATTGCTTCAGCAGGTCGGCGGCGGCGTCGGGATCGCGTGAGACCACATGGGTCAGAAGGCCCGCGGGGGAGGTGTCGGCAGGCGCTTCCAGCCGCGCGGGCTGCCCCGCAGGCCCCGTGAGCGCCGCAGCCGCCATCCCGCCTTGGGGCGCGGCGAGCGCAGCCTGGGGAATGGTCCCGGCGGCCGCCGGCGCGGCGGCCGGTTCGGATGCCGCCCGGCCCGAGGCCATCAGCGGGCGCACGACGAAGAAAAGGAGCGCCAGCGCAACGAGCGCGATCAGGCCCGACTCGACCAGGCGCGGCAGGTTGCGCATCAGCGGGCCAGGCACGTCGAGCGCGGTCACCTCCGTCCCGGTGCCGGGCAGATCGGCAAAGCGCATGGCCTGCACGCTGACCATGTCGCCGCGGTCCGCATCGAAGCCGACAGCGGCCTTCACGAGTTCCGTCAGGCTTGCAAGATCGACCGGCTGCGGCTCGCCCGCCGGCTGCCCTTCGGCGGCGGCCGGGGCCGGTTGCGCCGCATCGACGAGCACCGCGACCGAGATGCGCTCCACCGCGCCCGCGGCCCGGGTCCGCTCGCGGCGCACCTCGGAGACCTCGTAGTTCACGCGCTCGCGCGTTTCGGTGCGGGAGGAGGATTCGCTGCCCGGCGCGGCCTGGACGTCCTCGCCCGGCTGGTTGGTCTTCGCGCCGGCAGGATCGGCGCCGGTCTTGCCCTGCTCGGCGGTTTCCTGGGTGTCGGTGTGGATGGCGACGCGCGATGTGGGATCGATCGTCCGTTCGACCACGGTCTCGGCACCGGGATTGGTCTCCACGGTCACGGTGACGCGCGCCCGATCCTTGCCGACATGGGCTTCGAGAAGGCGGGTGAGTTCGGTCGTGAGGCGTGTCTCACGCGCGCTGGCGGCGGCGGCGCTGACGCCTGCGTCTGCGCCCGCACCCGCGTCGTCGGCACCGGGTGCGAGCAACAGCGTGCCCGCCCCGTCCAGAACGCTGACACGCTTTGGCTCCAGCCCCGGAACGGCCAGCGCCACAAGGTAGCGCACGGCCCGTGCGCGACCGCGGTCGATGACCGCTCCCCCCTCCATCGTCACCGCGACGGAGGCGGACGGCCCCTCTGCGCTGCCTCTAAAAGGGCGGCGGTCACCATGGGCGATGTGGACCCGCGCGGCCTTCACGTCCGGGAAGTCCACGATGGTCCGGGCCAGTTCGCCCTCCTTGGCGCGCCAATAGGCGGCATCGAACATTTCCGAGGTCGTGCCGAAGCCGGACAGGCCGTCGAGGATCTCGTACCCGGCCTGGCCCTGGCGCGGCAGCCCGCGGGCAGCCAGCGTCATGCGCGCCCGGTCGCGGCGGTTGCCGGCGACATAGATGGCGTCGCCGCGCACCTCGTAGGGGATCTGCAGGGCGTCGAGCTCTCCCACCACCTCGCCGGCGCTGGCGCCGTCGAGACCGGCGTAGAGAAGCTCCATGGCAGGCGCGGTCGCACGCGCCGCCATCAGCGCAAGTGCACCGAGCGTTGCAATCACCGCGAAAGCGAGAACGACCTGACCCCTCGCAGGCAAGCCCTTCACCGTCGCAACCAGTCCCGTCATGTAACCCCGCTGTTCTCAGCCTTTGGTGTGTCTTCGACGGGTGCAACTTTTCCGCGATCTCCTTAAGACTTGGTTTACGGTAACCACGTTAGTTCTGCCTTCAACACGTTAAACGTGCAGTGAGGGCAGAATGCCAGCGGAAGCAGACAACACTCCCAGCGACGTCGGCACGGGCGGCGACGGCGCGCCCGCCGAAAATGGCAGGAAAAAGAAGCCGCTCCTTCTCGTGGCCGGCCTCGGCCTTGCCCTTCTGCTTGGCGGGGGGGCGGGGGCGGCGACCTTCCTGGGGCTGGTCGATTTGCCGTTCCTCGGCGGCGGCAAGACCGAAACGCACGCCGCATCCGGAATGCCGCAGGCGGTCGAGACGCGCTTCCTGCCTCTTCCCCAGATGGTTGTGCCGGTCGGCACCGGTGCTGCGCGCCAGCGCCACCTGCTCGCCACCCTGACGATCGAGACGACGGCAGACGCCGAGCCGCGGGTCAAGCACCTGGAGCCGCGCGTAATCGACGTCCTCAACACCTACCTGCGCGCGGTCGACCCCTCGGAGATCGAGGACCCCGCCGCGATGCTGCGCCTGCGGGCGCAGATGCTGCGCCGGGTGCACCTGGTCGCGGGCGCCGAGGGCGTCCAGGACCTTCTCATCTCCGAATTCATCGTCAATTGAGGGGCAGCTCGATGCTGGATCTCGACCTCGGGTTCATTGCCAATCTCTCGCTCGCCGGCGCGGGCATCGCGCTCGCGGCCTATTGCGCCGTGCTGAGCCGCCGCCTGAAGCGCCTGACGGAAGCGGGAGACGGGCTTGTCGCCACGCTCGCCGAAATGGACGGACGCATCGCCGCGCTGCGCGCCGGAATCGCGGAAACCCGCGCCGCCAGCGCCCGCACCATCGAGGAACTGGACGAGATGATCGGCGAGGGAGCGGCGCTTGCCGAGCATCTGAGCGAACTGATCGAGGCCGCCGACGCCCCGCCCGCCGGGCACGGGCCGCACGGCTCCACACCTTACCGGCCCTCGGCACGGCGGGCCGCGGCATGAGCGCGGCACCCCCTTCCCCCCGCCGCGGACGGACCGGCCCCGGACCGCTGACCGTGATCGCCGCCTGCCTGGCCGTCGGGGTGGCAGCCAAGACCGCTGGCCTCGTGAGCATGGGCATCGCCTTCGTCCCGGCCGCGCAGGCCGAATCCGGCACCGCGCCGGTAAAGGCGGCGGAAGCGCCCGCGGCTGCCCCGCAAGCCGCCTCGGCGTCCCCGTCCGGAACCGGGCACGCCTCGGCCGGCGCGACCGCCCCCGCGGCGCTGCTCGCGGCGCTGCAGACCCGCGCTTCCGACCTCGACGCCCGGGAGGCCGCGCTGGACCGCCGCGAGGCCGCCGTCGCCGCGGCCGAAGGGCGCATCGAGGCCCGGCTGGAGGACTTGCGCGCCGCTGCCGCCGAACTTGAGGCCCGTCTCGGCGCCGCCGACGACATGGCGCGCCAGGACATGGCGCACCTGGTCGGTATCTACGAGACGATGAAACCCAAGGAAGCCGCCAAGATCTTCGACGAGATGCCGGAGGACATCGCCGCGGGCTTCCTGCGCCGGCTGCGGGTCGATGCGGCGTCCTTCATCCTCGCGAACATGGGCCCCAAGAAGGCCTATGCCGTGACCGTCCTGCTCGCGGGGAACACCGCGGACCTGCAGGCCGGCGGCGGCACCCCCGCTGCAAACGGCAGCGCGACGCAATGACCCGCGCGCACGACGGCAACTTCCTGACGGAGGCGTAGGCACCCATGGGCGGCCTGATCGGTATCGGTCTGATCCTCGGAATGGTGTTCGGCGGCTACACGCTCGCCGGCGGCAAGATGGCGATCATCCTGCATTCGCTCCCCTTCGAGATGATGATGATCGGCGGCGCGGCCACCGGCGCGTTCGTCGTGTCCAACGACTTCGGCACGATCAAGCACACGCTCCACGACATCGTGAAGGCGTTCAAGGGCGCGCACTGGAAGCACTCCGACTATGTGGACGTGCTGTGCCTGCTTCTGTCGCTCCTGAAGGTGGCCCGGACGGACCCGATGGCGCTGGAGGCGCATATCGAGCAGCCGCAGGACTCCGACCTCTTCAAGAGATATCCGCGCATCCTGGCCGACGAGATGGCGGTCGACCTGATCACCGACACGCTGCGCGCCGCGACCATGAACTACGACGACCCGCACCAGGTCGACGACAGCCTGTCGGGCGAGCTGGACAAGCGCCTCGTCGAGGCGCAGCACAGCGCGCATGCCCTGCAGAACATGGCCGACGCGCTGCCGGCGCTGGGCATCGTCGCCGCCGTGCTGGGCGTCATCAAGACCATGTCCTCGATCGACCAGCCGCCGGAGGTGCTGGGCCAGATGATCGGCGGCGCGCTGGTCGGCACCTTCCTCGGTGTCTTCCTCGCCTATGGCTTCGTGGGTCCGCTGGCCGCGCGCATCAAGGGCATCAACGAGGAGGACCACCGCTTCTACACGCTGATCAGCGACGTGCTGGTCGCGCATCTGCACAAGCATGCGCCGCAGTCCTGCGTCGAGGTCGGCCGCCGCAACATTCCGCGCAAGCTGCGCCCGACCTTCAACGAGCTGGAAGCCGCGCTCAAGGGCAAACCGATGAACGCCGGGGCCGCCGCATGACGTACCGGGCGCCCAGAGCCCTCGCCGCGGCGGCAGCACTGGCGGCGGCACTGGCTGCCGGGCCGGCGTATGCGGCGGACGGTGCGGGCGGTGCACCTGCCACCGTGCCGAAGCCTGCGCCCAAGCCGGCGGAGTCCTCAGCCGCCGATATCGCCCGCCAGGCGCTGATCGAGCGGCTGAAGGGTGCCGCCGCCGCGGGGATCGTCGCCTTCCCCGCCCTGCCCGCCGCAGACACCGGCGAGAGCGCGAACGATACCGCGCCCGCGCGCACCCCCTTCACGGATCCTTCGGGCCCCCATCCTTCGGCAATCGACGAGAGCGCGGCAGCCGCGGCCATGCCCGGCGCGGACCCCGACCCCGCACCCGAGGCTCGGCCCGACCGGCCCGCCTGCCGCGAGGACGCGGCGATCGCCGCCGCGCTGACCGCGCCGGGTGGCACCCTGCCCCCGCTCGCGGGGGAGTTCGACCGGATCGACCCTGCCGCCGTGGACGCCCATGTCCGCGCCGCGCTGGCCTGGGGTCTGGGGGCGGAGGCGCTGTTCCTGCTGCGCGCCTTCCCGGAGGCGCAACCGGCCGAGGCCGCGCTCTACCGCGACCTGGGCGCGATCCTCGACCACAGGCCCGCCGCCGCAAGCGCTCTCGTCCGAGCCAGCGGATGCACCGGACTCCACGCGCTGATGCAGGCGGCGGCCCATGCCGGGGCGGGCGAAGCCGCCTCCAGCGCCGCCGCGGCGATGCGCGCAGGCGACGCAGCTGCGCGCCTGTCTCCCGTGCTGCGTGCCGAACTCGGTCCACAGGTCGTCGTCGCCGCTCTCGACGCGGGCGACACGGCGCTGGGCCAGACCCTTGCCGCCGTGCTTCTGGACGGCCTGCCCGCGGGCAGCGGGTGGATGCGGCTTGCCCGCGCCCGCCTGGACGCCGCCGCAGGACAGACCGGCACGGCCCGCGACGACCTTCTCGGCCTGGCGGAGTCGCAACATCCTGCCGCCGTTCCCGCTGCGCTTGCCGCTGCACGCCTGACCCCGGCCGGCGACCCCGCGGAGGTGCGTCTGCAGGACGCGCTCGACCGCGTGGTCCACCTGATGCGGCACCGCCCGGAAGGGCGCGAGGCCGCCGAATTGCGTGCACGCCGCCTGATCGACGCGGGCACACCGGTCGCGGCGCTCGATCTCCTGTCGCGCGCGCCCGCCGGCGCCGGGACAGACGCGCTGCGGCTTGCGGCGCTGGACGCCATCGCGGCAGGCGAGAGCCTGCCGGCCGCGGAGCGCGCGGTGCTGCTCTACACCCATCTCGCGGCCTTGCCGGACGCAACGCCCGGCATTGCCGACACGCTGACCCACGCAGCCTGGCTTTTCGCCGGGCTCGCCCAACCCGCCATTGCCGCCGGCCTCGACGCGCGGCGCGCCCGCATCGCGGGCGATGCGCCCGTGCTGACGGCGGAGGAAGCATCCTCCACCGCCGGCGCCGATGCCGCGCAGATCGGCAGCCTGATCGACATGCGAACGCAGACCGCCGCCGAAGCGGTGACGGGCGATGGCCTTCCCGGCCTCGTCCGCACGGCGCTGGCACGAGCGCGGGCGACCGAATCCGCCATACGGGAGGTGCAACGGCCATGACCGATGCGATCAATGTCGGCCTCAGCATCCAGCGGGCCCTGTCGCGCGCGCTCGACGTGACGGCGAACAACATTGCCAACATGTCGACCGCGGGCTTCCGGCGCGAGCGGCTGGCCTTCGGCGAGACGTTCGAACGGCTGGCGACCCCGGGCCAGGGGCTTTCCTACGCGGATGCGCCGTCGAGCTACACCGACATGAACCAGGGCGCGCTGAAGGGCACGGGCGCCCCCCTGGACGTCGCCATCGAGGGCGAGGGCTTCCTGCGCGTGATGACGCCCGAAGGCGAGCGGTTGACCCGCGACGGCCGGCTCGCGCTCAGCCCGGAGGGCATCCTTAAGACCGTGACCGGGCACGACGTCCTCGACGCGGGCGGCGCGCCCATTGCGCTGCCGCCGGGCGGCGTGCCCTCCATCGCGGGCGACGGCACCATCTCCATCGGCGGCCGTGCCGTCGGTCAGCTCGGCCTCGCCATGGCCGCGGGCGGCCTCGCGCGCGAGGCGGACGGCCTCTTTCGTCCGCTCGGTGCGGTCGAGGCCGCAGCCGAGGCGCGCGTCGCGCAAGGCATGATCGAAGGGTCGAACGTCGATGCCATCTCCGAGATCACCCGGCTGATCGAGATCCAGCGCGGATACGAGCGCATCTCGAAGCTGATGCAGTCCGAACACGACCGGGAGAAGGGCGCCATCGACCGCCTGACCCGGACCTGAGCCAAGACACCATCACGGCGTAAAAGGAGGAGAACCCCATGCGCGCCCTGCAGATCGCAGCCACCGGAATGGCCGCCCAGCAAAAGCGGGTCGAGGTCATCTCCAACAACATGGCGAACATGAACACCACCGCCTATTCGACGCGGCGGGCGGAGTTCGCCGACCTGCACTACCAGCAGGTCCGCCAGACCGGCGCGCCCACCGGCGCGACCGGAACGGTCGCCCCCGCGGGCGTACAGATCGGTCTCGGCGTGCGGGCCGCGGCCGTCTCCATGGACATCGCGCAAGGGGCGCTGCGCCAGACCGGCGGCGACCTCGACATGGCGATCGAGGGGCGCGGCTGGTTCGAGATCGAGCTGCCTTCCGGCGACAGCGCCTTCACCCGCGACGGCTCCTTCAAGCAGACCGCCGAGGGGCTGATCGTGACCTCGGAAGGCTACCCGCTGGTGCCGCAGGTGACGATCCCGCAGGACGCACGCTCCGTCTCGATCAATGCCGACGGCGAGGTGCACGCCTATTTCACGGGCATCGCCGACGCACAGCTGATCGGCCGCATCACCCTCGCCCAGTTCACCAACGAGAAGGGGCTGGAAGCCATCGGCGCCAATCTCTTCACCCCGACCGAAGCCTCGGGCGATGCGATCGTGGGCGATCCGGGCATCGACGGGCGCGGCCGCCTGCGCCAGGGCTACCTGGAGCAGTCCTCGGTCGACGCGGTCGCCCAGATCACCGACCTGATCGAGGCGCAGCGCGGCTACGAGCTCAACTCCAAGGTCATTTCCGCCGCCGACCAGATGATGGCATCGGCGAGCCAGATCCGGTGAGACCCATGACGATCCGTACCCTTCTTCCGTCCATGACCCTGCTTGCAGGCCTCGCCATGCTGCCGCTGACGGCGCTGCCGGCGCACGCCGCCGCCACACAGGCGGCACCCGCCGGCCCCGTCGCCACCCGCGTGCTTGCCGCAGGCGAGGTGCTGACCCCCGCCGACGTCGCCGGCCCGGACGCGCTGGTCGACCGGCTCGTCGGGCTGGAGGTGAAACGCACCATCTACGCCGGCCAGCCGGTGCATCCCGCAGACCTCGGCCCGCCGACGCTGGTCGAGCGCAACGCCATCGTCGAGGTGCGCTACATCGCCGGCGCCCTGCAGATCCGGACCGAGGGCCGCGCCCTCGATTCCGGCGGCGCGGGCGATCTCGTCCGCGTCATGAACCTGTCCTCGCGCGCGACCGTCACGGCGCGCGTCGTCGGCCCTTCCAGCCTCGAGGTGACCCCATGAAGCGCGCCCTTCTCCTGACCCTCGGCATGCTGACGCTGTCGGCCTGCGCGGACCGGTTCGACCACCTCGGCAAGCCGCCCTCCATGACGCCGCCGGGTGCGCCGCGCATCGCGGTCCCTGCGCCGCAGCCTGCCGTCCTGCCGCAGCAGCAGGCCCAGGCGGTCTATCCCGAACGCGCCATCGCACGGTCCCAGCCGACCGCGGGCTCGCTGTGGCGGACGGCCACCTCGGACTCGCTCTTCTCCGATCATCGCGCGCGGCGCGTCGGCGACATGCTGACCGTCGTGATCGAGATCGACGACGAGGCGAAGATCCGCAACCGGACGACGCGCGCGCGCTCGGGGTCGGAATCGGTCAGCGTCCCGAACCTGCTCGGCATCGAGACGCTGGCGCCCAAGGTGCTGCCGGGCGGCGCAGGCCTCACGCCCGCCGTCGACCTCGGCGCCGACAGCGCGTCCTCCGGCGACGGCGCCGTCACCCGCAACGAGGAGATCACCCTGCGCATCGCCGCAACCGTCACCGACGTGCTGCCGAACGGAAACCTCATCATCCAGGGCAGCCAGGAGGTGCGCGTGAACTACGAGTTGCGCGACCTGCAGATCGCCGGGATCGTGCGGCCTTCCGACATCTCCCGGAAGAACACGATCACCTACGACCGCATCGCGGAGGCGCGGATCGCCTATGGCGGGCGCGGCCAGATCGACGACCTGCAGCAGCCGCGCTACGGCCAGCAGGTGCTCGACATGATCCTGCCGTTCTGAGGGCTGACGCACGCATGAAGAGCATCCTGTTGATTGCCGGTCTGAGTGTTGCGGGCGCGCTTGGCGGCGCGGTGGCGGGGCAGATGCTGCGTCCGCCGCCGGCTTCCCCGGCGGGCGACCACGCAGCCGCCCCGGACAGCCACGCCCTGCCCGCCGCCGCGGCGCCCGCTCTGCCCGCCGCCGCCCCGGCGGAACCCGCAGGCGAGTTCGTCAAGCTCAGCCGTCAGTTCATCGTGCCGCTTGCCCGCGGCGGCTATGTCCGCGGACACGTGATCGCGGAGATCCACCTGGAGGTCACGCCCGGCAGCAGCGAGCGGGTGTTCGCCATGGAGCCGAAGCTGCGCGACGCCTTTCTCAGCCGACTGCACGGGCTCGCCGCCGAAGGCGCATTCGACGGGGATCTGGCCCGCAACGGCGCGCTGGGCCAGATGCGCGAAGGCTTGACACAGGACGCGCAGACGCTTCTGGGGGGCGATGTTCGCCGGGTTCTGGTTGCAGACCTGATGCGCCAGGACTTCTGAACGCCGCACCCGAATTCAGGAAACCGGAAAGGGGCCTCTCCGGGCCCCTTTTTTCTCGTCCCGCGGCAAGCCGCCAGGGATCAGGAGAGCGAGAGGATATCGCCCAGCGCGACTTCCGCACCCGTGTCGAGGCGCAGGCGCGGCTCCCCGCCCTCCAGCGACACCGACGAAACGCGCGAGACGGTGCGGGTCGCGACCGTCTCCACCTCGCCCTCGGGCCGGGCCGCGCGCACCACGATCTCGTAGATGCCGGGCTCGGCAGGCTGCCCGCCGATGAGACCGTCCCACTCGGCTGTCTGGGTGCCGGCGGTCGCGGGCACCGCGAAGGTCGCGACTGTCGCGCCCTTGGCGTCGCGCACCTCCGCCGCCGCCGCGACCGCGGTCGCGCCCGGGTCGTAGGTCACCGCGACCGGCGTCTCGCCGTCGAACGCGACCTTGCCGCCCGCAACCTCGACGGAACGGTCGAGATAGCTGGCTGCGCGGTCGAGCGCGTTGCCCGACAGCGACTGGACGAGCTGGTCGAGGCGCGTGTTCGTGCCGATCTGCTGCTCGACGGCGGCGAAGCTCGCAAGCTGTGCCACGAATTCCGTCGATTCGAGCGGCTGCAGCGGGTCCTGGTTGCGCAATTGCGTTGTCAGCAGCTTGAGAAAGCTCTCGAAGTCGGCGGCGGCCCTGGCCGCGCGCGAGGTCGCGTCGGCGGCCTTCGCCTCCTCCTCCGCCTTCGCCATCTCGGGCGTGGCGGACGCCTTGGCGGCCACGCCGGTCTTGCTCGTGGCCGCGGGCCTGGCGGTGGCGGCCGGGTCGATGCTGGTGCCGAAGGCCATCGATGGGGTCTCCTTCTGGAGCGTTCGGGCCGGAATGCCGGTGAAGATCAGAGCCTCAGGTCGACGCGGCCGTCCGCGCCGGTGCCGGACCACAGGCCGCTGGCCATGCCGGCGAGAAGCGGGACGATGCCGCGCGTGTCGGGCGCGGTCACATCCGCCTCGCCCCCTCGCGCGGCGAGCAGCGCATCCGCCCCCTCGTCACGGCCGCGCTGGCCGAAGCTGAGGTCGGCATTGCCGAGGTCGATCCCCGCTTCGGACATGAGCTTTTCGAGATCCGCAGAATGGCGGCGCAGCAGGTCGAGCGTCTCGGGCCGCTCGGCCAGCACGACGATGCGCGGCCGTTCGGTGCCAAGCTCCATGCGCACCTCGACATGACCAAGCTCGGGCGGGTCCATCTCGACCGTCACGCGGCCCTGCGCGCCAAGCGATACCGCCGCGGCGGCGATCGGCTGCAGCATGGGCGCGCTTGCCGGCATCGCGGCAGGCACGGGTGCAGCGGGCGGCGGGGCCGCATGGCTGGAAGACGGACCGGTCGCGGCTATCGTGGCGCTTGCATCGCCACCGGCGGGCGCGACGGGGCCTGCATCGCCCATCGCCTGGGCGGGCCCCGCGGCGGCGGCGGGCGTCTTCACACCGGCCTCGACGGCGCGCACCTCTCCCGGCGCCGCGGCATCCGGGGCGGTCGCCGGCGCCGTGGCGGCCGTGCCGGTCCGGACCGCGCTTTCGGCGAGGTTTGCCATCTCCGCGTCGGCAGGCAGGCCGGCTGCATCGGTGGCGGGCACCAGCGCCGCAGAAGCAGCGGCCAGGGGGTGCAGCGCCGACGCTGGTGGCATGTCTGCGGATGCCGCACCGGCGGCGTTTTCCGCGCCCTCCGCCGCACCGGCATCGGGGTCGCGCAAGGGCTCGTCAGCGAGATCCGTGTCTGCCGCCTGCGCCGTGACTGCGGATGCCGCCTGCTCCGTCGCGGGATCGGCGTCAGCGGCCGGCTCCGTATCGAGGGTCACGGTCTCCACGGCGGCATCCGTCGCCGCGTCGGGCATGGGCACCGGCACGGCTGCGGCCGCCGGGGCCGCGCCCTCGGCGGGCAATGCATTTGCGGGCGCCGGGTCCGTAGCCTGAAGGCCATGGTCCTGCACCTCGCCGGAACCGGCAGCGCAGACGCACGCCTCCCCGGCGGCACCGCGGCCCTCCCGCGAAGCGCCGGATGCCTGCTCAACCGCCTGCGCCTTCGCCGCCTCCCGGGGTTCGTTCTGCGTGTCGTGTTCGCGCGCGCGGGTGAATTCCCGTCCGAAGTCGCTGCCGCGTCCGGGGACGGCGGCAGGCTCGGCACGGGGCCGCTCCTTGTGGTTCTGGGACGGCGGCAAGGCGCCAAGCGAGGGCAGGCTCGTCACGGGCTTCTCCCGGAAAGGTCTCGTTCTCGGCCCCCATCGATACACGCATTAGGTAAATGGATCGGTAATGCGCCTTTAACGTGTATCGCAGACACTTGGCCCCGAACTTGCCTGACCATGGGCAGATCGTCTGGCAGACCGGGAGAACCCGATGACCGTGACCGCACCGCTTCAAGGCACACCCGTGCCGCAGCCCAATCCGCGCCGCGTCCAGATCCGCGAGGTGGCGGAACGGATGGAAGTGCAGTTCCTCGCCGAGATGCTGCGGCATGCCAAGCTCACGCCGGGCCAGGGCGGCGCAGACGCAGGCCGCCCGACCGAGATGGACAGCTTCCTGACCGAAGCCTATGCCGAACGGCTGGTGCAACGCGGCGGCATCGGGCTGTCCGAACAGATCGCGCGCGCACTCATGGCGCGGGAGGGCGGCGAATGAGTGCGTCCTCCACCCTGATCGCGCGGATCGAGGCGCTGATTCACGCACTCGACGCCGAAACCGCCGCGGTGACCGACGGGCGTCTCGACGGGCTCGCCGAAAGCAGCCGCCGGAAGCAGGAACTGGCCACGGCGCTCGACGCAGCCGCCCATGCGGTGTCGCAGACGGAGACGCCCGATCCCGACCTCATGGCCCGCCTGCAGGCACAGCTCGAACGCGCCATCGCGCGCAATTCAGCCGCGCTCGACGCTGCCCGCACCGGCCTGGCCCGCGCCCGCGCGCAGGTGGACGCCGCGCTGAACAGCGTCGCCAGCCTCGGCGCATACGGGCCGGACGGCAGCAGCGTCTCTCAGGTGTCCTCGAACCGCGCCACCCGGCGCGCCTGAGCGGCCGGCACAAGGCGCCACAATCTCCGGTTGGTGTTCACTGAAAATTAGCGCTCGGTCTGCACTCTATGCGTGCAGTTGCGGGGGACGGGTCCAGCGGCCCGCCTGAAACGGCCTCCACGAACGGAGGTCTCCTCCGCAAGCGTCCAGAAGGTACGCCGCACCAGCCCGCCCCGTTCCGCGTTCGGCTGAACGCCCGGGGCGACCGCTCAAACGACAGCGGCATCGAACGTGCCGTCACCGACTGAAAAGGACGCGAAATCCATGTCGAGCATTCTCACGAACAACGGCGCGATGGTGGCTCTTCAGACGATGAAGAACATCAACGCCAACCTCAGCAAGGTCTCCGACCAGATCTCCACCGGCAAGAAGGTGGGCAGCGCGCGGGACAATTCCGCGATCTGGGCCATCTCCACGACGATGGACAGCGACGTGACGGGCTTCCGTGCGATTTCCGAGCAGCTTTCGCTCGGCAACTCGACCGTGGCCGTCGCCCGCAACGGTGCGGAGACGATCACCTCGCTGCTCAACGAGATGAAGGAAAAGATCGTCTCGGCCCAGAGCAGCTCCGTCGACCGCTCCAAGCTGCAGACGGACATCGAGGTGCTGCGCGACCAGATCACCTCGGTCGTCAACGCCGCGCAGTTCAACGGCACCAACCTGCTGAAGGACGGCGGCTCGATCGACGTTCTGGCCTCGCTCGACCGCGCGGCCGACGGCACGGTGTCGGCCTCGAACATCAATGTCGCCCGCCAGAACCTGGAGACGACGGAGATGGTCTACGGCTCGTCGGGTGCGCTGAGCGTCACGACGGCGTCGGCCGCCAGCATCGCTGACGGCGCGAGCGAGACTGTGACCTTCACCGGTGGCGAGATCGTCGAAGGCGACAGCTTCCAGGTGTCGGTCGGCGGCGTCGACTACCAGTACGTCGCCCGCGACGGCGACACGCTGAACGAGGTGGGTGCGGCGCTCACGGCGAAGATCAACGACGCCGGCATCGACGGCGTCACGGTCACCCTGGCGCGGGCTGCCGATCCGACCACGGACGACGTGGTGCTGACGGTGGCCAACGACAGCGGCGCGGCCGTCGCGCTCGCCGGTTCGGACGAGTCCGGCGGCACGGCCGGGGGTGGGCTGGAAGCGCTCTCCTCCATCGACGTGACGTCGGATGCCGGTGCGACCCAGGCCCTCACCGACATCGAGAGCCTGATCCAGACGGCCATCGACGCCTCCGCGGCGTTCGGTGCCAGCCAGAAGCGCCTGGACATCCAGAGCGACTTCGTCGGCAAGCTGATGGACTCGCTGAAGTCCGGCATCGGCTCCCTGGTGGACGCGGACATGGAGGAGGCCTCGGCCCGCCTCCAGGCCCTGCAGGTCCAGCAGCAGCTGGGCATCCAGGCGCTGTCGATCGCCAACCAGGCACCGCAGAACATCCTCGCGCTGTTCCGCTGAGGCCAGGAGGCGGCGGTCCGGTTTTCCGGGCCGCCGCCTTCCACTTCCCCGCTTTCCCGCGCCCGAAGGCGCCGGCCGCGCTCGCTGAAGAGGCGGCTGCCCGAGAACCGAACGCGAGGTCAGAATGAACGCCGCATTGCAGGCACAGGCCGCGTACGCAGCCGCCAGCCGCAGCACCGAAACGCCAAAAGGTATCGAGTACCAGGTCTTCTCGCGCGTCACCGCCCGGATCGAGGCCGCCCGCCGCAAGGGCATGCCGGGCTTCGCCGACATGGTCCACGCGCTGCATGACAACCGCATGCTGTGGGACGCCATCGCCGCCGACGTGGTGCAAGCGTCCAACCCCTACCCTGCGCCGCTCAAGGCGCAGCTCATCTATCTCAGCGAATTCACCCGCCACCAGTCGAACCGCGTCCTTGCCGGCGAGGCCGACGCGGACGTGCTGATCGAGGTCAACACCGCGATCATGAAGGGACTGAAGGGCGCCCAACCCGTGGAGATGCCGGCATGAGCGGCCTCAAACTGAAGCTCCGCGCCGGCGAGCAGGTGCTGATCAACGGCGTTGTCCTGCAGAACGGCGACCGCGCGGCGGAGATGACCGTCAAGACGCAAGGCGCGCACATCCTGCGCCTGCGCGACGCGATCCACCCGTCGGACGTGAACACGCCCGTCAAGCGCGTGTGCTACGTGGCCCAGCTCGCGGTCGCGGGCGAGGCGACGGCGGATGCCGCGCTGGGCGATCTCACCCGCGGCATCGCCCAGCTTCTGCAGGTATTCCGCGAGGACACCATCCGCGAGACGCTGGAGACCGCGCTGGCCGAGGCGCGCGCGCACAATTTCTACCGCTGCATGCAGCTTCTGCGGAAGCTCCTGCCCTACGAGGCGCTGGTCCTCGCCCGCGGCAAGGCCCGGCCGGAGAAGGTCGACGCCTGATGGCGGGCTTCTCCCCGATCCTGCCGATGGGCGGCTATACCGGCCTGAAGTTCCTCGACAGGACGGCGGAGAAGCAGCGCATCGCCTTCGAGAAGAGCCCGATGATGGCCCGGGAGGTGCAGCACTTCCTGGAAAACATCGCCAGCGCCGACACGCCGGAGAAGCTTCTGTCCGACCCGCTTCTCGCCAAGGTGGCGCTGGGGGCCTTCGGGCTCGAGGGCGAACGGGGCAAGAAGGCGTTCCTGCAGCGCATCCTCGAACAGGGCACCGACAACCGGGAGGCCTTCGCCAACCGCATCGCCGACGGCCGGTTCCGCAAGCTCGCCAAGGCCTTCGGCTATGGCAACGCGGGCGGGGCGCCAGTGACGGACCCGAGGTTCGCCGCCGAAATCGTCGCCCGCTACCGGGAGATGCAGTTCGAGGTGGCGATCGGCGAGCAGGACAACGCCATGCGTCTCGCCCTCAACTTCCGGCGTGAGGTGCCGGAGATCGTGGCCGCGCTGACCGAGGATGCGGACGGCTGGCTGCAGATCCTCGGCCAGCAGCCGCTGCGCCGTGTGGTCGAGGCCGCCTTCGGCCTGCCCGCGGCGTTCGCGCAGATCGACATCGACCGGCAGGTCGAGATCCTGCAGGACAAGGCCACGCAACTCTTCGGCGAGTCCTCGGCCCGGGCCTTCGGCGGCGACGACGGGGAGGCGAACATCGAGACGGTCCTGCGCCGTTTCCTCGCACGGGAGGCGGCGAGCGGCCCCGCGGGTCTCTCCACGCCCGCGGCCCGCGCGCTCAGCCTGCTCGGCGGCGGCGGTGCCGGTGGCGCGTCAGCGGCCTCGCTGCTTCTCGCCCGCGCCTGATAGGCCCGCGCCCGGCGGATCCAGGATCTCCTTCAGCGCGCCGAAGCTCTCCGCGATTCCTGCCGATCCCTGCCCCACGAACACATCGAGCGCGGGCGCCAGACGCACCGCGCGGTCCGACGCGGGGTCGTTGCCCGCCCGGTAAGCGCCGAGGCGGACCAGAGGCGCCACATCCTCGTGCGCCGCGATGGCGCGGCGGGCATCGAGGATCAGCGCGTTTTCCTCCGCGCTCGCACATCCCGGCAGCGAC
The DNA here is from genome assembly GCF_024158125.1 of Futiania mangrovi. Classification (NCBI taxonomy): domain Bacteria; kingdom Pseudomonadati; phylum Pseudomonadota; class Alphaproteobacteria; order Futianiales; family Futianiaceae; genus Futiania; species Futiania mangrovi. The sequence continues at coordinate 733,499 of NZ_JAMZFT010000002.1, read as the reverse complement.
CGCGACACCGACCGGCGCACGTCGATGGCAGGGAAGCGCCCGCGCTCCGCGATCTCGCGCGACAGCACGACATGACCGTCGAGAAGGCCGCGCGCTGTATCGGCCACCGGCTCGTCCATGTCGCCGCCCTGGGCGAGCACCGTAAAGACCGCCGTGATGTCGCCCGTGCTGCCTGCCGGCCCCGGTCCCGCCCGCTCCGTCAGGCGGGCGAGTTCCGCCGCCATGGAGGGCGGATGCGCCCGCAGGCTCGGCGGTTCGCCCGCGGCGAGCGCGATCTCGCGGTGCGCCTCTGCGAAGCGGGTCAGCGAATCGAACAGCAGGAGCACATGCGCGCCCCGGTCACGGAACGCCTCGGCCACGCTGAGCGCGATGGAGGCAGACCTGCGGCGCGCCAGCGCCGACCGGTCGGACGTCGCCGACACGATGATGCTGCGGGCGCGGGTTTCGGGATCGAGCGCGTCCTCGGCGAACTCGCGCACCTCCTTGCCGCGCTCGCCGATCAGGGCGGCGACAACCACGTCGGCCGCGACCCCGCGGGCGAGCCCCGCCATCAGGCTCGACTTGCCGACGCCGGGACCGGCGAAGACGCCGATCCGCTGGCCACGGCAGAGCGGCAGCAGCGTGTCGAGCACGGCATATCCCGTCGGCAGGCGCGGGCCGATGCGCCGCCGGGTCGCCGCGTCAGGGGGCGGTGCATCGAGCGCGCGCAGGTCCGGTCCCATGGGCAGGGGGACACCGCGTTCGTCCTTCAGGTCCGGGTCGACGATGCGTCCGAGCCATTCGCGCGTCGGCGCGAGGCCCGACCGGCGCAGCAGCTCCGCCCGCGCGCCCGCGGCAATCCCGCCGACGCGGGCCTCGGCCAGCACGCGCACCTCCGCACCGTCGAGCGCCACAACCTCGCCCTGGACGGTGCCGCCCGGAACCGCGATGCGCACCCGGTCGCCCATGCGCGCGAGCGCGCCCAGCCCGCGCACGCAGACGAGGCCGCCGCCGATGGAAGCGACCGTCCCATAGACGCGCCAGGGGGCGCGCTCCCCATCGCCGAACGCTGCAGGCACGCCAACCTCGCCCATGCTCGTAAACCCCTCGTTTACCATCCCCTTCTATAACACCCTAAAGTTGTAATCAGAAGGTTACACCAGCATGTATGGCAGCCTCTCCCTGCTGAAGATAGCCACCGGCGCGGCGCGCCACGCAGCCAGCCGCCAGACGCTGATCGCCCAGAACGTGGCGAACGCCGACACGCCCGGCTACCGCGCCCGCGACCTGGAGGCCTTCAAGGTTCACGGCACGTCCGAGGACGGCTTCGCAGCCAAGGCGACGCGCGCCGCTCACGCAGGGGCCAGCGCCGACAGCCTGCTCGCTGCCCGCACCGTCGATACGCCCGGCCCGGAGAGCCTGAACGGCAACACGGTCGACCTGGAGGACCAGCTCGTCCGCGGGGCCGAGGCGCAGCAGCGCCACGCCATGGCGCTCGGCGTCTATGGCACCGCCATCGGCCTTGTCCGCACCGCGATCGGCAAGCGCTGACCCCTGAAATCCCGGGAGAACCCGAGATGAGCGAGATCCCCATGTTCGGCAAAGGACCCTTCGGCGACGCGATGCGCGCGGCCGCCTCGGGCATGCGGGCCCAGGCCACGCGCCTGCGGATTGCGACCGAGAACGTGGCGAACGCCGCGACACCCGGCTACCAGCGCAAGCAGGTCAGCTTCGCCGAGGAGATGGACCGCGCAGGCGGCGCAAGCACGGTCAAGGTCGACCGGATCAGCCGCGACGACGCTGACCTGAAGCGGGTCTTCGACCCCTCGCACCCGGCAGCCGGGCCGGACGGCTATGTCACGCTGTCGAACGTCGAGACGCTGGTCGAGATGACCGACATCCGGGAAGCCTCGCGCACCTACGAGGCGTCCCTGGGTGCCTTCGACCAGACCCGCAAGATGTACCAGTCCGTCATCGAATTGCTGCGCCGCTGAAGGGAGAACCCTGGGCCATGGACTTCAAGACGCTTCAGGCGCTCGGCGCCTACGCCACCGGACAAGCGAAAGGCATCCGTCCGCAGGACACCGGCGCAGCGCCCGGCGCCGCGGCGGAGACGGGCCAGAAGGCTCCGGACTTCGCCGCGACGCTGGCCGATACCGCCAATGCCGCCGTCTCCACCCTCTCCCAGGCCGAGCGCGCCGCCATCGACGGCCTCGCGGGGCGCGCCGACCCGCATTCGGTCGTCGCCGCGCTGACGCAGGCGGAACTCACGCTCGAGACCGCTGCCGCCGTCCGCGACAAGGTGGTGGAGGCCTACCAGGACATCCTCCGCATGCCGATCTGAGGCGCCCGCTCCATGACGGAAATGGAGATCATCGACGCGCTGCGCGCGGCCATCGGCCTGATGCTGCAGCTCGGCTGGCCGGCGATGCTGACGGCGCTGGTCGTGGGCGTCGGCATCGGCCTCATCCAGGCGCTCACCTCCATCCAGGAGATGACGCTGACCTTCGTGCCCAAGCTGCTCGCCGTCTTTGCCGTCATCTGGGCGACGGTCGACGGCGGCGCGCGGGTTCTCGTGGCTTTCTTTCGCGGTCCGGTCATCAATGCGATCCTTGGCATCTAGCCTCCTGTTCCTTGTCTCTGCCGTCCTCGCCGGTAGCGCCGCCCACGCCGCGCCCGCCCCGGCGCAAGCGTGCATCGGGGCGGCCCGTGCCGCCGCGCAGGCAACGGGCCTGCCCGCGCAGACGCTCGTCACGCTGGCGCTGGCCGAGACCGGGCGCCGGGGCCCCAACGGCCCGGTGCCGTGGCCCTGGACGGTCAATGCCGCGGGCGAGGGCCGCTGGTTCGACACGCGCGAGGAGGCGCTGGCCTTCGTGCGCGCGAAGCAGGCAGCAGGCGTGCGCTCGATCGACGTGGGCTGCTTCCAGATCAACCTCGTCTGGCACGCAGACGCCTTCGCCTCCCTGGAGGAGGCGTTCGACCCCGCCGCCAACGCCGCCTATGCCGCGCGCTTCCTGAAGAGCCTCGCGGACGAAACGGGGCTGGCGCGCGCCTCGGGCCACTATCACTCGCGCACGCCCGAACTGGCCGACCGCTACCGCGCGCGCCTCGCCACGCTGCAAACCGCGGCCGCGGCGCTGCTGGAGACCTTGCCGGCGGCGGACGCCCGCAGCTTCGCCCGCGCACCCAACGGCAACGGCATCCCGCTGGGCGGGGTGTCGCTGGCGGCGCTGTTCGGCGGCACAGGGGGCAAGAGCCTGCTGACCGCGGCGCGCGGCCCCCTGTTCGGACCCGCCCGTCCCGCCCACGGAGACAGCCGATGACGACGCCCGCCGCCCCCGCCGCCGGAAAGGCCGGCTTCCGCATTGACCCGGCGCGCGCGCTCGCCAATCCGACCGTGATGGTCGCGCTGGCGCTGATGACGGTCATCACCATGATGATCCTGCCCATGCCGGCGTTCGTGCTGGACATGGGCCTCGCCATCTCCTTCGCGCTCGCCATCCTGATCTTCACGATCACGCTGTTCATCGAACGGCCGCTCGACTTCTCGTCCTTCCCGACGATCCTGCTCGGCTCGCTGATGCTGCGGCTGTCGCTCAACGTCTCCTCCACGAAGCTGATCATCGGCGAGGGGCACAAGGGCACCCATGCCGCGGGCCAGGTGATCGAGGGCTTCGCCATGTTCGTCATGGGCGGCAGCCTGTTCCTGGGGCTCGTCGTCTTCGGCGTGCTGCTGATCGTGAACTTCATCGTCATCACCAAGGGCGCGGGCCGCATGGCGGAGGTGGGCGCGCGCTTCGCGCTGGACGGCATGCCGGGCCGGCAGCTTGCCATCGACGCCGACGTCGCCTCGGGCGCGATCACGCACGAAGAAGCGCGCGAGCGCCGCAAGCTGGAGCAGGAGGAGACGACCTTCTTCGGCTCGCTCGACGGCGCGTCGAAGTTCGTCAAGGGCGATGCCATCGCGGGCCTGCTCATCACGCTGCTGAACCTCGTCATGGGCATGGCGATGGGCATCGCGATGCATGGGCTGAGCTTTTCGAAGGCGCTGGAGACCTATGCGATCCTCACCGTCGGCGACGGTCTCGTCTCGCAGATCCCGGCGGTCATCGTCTCGGTCGGCGCAGGCCTGCTGCTGGCCAAGGGCGGCGTGACGGGCGCGACCGACAAGGCCATCGTCGCGCAGATGCGCGCGCACCCGGCCGCGCTGGGCACGGTGGCCGGGCTTCTGGCCATGTTCGCACTCGTTCCCGGCATGCCCTTCGTGCCGTTCATGGCGGGCGCGGCGCTGCTTGGCGGTCTCGCCTGGGTTTCCGCGAAGCGCCAGCACAACCTGGCCCAGCCGCAGTCAACCGAACCGGCACCCAAGGCACCCGAGGCCACGCTGGGCGACCGGATGGAGGTCGACGACCTGCACATGGAGTTCGCACCCGACCTCGTACCCGTCGCGATGGACGAGGCGACGGGTCTCTTCCAGCGGATCGGCAACATCCGCCGCCACCTGGCGCTCGAGTTCGGCTTCGTCATGCCGGAGGTGCGGCTGACGGATTCTCCCGCGCTCGCGCCGGGCCACTACCGCATCCTGGTGCAGGGCGTGCCGGTGGCGCAGGGGGTCGTGCGCACCGACCGGGTGCTGCTGATCAAGCGCGGCGACGAGCCGCTCGCGATCCACGGCGAGGATGCGGCCGAGCCGGTCTATGGCGCGCCCGCCCGCTGGATCGCGGAGGAAGACAGGGCCGAGGCCATGGCGCTCGGCCTGCCGGTGGCCGCGCCGAACGAGGTGCTGGCGACGCACCTGCTGGAGACCGTCAAGGGCTGCATGGGCGACCTCGTCACCCGCGCCGGGCTGAACCGGATCGTGGAAGCCTTCTTCGACCTGACCGACGCGGCCCGCGCCGACGCGCACAAGAAGCTGTTCGACGAGTTCGTGCCGGAACCCGTCAGCCGCGACGTGCTGCAGGCCGTCCTCCGCCTGCTGCTGGAGGAGCGGGTCTCGGTGCGCAACCTCGGCCTCATCATCGAGGCGGTGGCCGAGGCCCTGCCCCACACCCGCGAGATCGACGCGCTGGCCGAGCATGTGCGCCGCCGCCTCTCGACCCAGATCACCGCGAAGCTGGCCACGCCCGAAGGCCGGATCGAGCTTCTGCAGCTCGACCCCGCGTGGGAGGACATCTTCGCCGCGCACGAGACGCTGCAGAAGGACGGGCGGCCCGGCGACGTGGCCCTGCCGCCCGACGCGATCAACCGGCTCGCTGCCTCGGTCGGGCGCAAGCTGGGCGAGCTGTCGCACCCCGGTGCGCAACCCGCCATCGTCACGCACGCGCACCGCCGCAGACTGGTGCGCACCCTGCTCGACGCCAAGGGCCTGTCGACGCCCGTGCTCGCGTTCGACGAGATCGGCCGGCGCATCAAGCCCGTGCTGGTCGGGACGGTGCCCGCCGCATGAGCCTCGACCTCGACCTGCTCTGGCCCGCTCTGGCCGCCTTCGTCCGGATCGGCGCCATGATGGCGCTGATGCCAGGTTTCGGCGGGGGTCGCGTGCCGATGCGGATCGCGCTGGGCCTGGCGCTGCTGCTGACGCTCGCCGTGATGCCCTCGGCCGGCCCCGTCGAACCGCCGGCCAGCGGCACGGATCTCGTTTCCCTGGTCGTGCCCGAGGCCATCGCGGGACTGATGCTCGGCACGCTGGTGCGCGCCATGCTGTTCGCCCTGCAGATCGCGGGCGCGGCCATCGCGCAGAGCATCGGCATCGCGCACATCTTCGGCGGCGTGGCCGAAGGCGGCGAGGCGCCGGTCGGCAGCCTGGTCACGCTGGCGGGCCTGACCGCCTTCTATGTCAGCGGCCTGCACATCGCGGCGATCGCGGCGCTTGCGGACAGCTACCGCTACTTGCCGGCAGGCACGCTCGCCCCCGCGGGCGACAGCGCCTGGGCGGTGGTCGAGGCAGGTGCGCAGGCGCTCACACTCGGCTTGCGGATCGCCGCACCGCTGCTGGTCGCGGGCTTCCTCTACAATCTCGCGCTCGGCGCCATGAACCGCGCCATGCCGCAATTGATGGTCGTGTTCGTGGGCGCACCGGCGCTTGCGCTCGGCGGGCTCGCGCTGCTGCTGGTGGCGCTGCCCGTCGGGCTGCGCGCCTGGCTCGACGCCGCGCCCGGCTTCCTGCCCGGTTGAGGAGCGCGACGTGTCCGAAAAGAACGACGAACAGGAAAAGATCCACGAGGCAACGCCGCAGAAGATCGACAAGGCGCGGCGCGAGGGCGACATCGCCCAGTCGAAGGAGGTGAACGGCTTCGCGGTCTATCTCGGGCTGCTTCTCGCGCTCTTGCTGTTCGGCCCCCTGATGGTCACCCGCGCGGGCGAGATCCTGATGACGCCGCTCGCCCGCGGGGATGCCTTCGCGGGCGCCGCGCCGCAGGCGCTGGGCATGATGGCGGCGCAGGCGATGGGCGCGCTGGCGCTGGCGCTGTCCCCGCTGGTGATTTTGCCCGCCGGCGGGGTGATCGCCTCGCTGGTCGCGCAGCGCGCGGTCACCGTGGCGCCCAAGAAACTCATGCCGAAGATGTCGCGCATCTCGCCCATCGCGCAGGCCAAGCAGAAGTACGGGCCGAACGGGATCGCGGACTTCCTGCGCACGGCCGTGAAGATGGCGTGCGTGGGCGCGATCCTCTGGCTGGTGATCGGGGCGGAGGTGCCGCGCATCGCAACTCTGCCGCTGCTCGGCGCGGGCGCGATCGGCCTGACCATCGGGGAGCTGACCGTGCGCTTCCTGCTTGCGCTCGCGGGCGTGTCCGTGGCCATCGCCGCTGCCGACTATCTCTGGCAGCGCCATTCGCACGCGAAGAAGCTGCGCATGTCGCACGAGGAACTGAAGCGCGAGATGAAGGAGGCGGAAGGCGATCCGCACATGAAGCAGCAGCGCCGCGAGCGCGCGACCGCCATCGCCATGAACCGGATGATGGCCGAGGTGCCGAAGGCGACCGTCGTCGTCGTCAACCCGGTCCACTTCGCCGTGGCGCTCAAATGGGACCGCACGCCCGGCACCGCGCCGGTGTGCGTCGCCAAGGGCCAGGACGCCATCGCGCTGCGCATCCGCGCGCTGGCGGAGGAGGCCGGCGTGCCCGTGCTGCCCGATCCGCCGCTTGCGCGCGCGCTGCACGCCGCACTCGACATCGGCGACGAAATCCCGCCCGACCAGTATCGGGCCGTCGCCGCCGCCGTCCATTTCGCCGACGAGATGCGTGCGAAGGCGCGCAAGCGTGGAGGTACCCGATGACCCCGCCCGCCCATGTCCTGCTGTCGCAGATCGAGGACACGCGCGCCCGCGACCTCGCCCAGCGGCTGGCCTCGCTGAGGGCCGCGCTCGCCGACCTCGACCGGGCAGAGGCGGAGGTGCGGGACAGGATGCGGCGGCTGGCGGAAACGCCGCAGTTCGGACCGCTGGCATCCCAGGCCACCCGGCACCGGCACGACCTGCGCACCCGCCTTGCCGAGATGGGCCGCGCGCGCGCCACGCTTCACGCGGAGGCCGAGGCGCTGAACGCCTCACTGGTCGACGCGATCGGGCGGCAGACGGCGTGCGACGAGATCGCACGTGCGCAAACCGCCCTGCGCCGGCGCCAGGCGCTGGCGCGCGAGGACGATGCCCGCGACCTCCTGTCGGGCGTCACGGGAAAGGGGGCCTGAGCGCCGCCGCGGGTCTCAGACCGCCATCACGGTGCCGACCTGCTTCTGGATCTCGACCAGGCCCGCCTTCGTCAGGTCCTTGGGAAGGTCGGCATGCAGCCGCTCGCTCAGTTCGCGCGGCAACTCCTTGCGCATGTGGCCGAGCGCACGCGGCGGCGCGGCGATGATCAGCCGGTCGAAACGCCCCTTGCGCGCGTGGCCCGCCACCATCGCCAGGGTTTCATCGAGGAAGCGCTCCTCTTCCAGTTCCCGCGGATCCGTAGGCCGCTCCATCGCGTGACGGCCCGGACCGGCGGAATCGAATGTCCGCCCCTGCCGGTCCGCCATGATGTCGCGCGACGGCGCAAGATCCGCCTCGCGGGCGAGATCGGTCAGTTCCGTCAGCCCGCGGTCGGGGCCATCGTTCTCGAAGACGCGGGCACGCCCGCCATCCGATACCAGCACCCAGGTCACGATCTTCCGCACGGGGTCGTCCTCCCTTGAACCTAAAGCGGACCCGTTGCCGGGCCGCCTTTTCGCCATGAAGGTGCGGCGCACTCTGGCCCGGTGTCCTTGAGGCGGATCAAATCCGAAGGCTCGCCTTCGGGATGGCGCGCTTCTTGCGGCAGGTGTCGCGGGATGTGCTGCAAGAGGTTGTTGCGTGATGTTGCCCCCCTGTCGAGACCGCCCGTCCGGCGCTCCCGGGTCGGCCTGCACCCTGTCAGACGGCTTGCCGGAGTCGGCACGGCTGATGTCATGTGTCTTTATGAGACACACCTCCAGCACCGTTGACGCGGGAGCAGGGCGGTGACGGCACGGCTGCGCCACCTTGCCCTGGCACTCGCCGCGCTCCTCGCGGCGACGGGGCCGTTGACCGCCGCCCCCTTGCCCGACGCGGACGCGCCCTACAGCTATGTCGCGGTGGAACGTTCGGTGCGCGACGCGCTGTCGGATTTCAGCGTCAACACGGGGCTCCTGCTGCGCCTGTCGGAGAAGGTGCAGGGCCGCCTCGCGCCGCGGCCCTACCGCACCACCGTGCGCGGCTTTCTCGATGAACTCACGCGGGAATTCGAGCTTGTCTGGTACTACGACGGGGCCACGCTGCACGTCTATCACGCCGACGAGGTGCTGACCCGCATGATGCAGCTGCGCGGCGTCGCACCCGACCGGCTGGCGCGCGAGCTGTCGGTGCTCGGCATCTGGGACGTGCGTTTTCCCATCCGCATCTCGCGCGACGACACGCTGATCCTGGCGTCCGGTCCGCCACGCTATCTCGCACTCGTCGAACTGGTCCTCGCCGACCTGATCCGGCGGCGGGAGGAGGGCGTTCAGGTCAACCGCCGCGGGGCGTGGTCAGCCCAGTAGCACCCCTGTCCGAAAATGAAGGATTTTCCTGAAAAACGCTGATTAACCAAGACGCGACAATGGCTTTGTGCTAATTTGGCACTGTACAAGGAAGTCCGGGATACCCATATCGGACGGACACGTCTTGAGGAGGCTTCGTGATGGTGGATGCGGTTGCGGGGATCGGCACGGGCGCAGGCGGCATGACGCGCGTGGACTATCTGGAGCACATGCTGACACAGGGACCGCAGGCGTCCACCGGTGGCAACTCTGCGATCGACCGCGCGGCGCGCGGCGGGATCGACTTCATGGTCGGCAACCAGCGGGTCATGAGGGATGCGCGCGATTTCGACCCCGCCTCACTCCACCTCAGTCAAGGACCGGGGAGCAGCGACCGCATGACGGCGGAGCTTGGACAACTCGACCCGAACAGGGAAATAAGAGCAGCGACCGACGCCCGGTCGGCTCCGAACGCCGAGGTGACAGGCCAAGCGCTTCTGGACAGGGCGCAGTCGAACTTCAGCCGCTATGTCACCTTCATGGATCGCATCAACACCTACAACAATGCGGTCACCGGGCTGGAACTGGCGAACAGCGCTGTCTCGAACGCTCGCACAAGCCTCGAAACTCTCCTGCGCGGTTAGCGGACACACAGGTTCCCCGGAGCGTCTCACCCCATGTCGTTGCGTCGTCTCGCCCTGGTCTGCCTCGTCCTGCTGCTCGCGGGCTGCAAGGAGGATCTCTATACGGGCCTCAGCGAGCGGGACGCCAACGAGATGGTGGCGCTGCTCGACCGCCACGGCATCGCGGCGGAACGGGCGCGCCAGGCGGACAAGACCTACACGCTGGCGGTGGAGCAGGAGCAGTTCCCCGACGCGGTGAGCGTGCTCTCGGCCTACGGCTATCCGCGGCGGGAATACCAGTCGCTGGGCGACGTCTTCACCGGCGACAATCTCATCTCCTCGCCGCTGGAGGAAAAGGCGCGGCTCATGTTCGCGCTGAGCCAGGAGCTGTCGCGCTCCATCTCCGACATCGACGGGGTGCTGTCTGCGCGCGTGCACCTGGTGCTGCCGGAGTCGAGCCCCTACCGCCTGCCCAACGCGCCGAAGACGCAGGCGTCCGCCTCGGTCCTCATCCGGCACGACCGCGACTTCCCGATGGGGCCGCTCGTGCCGAAGATCAAGACGATGGTCGCCAACAGCGTCGAGGGGCTGACCTACGAGACGGTCTCGGTCGTGCTGTTCCCCGTGGAGACGCTCAAACCCTTCCAGGTGCCCGCCGCGCGGGCCCCCCAAGCCCTGCCGGCCGCGCCGCAAGCGGCACAGCCCGCGCTCCTCGCGCCAGGGGCCGAGCCGATGCCGCGGACGGCCGAGACCGGCGGCGACGGCATCAGCAGCGTCGCCTTCGTGCTCGCGGGTGTGATCGGCGGGCTGCTGGTTGCCGTTGCGGTCTTCTTCCTGCTGGGCGACCGAAAGACACGGAGGCCCGCATGACCACCCCACAGCCCTTCCCCCTACACGCCGGCGTCGACAGATCCTCCGGGACGGAGTTCGACATGCGGCTTGCCGAGACGCTGGACCTCGCGCGGGTGACGGCTGCGCTCGGCTCCCACCTGCCGGGGGAGGTCGTCGCGGCGCTCCTGCGCAGTCCGCGCTTGCGGACGCGCACGCTGGCGCTGATCTTCCAAGACCGAATGGGACCTGCCTCCGACGACTGGCTGAAGAATCCGATCGTCGCCTGTCTGCTGGATGGCCCGGCAACGCGGCGCCGGCTCGCGGGCTTGTGCGGCGCGATGATGCATGCGCGGACGATCCGCATGGTGGTGGATGCGCGCGCGCTGCGCGACATGATCGCGCGCCTCGACCTCAGCCATGCGATGCTGCGCTTCGCCCTGAAGGAAGGAAACGCCACACCTGCGGGGATCGCGCTCTCCCAGGGTTGCGATCCGGTCGAGGATATCCTGGCGAGCGGCTGGCAGGTGCTTGCCACCTGGCGCGAGCGCGTGCCGCGCGGGCTTGCAGGGCGGCTCTCCCTCGTCTTTCCCGAGGGGCACGCCTTCAACAACCCGGGCGACCCGGCCGTGGGGGCGCGGGCGCCCGACGTCGCCGGACGTGCGGCGGGCTTTCTGCAGACCGCCGCCGAAAGCCCCCCGCCACCCCCGGCGAGCGCCATCCCGGCCGCGGCCGCCAGCGGCGTCGCGGCGGACGGCGAGGGCGCCGGCGCCGGCGCCGGACCCGCGCCATGAGCACGGACCCGCTGGCCGGCCCGATCCTGCCGCGTAGCCGCATCATCCGGGCGGAGCAGACCGACGCGCTGTTGTCGGGCGAGGATCTCGCCGCCCGCGCCGCGCGCGCGGAGGAGGAAAGCCGGCGCCTGCTGCAACGCAAGGCCGAGGAGGCGACCCGCGACGCACGCCAGCAAGGCTACGAGGCAGGGCGACGCGATGCCTTGCGTGCGGCCTCCGCCCTCATCATCAAGGTGCGCACCTCCGTCGACCGGGAACTGGAGCGGGCGGAAGCGGAGATCGAGGCCGCCGCCCTGAAGGTCGTGCGGCGCGTTCTGGGCGACATGCCGGTTGCAGACAAGGTCGCCGCCGCAGCCGCTGCCGTCGTCGCCGACCTGCGCAGCGCCCGCAGGCTCGACATTCGCGTGCATCCTGCTGCCGCGGAGCGGGTGGAGGCAGCCATCGCGGGGTTGCGTGCCGACAGCCGCCCGCTGCCGGCGCTGAACGTGACGCCCGACGACGGCCTGCCGGAGGATGCATGCCGTGTCGACTCCGACCTCGGCGTGATCGACGCAGACGTGTCCCTGCAACTCGAGGCGATCGAACTGGCCCTGCGCGACGACCGGCCGGAGGGGAAGGCATGACGCCGCCCGAGACCCGGACGAGCCTGCGCACCCGTATCGAGACCCGCTGGCAGCATTTCCACGCGACCGTCGACAGTCTCGACTGCCGTCCGCTCAAGGGCCGCGTGGTCCGCGCGCTGGGCACCATGATCGAGGCGGAGGCGCATGGCGTCTCCATCGGCGACCTCTGCCGCATCGTGGACCGGCGGGCCCGCAGCACGACCTTCGCGGAGGTGGTGGGGTTCTCGGGAGAACGCTGCCTGCTGACCCCCTATGGCGACGTGCGCGGGATTTCCCCGGAATCGGAGGTGATTCCGACCGGCCACCCGCTGCAGGTCCATGTCGGCCCCGGCATCATGGGACGCCTGCTGGACGGGCTGGGGCGCCCGCTGGGCGCGGACCGCTCGGCGCTCGGCACGCTGGTCCCCCGGCCGGTGGAGGTCGACCCGCTGCCGCCGGAAGAACGCGACTTCGCCGACCGTTCGATCGGCGTCGGCATCCGCGCCGTCGACGGCTTCATGACGGTGGCAGAGGGCCAGCGCCTCGGCATCTTCGGCTCGCCCGGCCTCGGCAAGTCGGTTCTGATGTCGATGATCGCCCGGAACACCGAGGCCGACGTCACCGTGATCGCCCTCATCGGGGAGCGCGGGCGCGAGGTGAGGGAGTTCGTGGAACACAACCTCGGCGAGGAGGGCATGAAGCGCGCGGTGGTGATCGCATCGACCTCCGACCGGCCGTCGGTCGAACGGATGAAGGCCGGCTACGTTGCGACCGCCGTCGCGGAATATTTCCGCGACCAGGGGATGCGCGTGCTGCTGCTGATGGACAGCGTGACGCGCTTTGCACGCGCGCTGCGCGAGGTGGGTCTCGCGGCCGGCGAGCCGCCGACCCGGCGCGGCTTCCCGCCGTCCGTCTTCGCGACGCTGCCGCGCCTGCTGGAGCGTCCGGGCAAGTCGAAGGCGGGCTCCATCACCGCCTTCTACACGATCCTCGTCGAAGGCGAGGAAAGCTCCGACCCCGTGGCGGAAGAGGTGCGCTCGATCCTAGACGGGCACATCATCCTCAGCCGGAAGCTTGCCGACCAGGCACATTTCCCGGCAATCGACGTGCTCGCCAGCCGCTCGCGCATGATGGAGCAGGTGGCCGACAAGGAACACCTGCGCGCCGCCGCCCACGCACGCGAACTGCTCGCCAAGTACAACGAGGTCGAACTTCTGCTGCAGGTGGGGGAGTACCGGCAAGGCTCCGACGCGCTGGCCGACAAGGCGATCGCCCGGCGCAACGACATCCTCGCCTTCCTGCGCCAGCAGACCGACGACCCGACCGGCGTGCGCGAGACGATCGACTGGCTGAAGCGGCTCGCGGCATGAGCCCGAAGGACGTCGCCCGCCTCGTCCAGATCCGGCGCGAACGGGCGGAAGCCGCACGCGATGCGCTGGCCCGGGTGCGCAAGGCGCGGGAGGGTGCCCAGGCCGCGATGGCGGCGGCGCGGCGCGCGCTGGCCGCGCACGAGCAGCGCAAGCCCGAGATTCTGAACGCGCTCTACACCGCCATGGTCGGACGCCCCGTGACACCCGCCGACTGGACGGCCATCGAGGTCAAGTCCGCCGCGCTCGAGGCCGAAGGGACGCGGCTTGCGGGCATGATCAAGCGCCAAGAGGAAGAGGTTCACCGCCTGATGGGCGAGGAGCAGGAGGCGAAAGCCGCCGAGGCCGCGGTGCGCAAGGCGCTGAGTGCGGTGGAGGAAGTGGCCGGGAAGGTCCGCAACGAACATGCGCGCGCCGCGCTCCAGCGCGAGGAGCAGGAGATCGAGGAGATCGCCCAGGACCGCTTCGCCGTCGCCCGCCTCGCGCAGAAGTGAAGCGGCCGCCACGCGCCGGCGTGCCGTGGCACGAATCTCGCTAAAGTAGAGTCGAAGTTTCCGGTTGAGGCGCGTTCCGCGGCCGGGAGCGCAAGGGCGGCACCGGCTCCGCCGCCCTCATGTGTCGCGTTGGAGCAGTGTTGGGAGTATCGCGCGTGATTGCCACGCCGCAACAACCGGCGGCCGAACCGTTTCTCTGGTCCGCCGTCGATCCGGATCTTCTGTCCCTCGACCGGACGTTCGCGCATCCGCATGCGCCGATTTCGCTCGATATCGGGGGGCTGCGGCTCGGGATCGGCTGGAGTCTCCTTGCCGACCGCACGGCACGCGAGGCCGATCCGGTGCTGCTCTGCCTCGAAGCCGGCGACGACGTCGCCACGCTCTCCCTGCCGCGGCGGCTGGCCGATACGTTGCTGGGCAGTGTGGCGCCCGGGCTGACCTCCACCCCGCTGCCGCCGGATCTTCTGACACTGGCGCTCGAACTGGTGCTGGAGGCGCCGCTCGGTTCGCTCGAACGCACACTCGCCGCACCCGTCCGGCTGTCGCTCACCGCGCCCGCTGCCCGTGTCGTGCCGATGCGGCGCACCGTGCATCTGCAGGTGTCCGCAGAGGGACAGGCTCCGGCAACCGTTCCCGTGCGCCTGTCGCCGGGCCTTGCGGACGCCCTGGCCCGCCGGGTGCGCCGGAACCATGTCCGCGCGGAGTGGGTGCAGGCCCTGACCGTCCCATTGTCGGTCCGCACCGGCAGCCTTCTGTCCACGCGCGGCGAGGTCGCCACCATCCGGCCCGGCGACATCCTGCTGCTCGACGAGGAGCGGCTGTCGCGCAGCCAGGTCGTGGTGGCCGTGGCGGAGCGGCGGCTCTTCATCGCCGATGTGCATGGCACGCAGCTGACCTTTTCCGGACCCGATCAAACCCTCAACTCACCGGAAGGATGGACGATGACGACACCCCAAGGCGCCTCCGCCGCAGCCGTACCGGCTGACAACATGGCAGGCACGCTCGACGACCTGCCGATCACCCTGATCTTCGAATTGAGCCGCAAGGAGATTGCCGTGTCGGAGCTTTCCGCACTCGGCCCCGGCTATGTCCTCGACCTCGGCGTGCCGATCACGGAGCCGGTGACGATCCTCGGCGGCGGCCGGCGGATCGGCAAGGGCGAGCTGGTCCGGGTCGGCCAGAACGTCGGCATCCGCATTCTCAGGCTGCTCGGCCATGGAGCCGGCTAGCTTCAACTTCGTCGGGCTGATCGCGCTCACCACCGCGATCAGCCTGCTGCCATTCCTCGCGGTCCTGGTGACGGGCTTCACCAAGATCGTCGTGGTGCTTCTGATCGTGCGCAACGCGCTGGGCATCCAGGGCGTGCCCTCGAACCTGGTGGTGAACGCGCTGGCGATCATCCTGGCGATCTACGTCACCTCGCCGATGCTGAACGAGATCACGGCGGCGCTGACGGCGCCCGGCCAGGAGTTCGAGACGATCGAGGACTGGACTGCGGCAGGCGAGGCCATTTCCGCGCCGATCAAGGAGTTCCTGACCCGCTATACGAGCGCGACGCAGCGTGCCTTCTTCGTCGACGCCATCGTGACCGTCTCGACCCCGCCGGGGACCGAGCGACCCGAGGTCCCGCCCTATGCGGACGACAGCTTCTTCGTGCTGGTCCCGGCCTTCGTCGTCGCGGAACTGACCCGCGCGTTCGAGATCGGCTTCCTCCTCTACCTGCCGCTGATCGCGGTCGACCTCATCATCACGGCGATCCTCATGGCGCTCGGCATGATGATGGTGTCGCCGATCATCCTGTCGGTGCCGTTCAAGCTCTTCCTGTTCGTGGTCGCCGACGGCTGGACGCGGCTCGCCTACGGGCTGGTGCTCAGCTATACGCCGGGAGGGGGCTGACATGGACCCGACGATGTTCAGCCAGTACCTCTACAAGATGGCGCTGGTCACCGCACTCTACGCCGCGCCGCCGCTGCTGATCGCGACCGGCGTCGGCTTCATCATCGCGCTGTTCCAGGCGCTGACGCAGATCCAGGACCAGATGCTGCCGCAGGCGGTGAAGCTGCTCGCGGTCGGTCTTTCGCTGCTCTACCTCGGCGCGCAGCTTTCGCGCCCCCTCGTCGACCTGACGGTGGAGGTCTTCCGCGACTTCCCCTACCTGGTCCAGTAGGCGCCGGGAGGGCCACCCGCGCCATGCTCGACCCCGCCTATCTGCAGTCGCTGGACACGCTGGTAGACTGGCTGGCGGCGCTGGGCCTCGCGGCGGCGCGCGTCTTCGGGCTGATGACCGTGTTTCCCGCGTTCACGATTCCGCAGTTCGGCCCGGCGGTGCGGGGCGGAATCGCGATCGCCATCGCACTGCCCGTGGTGCCGCTTGCCGTCGACATGGTCGAGCCGCTGCGCGCCGGCGGCGGCGTCATGTACGCCCTGGTCGCAGGCAAGGAGATCCTCGTCGGCGTCATCATCGGAGCGATCCTCGCGATCCCGATCTGGGGCGTCGCGGCCGCCGCCGAGTTCGTGGACTTCTACCGCGGCGCCACGGCCGCGCAGATCGCCGACCCCGCGACGGGCGCGCAGACCGGCGTCTTCGCCAATCTCAGCGACATGGCGCACGTGACCTTCTTCCTGCTGATGGGGGGCGGGCTGATCCTTGCGGGCGCACTTTACGATAGCTACGGCATCTGGCCGCTGGGCGTGCTTCTGCCCGACTTCAGTTCCGGCGCGCCGGGCTTCCTCATGGGTTTTCTCGATGCGCTCTTCCGGATCGCGCTGATCTATGCCGCGCCCTTCCTGATCGCGATGTTCCTTGCGGAACTCACGCTGACGCTCGTCAACCAGTTCGCCCGGCAGATCCAGGTGTTCGAACTGTCGCTGACCGTCAAGAACCTGATCTTCATCCTCGGCCTGATGATCATGGCCTATTTCTTCGTGCCGTTTCACTCACACGACCTGCCGACGCGGGAAACGGTGGGGGCGCGCCTCGAGGCGCTGTTCCCATGAGCGACACGGAAGAGAAAAATCTCCCGCCGTCGCAGAAGAAGCTTCGCGACGCGCGCCGGCGGGGGCAGGTCGAACAGAGCCAGGAGACGGTCAACGGCCTGAAGATCGTGATCGGGCTGGTCTACTGCATCGTCGCCACTCCGGCGACCGTGATCCTGTTCGTCCAGGTCTATGCGATTGCCGCGGGCGCGATCCCCCTGCCCTTCGCCGAGGCGCAGGAAACCGTCATGCAGCGCACGCTGAAGATGGTCACCGACATCAGCATGCCGCTCTACGCCATCGTGATCGTGTCGGTGATCGTCACGAGCATCCTCGTGCTCAAGGGCTTCGTCTTCGCCATCGACCCGATCGTTCCGCGGCCCGACAAGATTAATCCCATGAGCGGGTTCGGGCGCATCTTCGCGGTGCGGAACTTCGTGACCTTCGGCGTGTCGGTCGTGAAGGTCTTCCTGATGATCGCCACGCTGGGCGCGGTTCTGTGGGGTGGCTTCCGGTGGCTGACGCGGCTCGGCTATTGCGGGTTCGACTGCGTGGTGCCGGTGTTCGTGCGCCTCACGCTCGCGGTGATCGCAGCGGCGATCGTCCTGTTCATCCTCGGCGCCATCTTCGACATCCTGCTGCAGCGCTGGCTGTTCCGCCGCGACATGAAGATGTCCCGGACCGAGATGAAGAACGAGATGAAGGAAATGTTCGGAAGCCCCGAGATCCGCGGCGAGCGCCGGCGCCTGCAACGCGAGGCCGCGCAGGGGGGCGGTGCGCGCATGGGCACGGCCAATGCCGCGGTGGTCATCGTCGGCGGCAAGGGGGCGATCGCACTCGCCTACGACGCCAACCGGGTGCCCGTCCCGGTCACCGTCGCCAAGGGCTATGACGACAGCGCGGAGAAGATCGTCAACACGGCGCAGGGCCTCTCCATACCCGTCGTGTCGGACCCGCAACTCGTCGAGAGTCTCATACGGGCTGCACCGCTCGGCCAGCCGATCCCGCGCCAGGCCTACACGCCCGTTGCGCGCATCCTGTCGCAGGTGACGCGCCGCTAGGCAGGCGGGCCGCCTTCACCCGGGGTTGCAGCCAACCTCCGGAAATCAGCTGCCCTGGGGCGGACGCGGCGGAAGTCCCTGGCCCGCGAGCGGTGCGCCGCCAGCCGCACCGCCAGCCCCCGCGGCCGCAGCCGGGCGGGGAGCGAGAGGCGCCTGGCCCGGCACGAACCCGGCCGCGGGCCCTCCCCCTGGCGGTGCGAAGCCCGGCGCGCCGGGCTGTGCCGCACCCGCGGGGACGGCAGGGCCGCCTCCCGGCCGGGCGGTTGCCATCGGCGTCACGTTTCCGCCCGCCGCCATGGCTGCCGCACCGATCGACAGCACGCCGACGGGCTGAACCGTGAACTCCGGCGCCATTTCCTGCTGCGAGATGACCGGGCAGGCCAAGCCGTTGCCCTTGAGAAAACTGCGGAAGAAGCGGCGCACGTCGGCAGCCGTCAGGAAGATCGGCCGGCGGTTCTGGCGCGCGGCCTGGTCCATCTGCGCGCGGACCTGCGTCGTGAGCGTGCGCGAGGTCTGCTCGTCGAGCGCGAGGTAGCTTCCGACCGCGCTCTGCCGCAGGTTCCGGCGGATCATGTCCTCGAGCCCGCGGTCGAGCAGGAAGACCGAGATGATCCGGTTCTGGTCGGCGAGCCCGAAGCAGATCTGCCGCTTGAGCGCGCCGCGCACATGCTCCGTCAGCACGGCGGGGTCTGCCTCCTTCTGTCCCCATTCGAGCAGCGCCTCGAGGATGAGGCGCATGGAGCGGATCGAGACCTTCTCGTCGACGAGGCGCTTCAGCACGTCCGTCATGCGGGTGATGGGGACGACGCGCGACACCTCCGCCACGAGGTCCTGGTAGGTCTTGCCGACGATGGCCAGCAGCCGCTTCACCTCGTCCACCGTGACGAAATAGGAGGCATACTCCTCCTGCACGGCGACGACGCGGTCGACAAGCATCCAGTGCGCGTCGCGGTAACGGATGTCGAGTTCCTCGAGCCGGGCCCGTTCCTCCAGCGCGACATAGGTCCGCTCGATCCCGTCCTCGTCGCGCCGGACCTGGTAGGGGACGCCCGCCGCTTCCAGCAGGTCGGGGCCGTCGGGGATCAGCAGCTTGTCGAAGTCGATGGTGCCGCTGCCGACGGGGACGTGCTCGAGGTAGATCTTGTACTCCGAAGAGCCGAGCGACCCATCCCGGTCGTAGACGGGCGGCGTGAAGACGAAGCCGTATTTCTCGAGAATGCGGGTGCGGTGCGTGTTCGTCACTTCCCGCAGCACGAGCCGATCGATGAAATTGAACAGCTCCAACCCGGTCCGCACCTGGACAATCAATTCTTCCTGCGGCCGGTCGACGAATTCGGGGAGCGCCTCTCCGCCAGCACCGAGGTTCGCCGCGTCTGCCTCCGCCTGCACCGCCTGTTCGGCCTTCGCGGCCTTCCGGTCGCGGAAGAAATAAAGCAGGCTCAGGCCACCGAACAGGCTCGCCAGGAAGAGGAAGATCGCCGTCGGAAAGCCGGGGATCGCAGCGAGCGCCAGCATGATCACGGCCGCGACCTGGAGCGAGCGCGGCTCGGCAACGAGCTGGCGGGAGATGTCGCTGCCCAGGTTGGACTTGTCGTCGGTGGTGACGCGCGTGACGATGGTGCCGCAGGCGATGGAGGTGAAGAGCGCCGGGATCTGCGCCACCAGCCCGTCGCCGATGGTGAGGATCGAGTAGACGGCCACGGCCTCGCCCATGCTCAGGCCCTTCTGGAAGGCGCCGACGGCGATCCCCCCGATCAGGTTCACCGCCGTGATGATCAGGCCTGCTATGGCGTCGCCCTTGACGAACTTCATGGCGCCGTCCATCGCACCGTAGAACTGGCTCTCCTTGCTCAATTGGGTGCGCCGCGTGCGCGCCTCGGCCTGGGTGATCTCGCCCGAGCGCAGGTCCGCGTCGATCGCCATCTGCTTGCCCGGCAGCGCATCGAGGGTGAAACGCGCGCTCACCTCCGCCACACGTTCGGAGCCCTTGGTCACGACGACGAACTGCACGATGGTGATGATGAGGAAGATCACGAGGCCGACCACGAGGTTTCCCGCGATGACGAACTGGCCGAACGTCTCGATGATCTGGCCGGCCTCGGCATTGGACAGGATCAGGCGCGTCGTGGTGATCGACAACGCCAGCCGGAATATGGTCGCGAACAGGATGACCGCCGGCAGCGTGGAGAAGTCGAGCGGCTGACGCAGATAGATCGCCACCATCAGCAGCAGCACAGTCGCCGACATGTTGAACGCGAGCAGGAAGTCCACGATCAGCGTCGGCAACGGCAGGATCATCATGCCGATCGCCAGGACCAGCAGCGCGACCAGCATCAGGTCCTGCCGGGCCGCCACCTGCCCGAGCAGGCGAGAGAGCCGCGGGTTCATGGACTAGCCCGCCTTCGCAAGGCGCGTGGCGAGCAGGAAGGCGCCGTCAGCCTCCTCATTGCGTCCGAGGCGACGCAGGATGCGGGCGCGCAGCGTGTAGAAGGCCGCCGTGTCCGCCCGCGTCGAAAGTCCCTGCTCCACCATCTGGTCGAGCACGGTGAGCGCCACGTCGGCGCGCCCCTCGTCCATGAGCGCGATGGCCAGCCTGCGGGTGACGACGGGATTGTCCGGATCGAGGCGGACGGCGCAGCGCAACAGCGTCAGCGCGTCCCCGCCGCGCCCGGCGGACGTGAGCGCGCCCGCAAGGGCCACCATGGCCATGATCGGTGCCTGGGGCGGGCGGGACTGCGCCTCGTTGGCGCCGGGGGCGGGGGTGTGCGTCATGGCGCTACTCCCACCCGTCGTCGCGCGCAGCGGCCTGCCCGCTCAGCGCCTCGTCGAGCAGCGCGATGCCCGCAGCCCCCAGGTCGTCCGGGACCGCCGGGTTTCCGGCCAGCAGGTCGCGCGCGTCGTAGAGGCCCTGGGCATAGGCGCCGGGCGACTGCGGCGGAAGGCGGGCGAAATCGTCCACGCCCGTGACGCGACGGTCGACCTGCGAATTCTGGCGGTAGACGTCGAGGAGACCGGGGTCGAAAGGCGCAACCAGCGCCTGAGGGACGAACGGCTCGCCCTCATACCCGCCGGGGGAAAGGTCGGCGGGGAGAACCCGGTTGAGATCGATGGGGCCGCCGCTCACGGGACGCACACCTCACAAGGACAAGCAACATGGCGCGGTCGTTGCCGCACACCCTACGAGCCCCACCTCTCGCACGGTTTCATTGAAATTCTATCACAGGGCGAGTTCGATCTCGACTCCCTCGCGTTCGATGACCACTTCGCGGCCGGCGATCCGCACGATCCGCCAGCCGCCCGGCGCGACCGCGCCCACGGGCAGGCGCAGGCCGTCCTGCGTCACCACGTGCGACGGACCGCCCTCGATCGCCGAGATCGATACGAAGCGCGGCAGGTCCGGCGATTGCACGACGGCAGCCCTGGCCGTGGTCTGCGTCACGCGGACCAGCACCTCTCCCGCGACCCCGTCGATAGCAGAGTAGAGCCCGGCCCAGGCATCGTCCGTGCCGGGCCGCCGGGTGACGGCGAGCGTCACGATGCCGCTGCCCACGTCCACCTGGTGCGCCGCGACGGCGGGTGAGCGGGCGGCAAGTGCGTCGACGGCCGCCGCAACCTCCCGCAGGCGGTCGCGCGACGCGCGCGCCTCCGCCGCCGATACAGCGGACGTCAGCGCAGCACCGCCACCGCCGAACAGGCTCCCCACGACGGGAACGGCAACTGCGAGGAGCGCCAGCCCCGCCGCGATCGCGATCACGCCGGTGGTCGGGTTGACGGCGAAAGCGGCGCCCGTACCGGCACCCGCCTCGACATCAACATCCAATATCACGCTGCCGTCGACGGTCAGCGTCGCCGGAAAGGACACCTGGAGAGGCGTCTCGGTCCCTGCGGGCCCTATGCCTTCGATCTCGACCCGGCCGTCGAGGGCGAGAACCTCGAGAACGGGCGCGCCGAACCGCCGCCCGACCGTCAGCCTGCAGGCGCGTTCCGTCACGCCCTCGTCAAGCAGGACGATATCGCTGCCCAGCGCGGCGCCGATGGACACCCCGTCCGTGCCGACATCGCACGTCAGGAGCGCCCCGGCCTGCAAGCCCGTCCGGAATCCGAGGGACAACACCGGCAGACCGGCTTCCGGGCCCAGCGGACCCGCGGCCCCGCCCCCCGGACGCAGCCGGGAGATCGTGCCGACAATAGTCCCGCGAAGATCCATGACCTACCCGACCCTGTGCGCCGAAGGAAAATGGCGAGCCGATGTGCACCGGCTCGCCATCCAGCAATGCCCGGCAGTTTGGCGTCCTGGAACCGCTTCGCCTCGAAACGAGGAGGCGCGCTGAGCCTGCGACGCCAAACCCTTACTTCCGGCCAGCGGCCCCGATGCCCGCCCGGCCCGAGCGCTCCGTCTCGAGGTAGGTTTCGAGCATCTGGTTGTTGTTGTTGATGTCGTTGAGCGCCATCTGCGTTTCCATGCGGTCCTGGAAGTTCGCTTCCGCATTCGCAACCAGCTCGTCGCCCATTGCGCTCTGGCCGCCGCCGCTACCGCCCAGCGCACCGCCAATCAGACTACCAAGTGCCATAACACCACTCCTTCTCTACCCCAGAACCACGGACCGGTGGCACCACGCCGATGGTCCGAAACCAGTATCTCTCAATCTAATCGAATTTTCCCATTTTGCAACACATTTCGACTCAATTTTATATGCGTCAGCAATCTTGACATATTTGCCGGGCATGGCGCGCCGGTATATCCGGGTCAGGAAACCTTCACGGTCTTGAGCATGGCGAGCAGGCCGTCCGCCTCCGGCGCGTTGACGATCTGCCGCACGGTCTCGGCGTCGGCGGGGGTCTCCGCCTGCTCCACGCCCTGGTCGAGGATGCGGACCGTGCCGTCGCGGTGGACGAGGATGGCCAGCACCTCCGGCGCGTCGGGCTTCGACTCCTGCCGCATGGCGCGGATCGAACCTTCGATATAGACGCGCGCGCCCGTCTTGGCGCGGCGTTCGAGATAGCCCAGAAGATCCTTGCGGAAGCTGATGACCCGGTGCCAGTCCGCGCGCGACTTGCGCTGGCCGGTGTCGCGGTCGAGCCAGGTCACCCAGGTCGCAACCGCCATGGCGGCGTATTTCTGCCCGTCCGGCGCTTCCTGGATGACGGCATCGCGCCCGAGACGGCCGAGAAGCGTGACCTTGTTGATCATGACGAGCCCCGCAACGCTACAGATGACACCGGCGGCCCCGGAAGACGCGGAGGCCGCAAACACTGGACTTCCTCAGACTTCGCATGACTGTATCACAACGGGTCATGGCTTTCCAAGGCCGCGCGTCGCCGTCATCACCGCCGATCACAAATCCGTCAGGCTCTTTTCAGCGCGCGGCCGGTCGTGTCTCATGGGCGCCGAGGCAGTGCGCGAAGCAGGGAGCGGCAGGAAAACCCCATGGAATCCATCTATTACTCGATCAGCTGGGTCTGCCACCGGCGCTGCGTGCACTGCTACGAGGACCGCTTCCGTCCCTATGTGCGCGACGAGCTGAAGGCGGTGATCGGAGAATCGCTCGCCGCCTGGCCGAAGATCGTGGCGAACATGCCCGCGCGCATGACCTATCTCGACCTCGCAGACCCGCTGCCGGAAGGCGGCTACCGCGAGAAGACCGGACGCATCATCCTGTCGGGCGGCGAGGTGCTGCACAAGGCGGTGCGCAAGCCCGTGCTCTACCCGATCCTCGAGGCGCTGCAGGAGAAGTACGGCTCAGGCGGCGTGAAGGTCGTGGTGCAGACCACGGGCGACCTGCTGACGCAGGAGATCGTCGCCGACCTGCTCGCCCGCGGCGTCTGGATGATCTCCGTCGCGGGCATGGACGACTTCCACGTCGGGCTGGAGGGCGACAAGCGCGTGCCGCTTCAGGAGAAGCTCACCCGCTGGTTCGAGGCGGCGGGCATGGTCCGCTCCGGCCTGAAGGCCGCGACGCGCCAGTGGCACGAGGAGGACGGCCCGCTCTACAGCTTCTTCGGCGCAACCGAGGACGCATGGATCGGCAAGATCTGGCCGCGCGGGCGGGCCTGGACGAACGACCTGTCGCGCGCCGAGATCACGGACAATTTCTGCAACGCCTGGTCGGGCGGGCTCAATTTCCTCAACCACGGCTATTCGGGTTCGGAGGTCGCGGTCGACGCGGACGGCAACGTCTACCCCTGCTGCATGAAGACGAAGCTGCCGATCGGCAACCTGACCGAGGAGACGGTGGAGGAAATCCTCGACGACCTCGCCGGACACCCGGTCTACGAGGCGATCAGCATGGGCCACCCGGAACGCATGGGCCTCGCCCACGGCTGGGACATGGGCCGGTTCCTGGAAGAGAGCGAGACGGTGACGCCCGGCGGGCGGCCCTACCGCAACCTGTGCATCGGCTGCGACCGCTTCCACGAGAAGGTGCTGGGCCCGGTCATCCGCGACCTGCGGGAAAAGCGCCGCGCCCGCCGCATGGCGGCAGCCGCCGAATGATCCCGCTCGTGCCACCGTTCCCTGCCATGAAGGAAGCCACATCGATGATCCGACGCGCCCTCGGCCTTGCCGCCGCCGCGCTGCTTGCCGCAACCGCGCTGACCGGCGCGGCGCGCGCCGCCGACGCCCCCGACCCGGGCGACTGGGAGGCCGTGCTGAAGGCCGCGCAGGGCCAGACCGTCTACTGGAACGCCTGGGGCGGGGAGCCGCGCATCAACGCCTACATCGCCTGGGCGGGGGAGCAGGTGAAGGCGCGCTACGGCGTGAACGTGGAGCATGTGAAGCTCTCCGACACCGCCGACGCGGTCGCCCGCGTCGTGGCGGAGAAGACGGCGGGCCGCGACACCGGGGGCTCCATCGACCTCATCTGGATCAATGGCGAGAACTTCGCCGCGATGAAGCGCAACGGGCTGCTCTACGGCCCCTGGTCGGAGGCGATGCCGAACTACCGCTTCGTGGCGGACGGGGACCTCGTGAAGCTCGACTTCACCGTGCCGGTCGAAGGGCTGGAGGCGCCCTGGGGCAAGGCGCAGGTCGTGTTCATGTACGACACCGCCGAGATGCCGGTGCCGCCGCGCACCGCCGCCGATCTGCTGGCCTGGGCGCAGGCGAACCCGGGTCGCTTCACCTATCCGCAGGTGCCGAACTTCCTCGGCTCGACCTTCCTGAAGCAGGTGCTCTACGAGGTGACGCCAGACCCGTCGGTCCTGGTGCGCCCGGCGGACGAGGCCGGCTATGAGGCCGCGACCGCACCGCTCTGGTCCTATCTCGACGCGCTGAACCCGGTCCTGTGGCGGCAGGGCCGCGCCTTTCCGCAGAACTCCGCCGCGCAGCGCACGCTGATGTCGGACGGGGAGATCGCCATGGCCATCTCCTTCAACCCGGCGGAGGCGACCTCGGCCATCCTCAAGGACGAGCTGCCGGACACGGTGCGCACCGCCGTGTTCGAGGGCGGCACCATCGGCAATGCGAGCTTTGTGGCGATCCCCTACAACGCGACTGCGAAGGCCGGGGCCATGGTGCTCGCGAACTTCCTGATGTCGCCAGAGGCGCAGGCGCACAAGCAGGACCCGGACGTGTGGGGCAGCTTCACCATCCTCGACGTGGCCACCCTGGCCGAGGAGGACCGTGCGCGCTTTGCCGGGCTCGACCTCGGCATCGCGACGCTCGCCCCGGAGGCCCTTGGAACGCCGCTGCCGGAGCCGCATCCGAGCTGGATGACCCGGATCGAGGAGGACTGGGCGCGGCGTTACGGCGCCTCGCAATAGCGCCCGGGGAGCAAGGCCATGCCGCCCGTGAGGGCAGGAGGATCGCGTGCACTCGCCCTTGCTCCCGCGCTGACGCTGGCGCTGATGCTGGGTCCGCTGGCAGCGGGTCTCGGCGGGACGCTGCTTCCTGCGTTCGGCTATCTGCCCGCGCTCGGCGGCGAGGGCTTCAGCCTCGCCCCCTGGCGGGCGCTGTTCGCCGAGCCGGGCCTTGCGCGCGCCGCGCAGGTGTCGGCCTTCGTCGGCATCGTCTCGACGCTGATCTCGCTCGCCGCCGTCATGGCATTCTGCGCGGCCTGGCAGGGCACGCGCGCCTTCTCCCTGTTGCAGCGCGTGGTCTCCCCGCTGCTCTCGGTCCCGCACGCGGCGACCGCGCTGGCGCTTGCCTTCCTGATCGCGCCGAGCGGCTGGCTCGCGCGCATGGTCTCGCCCTGGGCGACGGGCTGGACGCGCCCGCCCGATTTGCTGATCGTGCATGACGAGGCGGGCCTCGCACTGGTCGGCGGGCTGGTGCTCAAGGAGATCCCGTTCCTGTTCCTGATGACGCTCGCCGCGCTCAACCAGGTCGACGCCGACGCCCGTGTCAGGCTTGCGCGCACGCTGGGCTACGGGCGCATGGCGGCGTGGCTGAAGGCGGTCTTTCCGGCGGTCTATGCGCAGATCCGGCTGCCGGTCTATGCCGTGCTCGCCTATGCCATGTCGGTCGTGGACATGGCGATCATCCTCGGTCCCACCAATCCGCCGACGCTGTCGGTGCTGGTGCTGCGCTGGGCGAACGATCCCGACCTCGCGCTCCGGTTCCAGGCGGCGGCGGGCGCAATCGCGCAATTGCTGATCGTGCTGGGGGGCCTCGCGCTATGGCGGCTGCTCGAGATGGGCATCGCGCGCGCGGGCCTGCGGGCGGCGACGGGCGGCGCGCGGATGACGCACGACGGCTGGGGCCGCGGGATCGCGCTGCTGCCCGTGGCGGCCATCGTCGCGGCGGTCATCGCGGGGCTAGCGAGCCTCGCGCTCTGGTCGGCGGCGCGCGTCTGGCGCTTTCCCGATGCCCTGCCAACGCGCTGGACCGCTGCGAACTGGACGGACAATGCGGCACGCGCGGGTGAACTGATCGCAACGTCTGCCGGGATCGCGGCGCTCGCGGCGCTGATCGCCCTGGTGCTCACCGTCGCGTGCCTGGAGCGGGAGACGGGCCGCACCCACACCGGGAGCCTCGGGGCGGAGCGGCTGTCGCGCGCGCTGCCGCTGCTCTATGCGCCGCTGATCGTGCCGCAGATCGCCTTCCTGTTCGGGCTGCAGGTCTTCTTCGTGCGCATCGGGATAGACGGGACGGCGGGCGCGGTCGTGTGGGCGCACCTCGTCTTCGTGCTGCCCTATGCCTTCCTCGCCATGGCCGACCCCTACCGCGCCTACGACCCGCGCTATGTGCGCACGGCGCTGTGCCTGGGGGTCAGCGGACGCGCCGCGTTCTGGCGGGTCAAGCTGCCGATGCTGCTGCGCCCGCTGCTCGTCGCCTTCGCGGTCGGCTTCGCGATCTCGGTCGGGCAATACCTGCCGACGGTGTTCGCGGGCGCGGGCCGCGTGCCGACCGTGACGACGGAGGCGGTCGCGCTCGCCGCCAGCGCCGACCGGCGGCTCATCGGCATCTTCGCGCTGCTGCAGGCGGTGCTGCCGTTCGCGGGCTTCGCGCTTGCCACCGCCATTCCGGCGCTGGCGTTCCGCTCGCGGCGCGGGCTACAGGTGCGCTGATGACGGATAGAACGCTCACGCCCGCTCCGCTTGCCCTCGACGGCGTGACAATCGCGCGGGGGGAACAGCGTCTTGTCGACCGGCTCAGCCTGACGGTCGCGCCGGGAGAGATCGTCACGCTGATGGGGCCAAGCGGCTGCGGCAAGTCCACGCTGCTCGCCTGGGTGTGCGGGACGCTCGCGCCCGCGTTCGCGGCTACGGGCCGGGTGCGGCTGGGCGACGCGGACCTGACCGCCTTGCCGCCGGAGGCGCGCCATCTCGGGATCCTGTTCCAGGACGACCTGCTGTTCCCGCACCTGTCGGTCGGCGGCAACATCGCCTTCGGCATCCCGCGCGCGGTAAGGGGCCGGGCGGCGCGCCGCGCCATCGTCGAGGAGGCGCTGGAGAGCGCGGGGCTCGCCGGTTTCGCGGACCGCGACCCGGCGACGCTGTCGGGCGGCCAGCGGGCGCGGGTGTCGCTCCTGCGGGTGCTGGTGTCGGGTCCGCGCGCGCTGCTGCTGGACGAGCCCTTCTCCAAGCTCGACGCGACGCTGAAGGACCAGTTTCGAGAAACCGTGTTCGCGCGGGCGCGCGCCGACGGCCTGCCGACGCTGCTGGTGACCCACGACCCGGACGATGCCGCCGCCGCCGGGGGCCGGGTACTGACGCTCTGGAGTTGACGGCCTAGCCAGGCGCCCGGCCAGTCACTAGGCTGGCGCGCACCTGCCCCCATGCCGGGAGACCCGCCGCCCTTGACCGAGCGACAGAGCCAGAGCGACGCAAGCGGGCCCCGGGCACGCGCGGGGAACGGTGGCGACATCCCGCTCTTCCCTGCCGCCGACCCGCTCGCGTCGGGCTACCGCGCGCTGCCGGGCGTGTGGGACGAACTGCTCGGCCCGGACGGCACGGTCCGGCCGCACTGGGCGGCCCTGCGCGAGACCCTGCGCGACATGGCGGAGGCGGAGGTACGCCGCAGGTTCGATGCCGCCGAGCGCCATCTGCGCGAGTCGGGGGTCGTGCATCGGGTCTATGACGACACGGGCAGCGGCGAGAGGCCATGGCCTCTGTCGCCCGTGCCGCTGATCCTGGAAGAGGCGGAATGGGACGCATTGCGCGCGGGCGTCGTGCAGCGCGCCGGCCTGATCGAGCGGGTGCTGGCGGACCTCTACGGTCCCGGGGATCTCGTGCGCGCAGGCCTCGTACCCGCGGCCGTTGCCGCCGGCAGTCCGGATTTCCTGCGGCCGCTGACCGGGAGCGTACCGGCGGGCGGACGGCATCTCGGCATCTACGCTGTCGACCTTGGGCGCGGGCCGGACGGGCGCTGGTGGGTGCTGGGCGACAGGACGCAGGCGCCCTCGGGCCTGGGTTACGCGCTGGAGAACCGCGCCTCCATCGCGGCGGCCTTCCCCGATCTCCTGCGCGGCATGGACGTCGCGCGCGTCGGCCCCTTTGCCGAGACGCTGCGCGAAGGGCTTGCGGCCCTGCGGAGGGGAGAGGACGGGCGGCTCTGCCTGCTGACGCCGGGGCCCCTGAACGAGACCTATTTCGAGCACGCCTACCTCGCCCGCCGCCTGGGTCTGCTCCTCGTGGAGGGCGACGACCTGACCGTGCGCGATGACGAGGTGCACATCCGCAGCGTCGGCGGCCTGCGCCGCGCCGACGTCATCTGGCGGCGGATCGACGGCGACTTCGCCGACCCGCTGGAACTGAACGCGGCCTCGCGCCTCGGCGTGCCGGGGCTCGCACGGGCGGCGCGCGCGGGCCGCGTCGCGCTCGTGAACGCGCTGGGGTCGGGCGCGGTGGAGGCGCGCGCCTGGATGGCCTTCCTGCCCGCGATCGCGCGGCATCTCATGGGCGCGGACCTCGCATTGCCGAATGTCGCGACCTGGTGGTGCGGCCAGCCCGCCGAACGGGCGGAGGTGGAGGCGCGCTTCGACGCGATGGTGCTCGCCCCCGCCTTCGGTCCGGTTCTGCCGGGGGTCCTGGACGGCGGCGCGAAGCCGGCGACGGCGCTCGGCCGGGCCGAACGGGATGCGGTCCATGCGGCACTCGCCCGCCGCGCCGTCGACCTCGTCGGGCAGGAGCCGGTCACGCTCTCCACCATGCCCATGTGGGACGGCGCGGCGATGGTGCCGCGGCCCGTCGTTCTGCGCCTCTTCGCGGTCGCCACGCCGGACGGCTGGCAGGTGCTGCCGGGCGGCTTCGCCCGCCTGTCGGCCGGTCTCGACGTGCGCGCGGTTTCCCTGCAGCGCGGGGGCGCCTCGGCGGATGTCTGGGTCGTGGGCGGCGGGGCGCTGCAGGCCGTGCCGCCACCCCCGCCACCGGCGGTCGAGGTCAGGCGGGGCCGTGGCGCGCTGCCGAGCCGGGCGGGAGACAATCTCTACTGGCTCGGACGCGCGCTGGAGCGCATCGACATGGGCCTCAGGATCGCGCGGGCCGCGGCGAGCCGGGGCGCCGACCCCACGGCGGAGGAAACGCGCGCGCTGGAGACGCTTCTCGACCTGGTGACGGGCTGGGGCATGCTGGCGCCCGTCACGCCGCGCCCACCCGGGGACGCCGCGGCCCATGCCCTGCTGTTCGGCGCTGCGCCCGCAGCCCTGCCGCAGCAGGTCGCGCAGGCGCAGGCGACCGCCGCGGCGATCCGCGACCGGCTGTCGCCCGACGCCTGGCGGGCGCTGGGCGACCTCGGGACGCTGCTCGCGCCGGGCATGCCGCCCGAGATGACCGGAACCCGGCTGACGGAGGCGTTGCGGATCGTGGCGGCGCTCTCCGGCCTCGTTCAGGAGAACATGAACCGCCTGACAGGCTGGCGCTTTCTCGAGATCGGGCGCCGGCTCGAACGGGGTCTCGCGATGTGCCGGCTGGCGCGCGTTCTGGCCGCGCCCGACGCGCCGCGCGCGAGCCTCGACATGCTGCTGGAGCTTGCCGACAGCCAGCTGACCTACCGGGTACGCTACGTGGCGCTGGCGGAGCGTGTGCCCGTTCTAGACCTCGTGCTGCTCGACCCCGAGAACCCGCGCTCGGTCGCCTTCCAGGCGGAGCGGATCGCCGAGCACCTGGCGGCCCTGCCCGGGCAGGGGGCGGACACGGACGCGCCCGAGGACGCCCGTCTCGCGGCCGGTCTGACGCACACGCTGGGGCGCGTCGCCGCGGCCGAGATCGGAACGGAAACGTTCTCCGCAGTGCTGCAGGGGCTTCTCGACCTCTCCGACGCGATCACCCTGCACTATTTCCACCCCGCCGAGCGGGTGCCGCCGGGGGAGGCGGGCCCATGATCCACGACGTGCGGCAGACGACGCGCTATGCCTATGCGCTGCCCGTGCCGACCAGCCGGCAGGTGCTGCGCCTCCTGCCAGCCGACCGTCCGGGCCAGCGGGTGCTGGCGGCGCATCTCGACGTCGCCCCCGCGCCCACAGCGCCGCTGCGTGAGGAGCGCGATTTCTTCGGCAACCGCATGGTGCATCTCGCGCTCGACCGGCCGCACCGCGAGCTTGCGCTGACCACCACGGCGACCGTCGAGGTGACGGCCCGCCCCCTGCCCGCCATCGGCGACACGCCGCCCTGGGAGGAGGTGCGCGACTTGGCAGCGGTGTCCCGGGCCTGGGGGCCGGATGCGCCCGCGCACTTCCTGATGCCCAGCCGCGCGGTCCCGCTGACGCGCGTCATCGCGGACTATGTGCGCGACACCTTCATGGACGGCGGCTGGATCCTTGCCGCGAGCCTCGACCTGATGAGCCGGATCCACGCGGACATGGCCTATGTGCCGGGTGCGACCGAGGTGACGAGCCCGCCCGGTGACGCCTTCGCGCAGCGCGCGGGCGTCTGCCAGGATTTCGCGCACATCATGATCGACGGCCTGCGCGGGCTGGGACTGCCCGCCCGCTATGTCAGCGGCTACCTGCGCACCGAGCCGCCGGAGGGCCAGCCACGGCTGGTCGGCGCGGACGCGACCCACGCCTGGGTCGAGGTCTGGTGCGGGCCGGAGGCGGGCTGGATCGGCCTCGACCCCACCAACAACATGGCGGCGGGCGGCGAGGATCATATCGTGCTCGCCATCGGGCGCGACTATGCGGACGTGGCACCGGTCGAGGGGGTTGTCGTCGCCTCGGGCGGGCACACGCTGGAGGTCGGCGTCGACGTGGTCCCACGCGGCTGAAGCACCCGCAAACGCAGAACGGGGCCCCGAAGGGCCCCGTCCGCGATCTCTGGATCTGCGTGCCTTTGCCGGTCAGGCGACGCGGCGCGCGGGCCGCCGCCCCTGACCGCCACCCTGGCCGCCGCGGTTACGGTTGGCCGCCTCGCCGCCCTGACCGCCCTGGGCACCCTGGCCCTTGGCGTGCTGGGGCTTGCCGCCGCCGAAGCCCTTGCCGCCGCCGGACTTCCGGCCGCCGCCCTGCTTGGGTCCGCCGTGGGCCTTGCCGGCCTCCGGCGCGCCGCCCTGGCGTTGCCCCTGGCTTCGCCCTTGGCCTTGTCCACGCCCCTGGCCCTGGCCGCGCCCGCGGCCGCCGCCGGAGCGTGCAGACTTGCCTGACTGGCGCACGGTGCGCGCCTCGGCCAGCGCGGCGTCATGGTAGTCGTGGCCGTCGTCCATCGGGACAGTCATGCGGATCGTCCGCTCGATCTGCTGCAGCGCGCCGATCTCGTCGGCATCGCAGAAGGAGATTGCCACACCCTCCGCCCCGGCGCGCGCAGTGCGGCCGATGCGGTGGACATAGGCTTCGGGCTCCACCGGCAGGTCGAAGTTGATGACGTGGCTGACGCCGTCGACGTCGATGCCGCGCGCGGCGATGTCGGTGGCAACCAGCGCCTTGACCTTGCCGTCGCGGAACGCCTGCAGCGCCCGCTGGCGTGCGCCCTGGCTCTTGTTGCCGTGGATCGCGTCGGCCCGGATGCCGGCCTTTTCGAGATACTCGGCCACCCGGTTCGCGAGGTGCTTGGTGCGCGTGAAGACGATGGCGCGCGTCACCTCGCGCGGGGCCAGCACGTCGCGCAGCAGTTCCCGCTTGGCGCCGCGGCCGACGAACAGCACGCGCTGGTCGATCCGCTCGACCGTGGTGGCGGCGGGCGTCACCTCGACCTGCACCGGATCGTCGAGCAGGCCTTGAGCAAGGCCGGTCACCGCCTGCGGCATGGTCGCGGAGAACAGCAGCGTCTGCCGGTCCTTCGGCAGCTTCGCGGCGATCTTCTTGACGTCATTGATGAAACCCATGTCGAGCATCCGGTCGGCCTCGTCGAGGACGAACACGCCCACGTCGCCCAGCGCCACATGCCCCTGGTTCATCAGGTCGAGCAGGCGGCCCGGCGTCGCGATCACCACGTCGATGCCGCGGGACAGCGCGCGGACCTGCGGGTTCTGGCCGACGCCGCCGAAGATCACGGTCGCGCGCAGCTTCAGGTGCTTGCCATAGGTCTGGAAGCTCTCGTGGATCTGGATCGCCAGTTCCCGCGTCGGCGCCAGGATCAGGGCGCGCATGGACTTCGGGGAGGCGCGGCGATTGTCTTCGGTCAGGTGCTGCAGGATCGGCAGCGTGAAGGCCGCCGTCTTGCCGGTGCCCGTCTGGGCGATGCCGAGGAGGTCGTTGCCCTCCAGCAGCGCGGGGATGGCCTGGGCCTGGATCGGGGTCGGCGCGGTGTAGCCTTCGGCGGCCACGGCGCGGCAGATCGGCTCGATCAGGCCGAGGGAAGCGAATTCAGTCATGTAAAACCTTGTCTTTCGGTCATGTGCGGCAGCCGCGCCGACCGGAATGGCGGCGCGGTTCTACCGGCGTTCGGTAAACCCGGGGCGCGCGCCACCTGCGGGGAGGGAGATTAAGTCTCGAACCTCTCGGGATGGGAGTGCCGGAAAGCCGGCAATCCACGCGCAATCGCAGAGAAACTCGACAGGCGAATTGCTCGCCCGGTGATCGTCATATAGGGGTGCGCTTCTGCTGCGTCAATCTTTTCCGGGGGTTATGCGCGTTCGAGCACGATGTTGAGCCTTGTGCGCAACACCTCGCGGTAGCCGTTCGCCTCCGCCAGCGCGACGCAATCGGTCTGCCAGCGCCCCTGCGCGTTCTCCAGCACGAGCACCCGGGGAAAGAGCGCGGGGTCGGCGTCGCGGAAGAACGGCACGAGGATCATGTCTTCGGCGCCCTCCACGTCGATCTTCATGCCGTCCACATGGGAAATCCTATGGCGTTGCATGAGAACCTGCATGGGCAGCGCATGGACGGTGACGGTGCGCCCGCCGGCCTCCCGCTGCACCTCGGCCTTGAGGCTCGCCTCGCCCTCGTTCCCGGCGGATAGGTGGAGCGTCATCTCCCCCTCCCGGTCGGCGATGGCGGCCTGCACCGCCTCGACCGGCAGATCGGGGTTCGCGCGGATGTTGAAGGCGAGGCGCGCATGCACGCTCGGCTGCGGCTCGATGGCGAGGACGCGGGCGTCCGGCCCCGTCACGCTCGCCACGAACAGCGCATAGCCGCCGACGTTCGCCCCGACGTCGAGGAACACCGCGTCCTTCGGGAGCCGCTCGGCCAGCAGCCTGCGCTCGGCGGGATCGAAATATTGCGGCGTGAAGAGCAGCCGCTTTTCCGCGACATTGTGGAAGGGATAGAGCCGCATCCGCACCGACCCGAACACCGTCGTGTCGACGGGGCGGTTGGCGCGGCGGATCCGCCCCATGCCGATCTTGCGGGCGAGGAAGGCCAGCCGCCGGGAAAGCCACCCCGTTCCGCGTCCCCGGGCGAACGCGATCAGCGCCGAGAGCGTCCGGTCCGGGGCGAAGGCCCCGAACGGCCGCTGCGCGGTTGTCTGTCTGGCCATGCGCGTTCCCGCCCGTCCCGGTTGCCGTCTTCTGCCGCTTTCCTAGCCCGGTCATGCGCCGAACGCCAGATGCGCGGCGGGTGCGCGTCGGCTATCCTCGTGCCCGACAGGCAACAAGACCGATCGGGCCCGCCAGCGAAAGGGCCTGCGAACGAAACGAGGGATACCGCCGCCGATGACGCCTTCGCCCTTCTTCTCCGAGGAGTTGCAGCAGTTCCGCGCCTCCGTCCGCCGCTTCGTCGAGACCGAGGTGCGCCCCCACGCCGCCGCCTGGGAGGCCGACGGCCTCGTCCCCCGCGCGGTCCTGCGCCGGATGGGCGAGCTTGGCTTCCTCGGCGTCCGCTATCCGGAGGAGTACGGCGGCTCCCACCTCGACACGCTCGCCACCGTGGTGCTGGCGGAGGAACTGGGCCGGTCGGGCTTCGGCGGCTTCGCGGTCACGGTGCTCGTGCATACCGACATGGCCTCGCCCCACCTCGCCCGCTTCGGCACGGCGGAGCAGCGCGCCCGCTACATGCCGGGCGTGGTCTCCGGGGAGACGATCACCGCGGTCGCCGTGACGGAGCCGGGCGCGGGCTCCGACGTCGCCGGCCTGAAGACGCGGGCGGAACGGCGCGGCAACGGCTGGGTGCTGACCGGCTCCAAGATGTTCATCACGAACGGCGTGCACGGCGACCTCTATTTCGTCGCCGCGCGCACCGACCCGGCCGCCAAGGGCTCGCGCGGGATTTCCATGTTCATCGTCGAGGCGGGCACGCCCGGCTTCGCCGTGGGCCGCGCGCTCGACAAGATGGGCTGGCGGTCGTCCGACACGGCAGAACTTGTCTTCGACGGGTGCCACTTGCCCGCCGACGCCCTGCTGGGGCAGGAGAACCGTGGCTTCTACCAGGTGATGGAGAACTTCCAGAACGAGCGGATCGTGCTCGGCGCCATGGCGATGGGCGAGGCGGCGCGCGCCATCGAACTGACGCTCGCCTATGTGAAGGATCGTCCTGCGTTCGGCGGCGTGCTCTGGGACAAGCAGGCGATCCGCCAGCGCCTCGCCGCCCGCGCTGCCGAGGTGGAGGCCGCCCGCCAGCTCGTCTACCACGCCGCATGGCTCGACGCGCACGGCCACGACTGCGTGAAGGAGGTGTCGATGGTCAAGGCGCACTGCGGCGAGCTGGTCAACCGCGTCATGTACGACTGCCAGCAGTTTCACGGCGGCTTCGGCTACATCCGCGACAGCGAGATCGAGCGCATGGCCCGCGACGCGCGCATCCAGGCGATCGGCGGCGGCGCGACCGAGGTCATGCTGGAAGAGGTCGCCAAGCGCATGTGAGGGAGGGTTTGGTGAAGTTACCGATTTGACAGTACCGGCAGGTCATACTTAGCTATGCCAAGCAATGTCCAGTGGCGTGAGGTAGCATGTCCGATCCCGAAGACCCTGCCGCAGTGTCCAAAAAGCAACTTGACTTGAAGGCATTGAAGGCGGCTTTCGATGCCAGTCTGGAAGCAACCTACGCGTCACGTTTCGAAATTCTGCCGGCCCCCTTTGAAGGGCATATCGTCCTGGCAATCGGCGCGGCTGCCAAGATTGGGTTCAGCGACACGGACGGAGGAACGAAGCAGTTCGACGAGGTGCGGATAAAGTCTGCCTTTATTATCAACAAGGCGTTCGCAGAGAGGCTCGTCGAAAAGCTGAGCGCCGAGTTTGAACTGAGTGGGCCCAAGCCCCCCCACACAGACACGTGATCGGGCCATGGCCGCTGCTGTGATCGTGGACTTTCCCTCACAAAACAATACCGCTGAAGGATTTCAATTCGGGAGCAATGCGCACCAAATATCGGAAAATCCATCGTCAGATGAGGTGAAAACTGGCGCAACTGGAAGGCAAGAACGCCAGAGGAAAGAGGCAGACACCACTGCCTCCGCAGAAACTCCTGCGAACGTCGATTGGGGATACGATATATTGGTATCAAGGCCCCCGGAAGACACGCCGACAGACAGGGATGACATGTCGAGTTCCGAGCATCCGACCCGTGACGAGATGGAAGCCCACCTGCGCGCCGTAAGTGCGGAGAACAATGCGCATTTCTCGGGCCTGTCCGCGCGCATCGATGTCCTCGCGTCCCGCGTCGAGGGCGCGGTGAATGGGGTCGGCACGAGGATGGATGCCCTGGCGTCCAGGATGGACGCGCAGTTCGAAGTCGTGAAGTCGAAGGTGGACAGCGAGATCGCGACCGTTCGCAGCGAGATCTCGGACGTCAGGACGAGGTTGGATGCGCAGGCGGTTGCGACATCTCATCTGCCGACGACTCGTACGCTCATTACGACCACGATTTCCGGAGTCAGTTCCGGAGTCTTGGCCGTGGGCGCACTCCTCATAGGTATTCTTACATGGGGCGGCGACCGCTTCTCCGGCGGCGTTCAGGTTGCTTCGGTATCCGTCCAACAGGCCACTGAGGCACGGGAACTCGCGACGCAGAATGCCCGGAACATCGCGCAGAACACCCGGAACATCGAGGAATTGAGCGCAATGGTGCGTCAGCTCCTCGCCAACCAGCCGCCCAGCGCCAGTGGCGCGCCTCAACCCGGCGCGAACGACTAGACGCAGGAATCCACCCGCGCCGTACTTCCCCCGCCTATCCTTACATTGACGTTTCGTTAAGCATATCCCCGGCTTAGGAAATATCTCCGGGGAACAACGTTACTTTGCGCTTGCAGGAGTTGGGGGATATGCGGATTTTCATCGCAGAGGTCGTGGGCACCTTCTGGCTGGTGTTCGCGTCGCTGGGCGCGGCGCTGTTCGCGGCGGGCTTTGCGCCGCTGGCCATCGGCCTCTGCCTGACGCTCATCCACCTGGTGGCGATCCCGGTCTCCAACACGTCGGTCAAGCCGGCGCGGTCCTTCGGCATCGCGGTGCTGGACGGCCAGACCTGGTCGCTGGCGCAACTCTGGCTGTTCGTGGTGGCGCCGGTCGCGGCCGGCATCGTCGGCGCGCCCGTCTATCGCTTCATCAACGACGAGCGCTGAGGCGGGCCAGAAGAAAGGCCGGCCCCGGTTGGGCGGGACCGGCCTTGTCTCGGGGTGCGCCCGGGCGGACCGCCGTCCGGGCGCATCTCTTTCGGGAGGGGGCGTCAGGAGGCGCCCATCTCCTCCTCGGCTTCCTTGATGTCGGCCTGCAGGCCCTCGAGGACCATCTTGCCGCTTTCGCCGGTCATCTCGACATATTTGTCGCGGACGCGCTGAGCCGCCTCGCGGAACACGGCGCGCTCCTCCTCGGTCAGTTCGATGATCGTGATGTCGGGCTTGGCTTCCTTGATCATCTCCAGGCGCTCGGTCGCGAACTCCCGCTTCACGTCGAAGATGTAGTCGGCAAGCTCGCCGATGGTTTCATTGACCATCTTGCGCTCATCGGCCGACAGCTCGTTCTGGAACCAGTCGTTGTTGGTCACGACGGTGGTCGTGAACTCCTGCTGGCCGGCGAAGATCATGTAGTCCTGAACCTCGTAGAACTTCATCTCCTGGATCGCGAACACCGGGTTCACCTGGCCGTCGATCTGCTTCAGCTGAAGCCCGCCATAGACCTCGCCATAGGGCATCGGCGTCGGGCTTGCGCCGAACGCGGAATAGGCCTCGACCAGCATCGGCGACACCATGGTGCGCATCTTGAAGTTGTCGAAGTCCTGCGGCGAGCGGATCTCCTTGTTCGCCGTCCAGACCATGTCGCCTTCCGGATACATGGTGAGCAGATGCAGGTTCTTCTCATGGAAGCTCGACTGCAGCGTCTCGTAGATCACGTCGCTCTCGCTCAGGACCTTCTTGTTCACCTCGTCGTTCTGCGACAGCAGATAGGGGATCGAGAAGACCTGCACCTCCGACACGAGCGTGCCGAGGTGGCCGGGCGAGGAATTGGCGAACTGGATGGCGCCTTGCGTCACCAGTTCGGTCAGCGCCGCGGACGTGCCGAGCGACCCATAGGGATAGATCGTGACGGTGATGTCGCCGCCCGACTTCTCCTCGATCAGCCGCTTGAATTCCTGGGCATAGCGGTCCTGTACGCTGCCCTCGATCTCTTCGATGGCGAACTTCCACTCCGCCGCGTGCGCCGCCGTCATCAGCCCGGCGGCGAGGATCGCAGCGGCCACGCCGCCGCCCAGTCCTGTCTTGAGGATCATCCGATCGTCCTCCTGTCTCTTCGGAAACGTCACGAAGCAGGCGCATTCCGCGTGGCGGGATGCCGCCGCGGTGCTAAAACGCCACAATGGGCCTTCGTGATCATAGATAGTCATGGTATGTGGTGAATTGTCATGGTTCAAGGGTTAAATTGTAATGGTCCGGAAGAGCCCGCTGCGGCGGGCGCGAGCTGGTGCCCCGACCTGACCGGGATTCCGGGACCGCGCTACCTGGCGATCGTCGGCGCGCTGGAGCAGGCGGTCGAGGCGGGGACGCTGGCCCCCGGCGCCCGCCTGCCCACGCACCGGGGGCTGGCCCATGCGCTGGGGGTCAGCGTTCACACCGTCTCCGCCGCCTATGCCGAGGCCGAACGGCGCGGTCTGGTCAGCGGCGAAACCGGGCGCGGCACCTTCGTGCTGGGGGGCGGCGCGTCGGCGGGGTCCTTCTTTGCCCGCCGCCGGGATGCGGGGCTGATCGACATCGCCATCAACCGTCCCGTGACGACGCGGGAGCATCTCGACGCCTTCCGGGCAACGCTCACCGCGCTCGGCGCCGACCTGCCGGAACACACCGTCTCCTCCTGCCGCCCGGTAGCCGGAATGGACGCGCACCGTGCAGCCGGCGCCGACTGGATCGGCCGGCGCGGCCTTCGCCTGCCGCCGGAGCAGATCCTCGTCACCAATGGCGCCGCGCATGGGCTGCTCGTGGTGCTGGCGGCCCTCACGCGGCCCGGCGACCTCGTCGTGACGGAGCGGCTGACCGACAATGGCCTGATCGCGCTGTCCGGCATCCTGCATTTTCGCCTGCAGGGGCTGGAAACCGATGCCGAGGGTCTGCTCCCCGACGCCTTCGAGGCGGCGTGCGCCGCCGGCGATGTGCGGGCGCTGTCCGTGACGCCCTGCTTCACGAATCCGACGGCGGCCATGATGGGAACGGAACGTCGGCAGGCGATCGCCGCCGTTGCGCGCCGGCACGGCGTGGCAATTGTCGAGGATGACGTCTACGGCCATCTTGCCGCCCACGCGCCGGCTCCAATGGCGGCGCTGGCGCCGGAGGTGTCCTACTTCGTCACCAGCTTCACCAAGACGCTCGCCCCGGGCCTGCGCATCGGTTACGTGGCTGCCCCTGCCGAGGCCATGGCGCGGCTCGCCACGCACGCCAGGGCCACCTCCTGGATGGCGGCACCCTTGCTGGGCGAGATCGCGGCGCGCTGGGTCTCCGACGGGACGGCCGACCGCCTGCTGCGCCGGCAGCGCGCACTGCTCGAAGACCGGCACAAGGTCCTGGCGCGCGTTCTGGACGGCTTCGGCCTCGCCACCGCCCCGCATGCTCCCCATGCCTGGTTGACCCTGCCGGAGCCCTGGCGCGCCGACAGCTTCGTGGCCGAAGCCCGCCTCAACGGCATCGCCCTTCCGCCGACCGAGGTGTTCGTAGTCGGCCGGGAGCATGCGCCGCACGCGGTGCGCCTGAGCAAGGGTGCCCCCGAAGGCCTCGCCCTGTTCGAGCGGGCGCTCGGCATCCTTGCCGGGATGCTGCACCGCGAACCGGAACCGCGGGCCCACGACATCTGACGGCCTGGGGCTGGATCCGGCCGCCGGCTTTGTACCATGACAATCGCTCTCTTGACATGAATTGTCTTGGCCCAAAGCATAGGGGCACCTGACGGACCGCCCCATGACGGCGCGGTCCGCGAGACGCGAACGCCGCAAGCGAGAGGGAGTGAGGCCTTTGAGCGACGAGCGGCCGGCCGCCGCGACGGACGGCGGTGACGGGACAGAACACGAACCCGGGCAAGGCCACGGCGGACGTCCGCGCGGCTGGCTGGCGCCCCTGTCGGCCGCAGACCGCGTTATCGCCCGTGTGGAGGCGATCATCCTCGCCTATGGCGTGCTGCTGATGGCGGCCAATTCCGTCGGCAACGTCGTCGGCCGCTTCGTCTTCGGGCGCAGCCTCTATTTCACCGAGGAGATCAACCAGTTCCTGATCGTCCTGGTGACGTTCGTCGGGCTCGGCTACGCGGCGCGCAAGGGCCGCCACATCCGCATGTCGGCGGTCTACGACCAGTTCGGCGACACCGGACGCAAGGCCCTGATGCTGCTGATCGCGGGCGGCACGGCGGCGGTGATGTTCGTGCTCGCCTGGTATTCCTGGTCCTATGTCGACGGGCTGGCGCGCCGGGGCACGGTCACGCCGTCGCTGCAGATCCCGCTCTACCTCACCTATCTGTGGGTTCCCGTGGGCTTCGTCATCACGGGCATCCAGTACGTGCTGACCGTGGTGCGCAACCTCCAGTCGCCGGACGTCTTCATCTCCTACGAGCAGATCGACGCCTACGACGAGGTCGAGGAAACCGCGCTTTGAGATGACCGGGACCGG
Organism: Futiania mangrovi; assembly: GCF_024158125.1. Lineage (NCBI taxonomy): Bacteria > Pseudomonadati > Pseudomonadota > Alphaproteobacteria > Futianiales > Futianiaceae > Futiania > Futiania mangrovi. The sequence goes on along the minus strand of NZ_JAMZFT010000002.1, from coordinate 692,945 downwards.
AGGGCCCAGCCCATGACCACCGCCATGGTCTCCCTGATGATCGTGCTGCTGCTGCTGGGATTTCCCATGCTGATCCCGCTGATCGGCGCGACCATGCTCGGCTTCTTCGTGTTCTTCGCGGGCATCAAGCCGGACATCATGGTCCAGCAGATGATCGAGGGGGTGAAGCCCGCCGCGCTGATCGCCGTGCCCATGTTCATCTTCGCCGCCGACATCATCACCAAGGGACATTCCGCCGACCGCCTGCTCGACCTGGTGATGCGCTTCGTGGGCCATGTGAAGGGCGGCCTCGCGGTGACGACGGCGGCGACCTGCACGCTGTTCGGCGCGGTGTCGGGCTCGACCCAGGCGACCGTGGTCGCGATCGGCGGCCCCTTGCGGCCGAAGATGCTGAAAGCGGGCTACAAGGACGATTTCGTTATTGCGCTGACGATCAACGCCAGCGACATCGCCTTCCTGATCCCGCCCAGCATCGGCATGATCATCTACGGCGTCATTTCCGGCACCTCGATCGCCGAGCTTTTCATCGCGGGCATCGGGCCTGGCCTGCTGATCCTTGCCATGTTCTCCGCCTATTCGGTCGCTTATGCGGTCGTCAACAAGATCCCGACGACCGAGAAGGCGACCTGGGGCGAACGCTTCGACGCGATCAAGGGCGCGATCTGGCCGCTCGGCTTTCCCGTCATCATCGTCGGCGGCATCTATGGCGGCATCTTCAGCCCGACAGAGGCAGCCTCGGTCTCGGTGCTCTATGCGCTGATCCTCGAGGTCGTCGTGTTCCGCTCCCTCAAGCTGCGCGAGATCCCGGAGATCGCGCTCTCCACCGGCCTCATCACGGCCGTCGTTTTCATCCTTGTGGCTGCGGGCGCGGCCTTCTCCTGGACCATCTCCTTCGCGCAGATCCCGCAGGCGATCATCGGCGGGCTGGGCCTGGAGGAGAGCGGCCCCACCATGGTCCTCATCGCCATCTCCATCGCCTTCTTCATCGGCTGCATGTTCGTCGACCCGATCGTGGTCATCCTCGTGCTCGTGCCGATCTTCGCGCCGCTTGTGAAGGCCGCGGGCCTCGACCCCGTGCTGGTGGGCACGATCATCGTGCTGCAGGTCGCCGTGGGCTCGGCCACACCGCCCTTCGGCTGCGACATCTTCACCGCCATCGCGATCTTCAAGCGGCCCTATTTCGACGTGATCCGGGGCACGCCTCCCTTCATCTTCATGCTGCTGCTCGCCTCCGCGCTGCTCATCATGTTCCCGCAGATCGCGCTGTTCCTGCGCGACCTCGCGTTCCGCTGAGCCGCGCCCGCGGCCAAGGAGACGACGATGTTCGAAAGGATCCTCGTGCCCGTCGACGGGTCGACCCATTCCTTCAAGGCACTCGACCTCGCCGTCGACCTCGCCGAGAAATACGGTGCCGAGCTCTTCGTCCTGAACGTCTACCGGCATCATTCGCAGTACGAAAGCTCGCACTCGCTGGTGCGGGCGCGCGTGCCCGTCGAGCCGCCGGACAACGCGCTGCGCGACGTGGCGAAGGAGATCGTGGGCCAGGCCGTCTCCCACGCCAAGGCGAAGGGTATCGGAAAGGTCACGGGCCTCGTCCGGCGCGGCCAGCCCGCGCGGACCATCGTCCAGACCGCCAAGGAGAAGGCCGCCGACGTCATCGTCATGGGGAACCGGGGCCTGGGCGACGTCTCGGGCTTCCTGCTGGGCTCGGTCTCGCACAAGGTTTCGAGCCTCGTGGAGTGCACGGTCATCACCGTGAAGTAGAGGCTCTTCGCCGGGGGCCGGCCATGCGCCCGCGCCCCCTTGCCGGACGCCCGTGCCTCGTGCTTCCTCCTTGGAACGACACGAGGGAGCGACCGACCGCCATGACCGACACCGCCACCGTCTCGCTGCGTACCGAGGACCGCGCCCATGGCAAGGTCGCCTTCCTGACCGTGGAGAACGAGCGCAAGCTCAACACCTTCTCCACGCCCGTGATGGAGGCGTTCGTCGCCGCGGTCGAGGGGCTCAAGGACGACGCCGACCTGCGCGCGCTCGTGGTCACGGGGCGCGGGCCCAAGGCCTTCGTCGGCGGCGCGGACATCCGCGAGATGGCGGGCATCCGGGACGAAGCGGGCGCGCGCGCCTTCATCACCCGCGTGCACAGGACCTGCGCCAGCCTGCGCGACCTGCCCGTGCCCGTCATCGGGCGGGTGAACGGCTACGCGCTGGGCGCGGGGCTGGAGCTTGTGGCCGCCTGCGACATGCGCATCGCCTCCGACAATGCCGTCTTCGGCATGCCGGAGGTGCGCGTCGGCATCCCGTCCGTTGTGGAGGCCGCGCTGCTGCCGGGCCTCATCGGCTGGGGCCGCACGCGGCGCCTGCTGATCCTCGCGGAGAACCTCGACGCGGCGGAAGCCCTCGACTGGGGCCTCGTCGAGAAAGTGGTGCCCGCCGCCGATCTGGACGCCGCTGTCGATCAGTGGCTCGACATGATCGGCGCCGCCGGTCCGCAGGCGATCCGCGCGCAGAAGGCGCTGATCCGCCAGTGGGAGGACCTGCCCCTGCGCGAGGCGGTGGCCGCCGGCATCGACAGCTTCGCCGGCTCCTGGAAAACGAGCGAGCCCGCGGACATGCTGGGCGCGTTCTTCGCGGAGAAGGACAAGGCGAAGAAGGGCTGACCCCCGCCCCTGGCCCTACGCCGGCCCTACCCCCCGAAAGCCGCGTGCGCGGCGCGCGCCAGGTCCTCGCGGAATTCCGGCGCGGCGATCTCGATCATGCGGCGCGCCCGCTCGCGAAGCGTGCAGCCGTCAAGCTCGGCAATGCCGTACTCCGTGACGATGGCGTCGGCGTCGCAGCGCGGGGTGGAGACGTTCGCCACCTGCGACACGATGCGCGAAATGGTGCCGCCCTTCGCCGTCGCGGGCAGCGCGATGACCGACCGTCCGCCTGCCGAGGCGAGGCCGCCACGCACGAAATCGGGCTGGCCGCCGATCGCGCCCACATATTTGCCGCCCGCGATCTCGGAATTGACCTGGCCTGTCAGGTCCACCTCGATGGCGGAATTGATCGCCACCAGCCGGTTGAGCGACGCAAGCACGCCCGCATCGTGCGTCACCGGCGGCGGCGCGACCCACAAGGCCCGGTTGTCATGAGCGAAATCGCGCAGCCGCTTCGTCCCGAACAGCACGTTCGCGACCGTGACGCCCGCGTCACGGCCCTTCTGCGCGTTCGTCACGACGCCCGCCTCGATCAGGTCGAGGATCTTGTCGTTCATCACACCCGAATGGATGCCGAGGTCGCGATGCCCCTTGAGACTGGCCAGCACCGCGTCCGGAATGGCGCCGATGCCGATCTGCACCGTCGCGCCTTCCGGCACCAGGTCCGCCACGAAGGCGCCGATCTTCGCCGAGGTCTCGTCGACCGTGCTGCCGCCGAAGTCGAGGGGCGGCATCTCCGCCCGCACCCTGAGGTCGACGCGCAGGTCCTCCGGCAGTTCCGCGCCGTGCGTCCAGGGCGCGTCCTCGTTGACCTCCAGGATCACCGTGCGCGCGTTGCGCGCCGCCGCGACCGTGTAGTCGTGGGCGAGCGACAGGCTTTCGCGCCGCCCGTCGCGCCCCGGCGCCACCTGCAGCAGCACAACGTCGGGCCGGAGACGCCCATCGGCGAAGGCGTCGTACAGCCGGCTGTAGGGCATGGGCAAGGGGTCGAGCCGTCCGGCGCGCGACAACGCGACCGACTTTGCGAACGCGCCATAGCCGGTGAAGTCGATCCCGTCCGTGCCGTCCGGCGGAAAACTGTCTGAAAAGACGACGCCGAGGAACACCTCGAACCGCCCGACATGATGGCGCTGGGCAACCAGTGCGCGGGTGAGCGTGCGCGCCTCTGCCGCCCCCTGTCCCACGATCACCCGGTCGCCGGGCTTCACGAGGCCGCGCAGGTCGACCGCGGAGATGTCCGTAAGCGTGGCCAAGGACGCGCCCTCCTCAATAGGACTTCGGCAGGCCGAGCACCCGCTCGGCGATGTAGCAATGGACAAGTTCCCGGCTGACCGGCGCGATGCGCGGGATCATCACCTCGCGGAACCACCGCTCGATCTGGTATTCCTTGGAGTAGCCCATGCCGCCGTGCGTCAGGATCGCCGTCTCGCACGCCTTGAAGCCCGCTTCCGCGCCGAGGAACTTGGCCGCGTTCGCCTGCGCCCCGCAGTCGAGGTCGGCGTCGAAGCGGCGCGCCGCCTCCATGACCAGAAGCCGCGCGGCCTCCAGCTCCATCCAGCAGCGGGCGAGCGGGTGCTGGATGCCCTGGTTCATGCCGATGGGGCGGCCGAACACCTCGCGCTCGCGGGCGTACTGGCTCGCCCGCTTCACCGCCGCGAAGCCGACGCCCACCGATTCCGCGCCGAGCAGGATCCGCTCCGGGTTCATGCCGTGCAGGATGTAGTAGAAGCCCTTGCCCTCCTCGCCGATCAGGTCCTCCTTCGGCACGCGCAGCCCGTCGATGAACAGCGCGTTGGAGTCGACCGCGGCGCGGCCCATCTTGTGGATCTCGCGCACCTCGATCTTGCTGCGGTCGAGGTCGGTGTAGAACAGCGAGATGCCCTCGGTCGGCTTGCTCACCTGCTCGCGCGGCGTGGTGCGGGCGAGGATCAGCATCTTGTCGGCGACCTGGGCGGTGGAGATCCACATCTTCTGTCCGGTCAGCACGTAGTGGTCGCCGTCGCGCACGGCGCGCGTGGTCAGGCTCGTCGTGTTGAGGCCGGCGTTCGGCTCCGTCACCGCGAAGCAGGCCTTCTCCTTGCCCGCGATCAGCGGCGGCAGGAAGCGCTGGCGCTGCTCCTCCGTCCCGTAGCGCACGACCGGCGTCAGGCCGAAGATGTTCATGTGGATGGCGGACGCCCCGCTCATCGCCGCGCCTGATTCCGCGATGGCCTGCATCATGATCGCGGCCTCGGTGATGCCGAGGTTGGAGCCGCCGTATTCCTCCGGCATGGCGATGCCCAGCCAGCCGCCCGCCGCGATGGCCTGGTGGAACTCCTCCGGAAAGTCTCCGCTCTCGTCGTGGCTCATCCAGTACTTGTCGCCGAAGTCGGCGCAGATCTTCAGGATGGCGTCGCGCAGTTCGGCGTGGTCGATGGTCTGGCTGCTCATGGTCTCGTCTGTCCTTGGCTGGAACGTCTGCCGCCGGTCAGGCGGCTGTCGGATCGGTCTTCGCGGTCGCCGGGCGGCCGTCCACGGCCACGCCGTCGGCCTGCATGGCGGCGATGTCCTGCGCGCTCACGCCTGCCGCGGTCAGCACCTCGACCGTGTGCTGGCCGAGCAGCGGCGTCAGGCCGAGCGGCGTCGGCTGCCCGCCCCACAGCACGGGATTGCGGTGTGTGCGGATGCGCCCTTCCGTCGGGTGGTCGACCTCGCGGATCAGGCCCACGGCGCTCGCCTGCGGATCGTCGATCAGGCTGTCGACCGTGTTGAGCGGCGTCGCCGGAATGTCGAGCCGGTCGAACACCTCCAGCCAGTGCGCCGTCGGCTGCGCCCGCAGGCGGTCCGCGAGGAACCCGTAAACCTCGGAAATCGCGTTGAGGCGCGCCCCCACATTGACGAAGCGCGGGTCGCTCAGCAGGTCGTCGCGGCCGATCTCGGTCAGGAAGCGCTTCCAGTGCGCGTCGGTGTAGCAGACGACGCAGATGTGCCCGTCGGCGGTGGCGAAGGGCCTGCGCTCCGACGTCAACAGGCGCGGATAGCCTGCGGGGCCGAGCGGCGGCTCGAACGAGCGGCCGTACATGTGCTCCGACAGCACCTGGGAGGCGAGCGTCTCGAACATCGGCACGTCGATCTCCTGCGCCTGGCCCGTCCGGTCGCGCGCGAGGATGCCGATGGTGATGGCATAGGCCGCCGAGATCCCCACCAGCCGGTCGGCGATGTTCAGCGCGACATAACGCGGCTCGCCCGTGCCCGCCGCCTGCATCAGCGACGGCAGGCCAGAGGCCCCCTGGATCAGGTCGTCATAGGCCGGCCGGTCAGCGTATGGCCCGTCCTGCCCGAAGCCGTAGAGACTGCAATAGACGACGCGCGGGTTGACGGCCTTCACCGCGTCGAACCCGAAGCCGAGGCGGCGCATCACCTTGGGGCGCAAATTGTGCACGACCACGTCGGCGTCCGCCGCAAGCCGCATCACCGCCTCGCGCGCGCGGGCATCCTTGAGGTCGAGCGCGACCCCCTCCTTGCCGCGGTTGAGATGCAGGAACAGCGGGCCCATGCCCTTCGACCGCGACGGACCCAGCCAGCGCACGATGTCGCCGGAGGGCGGCTCCACCTTGATCACGCGCGCCCCGTGGTCGGCGAGGATCTGCGTTGCGAGCGGCCCCATGAGCACCGTCGACAGGTCGAGAACCGTGATCCCCTCTAGCGGTGCGCGTGCCGTCATCCATCCCTCCTGCAGGCCAAGGAGCGCTTGTCCGGCCCAGGAAGGAGCCGGTTGCGCCGTTTTCCCTTCGCTAGCCCAAGTCCCGCACGCCATCAAGCAGCAATTTCGCATAACCGAACTGAATTCGGTTTGACGAACCTGATGTCATGGATTATCCGGAAACAAGGGGATTCCCGCGGCCATGGCGGAGGGAGAGACGGGTTCGATGCCGACGCACAGCGACACGACCGGCCGGCGCGACGGCCCCGCAGCGCTGGCCCGCACCTTCGACATCCTGCGCGCGCTGGCGGACGAGCCGCAGGGCCTGACGCTGACGGAGATCGCGGCACGCACCGGCACGGCGAAGAGCACGCTGTCCAGCGTGCTGCGCGGACTTGCCGATCTCGGCCTGCTGGAACGGCGCGCGGGCCTCTACGGCCTCGGGGTGGAGGCCTATGCGCTCGCCTCCACCATCGTCGCGGGCCGTGCGCTGCGCCGGATCGCGCGGCCCTACCTCGAACGCCTCGTCGACCGCTGCGGGGAGACGACGCTCCTCGCGGTTCTCACCACCGGCCGCCAGCACTTCACCTACATCGACAGCATCGAGTCGCCGAAGTCGATCCGCTACTCCGTGCCCGTGGGCGCGACGCGGCCCCTCTATCCGACTGCGTGCGGGCGGCTGTTCCTGGCCTATGCGCCGGAGCGCGACCTCGACCGCTATCTGGAGGACGAACGCCTCTCGGCCCGCACCGACCGCACCATCGTGGAGCGGGAGCAACTGCGCGACCGCCTGCGGGAGATCCGCGCGACCGGCGTCTCCGTGACCATGGGCGACTACGACATGGACGTGGGCGGGTTCGCAGCACCCGTGTTCGGGGCCGACGGCGCGGTCGAGGCGGCCATCGTCGTGGCCGCCCCGCTTGCCCGCGCCGAACGGGAGCCCGCCTTCTTCGTCCGCGCCGTGACGCAGGAGGCGGCCGAGCTGTCCCGCGTGATGGGCTACCGGGAGGCGCTTGCCGCTGCCCACACCAACGCCCACGCGGCGGGCTGAGCCCCTAGCCGGAGAGCGGCCAGACCAGCAGGATCATCGGCACGCCGACCGCCACGACGATCACCTCCAGCGGCAGGCCCATGCGCCAGTAGTCGCCGAAGCGAAAGCCGCCGGGACCGAGGATCAGCGTGTTGTTCTGGTGCCCGATGGGCGTCAGGAAGGCGCACGACGCGCCCACCGCCACCGCCATCAGGAACGGGTCCGCGCTGTGGCCCAATTGCGCCGCCGTGCCGATGGCAATGGGGCACATGACCGCCGCGGTCGCTGCATTGTTCATGAAGTCCGACAGCGTCATCGTCACCACGAGGATGATCGCGAGGCCGAGGATCGCGCTCCCCTGAGCCACCTCCGTCATCAGGACCCGCGCGATCAGGTCCGCCGCGCCCGTGTCCGCCATGGCGTTCGCCACCGGGATCAGCGCGCCCAGAAGCACGATCACCGGCCAGTCGATGGTCTTGTAGATCCCGCGCGAGGGCACGACCCTCAGCGCCATGGACGCCAGCACCCCGCCGACGAAGGCGACCGCCGCGGGCACGAGACCGCTCACCGCCGCCGCGATGGAGGCGAGCAGGATGCCACCCGCCTTCAGCGCCAGCGTCCGGTTCGGCAGGCGCAGCGCCCGCTCGGCCAGCGGCACGCAGCCCGACTGGTTGGCGAACTCGATCAGCGTCTCCGGCCCGCCCTGCATCAGCAGCACGTCGCCCGCCCGCAGCGCCATGGTCCGCAGCCGCGCCATCGACCGCCGCCCCTGCCTTGAAACGGCCAGCAGGTTGATCCCGAAGCGCGTGCGCAGCCGCAGGTCGCTCGCCGACCGGCCGATCAGCGCGGATTCGGGCAGCACCGTCAGCTCCATCAGCACCACGTCCTCACTGGCGATCGCGCGCGACGGCCTGGCCTCGCCCGGATCGGCGTCGGCGCGCACCTCGACCGGCGCAGCTGCCGACGTCGCCACCTCCGACCCGTTCTCCGTGCCTGTCTCGCCGTCGCCTTCGGGCTTCACGGCCTCCTCGAGCTTGAGGTCGAGGCTCGAAAGCGCCGCGGCGAGCGCTTTCGGCTCCGCCTCGATGACCAGGATATCGCCGGCACGCACGCGCTGCAGCGGGCTCGGGACAGGTATGCGCACCTCCGCCCGGACAAGGCCGATGACCTGGGCCTCGGCCTCCACCAGGCTGCGCTCGACCTCCCGCAGCGTCATGCCGTCGGCCTTGGCGCCTTGCGGGACGCGCGCCTCCGTCAGATAGGCGCTGGTGTCGAAGCCCTCGGCCCCGGCCCGCACCCGCGCCGGGACGAGCCGCCAGCCGATCAGCAGGATGAAGACGAGGCCAGTCGCGGCGACCGCCAGGCCCACCGGCGTGAAGTCGAACATGCCGAAGGGTTGACCGCCTGCCTCCGCCCGGAACCCGGCGACGATCAGGTTCGGCGGCGTGCCGATAAGCGTCGTCATGCCGCCGAGGATGGAGCCGAAGGAAAGCGGCATCAGGATGTGCCCGGGCGGCATCCCATGCTTCGCCGCCACCTGCAGCGCTACCGGCATCAGAAGGGCGAGCGCCCCCACATTGTTCATGAAACCCGAGAGCACCGCGGCGAAGAGCGTGATCGCAGCCATGCTCGCGACAGGCCCGGAGCCGGACGGCAGGAGCCGCTGCGTCAGCATGTCGACCGCGCCCGAGGTCTGCAGCCCCCGGCTGAGCACCAGGATCGCGGCCACCGTGACAACCGCCGGGTGCCCGAAGCCCGAGAACGCCTCCTCGCCGGGCACGAGCCCCGCGGCCACGCAGGCAATGAGGCCGCCCAGCGCCACCATGTCGTGCCGCCACCGGCCCCAGAGGAACATCGCGGCGATGACGCCCAGGATCGCGAGGATCAGGATCTGCTCGTCGGTCACGCGCCGTCACTCCCGTCGTTCGTGCCCGTCCCGGCCCCGCGCCCCGGCGCGCGCCGTTACATCCTGAAGGGGATGTACAGCACGATGTCCGGGAACATCCAGACCAGCACGACCGACAGCATCATCAGCCCGATGAAGGGCGCAACCCCCTTCACCACCGTCCCGAGCGGCGTTCTCGCCACCGCCTGGATCACGAACAGGTTCATGCCGACCGGCGGCGTGATCAGCGCCACCTCGATCAGGATGACGAAGAAGATGCCGAACCAGATCGGGTCGATGCCGAGGCCGAGCACCGTCGGCAGCAGCACCGGCACCATGATCAGCAGCATCGACAGGCTTTCCAGGAACAGGCCGATGAACAGCAGGATCCCCGCCACGATGACGAGGAACAGGTCCGCGCTCGCGACGTGGGTGTCCACCAGCTGCGACACCTGCGCCGGCACCTGGTAGAGCGTGACCGCCTTGCCGAAGATCTTCGCGCCGATGACGATCAGGAACAGCACGATGGTGGTGGCGACCGAATCGCGCACGGCCAGCATGAACCCGCGCCAGTTCAACGTCCGCAGCAGCACGGCCGTCAGCAGGATGGCGCAGCTTGCCCCGATCGCGGACGCCTCGGTGGGCGTGAAGACGCCGGAATAGATCCCGCCCAGCATGATGAAGGCCAGAAGCCCGGTGGGCAGCGCGCGCAGCGTCGTGTCGCGGCGTTGCCGCCAGGTCGCCTTCTCGCTCGGGATGTGGTTCTTCGTGAAGCTCGCGTAGAGGACGCAATAGACCGAGAACAGCGCGATCAGCAGCAGACCCGGACCGACCCCGGCGAGGAACAGCTTGCCGATGCTCTCTTCCGTGATGACGCCGTAGACGATGAGCGGGATCGACGGTGGAATGAGAATGCCGAGCGTGCCGCCCGCCGCAAGAAGCCCCAGCGTGAACGAGGTCGAATAGCCGCGCCGCGTCATTTCCGGAATGGCGACGGTGCCGACCGTCGCGGCGGTCGCGACCGAGCTTCCCGAGATCGCCGAGAAGATGCCGCAGGACAGGAGCGCCGCAATGCCGAGACCGCCCGGCCAGTGCCCGACCCAGGACTGCACCGCATCGAACAGGTCGCGCCCGACGCCGCCGCGCAGCAGGACGTTGGACATGAACAGGAACAGCGGCACCGACAGCAGCACGAAATTGTCGATCGCGCCGTGCAGGTTCTGCGCGACCATGACCAGCGGCAGACCCTTGAGCGCAAGCATGACCGTGCCGAGGCCCGCCAGCGCGAACGCCACGGGCAGGCCGACGAACAGAAGAAGCAGAAGCGCCGCGACGACGATCAGCAGGGTCATTTGCGCGGCCCCTCGGCGGATGCGGCTTCGGCGTCGTCTTCGGCGGGCCCGTGCTCGCCCGCGGGCGAAAACTCCGGCGCCGGACGGAACGGCAGGCGGATCAGGTCGGCCACGGCCTGCACGAACAGCAGGGCGAAGCCCACGATGACCGGCAGTTCGCCGATCCAGTTGGGCATTTCCAGCATGGTCGGCTGGCGCCGGCCGAGCCGGATCGAATCCATCATGATGTCCCAGCCATAGATGACCGCGACCAGGCAGAAGGCGGCGATCACGGTCAGCGAGAACGCCTCCGCCGCGCGGCGCACCGCCGGACCCGCCACGGTCAGCAGCGCCGTGATGCGGATCATCTGGCGCTGGCGCAGCACGAACGCCATGCCGAGATAGGCGAACCAGATCTGCAGCACGATCGAGACGTCCTGCGTCCACTTGGTCGGCGCGAAGAAGACGTAGCGCGCCACGACCTCATAGGTCAGGAAAATGGTGATGAGCACCAGCAGCACGTCGCCGAGGCGCGCGCACGCCCACGCCACGCCGTCGACGAGCGCCAGAACGCGGCTGCCGGCCACGGGATGCGTGGCCGGCAGCGGGGGTTTCGAAGTGGCCAAGTCAGCCTCTGCGCGCCGGGATCAATAAAGCGCGCGGACGGCGTCGACCAGCTCCTGGCCGACCGGCCCGGCCGCCTTGATGTAGGCGTCGACCGCCGGTTCGGCCGCCTTCTGCCATGCCTGCACCTGCTCCGGCGTCAGGGTGACGACCGTCGTCTTGGTCTCCTCGCGCAGGAACTTCTCGGCCGCCATGTGGTCGTCCTTGGTCTTGTTGCGCATGTCCATCTCGGCCACGCGCGCGGCCGCCGTCAGCCACTCCCGCTCCTGGTCGCTGAGCGAGTCCCAGAGCTTGTCGTTGATCACGACAAGGAACTCCGCCAGGGCATGGTTGGTGATGGTGACGTGGTCCATGACCTCGTAGATCTTGCGCGACTTCATGGCGGTGACGCCGGTCATGCCGATGTCGACGGTGCCGCGCTGGTAGGCGAGGAACTGCTCCGAGCCGCTGATCTTCACCGGCACGCCGCCCACGGCCTCGATGAAGTCGCCGGACGGCTTGCCGAGCGCGCGGACCTTCTTGCCCTTCATGTCCGCGGGGCTGACGATCGCGGTGCCGTTCGAGAGGAGCTGCACCGGACCGTAGTCCTGCCACCACAGCACGCGCGTGCCGGTCTGGCGGATCATCTCGTCGATCTTCTGGCGCACCGCGCTCGATGGGTCGGCGGCCTTGGCCAGCACCTCGTAGGTCGGGAACATGAAGGCGACGGAGAACAGGCCCGCCGCCGGGATCGTGCCCGCGTACTCGTCGACCAGCACGACGCCCAGGTCGATCGCGCCGGAGCCGACGGCCTGCGGGATCTCGCTGCCCTTGTAGAGCTGGGCGGCGTCGTAGATCTCCACCTTCATGGCGCCGTTGGAGATCTTCTCGAGCTCGTCCTTGAACGTCACGGTGTTGGCGCCGACCGGGTGGTTGACGGCCACCTGCACCGAAAGGCGCAGGGTCCGCTCGGCGAGCGCCGGGACGGTTACGGCGACGAGCGCACCGAGCGCGAGTGCCGTGGAGGCGAGGAGTTTCTTCATAGGATGTTCTCCCTAGGGCGCCAGCCTGCCGGCCGGCAATGTTGATTCGTCCGCGGCTCGTCAGACTGCACGTCTGTTGCCGCGTTTTCACCTGTGTAGCGCAGAAGCGATTGTATGCAACGGAAATTCCGGAATCAATCGGCTACGGGGGCCTCCGCCGCGGCATCCGCAGCCGCGGCCACGGCGCGTTTCATCACCGCGTGCCCCGCATGGATGTGCGCCCGCATCACGGCCTCTGCCCATCCCGGCTCGCGCGCCCGGAACGCCTCGAGAAGCTCGCGGTGCTGCGCCATGCTGCGAGTGATCTCGGCCGGCTCGTAGCGGGCGAAGGTGCGCAGCACGAGGGGGATCGACACCACCTGCCGCACCAGGCCCGCGAGGCGGCTGTTCTGCGCTGCCTCCAGGATGATCGCGTGGAAGCGTTCGTTGAGCGGGGCGATCCGGTCCCGCGTCGCGGGGTCGTTCACGTCGGTGCGGAGGATATCCTCCATGCGCTTGCACAGATCCTCGAGTTCCCCGAGCGCATGCGGATCGAGCCGCGTCGCCGCGCGCCGGGCGGCATAGCCTTCGAGTTCCGTCCGCAGCCCGAAGATCTCGTCGATGTCGGCCGGCTTCCACCCGCGCACGCGGCAGCCGACATGGGTCTCGATCTCGACGAGCCCCTCCGACGCCAGCCGGCGCAGCGCGTCGCGCACGGGCGTCCGGCTGACGCCCAGTGTCTCCGCCAGTTCCTGCTCGCGCAGGTGCGCCCCGTCCGGCCAGCGGTTGCGCAGGATGCCCGCCTTGATCTCCGCATAGGCCCGCGCCGCCGCGTGCCCGTGCTTCGGTTCCGCCCCCATCGCCCATGCCTCCTTCGCGGGTCCGCCCCGCAGCAGCTGTGCCTTGCTCCAAGGCCCCATTATTGTATACAACTCTGGCCAGACACTAAAGAACCCTGCACCAGTGGAGGAGACAGCATCATGGCCGCGACCGCATCCGACAAGCGCCGCTCGCTCAGGCAGCGTCTGCAGGAGCCCGGACTGATCGCCGCGCCGGGCGTGTTCGAGATGATCTCGGCGCGCGTCGCGGACAGGATGGGCTTCGACGCTCTCTACATGACCGGCTACGGCGCGGTAGCCTCCTATCTCGGCCTGCCGGATGCGGGCCTTGCCACCTACACCGACATGGTGGGCCGCGCAGGCTCCATCGCGCGCGGCACCTCGACGCCGCTGATCGCCGATGCCGACACGGGCTACGGCGGGCTGCTGAACGTCGATCACACGGTCAAGGGCTACGAGGCTGCGGGCATCGCCGCGATCCAGCTCGAGGACCAGGAGTTTCCGAAGAAGTGCGGCCATACCCCCGGCCGCCGCGTCATCCCGGCCGAGGATATGGCGAAGAAGGTCCGCGTCGCGGTCGAGGCGCGCGACAGCGACGATTTCCTGGTCATCGCGCGCACCGACGCGCTGACCACGCTGGGCCTCGACGAGGCGCTGCGCCGGGCCGAAATGTATGCCGAGGCCGGCGCCGACATCATCTTCGTGGAGGCGCCCGAGACCGTCGAGCAGATGGAAAAGATCTGCCGCACGATCGACAAGCCCCTGCTCGCCAACATGGTCGAGGGCGGCAAGACCCCGCTCCTGCCGAAGGCGGAGCTTGAGAAGCTCGGCTACAAGATCGCGATCTACCCGGGCACGGCGTTCCTCGCCATGGGCCGCGCTGTCGAGGATGTATACACGACGCTCCGTGAGACCGGCACCACCGAGGGGGCCCTCGACCGGCTGTACAAGTTCGAGGACTTCAGCCGCCTGATGGGCTTCGAACGGGTCTGGGATTTCGACAAGAAGCATGCCGACTGACCCTCGCCCCGCCGGCAGCCGCCCGGCGCGCGGTTGAGCCGCGTGGTGCGGCGGAGTGCGATCTATCCGGCCGGCACGACCGCGACCGTCGCACTGGCGGTCGCGGGCGCGGGGCTCTTCACCGCCCTCGGCCTGCCCGCGCCGTTGCTCCTGGGGGCGATGGCGGCGACGCTGACAGCCTCGCTGGCGGGGTTCAGGCTCGCCTATCCGCACTGGTTCCAGTTCGGCGTCCTCTCGCTCATCGGGATCATGGTGGGCGGCAGCCTCAGCCCGCAGGTGGTCGGCGAGGCCGGCCGCTGGGTGCCGAGCCTCGCGGCCCAGGTCGCGGTTCTCGTCCTCGCGCTGGGTGCCGGCATGGCGGTCATCATGCGCTTCGGGCGTCTCGACCGCACGACCGCCTTCCTGTCGGTCTATCCCGGCCACCTGATGATGGTGATCGCTAGCGCCGTCGACCGGGGCGCGGACGTGCGCATCGTAGCGGTCGCACAAAGCCTGCGGCTTGCCCTGCTCATCGCGCTCCTGCCGATCCTGCTGGAGGTTCCCGAAGGCGCCGAGGCCGTGCGCGCCGCGACGCCGCCCCCGGGTGCAGCCGCACTCGTTCCCGTCGCAGCCGGGCTTGCCGGGATCGCGGTCGCCCGCGCCCTGCGCCTGCCCGCACCGCCCCTTCTCGGCGGGATGGCAGGGGCCGGGGCCGCCGCCCTGGCGGGCTTTCCGCTCGGCCGGCTCCCCGACGCCGTCTCGTCCGTGCTGCTCGTCACCGTGGGGGGCCTGATCGGCGCACGCTTTGCCGGCACGTCGGCAACGGAACTTCTGCGCAAGTTCCCGGTGTGCGTTCTCGGGGTGCTCGTCACGCTCGCCGTCATGCTCCTGCTGACGTGGGGGGCGAGCGGCCTGCTCGGCCTGCCGTTCGGACAGGTCCTGCTCGGCTACTCGCCCGGCGGCGCGGACGTGATGCCGCTGCTCGCCGCCGTGCTGGGCCTCGATGCCGGATATGTCGGCATCCACCATGCGATGCGGCTCATCGCCATGGGGGTGCTGCTGCCGCTGGGCGTGCGGCTGATGGCGGGCCCGGCCCGGCCCGCCTCCCGTCCCGCCACACGTCCAGATTGAGCGGTCAGGCGACGGCCCGCGCAGCACGTCCCTCGTAGAGATCGCGCCCCTTCACCAGGGCGGCGATCTTCTGGTCCGCGATGGAGCGCTTGAGCATCCAGAACCCGCAATCGGGATGGATGTAGCGGATGCGGTCCGCGCCGACGATGCCCGCCGCGCGCTCGATGCTGTGGGCGATGGTGTCGGCAGTTTCCACCTCGGTACGCTTGATGTCCACGACGCCGAGGCCGAGCCCGATCTTCGGGTCGAGGCCCTTGAACGCCGCCACCTCCTCGATGGGCCGGTGCGCCATTTCCATGACGATGTGGTCGACCTTTAGTGTGTTGAGATAGCCGATCAGCGTGTCCCAGGTGCCCTTCTGCACGCTCTGCCCGCCATAATTTCCGAAGCACAGGTGGATCGCGGGCGTCGTCTTGACGGCGGACAGCACGATGTTGGCTGCCTCCGCCGCCCACTCCCATTCCTCCGGATGACCCGGCAGGTTCGCCTCGTCGATCTGCACCACGTCGGCGTCGAGCAGGGCGACCTGCTCGGCCAGCGCCTCGGCGATGGCCATGGCCAGTTTCGGCAGACTGCCGTAATGCGTGTCCTGCAGCGTCTTGGCCAGCATGTGCGGCCCCGTCAGCGTGAACTTGAGCGGCTTCGTCGCCAGCGCCTTGGCCCGCGCGCACGCCGCCGGCAGGTCGAGGGTGCCCGACGTCACCGGCCCGGTGACGAGGCCCGCGGGCCTGGTGCGGAACTTCATGCCCTCTTGCGCCCGGAACGCCTGCACCTCGCGGAAGGTCAGGTCGGCGCGGATGCCGCCCATGGGGCGCACGAAATACTCGATCATCCCGTTCGTCTCGGGGTGGTTCACGTCGAAGCGGTAAAGCTCCCCGTCGGCAACGAGGTCGATGCCCGCCTTCTCCTGCGTGTTGAGGACCACGCGCGTGGCGTCGATCACCGCCTGTTCCGAGGGAAGCGCCGCCAGCCAGTCCGGCACCGGGTAGGAGCCCACGACGGTTGTCTTGATCCTCGGTTCGGCCATGATGTCCCTCGTTCGGTTCGGCTCCGGCGGCGCTTGACGGGCCAGCACGGAGGACGGAGTATCCAGATAGTTACTTACACCGATACTAGTACGGGAGAGACCGCGAACATGTCCAGCGATGTTGTCGCGCCGCGCGCGCGGGAGGACGGGGCCAGCCTGGGCGGGCGGGCCGTGGCGCTCGTCCGGCGCAACTGGATCGCCGTCGCGGCGCATGTCGCGCTGGTGCTGGCGTGGCAGGCCTGGGTGACGCTGGGCGAGATCCCCGGCTACATCATGCCGAGCCCGCTGGAGACGGTCGGCTCGCTGTGGGATGCCTACGACTGGGTGCACAACACCGCCGTCACCGCGGCGGAGATTTTCGTGGGCTACGGCATCGCCGTGCTGTTCGGCGTCGGTGTCGCGCTGCTGTCGTCCTGGTCGCGCATCGTCGACCAGGCGGTGATGCCGCTGATGGTCAGCCTCAACATGATCCCCAAGGTGGCGCTCGGCCCGCTGTTCATCGTGTGGTTCTCCTATGGCTTCACGCCGAACGTGCTGATCGTGTTCGCGATCTGCGTGCTGCCCATCCTGCTGACGACCGCGCGCGGCCTGAAGGAGGTGGAGCCCGACCTGCTCGACCTCGCCCGCTCGCTCAAGGCGTCGCGCTGGCAGATCTTCTGCAAGATCCAGTTGCCAAGCTCCCTTCCCTACGTCTTCTCGGGCATGAAGGTCGCGACGGTTCTGGCCGTCGCGGGCGCCGTCGTGGGCGAGTTCATTGCATCCGAGGAAGGTCTCGGCTACCTCATGTTGCAGGTTCAGGTGACGCTCGACACCGCGGCCATGTTCATGGCGGTGCTGCTGATCACGCTGATCGGGGTTGTGTTGTACGGGGTAGTGATGGTGCTCGAGATGCTGACGATTTCCGCCGACACCCGCGTCCGGTCCGACTGAGACCGGGCGTGAGCCAGTCCGCCGCCACCGCGCCCCGCGCGACGCGCGATCCCGACCGGACGCGCGCCAGCATTCTGGCCGCCGCCCGCCGCGCCTTCGCCGACCACGGCCTCGACGGCGCGCGGGTGGATGCGATCGCCGAGGCGTCCGGCGCGAACAAGCGCATGCTCTACTATTATTTCGGCGACAAGGAGGGGCTCTTTCGCGCCGTCATCGAGGCGATCTACGAGGAATTGTGCACCGCTGCCGGCGCATTGGACCTCGACGCGCCGCCGGAAGACGCGCTGATGCGCTACGTCGACTTCATCTGGGGCTACTACACCGCCAACCCGGAGGCGATCACGCTGCTGAACAGCGAGAACCTGCACGGGGCACGGCACCTGTCCCAGTCCCAGCGCGTGCGCGAGATCGAGGCGCCGTTCGCCGCCAAGCTCGACGCGCTGCTGGACCGGGGCCGTGCGGCGGGACTCTTCCGCGACGGTCTGACCGCCACCCGGCTGCACATCACGGTCGTCGCGCTCGCCTATTTCTTCCTGTCGAACAACGCCACGCTCTCCATCTTCTTCGGGGAGCCGTTGGGGACACCCGCGGCCCGCGACAGCTGGCACGCGCACATGCGCACATCCGTCCGCGCGATGGTGATGAAGGGCTGACCGCCCGCTGCCGCCTTTCACATTCCCTTCTCCGCCGCCCCTGGCGGCCCGTACCCGGACGTCTTGACGCTGCGTGCCTCGCATGTAACCATTCAGTTAGTTACTGCTCGGGGAGGAGCCGATGCGCACGACGACCGCAGCCCGCGCCGCGCCGGACATGGGCGCCATCCACGCCACCTATGCGGAGGACGGCCACGTCACCGTGCCGGGCGTGTTCGATACGGCCCGCATGGACACCGCCGTCGCGGAGACGGAGGCCTGGGGGCGGGAGTTTCTCGAAGGCCTCACGCCGGAGAAACGGGCCTGGTATGTCGATGGCGGGGCGGCCATGGCGAACGTCCTGCGCAAGCTCGACAATCCGCATCATCACCGGGCCTTCTTCGCGGCGCTGGCGCGCGACCCGCGCCTCGTCGCGCTGGTCGAGGACCTGATCGGTCCGGGCGTGTCGGTCTATTTCAGCCAGATCTTCTTCAAGCCGCCGCAAGGGGGCGGGCCGAAGCCCGCGCACCAGGACAGCTTCTATTTCGGGCCGTCGGATCCGGAGGGTCTCGTGACCGCGTGGATCGCGCTCGACGACGCGGATGAGGAAAACGGCTGCCTGCGCTACGGGCGCGGCACGCACAAGGGTGCGATCCTGCCGCACGCCGCGCCGCAGGACCGGCCCTTCGACCTGCAGATCGCGGACGGGATCGTCGACACGCTCGACATGCGGCCCGCGCCCGTGCCGAAGGGCGGGGTGTCCTTCCATCATGGCGGGACGGTGCACCGGTCGGCGGACAACCGCTCGCTGCGCTGGCGGCGCGCCTGTGCCATGCACTATGTGCGCAATGACGTGGTGTTCGCAAAGCCTGCGCTGCCCTACGATCACTCCCTCGTGTTGCGCATCACTTGACAATGGAAACGGGGTGTTGCGAGGGATGACGGACCAGACCGGCGGCCTGCCCGGCCGTATCGCCGACGAGGCGATGCTCGAAGACCTGATGACCACGCCGGACGAAGGGCTGAAGCGCGACTTCGGCGGTCTCGACGGCGACCTGATCGTGCTCGGCGCGGGCGGAAAGATGGGGCCGACGCTGGCGCGGCTGGCAAAGCGCGCCGCACCGGACAAGCGCGTGATCGCGGTGGCCCGCTTCTCCGAGAAGGGCCTCGCCGAGAAGCTCGAGGCGCAGGGTGTGGAGACCGTGGCCTGCGATCTCCTCGACCGCGACGCACTGGCCAAGCTGCCGGACGTGAAGAACGTCGTCTACATGGCGGGCCGCAAGTTCGGCTCGACAGGCTCGGAAAGCCTGACCTGGGCGATGAACGCGCTGGCCCCCGCCCACGTGGCGGAGCGGTTCGCGGCGTCGCGCATCGTCGCGCTGTCGACGGGCTGCGTCTATCCGTTCGCACCCATCGCGCACGGCGGCCCGGCAGAGGCGGTCGCCCCAAATCCGCCGCCGGGCGAATATGCCTGGTCGTGCCTGGCGCGCGAACGGGTGTTCGAGCACTACTCCGCCCTGAACGGCACGGCAGGGCGCCTGATCCGGCTCAATTACGCGATCGACATGCGTTACGGCGTCCTGCACGACGTCGGCACATTGGTGTTCGCCGGCCAGCCCTTGGACGTGACCATGGGACATGCGAACGTGATCTGGCAGGGCGACGCCAACAGCCAGATCCTGCGTGCGCTAGCCCATGCGACCGCGCCCATCTCGCCGCTCAACGTCACCGGGCCGGAAATCGTGTCGATCCGCGCGCTTGCCCACGCCTTCGGCCACCGCTTCGGGCTGGAAGTGAAGATCGCGGGGACCGAGGCCGAGACGGGCTGGCTCAACAATGCCGCCGAGGCTGCGCGTCTCTTCGGCTATCCGAAAGTGCCGCTCGCCCAGCTGATCGACTGGCAGGCCGACTGGATCGCCCGCGGCATGCCCTCGCTCGGCAAGCCGACGGGCTTCCAGGTCCGCGATGGCAAGTTCTGAGGTCCCGCCCATCGAGGCCTTGAGCGCGGGCGACATGGCCGATCTCCTCGCGCTGTCGGCAGACGCGAGCTGGAACCAGGTCGCCGCCGACTGGCAGGTGTTCCTCGACCGGGGTGCGGTCTGGGGCGTGCGCGAGGAGGGTACGGTCGTCGCAAGTGCGGCGCTCCTGCCCTATCGGCCCGCAACCGCCTGGGTCTCCATGGTGCTGACGCTGAAGCGCGCGCGGGGCTCGGGTCACGCGAGCCGCCTGCTCGCCCATGCCGTCGCCGCCTCGCTGGCGCGCGGCCTGCCCCCGCAGCTCGACGCGACGCCGGAGGGCCTGCCGATCTATCGGCGGCAGGGCTTCAAGGCGCGCTTCGAGATCACGCGCTGGAAGCGGCCGGGCGAGGTCAGGCCCTGCCCGCCCCCCGCCCTGCCCGATCCGGCGGTGCTGGAGCGCGCCGCTGCGCTCGACGCCCGGGCGCTTGGCGTCGCGCGGCCGGAGGTGCTCGCCCACCTCGCCGCACGCGGTCCTCACGCGCTCGCCGCCGACGGTTTCGCCCTGTCGCGCGACGGGCGCGCCGCCCATCACATCGGCCCCGTCGTCGCGGCGGATCCGGCGCGCGCGCAGTCGCTCTTCCGCAAGGTCCTGGCGCAGATCGGCGAGGGCGCGGCGGTCAGCGTCGACGCCCGCGACGCCGCTCCCGGCTTTGCGGTGATGCTTGAAGGACTTGGCTTCCAGCGCCTGCGTCCCTTCACGCGAATGGCGCTCGGCGCCGCGCCCGCGGGCACGCCAGACCTCATCGCCGCCATCGCCGGGCCCGAACTCGCCTGACGCGCAGACGCAAAGGGCCGCCGGATCGCCCCGGCGGCCCCCTGTCGCGTGCTCTGTCGTTGCTGCCTTACTTCGGCATCTTGATCGACTTGTCGAGGAAGGCGTTGGTGTAGATCGTCTTCACGTCGAACGGCTGCTCGAGGTCGAAATAGGTCTCAACCAGCGCGTAGTCGTCCTTCATCCGCGCATCGTCGAAGGCGCCCAACGCAACGTTCTGCGAGGTCTTGTCGGTCATCAGCTCGACCACGAGCGCCCAGTTCTGCAGCTCGTTGTCGACCTTCAGGCCGGTGTTCGCCGCCACCAGAGCCTCCACGCAGGGCTGCGGATTATCGACGCAGAAGCGGAAGGCGCGCTGCGTGACATCGACGAACGCCTGCACCGCCTTCTGGTTCTCGCCCAGGAAGTTCGCGTTCACGAACAGCGAGTTGCCATAGGGGTTGATGCCCAGCTCCGACCACTTGAAGAAGCCCATGTCATCGCCCAGCTCGCGCTGGAAGATGTGGTGGATGTTGTAGAACGACGTGGTGATGTCGATCGACTTGGCCTTCAGCGCCGCGAGCTTGGCGTTCGGCTGCACATTGACCCAGGTGACCGAATTGGGGTCGAGGCCGTTCTTCTTGGCAAGCGCCGGCCACATGGCGCGGGCAGCATCCGACGGCGGGTTGCCGATCTTGTGGCCGGGGAAGTCCTGGATGCCCTTGATGCCCGAGGATTTCAGCCAGTACATGCCGTAGGGCGAGTTGGCGTAGACGTTCATCACCGCCACGACGTTGGCGCCCTTGCCGCGCGCGACCAGCGCGGTGCCCATGTCGGCGAGACCGATGTCGGTCTGACCGATGCCGGTGCGCTGGACGGCGGCGGCCGACCCCTTGCCCTGCTCGATGTTCAGGTCGATGCCCGCCTTCTCGTACCAGCCCTCCTGCTGGGCGTAGTAGTAGGGGGCATGGTCGCCACCGGCGATCCAGTTGAGGACGAAATCAATTTCCGTCTTTTCCGCCGCCTGTGCCGACGACACGGCGAACAGCGCTGCCAGCGCGATCCATCCCTTCCGCATGACTTCTCCCCATTGGGTCTGGTAACCGGTTCCGATTGACGCCGCGGTCCAGCCGCATGATTGTAACTCACTGATTACTTAAGGGTGCTTGCGATGGAAACCGCTGTCAAGCCGGAACGCCGGGCGGAAAAGCCCGCAACCCCGCAGAAACGCGACCCCGAGCGGACCCGCCGCCGGATCATGGAAGCCGCGACGCACGAGTTCTCGCACCGCGGGCTGGCAGGCGCCCGGATCGCCGACATCGCGGCGCGCGCAGGCACCAACAAGCGCATGCTCTACCACTATTTCGGCGACAAGGAGGCGCTGTTCCTTGCCGTGCTGGAAAACGCCTATGCGGCGATCCGCACGCGCGAACGGGCCCTCGACCTTGAGCACCTGCCGCCGGCGGAGGCGATGCGCAAGCTGGTCGAGACAACCTGGGATCACTACATCGAACACCCTGAATTCATTAGCCTTCTCAATTCCGAGAACCTGCACGGCGCGCGCCATCTGAAACGCTCGTCGCAGGCGCGCGCCATGCACTCCCCCTTCGCCGAGATGATCGCGCAGATCCTGCGCAAGGGCGAGGCGGAGGGTGTCTTCCGCTCCGGCGTCGATCCGGTCGACCTCTACATCTCCATCGCGTCTCTGGGATATTTCTACCTGTCGAACCGGCACACCCTCTCCTTCATCTTCGACCGCGACCTGGAGGCGCCGGAGCAACTGGCACGCCGCCGTGCGCACATGGTGGAAGTGGTGCTCGGCTATCTGCGTCCGCTGCGGCGGGACGCTTGACTTCTCCGGCGGGCCGCTCCTAGAAATAACCACACGGTTACTTAAGAGGGTGAAGGCGGTGCACTGGCAGGACATTCCCGGGGCGGTTCTGGAGAATTTGCGGCGCGGCGTGGTCATTCCTGCCCACCCCCTGGCGCTGACCCCGGACCGCACGCTCGACACCCGCCGCCAGCGCGCGCTCACCCGCTATTACATCGACGCGGGCGCGGGCGGGCTCGCGGTCGGCGTGCACACGACGCAGTTCGCGATCCGCGAAGCGGGCCTCTACGCGCCTGTCCTGCGCACGGCGATGGAGACCGCCGCCGACTGGACCGGCCGGCCGCTGGTGATGATCGCGGGCCTCGCCGGACCCACGGCGCAGGCGGTAAGGGAGGCGGAGACGGCGCGCGCCCTCGGCTATCACGCAGGCCTCCTGTCGCTCGCAGCCCTCGGCGGCACGTCCGAAGACGAGATGGTCGCCCATTGCGCGGCGGTCGCGCGCGTCATGCCCATCGTCGGCTTCTATTTGCAGCGCGCCGTGGGCGGGCCGGACCTGTCCGCGCGATTCTGGCAGCGGTTTGCGGAGATCGACAACGCCGTCGCCATCAAGATCGCGCCCTTCAACCGCTACCGTACGCTGGACGTCGTGCGTGGCGTGGCAGAGGCGGGCGCGGAGGAGCGCATCACCCTCTACACGGGCAATGACGACCACATATTGCTCGACCTGCTGACGCCCTACCGGGTGCGGCGCGGGGCGGACGAGGTGACGCTGTGCATCCGGGGTGGCCTGCTTGGTCAGTGGTCGGTCTGGACGAAGACCGCGGTCGAGATGCTGGAGCGCGCGCACGCCGCCGCCGACAGCGGACAGATCCCGGCGGAGTTGCTTACGCTCGACGCGCAACTGACCGACGCAAACGGCGCGCTGTTCGACGTCGCCAACGACTTCGCCGGATGCATCGCCGGGTGCCACGAGGTGTTGCGCCGGCAGGGCCTGCTTGAAAACATGGTCCTGCTCGATCCCGAAGAGGGATTGGGCCCGGGCCAGGCGGACGAGATCGACCGCGTGTGCGCGGCCTATCCGCACCTGGCCGACAATTCCTTCGTCGCCGGGAACCGTGAAAGGTGGCTGGCATGACGGCGACACCCGCGCCCGCAGAAACCGGGCGGCCCTTCATCCGCATGGAGGGCGTGAAGAAGATCTATCGCACCGGCGGGCAGGAGTTCCTGGCCGTGTCCGACGTGACCATGTCGGTGACCGAGGGGGAGCTTGTGGCCCTTGTTGGCCCGTCGGGCTGCGGCAAGACGACCGTGCTGAAGATCCTCGCCGGCCTGCACGGCCACGACGGCGGCACGGTTGAGATCGGCGACCCCGCCCATCCCTTCCAGCCCGGCCGCGACGTCGGCATGGTGTTCCAGCAGCCCCTGCTTCTGAAGTGGCGCACAATCCTGCAGAACGTGCTGCTGCCGGCGGAAATCCTGGGCCTGCCCATGCAGGAGGCGAAGGAGCGCGCCCGCGACCTGCTGAAACTTGTCGGCCTCGAAGGCTTCGAGGAGAAGCGGCCCTACGAGCTGTCGGGCGGCATGCAGCAGCGCGCCGCGATCGCGCGCGCGCTCGTCCACGATCCGAAGCTCGTGCTGATGGACGAGCCGTTCGGCGCGCTCGACGCGCTCACGCGGGAGCGGATGAACCTCGAACTTCTGCGAATCTGGGCGGAAAGCGGCAAGACGATCCTGTTCGTCACGCATTCGATCCAGGAGGCGGTGCTCATGGGTTCGCACTGCGCGGTGCTGACCGCCGGGCCCGCGCGCATGGCCGATTTCTTCGCCATCGACCTTCCCTATCCCCGCCGCCTCGACATGCGGCAATCGCCGGAGTTCGGCGTCTACGCGCGGCGCATCTACGACCTTCTCGGAATGGAGTGAGCCCCAATGGCTGAACGGTCCATCGGCATCATCATGCACGGCGTCACGGGCCGCATGGGGATGAACCAGCACCTGATCCGCTCGATACTGGCGATCCGGGCGCAAGGCGGCGTCGCGCTGTCGAACGGCGACCGGCTGATGCCGGAGCCGCTGATCGTCGGGCGCAACGCCGACAAGATCGCAGGCCTCGCCAGGGCGCACGGCCTCACCCGCTGGACCACGGACCTCGACGCCGCGCTGAAGGACGAGACCTGCCCGATCTTCTTCGACGCAGGGACCACGCAGATGCGCTGCGAGCTTCTGCGCAAGGCGATCGACGCAGGCAAGCACGTCTATTGCGAGAAGCCGATCGCCGACAAGCTCTCCGACGCGCTCGACGTCGCGCGCCATGCGCAGGCGAAGGGCATCAAGCATGGCGTGGTGCAGGACAAGCTGTTCCTGCCGGGCCTCCTCAAGATGAAGCGGCTCAAGGACGCGGGCTTCTTCGGCCGGCTGCTGTCGGTCCGGGGGGAGTTCGGCTACTGGGTGTTCGAGGGCGACCTGGAGCCCGCGCAACGGCCGAGCTGGAACTACCGCACGAAGGACGGCGGCGGCATCATCCTCGACATGCTGTGCCACTGGCGCTACGTGCTCGACAACCTGTTCGGGGAGGTGAAGGCCGTCTCCTGCCGCGGCGCGACGCACATCCCGCAGCGCTGGGACGAGCAGGGCCAGCCCTATGACGCCGACGCCGACGACGCGGCCTATGCGACGTTCGAGCTTGAGGGCGGCGTTGTCGCGCAGCTCAACTCCTCCTGGTGCGTGCGGGTGCGGCGCGACGACCTGGTGACCTTCCAGGCCGACGGCGTGAACGGCTCGGCGGTGGCGGGCCTCACGCGCTGCTGGACGCAGGACCGTGTGAACACGCCCAAGCCCGTCTGGAACCCGGACCAGCCGCAGACCCACAATTTCTTCGACGACTGGGCCGAGGTGCCCGACCGAGGCGCGAACGAGAACGGCTTCAAGATCCAGTGGGAGATGTTCCTGCGCCACATCGTCGAGGACACGCCCTGGAAATACACGCTGATGGAGGGTGCCAAGGGCGTGCAGCTTGCGGAACTCGGGCTTGAAAGCTGGCGCGAACGCAAGTGGCTCGATGTGCCCGCGCTGACGCTCTGAGACGGAAGGCGCCCACCCCATGCCCCACGTGATCCTTCCCAAGCCGGGCGGCGGCACCGAGCGCTTCGTGACCGCCCCGCCCCGCGACTACCCGGCCCGTCAGGCGGGCGGCTTCAACCGCGTCGCCTTCGCAGCCGCCCATGTCGTCTGCGACCCGCTGGCGGAGGCCGACCCCTGGCTCGACGCGGCCGTGGACTGGGAGCGGACGATTGCCTTCCGCACCTCGCTCTGGGACCTCGGCCTCGGCGTGGCGGAAGCGATGGACACCGCCCAGCGCGGCATGGGCCTCGACTGGACGACCGCGCTGGAGCTCATCCGCCGCTCGGTCGAGGCCGCGAAGGACCATCCGCAGGGCCTCGTCTTTTCCGGCGCGGGCACCGACCACCTCGCGCCCGCTCCCGGCCAGACCGTCAACGACGTGATCGCCGCCTATGAGCAGCAGATCGCCGCCATCGAGAAGGTCGGCGGCCGCATCATCCTGATGGCGAGCCGGGCGCTCGCCGCCTGTGCGAAGGGACCAGACGACTACGCCCGCGTCTATGGCCGCGTCCTCTCCCAGGTGAAGGAGCCGGTCATCATCCACTGGCTGGGCGAGATGTTCGATCCCGCGCTCGAAGGCTATTGGGGATCGAAGGACCACATGGCGGCGATGGACACCTGCCTGGCCGTCCTCGCCGACAACGCCGCCAAGGTGGACGGCATCAAGATCTCGCTCCTGTCGAAGGAGAAGGAGATCGCCATGCGCCGCAAGCTGCCCGCGGGCGTGCGCATGTACACGGGCGACGACTTCAACTATGCGGAACTGATCGCGGGCGACGAGGCGGGCCATTCCGACGCGCTGCTCGGCATCTTCGACGCCATCGCACCGGCGGCGGCCGCCGCGCTCGCGGCGCTGTCGCAGGGCGACGAGGCGCGCTTCCACGAGATCCTCGCGCCGACCGTGCCGCTGTCGCGCCACATCTTCAAGGCACCCACCCGCTTCTACAAGACGGGCATCGTGTTCCTGGCGTGGGCAAATGGGCTTCAGGACCATTTCACCATGATCGGCGGGCAGGAGAGCGCGCGCTCCACCCTGCACCTGGCCGAGCTGTTCCGGCTGGCCGACGCGGCGGGTCTGCTGCGCGATCCGGAGCTTGCGTGCCGGCGCATGGGCCAGCTCATGGCCGTGCGCGGCGTGGGCTGAACTGCGATGACCGTGGACACGCCGACGCTCGACCGGCTTTCGATCAATCTCGCGACCGTGCGCCAGCAATGGGGCCTGCGCGAGGCGGTCGAGGGCTGCGCGCGCGCCGGCATCGGCGCCATCGCCCCCTGGCGCGACCAGGTTGCGGCGGTAGGGCTGGCCGAAAGCGCACGGATCGTCCGCGACCACGGCATGCGCGTGACCGGCCTGTGCCGCGGCGGCATGTTCCCGGCGGCAACGCCCGAGGGGCTCAAGGCCGCGCACGAGGACAATCTGAAGGCGCTGGAGGAGGCCGTGACGCTGGGCGCGGACTGCCTCGTCCTCGTGGTCGGCGGGCTGCCCGACGGCTCGAAGGACATCCGCGACGCCCGCCGCATGGTCGAGGACGGCATCGCAAGGCTGCTGGAGGCGGCGGGCCCTGCAGGCATGCCGCTCGCCATCGAGCCCCTGCACCCGATGTACGCCGCCGACCGGGCCTGCGTGAACACGCTCGCCCAGGCGCTCGACATCTGCGACCGACTGGGCGACGGCGTCGGCGTCGCCATCGACGCCTATCACGTCTGGTGGGACCCGGACCTGGAGGCGCAGATCGCGCGCGCGGGCCGGGCGGGGCGCATCCTCGCCTACCACATCTGCGACTGGCTGGTGCCGACCACGGACCTGCTGCTCGACCGCGGCATGATGGGCGACGGGGTGATCGACCTGAAGCGCCTGCGCGGCCTCGTGGAAGCGGCGGGCTACACCGGCCTGCACGAGGTCGAGATCTTCTCGAAGGACAATTGGTGGCGGCGCGACCCGGACGAGGTGCTGGCCACCTGCATCGAGCGCCACCGCGACGCAAGCTGACCCGCCTGCACAGGAAAGGGGCAGGGCCCTACCGGCCCTACCCCTTGTGTTTCCGCGGGTTCTTTCGGATTCAGCGTTCGGAGGAGAAGTGCGTCTTCAGATAGTCGAGGACGATCTTCTTCGTCTCCTCGTCCGTCTCCGGCATGCCCTGCGTGTTGATCATCCATTGCCACAGATCGTCCCAGCGCGCGTCTGTGACGTGCTGCTGCTTGATGATCGCCGTCGAGTGGCAGGCCGTGCAGGTGTAGAAGGTTTCCTCCATGCCGGGCGCGTCCGGCAGGTTCCCGAATTCCTCGTTGAGCGGCACGCCGGACTTGCTCGTCGTCGGCTGCGCGCCCGCCGCTCCCCCGCCCGGCATCAGCGGATTGAAGCCGGCGCGCGGCGCGCCCATCGGGTTCGCGGCACGGGCCCGGGCTGCGGCGGCCGACGCCTCCGCTGCGGCGCGGGCCTCTTCTTCCGCCTTGCGCTTGGCTTCCGCTTCCGCGGCGGCGCGGGCTTCCGCCTCGGCACGGACCTCGGCGGCAATGCGCGCCCGCGTCTCGGCAAGCTGTGCGGGGTCGGGGATCGGCTGCTCGTAAGGCGCCGAGAGCAGGTGATAGCCGACGATGCCCGCCGCCGCAGAGAGAACGACACCGAGCGCGAAAGCCTTCAGATCTTGCATGGAATTATCCGTCTACGGTGAAGCCTCGCCGTCCGGACTCCGGATCGGGGGCGGGACCGCCGCATGCTGGCGATCCGGCACCCCCGATCCGGGCCGAGGCCCCCGGGAGAGGCTGAGGGACTGCGTCAGACCGCGAACATCGCGATCCGGTGCTGCATGTTGTTGCCATAGCCGCGCGGGTTCCAGCCCGGCACGACCGGCGGCTGGGTAACGCCGTCCTTGTCGGTCGCCCGCGCCCAGACCTCGTAATAGCCGGCCTGCGGCGGGGTGACCTTGGCGCGCCAGTGCTGCCAGGCGAAGGAATTGCGCGGCGCATCCAGCTCCGCCTCGGCCCAGGTCTGGCCGAAGTCGAGCGAGACGTGCATCGCCGCGACGTCGCCCTTGCCGCACCATGCGTGGCCGCGCACTTCCGTGGCCTCGCCCGCCTTCACCTCGACCCCGGTCTGCGGGAAGGTGATCAGCGACTTCACCGGCATTTCCATCATCACGACCATGTCGGACTTCGGAACTTCCGTTCCCGGCGCGACCGGATAGGCCGGCATCCGGTAGGAGTAGCCCGTCATCTTGGAGCCGTCGTGCTCCTTGTCGCGGACCCAGATGCGGTTCAGGAACTTGTGCGAGGCCGAACCCGGATAGCCCGGAATCACGAGGCGCAGCGGGAAGCCGTGCAGGGCGGGAACGGGCTGGCCGTTCATCTCCCACGCGATCATGCACTCCGGCCCCATGGCCTTCTCGATCGGCACGCCGCGCGAGATCACCTCCTTCTCCGGGTCGCCGGAGAGGTGCACGTCATTGCCATAGTGCCCGGTATAGACTGCAGACGGCTTCAGGCCCGCGGCCTTCAGCACGTCGGCGAGCCGCACACCGGTCCATTCCGGACAGCCGACCGCGCCGACGGTCCACTGGTTGCCCGAGGCGCCCGGATTGAAGAACGCGCGCCCGTTTCCGCCACACTCGATCCAGAGCTGCTGCGTCACCGTCTCGAAGCGCGACTTCAGGTCGGCGATGGTCAGGGTGAGCGGGTTTTCCACCTCGCCGTCGATGGTCAGCGTCCAGTCGTCCGCCTTCATGTCGAGCGCGGTCTGCGGGTAAAGGCCGTTCGAGCGGACGAAGAACCGCTCGTAGGGCGTGACCTTGTCGTCCAGCAGGTGCGCGGGCGTCTCGGCGTTGAGCGGCCGGTCGCCCAGGACCGTGAGGCCCTGCTTCTCGGCCATCAGGTCGATGCCCGTATCCTGTGCGAACGCCGCGGGCATCAGGCCTTCCGGCATGTTCCGGTGGAACGGGATCGCGGTTCCCAGCATCGCGCCCATGGTGGCGAGACCGGCGCCCTTCAGGAACCCGCGGCGGTCGGAATTCGGCTTGCGGCCGAACACCAGCCAGTCGGCCTTCTCAGGGTTTTCGGCGTAGATCGTGCGGATTTCCTCGGGCGTGCGGCTGGCGCGCGCGGTTTCGGTCTTCTCTCGCTTGGACATGCGTCTCCTCCCCTCGCGGACTGCCATCGAATCCACGTGCCGGTCAGCGGCACGCACGGACAGCCTCGAAGAGAGGAAACGCAGGACGTATTCGAATTATTCCAGTTCTTTTTGGCGGCCGCTCAACCCACGCAGGGCGCGCGGTAGACACGGCCCGCGACACGGGTGTCCGATGCCCCGCCGCGCCGGCTCTCGGCCTGCAGAACCGCCGTCACCGCGTCGAAGCGCCGATCGTCCATGCCACGGGCCAGCACCGCGTAACCGGTATCCCCCACCCGCCAGCGCGCGAGCCGCATGCCTTCGCGGCCGCCGCCAAGGACCAGGCTCTCCTCCAGGCCCTCCGGCGCGGGCGTCACCCAGAAGCCGAGCCGGCAACCGTTCCGGCCCAGGTAGCCGACGAACATGGCGGGGCCGTCCGCGGCCTGCATCACTTCCAGATGCGCCACGCTCAGCCGCGCGATCGAAAGGTCGGGGATCGCATGCGGCAGACCGGCGACGAGAACGGTCGATCCGGCCGCGCCGCTGAGCCCGGTCTCGCCCTGCTGCGCGTCGGCCCAGATTTCGAACTCCGCCACGGCGTGGCCGGCCCAGGCGCGCACGGGGTCTGGCGAAACGGCAAACGGCCAGACCGCGGGGCCGAGCACGGCGGCAAGCGCGAGCGACGCCGCGATCAGCCCGCCCGCCCACCAGGCCAGGCGCCGGTCCGCGGTGCGGCCCCCGGCCGGGCGCAGCGCCGCGATGTCCGGCGCCGGACCTGCCCATTGGGCGAATGCGCCGGCGGCCGCGGACTTCGCCTGCGCCAGCGCAGCCACCTCGGCGGCAAGACGCGGATCGCCGGCCACTGCCTCGGCGATTTCGGCAGAGGTCCAGGCGTCCGTTTCGCCATCAACGTAGGCGTTCAGCATTTCGCGGGAAAATTTCGCCCCGGCACGCATCCGTTCGTCACGCTCCCAATCGCCCGCGGCGCCGTGCCAGCGGGTGCACGTTTCCCGCGGCGACCGCCGCAAGGATCTGTCCGCGCGCCCGCGACAGCCGGCTCATCACCGTGCCCACGGGCACATCCAGGATGTCCGCCGCGTCCTGGTAGCTGAACCCGGCGAAATCCACCAGCGCGATGACCTCGCGCCCGGCCGGCGTCAGCGTTCCCAGCGCCTGGCGTACGGTCACCACATCGATCATGCGCCGGTCGCAAACCGCGTCCGGCGCCTCCTGCGCGGCCGCCTCGTCCAGTGCGACGAGCGCGACCTGCCCCAACCTGCGCCCCCGGTCGATCCACGCATTGCGCAGGATCCGGAAGAGCCACGCGCGCAACGCCGGTGCATCCGCCGGGACCCGCGCGGCGGCCAGGGCCTTGACCGCACAGTCCTGCAACAGATCCTCAGCCGCTTCGCGGTCGCCCGCCAGGCTCATCGCATAACCGAAGAGCCGCGTACGATGCGCCAGCAGCGCCTGTCTGACCCGTTCCGACACCCCTGCCCTTGCGTCCTTTCGCCGCCTGCCGTTTCCCGGCCTTTCTTCGCCGGGGACAAGGCTAGCCCGGACGCGGGTGCCTTGCCAGTGGGTTCGCGGGGCTTCGGGTCGAGACCTGACGGCAAGAAGAAACGCGCGTCGCCCCGCTGCTATTCCCTCGGCTGCGCCCGGAGCATCTGACCTGCCATGCGCGGCGCGGAATGGCGCGCTCCGCCGCGTCCGCTTAAGTTGCCTTGCATGCAGCCGACAGACCTGCCTCGACCGGCGCGGCCAGCGGGCGCCCCATCGCCTTCCCCGCGCCATGCGCCGCTGGGGTTTGCGGCCTTCGTCGGCCTGATCGCGGGCCTGATGGGTCTCAACGCGCTCGCAACCGACGTCATGCTGCCGGCCTTCCCGCTGATTTCCGGGAGCTTTGCGCTGCAGGACCCGAACGAGGTTCAGATGGTCGTCTCCGCCTATCTGCTCGGCTTCGGGGGCGGTCAGTTCGTGATGGGCGTGCTCTCCGACCGGTATGGCCGCCGGCCGGTGCTTCTAACCGGGCTCGCGGTCTATTTCGCCGCCGCCCTGTGGTGCGTCGTGGCGCCCAACATGACGACCATGCTGATCGCCCGGGTGATCCAGGGCGCGGGGTCGGCTGCGCCGCGCGTGATCGCGACGGCGGCGATCCGCGATTGCTACGAGGGCAGGCGCATGGCGCGTGTCGTCTCGCTCGTCATGATGGTGTTCATGGCGGTGCCGGTTCTCGCCCCGACCCTGGGGCAGGCCGTGCTGTTCGTCGCCGACTGGCGCGCTGTGTTCGGCCTGCTCGCGGTCTATTCCTTCGTGATGTTCGCCCTGTGCGCGGCGTTCCTGCCCGAGACCCTGCGGCCCGAGCACCGGCGCGCGATCCGGCCCTATGTCATCCTCGCCGCGCTGCGTTCCCTGTTCGGATCGCGGCAGACGGTGGGCTACATGCTGGCGGCGGGAGTGTTCTTCGGGGCGATGTTCGGCTTCATCAACTCGGCCCAGCAGGTGCTGGTCGACGTCATGGGCCTCGGCGTCTGGTTTCCCGCGGTCTTCGCCCTCGGCGCCGCCGGCATCGCGGTGTCGGCCTTCGTCAATGCCCGCCTCGTCGAGCGGCTGGGCATGCGGCTGCTCAGCCATACCGCGGTTTTCCTCTATCTCGGCATCTCTCTGCTGATGGCGGGTTTCGCGGAGGTTGGCCTGCTCGACGCCTGGGTATTCGTGCCGCTGCTGTCGGCTTCGATGCTGCTGGTAGGGCTGGTCTTCTCGAACTTCAACGCGCTCGCGATGGAGCCGCAGGGCCATATCGCGGGCATCGCGTCCTCGGTGATCGGCGCGACGACCGTCCTCGTCGGCGGGCTGATCGGCTATGCGATCGGGCAGTCCTTCGACGGAACGGCCACGCCCATGGCGTTGGGCTTCGCGGGATCGGGCGCGGCGACCGTCGTCATCCTGCTCGTGACCGAGCGAGGCCGCCTGTTCCGGTCCGGGCGGACGGAGCCGGGAGCCGCGCACCGCTGACGCGGGCCGACATCGCGATGACGCCCTAATTTTCAAGGGAAATTCTCCGGCCCAAAGGGCCACTTCACCCTTCGTTTACTGAAAATCCAATACATTCGCTTGCAGTTTTTTGGCGGCAAACGCGCGGATGACAACCGACCTGGGACGCGACTTCGAGCGGCGGTACAACCGCTTCACCCTGCGTTTTCACGACGCAGACGTCGAAGCGCGTTATGTCGTCGCCTATCTCTCTCAGTCGCTTCCGATCATCCGCATCGCCCTGCTGCTCGGCGCCCTGCTGTTCGCGGTGTTCGGCGTCCTCGACCAGATGATCGCCTCTGCCTATGTGCACGAACTTTATGCGATCCGTTTCATGTTCGTGTGCCCGGTGCTGCTGCTTGCCTTCATGATGACGTACACGCGTTGGATCTGGTCACACTCGCAGTTGATCCTTTCGATCGCGATGGCCACCTCCGGCTTCAGCATCATCATGATGACCGCGATCATCGACGCGCCGGCACGCCATCTCTATTACGGCGGCCTGGTGATCTCGCTGATCTATTGCGGCGTCGTGCTGCGTATCCATTTCATGCGCGGCGCCATAATCTGCGGTGCCCTATTCGTCTGCTACATCGTGACGGCGACGCTCATCAACCCGATTCCCTCGTGGGCGCTCGCCAACAATGTCTTCTTCCTCAGCGTGGCCGCCGGCGTCACGGTCTTCTCGTCCTATGCGCTCGACCATTTCATGCGCAGCATCTTCGTTCAGAACGAGGTGCTTGCCGAGGCACGGCGGCAGGCGGAGGCGCTGCAGGCCAAGGCGGAGGCCGCCAACCATGCCAAGAGCCAGTTCCTCGCGACCATGAGCCACGAGTTGCGCACGCCGCTCAACGCCATCATCGGGTTCAGCGAAATGATGATGGGCGAGTATTTCGGGCCGCTCGGAAACGAACGCTACAAGGCCTACACGAGCGACATTCACAAGAGCGGCCGCTTCCTCTGCACGATCATCGACGACATCCTCGACCTGTCGAAGGCCGAGGCCGGCACCTTGCGGGTGGAAGCGGAAGACATCGACCTTGCCCGGCTGGCCGAGGACACCATGACCCTGTTCCGCGACCAGGCGGCAGAGAAGCAGATCGCCCTGTCGATGGACCCGGGGGATGGCCCGCACATGGTGCACGCCGACCCGCGGCTGATGAGGCAGTTGCTCGTGAACCTGCTTACCAACGCAATGAAGTTTACCGAGGCGGGCGGCCGCATCGACCTCGTCGTCGCTGCGGCCGACGGCGGCGGCGGCACGCTGCTCGTCGTGCGCGACACGGGCTGCGGCATCCCTACCGACGAGCAGGAGCGGGTGTTCGAACCCTTCGTACAGCTCGAGGATGCTTTCGCGCGGTCCAAGGGTGGGGCCGGTCTCGGCCTGCCGCTCGTCAAGAAGATCGTCGATCTCCATGATGCGGAGCTCGACATGCGCAGCACACCCGATGTCGGCACCGAATTCCGCATCTCGTTCGCAGCCGCTCCGGGGACGCCGGCAGACGGAAGCGGGGACGGGAGACGCGCGGGCGACGACAGCGGGGCCGGCGCACTGCGCGATGCCGCGGCATCGCTGCGCGCGGCCCTTGGCGAGGATGGCAGGCAGGCACCTGCCGCAGCGGGTGACGCCGCGGAAGATTCCGGCACGGCACCTGCGTCGGCGATCGCACGAAAAACGTCTGCCGCTTAACCGGCCATTAAGGGTTTTCGGCGAGTCTCATACCTGTCCGAACGACGCGTCGACATCGGACCGAAGCCCCCCGGACTGGCGAGAGCGGTAACGGGGGGTTTCATATTTCAGGGCCGTGAGCGAATACATGCCCTTCGGGGGAGCCCGCCGCTCAGCCCGCTTTCACCAGGTCGAGAAACACGAGCTGACCCGAGATGTCGCGGTAGACCCTGCGCGACGCCGTGGCCCCCTCGTCGATGTCGCTCGCTGCATCCAGCATGTCCGCCTCGTCGCGGTATATCAGGTACCAGTCCATGTACGTTTCCATGTACCCGATATCGATCGCGTCCTTGGCGAAGTTGGCAACGACAAGCCGTCCCCCCGGGCGCAGCCGCTTCGCCAGGCTGCGGGTCAGCCGCCTGGCCGTGCGCCGGTTCAGGTAATCGTAGATGCCGAGCGCGTAGATCAGGTCGAAGTCCGTCTCGTCGATGGTATCGAGGATCAGGTCGCGGATCGGCGCCTTCACGCACGCGACGTTCGGATGAAGCCGGCGCGCCTCGATGTCGGCGAGCGACACCTCGTCCATATCCAGCGCGGTGAAGCGGTCGAGATTGCCGACGAAAGCCCATGGCACCCGCTCCGCCTCACGCAGATTGCCACACGCGACCGAGAGAATGCGTGCGCTGTCCCGGGTGCGCAGCGTTTCCCCGATAGCGTCGGCTGCCATGTCGCAGCGGTTGCGCACTGCCATGCACGACGGCGCCATGCGCGTATACGCATAAACCGAGCGGCCAAGCGCATCAGCTTCCGCCAGCGCGGCGGCATAGTTGCCACGGCCGTAGATCAGGTCGAGAAGCCGCGCATCGCCGGGGTAGCCGTCGGGCTTGGTGTAGGCCCGCGAAGTCAAGGGATCGGCATGGAGCGCATCGAGCAGCGGATGTTGCCGGCACAGGCGCACGATCGCTGCCCAGTCTTGCGGTGCCATGGAGCGGCGCACGTCGCCAAGCATGAGGATAAGGTCGGTGAGCTGGCGCGACAGCACGCCCTGCCGTCCGGAGGTCACGGCACGATGCGTCAGGTCCAGAGCCTGCCCGATGCGATCCTTCATGTCCCCGCCACCTTCAAGTCCCGACATGTGCGGCCCTACCACGCTACAGTTTGCGCCTGCCGCCCCCTGCAGGCCGGAAGGACCATCCGCTCTCTGCGCCTCTTCCGGGCGCGTCGGCCTGCAAGGTCAGACCGCGCAAGACCGCATCAATCGAGCCAGATATACAAAAAGGTTAACAGCACAAACGCACTTTACCGCACAAGTGATTGGATTTTCTGCAAAGATGTCAAGACACGAAGTGGCACTTTTAACCATGATGTGGCAGGAAGCCCACAAATCCGCGCCTTTCGAACAGCCGGACGCCGGTCCCGATGCCGCGCAGGCAACAAGCGACGATTGCCAGAGCCCCGTCCGAACCCGGCCCTACCGTGTTCTGACCGGGCCCTACCAGTTCCCCCGCTGCAGGGTCATCTCGTACCGGAAGCGTCCGCCCGGATGGGTATTCAGGGACATTTCCACCAGGCGTCCCTCTTCGCTGTAGTAGCGCCGCGCGATGATGAGCAGCGGATCGTCCGCCGCCACCGACAGGCGCGAGGCCATGTTGAGATCGGCTGCGGCCGCCTCGATGTCCTGCTGCACCTCGCGGATGCGGACGCCGTAATCCTGCTCGATCATGGCGTAGACCGCCTTGCGTTCCGCCCCGACGCGGGCGAGCACGCCTTCGAACTCCGGATCGACGTAGATTTCCGAGTATCCGAGCGGTTCGTTCGCCACCTCGCTGCGGCGCAGGGCGCTGATCCTGTACCATTGCGTCCCGGCCTCGCAGTGCAGGCGGCGCGCCTGGTCGCCTTGCAGCACGATGCGGTCGATGGACAGGATTTCGAGCCGGGTGGAGCTTGCATACTGCAGAAGCTCGTCGAGCCGGCTGATCGAGTTGACGAACTGGCCGCTGCCCTGGTCCGAGATGAGCACGGTACCCATGCCCTGGCGGCGCTCGACGAAGCCCATCTCCTGCAGGCGGCGCAAGGCCTCGCGCACCGTGTAGCGGCTGACCGCGAAACGGTCGCAAAGCTCATGCTCGGTCGGCAGTCGCGCGCCCGTGGCATAGCGCCCGGCGCGGATCTCCTCCAGAAGCGTGTTCACGAGTTCGAGATAGAGCGGGATGTCGCGTCCATCCCCCTCGTCAGCCGTCTCGACCGCCCTTGTCATGCGCCACCTCCCCGGTCCCCTGGAGCCACGCCCGCCGGAACGCGCCCGATATACCGCACCGCCCCGCAGGTCAACGCATCCGGGATCAAGGTCCGGCTTCAGGACGCCGGCCGCCCCGGCACGGGCGGCACCGCCGCCAGCCAGTCCGTCGTGCTCTCATGCGCATGGCCGAGCGCCAGGAGCGTTGCCTCCTGTCGCGGCCGTCCGATCAGTTGCATGGCGACCGGCAGCCCGGCACTGTCCCGCCCAACGGGCGTCACAAGCCCGGGAAGGCCGAGGTACGACAGTGGCCGCGTCATGTCCGACACCGCCGCGATGGTCGCCGCCATGGCCGTGCCCGCGGCCACGTCCGTCTCTGCCGCCGTGGGCACGCGCCTGCGCAGCGCCGGCGTCAGCAAGGCGTCGCAGGCGGCTAGCGGACCCTCGATCATGGCGCGGGCATGGAGCACGCGAAGCTGCTTGGCCTGGAGATGCTGGACTGCCGGGATCGTCAGCCCCTGCATCAGTCGGGCGCGGACCTGGGGCCCGTAATCCTCCGGACGTTCGAGCAGCCAGGGCAGGTGAAGCGCCGCCGCCTCCGGTGTGAAGACCAGGTTGGCAAGCTCGGCGAAGGCCGAATGGTCGGGCACGTCGACGTCCACCACCCGCACCCCGGCGCCTTCGAGCACGCGGCGTGCGGCATCGAGCGCTGCCTGCACTTCCGGCTCGACGCCGTCGAAATAATAGCTCGTTGGCAGGCCCACGGTCAGGCCGGACACCGGCCGCGACAGCACATCGGCATGGTGCGTCCCCTGCCCGGTCAGCACGTCCATCAGCACCGCGACATCGGCCGAGGACCGCGCCAGCGGCCCCGCGCAATCCATGCTCTCCGACAGCCCCATCATGCCGTGCTGGCTGAGCAGGCCTTGCGTCGGTTTCAGGCCGACGACGCCACAGAACGCCGCCGGCAGCCGCACCGATCCGCCGGTGTCGGAGCCAAGCGCCCCGAAAGCCAGCCGCGCCGCGACCGCGGCACCCGACCCGCTGGACGATCCGCCGGTGACATGCTCCGGGCTCCACGGGTTGCGGCAGCGGCCGATCTGCGCATTGTGGCCCGTCGGCCCCATCGCGAACTCCGACATGTGCAGGGTGCCGAGCGTGACCGCGCCCGCAGCGTCGAGCCGTTCGAGCACCTCCGCCGTCTCGTCGGGGACGAAACCGGCCCGGATCTTCGAGCCGCAGGTGCAGCGCTGGCCCTTGCGGTAGAACATGTCCTTGTGGGCAAGCGGCACGCCATGGAGCGGCCCGCGGAAGCGGCCCTCCCGCGCCTCGCGGTCGCAGGCGCGCGCGGCCGCGAGCGCACCCTCCGCATCGACGGCGATGAAGGCGTTGAGCGTGTCCTGCGCCGCAGCGATGCGGGCGAGGCAGGCCTCGGCCAGCGCCTGGGAGGTCACATCCCCGGCGCGCACGGCGGCCGCCGCTTCGGTCAGCGTCATCAGCGCCGGGTCGCTCATCGCACAGGCTCCTTGCCCAGCATGAGCGCGGCATGCCGGTTGGGCGCGACGTCGAACAGCGTGCGTTCCGCAGCCGCCGCCCGCGCCTCCGCAAGGGGCGCCTCCAGCACGCGCGGGGTCTTCTCGATCAGACCCGCCACCAGCGCCAGCGTGGCGTCGTCGACGGTCATCCCGAAGGAGCGGGCGAGATAGGCGCGCGCGAACTCCTCATCGGCCATGGCGGACGTCCCCCCTCGATCAGATCACGCGGTCGGCGCGCAGGCGGGCGATGTCGTCCGGGCCGAGGCCGATGGTCGACAGCACGTCCGCCGTATCGCCGCCAAGTGCGGGTGCCGCACGCGCCGGCACCTCTGCGCCGCCGACCCGGACGGGCCCGGTCAGCATCCGGACCGGCGGTCCCGCCTCGCCGGCACGCCGGGCGAAGTCCGCGACGCCGCCGCGTTCGGCCACGAACGGGTTCTCCAGCGCCTGCGCGACGTTGTGCACGGGGGCCGCGGGCACCGCGCCGCCCAGGATTGCCGTCCATTCGTCGGTCGTTTTCTGCATCAGCGCGGCGTCGAGGATCTCGGTGACGAGGTCGCGGTTTTCGAGCCGGTCCTTGAAGGTGCGGAAGCGCGGGTCGTCCGCCCACTCGGGATGGCCCAGCTTTTCCGCCAGGATCGGCCAGAACTTTTCCTTGTTGCACATCAGGAAAATCCAGCCGTCCTTCGTGCGGTAGAGCGCCGACGGCACAAGCGACGGGTGCGCCGAGCGCGCCTCGCGCCCCTGCACGTGGCCCCCGTTCAGGTACCAGGTCGCGAGGTAGGAGAGGTTGTGCAGCGCCGTGTCGAACAGGCTGACGTCCATGTCGCGCCCCTTGCCCGTCTCCCGCGCGCCGAACACGCCGCAGGTCAGCGCATAGGCCGCGAGCAGGCCGGTCATCATGTCGACGATGGAGAGTCCCATGCGCGCGGGCGGGCCGTCGGGCTCGCCCGTGAGGCTTAGATATCCCGTCTCCGCCTGCATCAGATAGTCGTAGCCCGGCCAGGTCTTCCGGCTTCCCGTGCGTCCGTAGGCCGACAGGTGCGCGCAGACGATCTTCGGGTTCGCGTCCTTCAGCGCGTCGAAGGTGACGCCCAGCTTCTCGGGCAGGTCGCCGCGCAGATTGTCGAGCGTCGCGTCCGCCTTCGCCACGAGCGCGCGGAAGATGCGCTGGCCTTCCGGGTGCTTCAGGTTCAGCGTGATCGACCGCTTGTTGCGGTTGAACGCCTGGTAGAAATGGCTGTCGCCCTTGTCGAAGTAGAATGGCCCGACGTGCCGGCCGACCTCGCCGCCCTCTGCCGGGTTCTCGATCTTGATGACATCCGCACCCATGTCGGCGAGCAGCATGGAGCCGAAGGGCCCCGCGCCATATTGCTCGACCGCGATCACCGTCATGCCGTGAAGGGGAAGCACCGCGTCTCTCTCCCGTGATGCTGGTCCGGCGTCAGGCCGGGTTGTTCTCGATGAGGCGCCGCGCGATGAGCAGGCGCTGGATCTCGTTCGTGCCCTCGCCGATGCACAGGAGCGGCGCGTCCCGGTAGAGACGCTCGACCACGAACTCCTTGGAATAGCCGTAGCCGCCGTGGATCCGCATGGCGTCCAGCGAATTCTCCACCGCCGATTCCGTCGCGAACAGCTTGGCCATGCCCGCCTCGTAGTCGCAGCGGTCCCCCCGGTCCAGCGCGTTCGCCGCCTGCTCGGTCAGCAGGCGCGAGGCCATGACGCGCGTCGCCATGTCGCCGAGTTTCAGCGCGATGGCCTGGTGCTGGTGGATCGGCTTGCCGAAGGTCTGGCGCTGCTGGCTGTATTTCACCGCCTCGTCGAGGGCGGCCTGCGCGACGCCGACGCCGCGCGCCGCAACATTGACGCGGCCCAGTTCCAGCCCGGAGATGGCGCACGCCATGCCGACGCCCTCGACGCCGCCGATCAGGCGGCTTTCCGGGACCTTGTAGTTCTCGAAGATCAGCTCCGCGGAATCGATGCCCTTGTAGCCGAGCTTCTCCAGCTTGCGGCTGACGCGGAAACCGTCGCCCTTCTCGGCGATGAACATGGACATGCCCTTGTGGCGCGGATCGGCCGCCGGGTCCGTCTTGACCAGAAGCGCGAAGGCCGAGCCCTTGATGCCGTTCGAGATCCAGGTCTTCGTGCCGTTCACGACATAATGATCGCCGACCTTGCGCGCGGTCGTGCGGATAGCCTGCAGGTCGGTGCCGCAATCGGGCTCGGTGAGCGCCAGGCCGCCGCGCAGTTCGCCGGTGGCGAAGCGGGGCAGAAGCTCCCGCTTCTGGGCCTCCGTGCCCTTGCGCTGCACGATGAACGCCATGATGAGGTGGCTGTTGATGATGCCGGAGAGCGACATCCACACGGTCGAGATGCGCTCGATGATCTTGGCATAGACCGAGGGGCGCAGGCCGAGGCCGCCGTACTCCTCGTCGATGATCGCGCCGAACAGGCCGAGCGCCTTCATCTGCTCCACGATGTCGTCGGGATAGATGTCGTTGTGCTCGAGATGCATCACCTGCGGGCGGACGTCGCGCTCCAGCCAGCGGTCGATGCTGTCCAGGATCATGCGTTCCTGTTCAAGACGCTCTGCCTCGAGCGTGCGGGCGGCATCGGCAGTCATCGGGGGAAATCCTCGGTCAGAAAGCGGTGGAGCAACAAGGGTAGGGCTGGCGGTAGGGCCGCGCGCCGCACGGCCCCTCGACCAGTGAAATCAGGCGCTTGGCCGGCCGAGCGTGGCCAGGAGACCGGCTGCCGGCTCGTCGGCATCGAGCCCGAGGAGGGCCGCCTTGAACCGCTCCGCCTCGCCGCGGGCCAGCGTCATGGCCGCGTTGCCCTCGTACTTCTCGACGATCTCGGCATTTGTCAGGGGGCGATCTGCGGCGCCGCGGTTCACATGCTCGCGGTGCCGGTGCTCCGTCCCGTCCTTGAGCGTGACGATCACCTCGCCCGAGTATGCCCGCGGGAAGGGCGAGTCCGGGTCGGCCCGGTAGGACACGCGGTCGGCCAGCGCGAGGATCGCCGGGTCGGTCAACGCCTCGTCCTCCAGCTCCGCCAGCGTGAAGCGCCCGCGCACGAAGGGCGTGGCCACGAGATAGGGGATCGAGAACTGCGCGTCGTAGCTGTTGGCCGGGCGCTTCTTGTTCGCCTCCGGCTCGCACACGGTCTTCACCACTTCCGCCGGGACGAGCGCGACGATGGACGCGATCCGGTCTGCGCCGATGCCCTGCTGCGCCAGCGCCTGCGCCGCGTCGATGCAGCCATGGGTGAAATGGCACGCCGGGTAGGGCTTGATCGCCGTGTTCATCAGCTCCCACGTCTCGCCGAGACCGGCAGTGGCGAGCGACAGGTCGCAGGCCTTGGACAACTCTCCCAGATAGGAATTGTAGAGCCCGAAACGGCCGTCGTAGGGCCGGGTAATACCGAAGAACTCCTCACGCGCCAGCGCCGCCGCCGTGATCCCGGCATTGGCGGCCCAGCCCGGGTGGAAGCGCTTGTTCCAGGCGCCGTCCTCGAGGAATTCCAGACTTCCCGAGGCGAGCGAGAGCGCGATGCCTTGCGCGTGTGCCAGTTGCTTCTCGGTTAGGCCGAAGATCCGCCCGGCAGCGAGCGCACAGCCGAAGACGCCCACCATGCCGGTCGGATGGAAGCCGACCTGGTGGAAGCCGCCGCGCGCGACCATGCCGATGCGCGCCGCAGCCTCGACCCCGATCACATAGGCGGT
Organism: Futiania mangrovi; assembly: GCF_024158125.1. Classification (NCBI taxonomy): domain Bacteria; kingdom Pseudomonadati; phylum Pseudomonadota; class Alphaproteobacteria; order Futianiales; family Futianiaceae; genus Futiania; species Futiania mangrovi. The sequence goes on along the minus strand of NZ_JAMZFT010000002.1, from coordinate 651,116 downwards.
CACCATGTCGCGGCCGCTCGCACCCGCATGATGGACCGCCGACAGGACCGCGGAGAAGACGCTCGCGGTCGGATGCACGACGCCCGCGATGTGGGTGTCGTCGAAGTCGAGCCCGTGGCACAAGAGCCCGTTGACCATCGCCGCGTCGCGCGGCGGCAGATGGGCGGGCATGCCGATTACGGGCACAGGCCCCTCGCCGCCGAGCCCGCGCAACGCGGTCAGCGTGCGCAGAGCGAAGTCATACCGCGTCGAGGCGAGTGCGATGCCCGCCGCGTCGAGCATGTGATGCACGGCGCGCGTACGAACCTGCGCCGGAATGTCGGCGTGATCGGTCTGCGCCGCGAAGGCGGCCAGCGCCTCGCGGATCGGGGCAGTGGCCGTGTCGGTCCCCGCGTCGAGGGGGGCATGGACGTTCATTGGCGTTCTCCCGTTGGTCTGGCCCCTTCGGGCTCTCGTTACCCTTGCCGGCAGGGCTGACGGCTCCTTGGCGGGCCGGCCCCATGCGCGCGCTGTCCGCGCTCAGTCGCCGACGCCGTGTCCGCGTTTGGGCACCAGCGCTTTCCGGACGAAGCTCATGAAGACCGTTCCGTCGGACTTGTAGCCTTCGGTCCGCGTGGTCACGATGCCCTGCGTCGGGCGCGATTTGGATGCCCGCTTCTCCAGCACCTCGGAGCGTGCATAGACCGTGTCGCCGGGGAAGACGGGCGCCATCAGCCTGATCTCCTCCCACCCGAGATTGGCGATCGCCTTGTAGCTCACGTCGTCGACCGTCATGCCGACGACGATCGAGAGCGACAGCGCGCTGTTGACGAGCGGCCTGCCGAATTCCGACTTCGCCGCATAGGCCTGGTCGCAATGAAGCGGGTGCCGGTTCATCGTCATCAGGCTGAAGTTGATGTTGTCCGCGTCGGTGATCGTACGGCCCGGGCGATGCTCGTAGACGTCGCCCACCTCGAAGTCCTCGAGATAGCGGCCCGGGCTGGAAACGATGGTCCGGGTTGCACTGGACGCTGGCATGTCGCGGATTGTCCCTGTCGATTTTCCGATACTATGGCCGGGTTGCCCCTGCAAATTTGTCCGTATAAATTCGCATAAGCCAAGACGCATGGAAAGCTCTTTCTCATGACATCTCCCTCCGGTCGCTCTCCCGCCGACGCGTCGCCCGGCGGCCTGCCCGTCCTGCGGTCGCTCCTGTTCGTGCCCGGATCGCGGCCCGACCGGTTCGGAAAGGCGCTCGCCGCCGGGGCCGACGCGATCATCGTCGACCTGGAGGACGCGGTTGCGCCGGCCGCCAAGGACGAGGCCCGGGACGCGGTGCTCGCGTTCCTGCGGACGCCGCGGGCGCCCGACGGCCCGAAGGTTCTTGTGCGGGTGAACGGCGTGCGCTCCCGCACCGGGATCGCGGACCTGCTGGCCCTGACGGCCCCGGATGTCGCAGCCTTGTGGGACGGGCTAATGCTGCCCAAGATCGATGCCGCGGGGGACGTGCGCCTGGCGGGCGACCTGTTGGCGGAGGCCGGGGCGCCGGGCTTCCTCGTGGCGCTGATCGAGACCGCCGAGGGGCTCGAGAACGTCATGGAGATCGGCGGCGCATCCGCCCGGCTGGCCGCGCTGATGTTCGGCGGCGCCGACCTTGCGGCGGATCTTCGCGTCCCCTTCGGCTGGGCAGCGCTCGTGCACGCCCGCGCCCGCGTCGTCCATGCCGCGGCCCGTCACGGCCTCGCGGCGATCGAGATGCCGTGGATCGCGCTGGACGACGACGCCGGGTATCTCGCGGACGTTGCGCGCAGCTTCGAGCTTGGCTTCAGCGCGCGCGCGGCGATCCATCCGAAGCAGATCGCCCCGATCCACGCCGCCCTCGCCCCGGCGCCCGAGGAAGTCGCCCAGGCCCGCCGGATCGTCGAGGCCTACGAGGCCGCGGGCGGCGCGGTCTGCACGCTGGACGGCAAGCTGGTTGAGCGGCCGGTCATCCTCGGCTGCCAGCGCATTCTCGCCTTGGCCGCGCTCGCGGAAAGCCGGGGTGCAGAGGCCGCGCCGCGATGACGGCAGACGTCCCCGCAGCCGGGGTGGGGCGCCCGCCGGGCGGCCTGCCGCTGACGCTTGCCGCCGTGACCGGGGTGCAGGCGCTTGCCACGCTGGCGGTGCTTGCGCTTGCGACCGTAGCGCCGACGGCTGCGGACAGCTTTACGGTCGGTGCGGAGATGGTCGGCTACCAGGTCAGCCTGATCTATGTCTCGGCCGCGCTGATGTCCGCGATCGCGGGCCCCCTCGTGCGCCGATGGGGACCGGGCGCGGCGAGCATCTTCGCGCTTGCGATGAGCTGTGTCGGGATTCTCGGCATTGCGAGCGGCAATCTCGCCGTCGTGGTGGTAGCCTCGCTTCTGCTGGGCGTCGGGTACGGGCTCACCAACCCCTCGTCCTCCTCCATCCTTCAGCGGGTCACCCCGCCCGCGCGGCGCAATCTCGTCTTTTCCCTGAAGCAGACGGGGGTGCCGCTGGGCGGGATCCTCGCCGGCCTCATGCTGCCGCCGCTGACCGAGGCGATCGGCTGGCAGGCGGCGTTCGTCGTATCGGGCGGGCTGATCGTGCTGTTGCTCGTGCTTCTTCTGCCGCTGCGGGCGCGCTGGGACGAGGAGCGGGAGCCGCAGCGACCCTTGCGCGGAACGATGCTCAGCGGCCTCGCGCTCGTCTGGCGGCAACCCGAGCTGCGGGCGCTATCGTTCATGGGCTTCTGCTTCGCCACGACGCAGCTCTGCCTGATGGCCTTCACCGTGACCATGCTGGTGCAGGAGTTGCACTGGTCTCTGGTTGCGGCGGGAGGGCTCATATCCCTCGTGCAGGCCTGCGGCGCGGGCGGGCGCGTCATCTGGGGCATGCTGGCGGACCGGCTCCGCTTCGGCATCCCTGTGCTGATCCTGATCGGACTGCTCTCCGCGGCGGCCTGTCTCGTCACGGCCTTTCTCGGCCCGGACTGGCCGCCGGCCGCGGTGGTCGCGGTCCTCTGCGTGTTCGGCGCCAGCTCCATCGGCTGGAACGGCGTGTTCCTGGCGGACGTTGCGCGCCTGACGCGGCGTGAGGACGTGGGCCTGGCGACGGGGGGCGCGCTGTTCTTCACTTTCGGGGGTGTCGTAGTCGGGCCGGCCCTCTACTCGGCGCTCTACAAGCTGATCGGCAGCTACACGCTGACCTTCGGCGCCGTGGCGGTCTTCCCGCTCGCAGGGGCTCTCGTCCTTCTCGCCCTGCTGCGGCGCACCAGGCGGACGTAGGCCGAGACCTCCGGCAACGTGGCGCACCTCGGCCACGCGGCATGGCTGACCCGCGCATTTGTACGGACTTTTTATCTGGCCGGACCAGCTGACCTGCTGTACAACTTTCGTCGCATAAGCAGCCGGAAGCGGCAGCGGTCACATGCTGCAGCTTCCGGCACTCAACCTCATCCGATCCCTGTCGGATTTGCGCGGAGCTCTCCCCTTTGGCTCCGCGCTTTTTTTTGCCCGCACGTCCCCTGCCGCAGGCATGGACGCCCCGGGCGCCCGGGCCTAGGGTTGTGGCCGCCGTCAGGCCGCCTTCGTGACACACACGGTCGGGAGACCGGTCGGCGGCATCCCACCATGGAGCACCCGATGACACGACAGCTTTACGAACTTTGCGGCGCGGATCCGGAGCGGCGCTTCAGCCCCTATTGCTGGCGCTCGCGCCTTGCGCTTGCACACAAGGGGCTCGAGGCGGAGGTCGTGCCCTGGCGTTTCACCGAAGCCGACCGGCTGGCGTTCGCCAATTCGGACAAGGTGCCCGTCCTCGTCGACGACGACCGGGTGGTGGCGGATTCCTGGGCGATCGCCGAGTATCTGGAGGCGGCCTATCCCGACCGCCCCTCACTCTTCAACGGCAACAAGGCCCATGTGCGCTTCGTCATCGCCTGGACGGACGTCACGATCAGCGCCCAGGTTCTGCGCCTCGTCATCTGCGACATCCCGGACCTGCTGAACCCGGAGCAGGCGGCCTACTTCCGCACCTCGCGCGAGAAACGGATGGGCATGCCGTTCTACGAGATCGCGAAGGACCGGGAGGCGCGGCTGCCTGCCTTCCGCAAGAGCCTCGCCCCCTTGCGGCTGGTTCTAGGCCAGCAGTCCTTCGTCGGCGGCGATGCGCCGGACTATGCCGACTATGCCGTCTTCGCAAGCTTCATGTGGGCGCGCGTCGTGAGCCCGCTGCAGCTGCTCGAGGAAGACGACCCCGTCCATGCCTGGCGCGAGCGCATGCTGGATCTGTACGACGGGATGGCACGAAAGGTTCCGCACGGCTGAGGGACCGCGCGCGCCGCGCAACCTCATCCGGCCTCGCACGCGGCCGGAGACCTTCGCGCCAAGTTGCGTGAACAGCTGCCTTTTCGGTTTTCAGCTGCCCGCCCGACAACCCTTGTCATAACTGCTGCATTTTTCCATAACGCCGTTATTATAAGGATGGCGGCGGCCTGGCGGGCGCCGTCCGGGGCGGCGAAGCGGAGGACACGCGCATGAGCAAGGTGCTTTACGAGAAGGATGGACGGATCGCGCGGATCACGCTCAACCGCCCCGAGGTGCTGAACGCCATCGACGACGAGCTGCCCCAGGCGCTGGCCGATGCGGTCGCGCGGGCGAACGCGGACCAAGGCGTGCACGTGATCGTGCTCTCGGGCGCGGGGGAGGCCTTCTGCGCGGGCTACGACCTCACGGCCTACGCGGAGGCTGCGGGGGGCAACAATGTCACCCAGGACATGCCGTGGGATCCGATGAAGGACTACGCCTTCATGATGCGGAATACGGAATGCTTCATGAGCCTCTGGCGCAGCTACCGGCCGGTGATCTGCAAGGTGCATGGCTATGCGGTGGCGGGCGGCTCGGACATCGCGCTGTGCTCCGACATCGTGCTCATGGGCGAGAGCGCGCTGATCGGCTACATGCCCGCCCGCGTCTGGGGCTGCCCCACCACCGCGATGTGGGTCTATCGGGGGGGCGCGGAGGTCGCACGGCGGATGCTGTTCACCGGCGACAAGATCACGGGGGTGGAAGCTGCGGCCATGGGCCTCGTGCACAAGGCGGTGCCGGATGCCGGCCTCGATGCCGAGGTCGAGGCGCTGGCGGAGCGGATCGCGGGCGTCCCCCTCAACCAGCTGATGATGCACAAGCTGATGATCAACCAGGCGGTCGAGGCGATGGGCCTGCGCCAGACCCAGATGTTTGCGACCGTGTTCGACGGTATTACCCGGCACTCGCCCGAGGGGCTCGCCTTCAAGCGGCGGGCGGAGGAGATGGGCTGGAAGCAGGCGGTGCGCGAGCGCGACCTCGGCACCTATGACTGGACCGCCGACCGCCCGATGAACGCACCGAAATGACCGGCACGACCGGTAGGGCTGCCAAGGACCGGCGCGCGGACACGCTGAGGGAGACCCGGCGCAGCCTGATCGTCGAGGCGGCGAAGCGGGTGTTCGTCGCGGATGGTCTCGAGGCCGCGTCCATGCGCGCCATCGCGGCGGAGGCCGGCTGCACCACGGGGGCGATCTACCCGCTCTTCCGCGGCAAGGAGGAGATTTACGCCGCCGTCCTGTCAGAACAGCTCGGCGCGCTGATGCAGGCGGTGTCGGACGCGGTCGCGGCGGAAGGCGACCCGGCCGCCGCGGCACGGGCCGGGCTCGACGCCTTTTTCCGGTACTACCGGGCAAGACCGGACGAGCTTGCGCTCGGCCTCTACCTGTTTCGCGGGTTGAAGCCTGCCGGGCTCTCGTCGGACCTCGACCGTGCGCTCAACGAGCGGCTGATCCGCGTCTTCGGCCTGATCGAGGGGCGGTATGCCCGCGCGGGCGACGCCAATCCCCGCGCCCGCACAGCCGCCGGGATCGCGCAAGCGGTCGGCCTTCTGGTGCTGGAGCAGACAGGACGCCTCCGGCTCTTCGGCACACCCGCGCCAGGCCTGATGGCCGGATGGCTCAAGGGGCCGGGCGGCTAGGCCCTACCCGGCCCTCCCTTCCAGCGCGTGCCGCAGCAGGGCAGCGAACCGGTAGAGGCCGTGCACGAACTTGCCATAGGGCATTGTTACGAAGAACGCGAAGACGACGCCCAGATGGATGGCGAGCAGCGTGCCCATCGCCGGCGTCTCCCGCAGGGCAAGCAGCAGCAGTCCGGTCAGACCCGTCAGCGCCAGCATCAGCAGGAAGGCCGCGTCCATGCCGCGTGCGCTGTCGGTGTCGGTCAGCGCCGGGTCGCGCTTCAGCTTCGCGGCCAGAAGCCCTACCGGCCCGACCACGATGCCGATGCCCCCGAGCGTACCCAGGATCACGGGGAGGGAGAACCAGCCATAGGGCGCGATCCAGCCAAAGACGTAGTGGTAGACCGTGGCCACGCTGGTCGCCGCGAAACAGAGAAGGAAGCCGTAGAAGGTCATGTGGTGGTAGTGCCGCCTGCGGTCGGTCGGATACTCGCTGTCGTTCATGCAGCCGATGCCGCCGCCATCGAGGTAGCGCAGCCGTGCGGCATCGCGCATCGCCTGCCACAGGCCGCCCCGCCCTACCTGCACCGGCAGGCTGGCCCCGGTATCCTTCCAGAAGGCCCGCCAGCCCATGACCATGGCGAGGATCGCATAGAGGAAAGCCGCGCCGAACAGCGCGACCATCGCATTGTGCGGCATGATGGCGTAGAAGGCGCCGGGCCCGGTGACGCGCCCGAACATGGTCGCTGGATCGCTCGCCGCCATGAAGCCGCCGAGAAAGGCCGCGACCGAAACCGCCAGTATGACCGCCACGGCCATACCGTTGCGGGCGAACAGGCCCGCCAGCGCACGCGGCCAGGCATAGACTGCGTAGGACTCCGCCCGAACCCGCGCGAGCGTCCTTGGCACGTTCACCGCGAACTCGTGCGGCGGGGCATACTGGCAGTCGAAATAGCACGCGCCGCAGGAATGGCAGAGATTGGCAAGGTAGTTCAGGTCACCCTCTGCGAAGGTGCGCCGCCGCTCCATCGCCGGGAAGACGGCGCACAGCCCCTCGCAATAGCGGCACGCATTGCAGATCCGCATCAGGCGGTCCGCTTCTGTCAGCGCCTCAGTTCCGGACATGGCGTCCTGCCTCCGTTCCGGCGACGCGGCCGAACACCGACCCGATGGTCATACCGATGCCGGCGAGGTAGCCCTTGCCCAGCACGTTTCCAGCCATGATCTCGCCCGCCGCGAACATGTTGGCCGAGGGCATGCCCCCCTCCATGAGGATCTGCGCGCGCGCGTTCACCCGCACGCCGAGATAGGTGAAGGTAATGCCGGGCCTCAGCGGGTAGGCATGGTAAGGCGGCGTCTCGATCCGGCGCGCCCAGTTCGTCTTGGGCGGGGTCAGCCCCTCCGTGCGGCAACCGTCGAGCGCAGCGAGATCGAAGTCGCCCGGCTGTACCGCCGCGTTGAACTCCGCCACCGTGCGCTCCAGCGCGGCCGCGTCGAGGTCCAGCTTCTCCGCGATCTCGGAAATGGTCTGACCCTCGATCGGCGGGAAGATCGACGGCATGAAGAGGTCGACGGACCGGCTGTCGATGATCGCATAGCCGATCTGGTCCGGCTGGTCGGCCACGAGGCGGCCCCAGATCGCGTAGCGCTTCGGCCAGAAATCCTCGCCCTCGTCGTAGAAGCGCTGGGCCTCCCGGTTCACGACGATGCCGAAGACGATGCAGTCGAGGCGCGTGGCAATACCGCCGTCAAACTGCGGCGCGCGCGCGTCGATGGCGACCGCGTGGCACTGCTTCGGATCGCCCACGGGCTCCACACCGGCATCGAGCAACATGCGCAGCAGCGTGCCGCGATTGTAGGGCGTGCCGCGGATGCGGAAGTTCTCCGCTGCTTCGCCCCAATACTCCTTCAGCCACTCGATGTTGGATTCGAAACCGCCGGCAGCCGCCACCAGCGCCCGCGCGGCCACCCGGTAGGGCCGCCCGTCATGCACGACCGTGGCGGCGGTGAAGAAGCCGTCCTCGATATCGAGCGCCGTCACTTCCGCCTCGTAGACGATGTCGATCCCCATGCGCTCGGCAGTCGCATAGAGCGTGTTCATGAGCGACCGCCCACCGCCGAGGAAGAAGGCATTGGTCCGCCCGAGGCTCAGCGACCCGGTGAGCGAGGGCTGGAACCGCACGCCCATGCCGGTCATGAAGTCCCACAGCTCCTTCGACTGCGCGATGGTGAAGCGGGCGAGCGCCTCGTCCGTCTGGCCGCCGGTCACGCGCAGCAGGTCGTCCCAGAACTCTTCCTCCGGGTAGGGCCCGGTCAGGACCTCGTTCCCTTCGTCGTGCGCGCAGCGGAGATTGCGGGTATGGCGGCTGTTGCCGCCGCGGTAGAACTTGGGCGCGGCTTCGACGACGAGGACGGACGCCCCGCCGCGGCGCGCCTGGATCGCCGCGCACAAGGCCGCGTTTCCGCCGCCCACGACGAGCACGTCGTGCGCCCGCAACAGGGCCTCCGCGTCGCCGGTCCGACCGGCCCTACCGCTCACGCTCCGTCCTTCCGGCCAATGACGCGGGCAAGCACGGGGAAATAGGCCTTGCCGTGTCCCGCGGCCTGCGCGGCCTTCATGCGTGCCTCGGCAAGCGCCGCGCCCGGAACCTCGAAGCCCGTCTCGCGGGCGAGGTCGAGCGCGTAGGAGACGTCCTTGAGCGCATAGTCGGTTGGGAAGGCCCCCGTGGGGAAGAGGTCCGGGATCATCGCCTTCAGCCCGTGATTGCGCAGCGCGAAACTGTCGGCGGAGCCCTTGGAGAGCGTCTCGAAGAGGTGACGGCGCTCGACGCCCGCGGCCTCGCCCAGCGCCAGCGCCTCCGACAGGGCGACGACCGTCTCGAACAGGACCATGTTGTTGAGGATCTTCACCACCTGGCCGCAACCCACAGCGCCGCACAGGGTCACGTCGCTCGCGGCATGGCGCAGCATCGGCGCGATTTCAGCGAAAAGCGCCTCGTCGGCACCGACCATGATGGAGAGCGTGCCGTCCTCCGCCGCCTGCCGGGTGCGGGCGACCGGCGCGTCGGCGAAGCGGATGCCCTTCTCCGCCAGTTTCGCGGCCAGGTCGCGGGTCAGGCCCACGGGCGCGGTCGAGGTATCGACCACGGTCTGACCGGCCCTACCGCGCTCGAGCAGCCCCCCGGGACCGGCGATCACCGCCTCGACCTGCGGGCCGCCGGGCAGCGAGAGGAAGATCGTGTCGGCCGCCGCCGCGACCTCGGCGATGCTGACGGCGGCACGCGCACCCTTTGCCGCGAGGCGGGCGACGGGGTCGGGGTTCAGGTCGTGGACCGTGAACGGCGCACCCGATTTCGTCAGCATGTTGCGGCAGATGGGCTCCCCCATCACGCCCAGTCCGATGAAGCCGTAGCGCGCGCCCTCGCTCACCCCTTTCCCTCCCTGCTTGCCGATGCGGGTTTCGCGTCCCTTGCTAGCAAAGACCGGCGGGGGAGTGGAATGTTATTCCGTCATGCGAACTGCGCGCCCAGCCGCACTCAGGGGAGAGCCGCCTCGATGGCGGCTTTCAGGCCGGGATCGTCCGGCTCCGTCCGCGTCGGGAACCACGCCACGAGACGGCCGTCGGGCGCGACCAGGTACTTGTGGAAGTTCCAGCGCGGGGCGGCCTCGGCACCCAATGTATCCGCCGCCCAGGCATAGAAGGGATGCGCTGCGCCGCCCCGGACATGGACCTTGGCGGTCATCGGGAAATCGACGTCGAAATTGACCTCGCAGAATTCCTTGATCTGGGCCTCCGTGCCCGGTTCCTGCCCGCCGAAATCGTTCGACGGCACGCCAAGGACGACCAGGCCGCGCGCACGGTAGCCCTCCCACAGGTCCTGGAGCCCGGCATATTGCCGCGTGAAGCCGCACTGCGAGGCGGTGTTCACCACCAGCACGGCCTTGCCCGCGAAGTCCGACAGCGGCAGCGGGCCGCCCTCGATCGCCTCGAACCGGAAGACGTGTGCGCCGGATCCCTCGGTCATGCGGGCGTCTCCCTGGCCGGAAGCGGTAAAGACGGCGAGCGCCACCGTCAAGGCAGTCAGAATTCCGTATGTACGCATCCGAAGTCTCCATCGATCTCGGCGCCATATGCCATTACGCCGTCCGCGGGGTCGCGGATCAATCCCGCCGGGCCTTCCGACCGAACGCGGAGGCCGCCACCGCGAGCCAGCCGAGAATCGTCAGCGCGCCACCGATGGGCGCGGCATTGGGGAAGAGGCCCGCCTCCCACACGTCCCGGGCGACGAGGTCGCCAGAGAAGAGCGCCACGCCGAGCGCCAGCACGAAGCCCGCCCGCGCCATCCAGGGCGCGGCGGACGCGAGGGCCGCAAGCCCGAGCAGCGCGGGCGCATGCACCATCAGCATGAGCGCGGCGGTGTCCATCCGCGTGGCCCCGACGTGCGCCGCGACCGCCGCCGCGGCGACGCCCGCCGCCCCGGCGAGGCCGGCAAGGACGATCAGCGCCCGCCTCACGTCCGTTCCTCCGGCTCAGGCTCAGTGCCCGCAACCGCCGGCGCATCGGCGTCCCGCAGCACAACATAGATCGCGGGGATGACCAGCACCGTCAGCAGCGTGGAGGACAGAAGCCCGAACAGGAGCGAGATCGCGAGCCCCTGAAAGATCGGGTCGAGCAGGATCACCGCCGCACCGATCATCGCCGCGATGGCTGTCAGCAGGATCGGCTTGAAGCGCACCGCGCCCGCCTCGACGATCACCTCACGCAGGGTGAGGCCTGGCCGCGCCCCGTGGCGGATGAAGTCCACGAGCAGGATGGAGTTGCGCACGATGATGCCCGCAAGCGCGATGAAGCCGATCATGGAGGTCGCGCTGAACGGCGCGCCGAACAGCCAGTGGCCAATCAGGATGCCGATGAGCGTCAGCGGCACCGGCGTCAGGATCACCAGCGGCAGCTTGAAGGATCCGAACTGCGCCACGACCAGCACGTAGATGCCGAGGATCGCCACCGCGAAGGCCGCCCCCATGTCCCGGAAGGTGACCCAGGTGATCTCCCATTCGCCGTCCCACAGAAGAACCGGCTTGCTGTCATCCTCCGGCTGGCCGTTCAGGCGGATCGTGGGCGGGTTGAGCTTGCCCCAGTCGCGCGCCTCGATCCGGTCGGCGACCTCCAGCATGCCGTAGATCGGCGCCTCGTATTCGCCTGCAAGCTCGGCCATGACCATGTCGGCGAAGAAGCCGTTGCGCCGGAAGATGACGGGCGAGCCTTCCTCCTCCGCGATGCGCACCACGTCGCCCAGCTCCACGACCGCGCGATTGCCGGGCTGCGCGTTCGCGGGCACCGGCGTCGCGGCGAGCCGTTCGGTCCACGCGAGGTCGGACTTCGGCAGCCTCACGGAGATCTCGATGGGATTGCGCCCCTCACCCCGGTGCGAATAGCCGACGGGCACGCCGCCCAGCAGCAGGCGGATCGTGTCGTAGACGTCCGATTGCTCCACACCGAAATATTCGAGCCGGTCCTGGTCGATGGCGACGCGCAGGCGCGGACGCCGATCGCCGATGGAGGTGTCGACGTCGACGATGTAGGGCACCTCCTGGAAGATCGCCTCCACTTCGCGCGCGACCGCGCGGCGGGTTTCGGCGTCGGGCCCGTAGATCTCGGCAAGCAGGGTGGCAAGCACGGGCGGTCCCGGCGGCACCTCAACCACCTTGAGCACCGCGCCTTCCGGCAGGGCCAGCGCCTTCAGCCTCTCGCGCAGGTCCAGCGCCACCGCATGGCTCACCCGGTCGCGCTCGCCCTTGGGCGCGAGGTTGAGTTGAAGCTCGCCCAGTTCAGGCGACTGGCGCAGATAGTAGTGGCGCACGAGGCCGTTGAAGTTGAAGGGCGCAGGCGTGCCCGCATAGGCCTGGATCGAGCGGACCTCGGGCAGGTCTTGCGCGATCTCGGCCGCTTTCAGCAGCGTGCGCTCGGTCTCCTCCACGCTCGCCCCCTCCGGCAGGTCGAGGACGACCGCCAGCTCGGACTTGTTGTCGAAGGGCAGGAGCTTCACCGTCACGTGCTGCGTGGCGAAAAGCCCCATCGACGCGACGGTCCCGAAGCCGACGAGCAGCAGGAAGGTCCACGCCGTCGCCCGGTTCTTCACGACCGGCGCGGCGATCTTCCTGTAGATGCGGCCGAGCGCGCCTTCGTCATGCGGGTCGTGCCCGCTGGCGGCTGCCGCCGCATCGCCCTTCGGCGCGAGCTTCACCATCAGCCAGGGCGCGAGGACCACGGCCACGAAGAAGGAAAAGAGCATCGCGGCGGACGCGTTCGCCGGGATCGGCGCCATGTAGGGACCCATCAGCCCGGAGACGAACAGCATGGGCAGCAGCGCTGCGATCACCGTCATGGTCGCGACGATGGTCGGGTTGCCCACCTCCGCCACCGCCTCGATGGCGGCCTGCATCCGGGACCGGCCGTCCTTCATGGCCCAGTGGCGGGCGATGTTCTCCACCACCACGATGGCGTCGTCCACCAGGATGCCGATGGAGAAGATCAGCGCGAACAGGCTGACCCGGTTGATCGTGTAGCCCATCAGGTTCGCGGCGAACATGGTGAGCAGGATCGTCGTCGGGATGACGACGAGGGTCACCAGCGCCTCCCGCCAGCCGATGGCGAGCGCGATCAGCACCACGATGGACACGGTCGCGAGCGCAAGATGGAACAGAAGCTCGTTCGCCTTCTCGTCCGCCGTCTCGCCATAGTCGCGCGTGACCTCGACGCGGATGCCGTCCGGGATCAGGCGGCCCTCGAGTGTCTCCAGCCGGTGCAGGATGTTCTCCGCAACGACGACGGCGTTCGCTCCCGCGCGCTTGGCGATGGCGAGCGTAACGGCCGGCGCGGCGTGCCAGTCGCCGCCCGCGTCGGGGGCCAGCGTCCAGACGCGTGCTTCCTGCGGGTGCTCGTCCACCACCACGTCTGCCACGTCGCGGACATAGACCGGGCGTCCGTCGCGCGTTGTGAGCAGAAGAAGACCGATGTCCGGTACGCCGGTCAGCGTCTGGCCGGCGACCACCGTGCGCATGCTCCCTGCGTGCCGCACGGCGCCCGCGAGGAAGGAGCGGTTCGCGCCCTGCACCTTGCCGATCAGCTGCTGGAGGGTGACACCGAACAACGAGAGCTTCTCCGGATCGGGCTCGACCCGGATCTGCGCCGGCGTGCCGCCGGAGATGAAGCTGAGGCCCACGTCCTCGACCTTCACAAGCTCCATGCGCAACTCCTCCGCCACCTGGTAGAGGTCGCGGCCCGTCCAGCGGGTGCTCGCGGCCGGTTCGGGCGAGAGGGTCAGAGTCACGATGGCAACATCGTTGATGCCGCGCCCGACCACCAGCGGCTCGGGGATGCCGACCGGGATCTGGTCCATGTTCGCGCGCAGTTTCTCGTGCACGCGCAGGATCGCGTCGTCGGCGTCGGTGCCGACGAGAAAGCGCGCCGTGACCATGGCGCGGTCGTCCTCGGTCTGGCTGTAGACATGCTCGACCCCGTCGATGCCCTTCACGATGGCTTCGAGCGGCTTGGTCACAAGCTCGACCGCGTCGGGCGCCTTCAGCCCGTCGGCCTGCAGCAGGATGTCGACCATGGGGACGGAGATCTGCGGCTCCTCCTCGCGCGGGATGGTGACCAGCGCGATCAGCCCGACGACAATGGCGGCGACGAGCGCGAGCGGCGTCAGCGGCGATGTGATGGTCGCCCGCGTCAGATTTCCGGAGAGGCCGAGCTTCATGGCCGCACCAGCCGGTCGCCGGCCGCGAGGCCGGAGAGGATCTCGACACCGTCAGGCGTTTGCCGTCCGCGCTGGACGGGCACCTCCATGGGCGGTGCGTCCGCGCGCGCAAGGTGCACATAGTCGACGCCATAGCGCGTCAACAGATAGTCCGCCGGGATCACGAAGGCCTCGCGCGTGCCAGCCGAGACCCAGACGCGCACCCGCTCACCCACGAAATAATCGCCGAGGCCCTTCACCTCCGCATCGGCGACGACGCGGCCGTTCTCGATCTGCGGATAGACGAGGCCGATGGTGCCCCGCCCACGCCCGTCCCGCAGCATCGCCGCACCGTCGAGCCGGACAGGATCGCCCACGCTGAGGAAGCGCGCGTGGCGCTCCGGAAGGCGCAGGCGCAGGACGAGGTTTTCCTCCGCCAGCGTGGCGATGGTCTCGCCCGGCATGACGACGGAGCCGAGTGTCACGGGAACGTCGAGGACGCGGCCCGACGCGGGCGCCTCGATTTCCCCCTCGCTCGTCCGCTGCACCAGCACCGAACGCTCGGCCCGGCGCGCCTGCAGCGCGTTCTCTGCAACGCGCAGGGCCGTGCGGATCTCGTCCAGCCGCGCGGTCGGCAGCGTCCCGCGGTTGACCAGCGCTTCGACACGGCCGAGGTCTGTCGCCGCCTGCGCCCGCTGGGCCTCCAGCCCCGCGATCTGCGCGTCGAGCGCGCGGATCTGCAAGGCCAGCTTGTCGTCGACGATCATGCCGATGACCTGGCCGGCTTCGACCCGGTCGCCCTCGCCGGCGCGAAGCGTGACCAAGGTTCCGCCGATGCGGGCCCGCGCCGGAACCACGCTGCGGCTCTCCACGGTCGCGAACACGGCCTTCTCGTCGGCGATCTGCACGGGCGCGACGGTCAACGCCTCCTGCGCCCGAGCACCCGGGAGCGCCATGAAGGCGGCGAGCGCCGCCGCGGCGAAGAGGGAAGCCTTTGTCATGGGGAGGTATCCTTCAGCAAGGCTGCGCCGGGTCAGGCGCGCAATAGAGCATGTGCAGGGTCTCGACGATCTGACGTGCCTCAAGGCTCGCGATGCCGTAGCGCACCGTCTGCCTCTCGCGCCGCGCGCGGACCACGCCGTTCCGGCGCAGCAGCGCGAGATGTTGCGAGACGTTGGAATCCCGCAGGCCGAGCATACCCGCAAGCTCTCCCACCGACCGTTCCCCCGCGAGAAGCTGGCAGACGATCGCGAGCCGGTGACGCTGGGCCAGCGCCTTCAGGATGTTTGCCGCCGCCCCGGCAGGAAACGCGATTTCGGAGGATGTCACTTTCATGGTTGCGAATATACGCAGCCTCTAATATAGTGTCAACCAATGGGGCCGGCGGCCCATCCGTCGGCCGATTGACTTCAAGACCGCCGCTGCGCGGTCCGGAGACGAAAGGAAGACACCCATGTCCATCGACAATGCCGTTCTCTCGTTCGCAGGCTTCATGGTCCTGCTCAGCGCGGCGCTGGCCTATTTTGTCGATCCGCTGTGGCTGCTGCTGACGGCGTTCGTCGGCCTCAACATGCTGCAGGCGGGCTTCACGGGCTTCTGCCCGGCGGCGCGCATCTTCAAGGCGATGGGCCTGCAGGCGGGCTGCGCGTTCAAGTGACGCCTCAGCCGGCGTCCAGTTCCCGGGCGCCGGCGTCCAGCAGCGTGCGCAGAAGCGGGTTCGGGAACCGCCGGGCCATCGTCACGGCGTAGAACGTCTCGGCGATGCCGGGCAGGCGGTCGGCCTCCGCAAGCAGGCCAGAGTTCAGCTCGTCCTTCACGACGATGGGCGGCAGAACCGCAAGCCCGACGCCCGCCCGCGCCAGCAGGCGCATCATCGCCATGTCGTCCACTTCCGCCGCGATCTGCGGGCGCAGTCCCAGGCGATCGGCGAGCGCATCGAAGCCCGTGCGCACGCTGCTTTCCGGCGTGGGCAGGATCACCGGCTGCGAGGCCAGCAGATCCGCCAGACCACCCCCGCCCCTGAGCCGGCCGGGTGTGCCGACGAGGCTAACCCGCTGCTCCGCCAGCCGGTGCGAGACGAAGGCGGTCGCGGCGTCCCGCGCAGGCGGCTGGTTGGTCAGCACGACGTCGAGGCTCAGGGTTTCCAGCGCGCGCAGAAGTTCCGCGGGGCTGCCGGAGCGGAGGATCAGTTCGACGTCCGCCCGGCCCAGGACCGGGCGCAGGAAGCCGATCTGGAAGTTGCGCGACAGGGTCGCCAGCGCGCCCACGCGCAGGGCCTGCCGGGCGCGCCCGGTCTGCCGCAGCGTGCCGACCAATTCCTCGCCGCTTGCGAAGATCGCATCGGCATAGTCGAGCGCGATCCGCCCCGCCTCTGTCAGGTGCAACTGCCGGCCCCGCCGCTCGAACAGAGCATGGCCCAGCCGCTCCTCCAGCCTGCGGATCTGCACAGAAAGCGCCGACTGCGAGAGATTGAGCCGTTCTGCGGCCCGCGTGAGGTTCCCCTCGTGCGCGACGGCGCGGAAATAGCGCAGGTGATTGTAGTTCAGATCGGCCATGATCGTTCTACTAAACCGAACGTTTTGTCCAAAACAATGAATTTTTTTCTCCCTCGCGGACCTGCTACCCACATCGCGCCCTGACCGCAATGCGCTTCGTGAGGAAAGACCGGTGCCAACCTATCTGCTGACCCTGCTCGCACCCGCCCTGCTGCTCGCCGCCGCCGCGTTCGCCTTCCGCCGTCCCGGCCTGCGTCCCGCGCCGGTGCCCGCGATCGCCGAAGGCGCCGCCCTCGCCGCCTTTGCGGTGGCGCTCGGGGGCCTCGGCCTGCTTTTCCTGCATGGCCCCGCGACGAGCCCGCTGCTCGGCGTCCTCGGCATCGGCCTGTCGGTGCGCCTCGACGGGGTGAGCATCTCCATGCTGCTCCTCGTCTCCTTCGTGGGCTGGATCGTCCTGCGCTTCGCCCGCACCTACATGGACGGCGAGGCACGCCAGGGCGCCTTCACCGGCTGGCTGTGCCTTGCACTCGCTGCCGTCCTCCTCCTCGTGCAGGCCGGCAACCTCGCCCAGCTCGTCTCGGCCTGGGTCGCCATGAGCCTGTTCCTGCACCGGCTGCTGCTGTTCTATCCGGACCGGGTGCAGGCGCAGAGGGCGGCGCGCAAGAAGTTCGTCACGGCGCGGGCGGGTGATATGGCGCTGCTCGGTGCGGCCGTCCTGCTGGCGGTCGCCTTCGGAACGGGCGACATCGCCGCGATCCTCGATGCCGCCCGGACGGGCGAGGCACCGGCCGCCGCCGTCGCCGCCGCGGTCCTGATCGCGCTCGCCGCCCTGCTCAAGTCCGCGCAGTTCCCCGCGCACGGCTGGCTGACCGAGGTGATGGAGACGCCGACGCCCGTCTCGGCCCTGCTGCACGCGGGCATCATCAATGCCGGCGGCTTCGTGCTGATCCGCTTCGCCGACGTGATGCTGCTGTCGCCGGGCGTGCTCGCGGTGCTGGTCATGATCGGCGGGTTCACCGCGCTGTTCGGCGGCCTCGTGATGCTCACCCAGCCCGCGGTGAAGACCTCGCTCGCCTGGTCGACCGTGGCGCAGATGGGCTTCATGGTGCTGCAGTGCGGCCTTGCTCTGTTCCCGCTGGCGCTCCTGCACATCGTGGCGCACTCGCTCTACAAGGCGCACGCCTTCCTCGCCGCGGGCAGCGCGGTCGAGGGCGTCGCCGCGATCCGCCGGCCGGGTCCCATCGCCATTCCCGACGGCAAGGCCGTGGGCCGCGCCTTCCTCGCCGCGCTCGCGATCTACGGCCTCGTGGGGCTGGTCTTCGGCTTCGGGGGGAAATCCCCGCAAGCGATCGCGCTCGGCGCCATCCTGGTGTTCGGCGTGGCCTACCTGCTCGCGCAGGGCCTGGCGGACGCCGCGCCCAAGGTCCTGACCGCGCGGACGGCGCTTTATTCGGTCGCAGCCGCGGCGGGCTACTTCGCGCTGCAGACGCTGTCGGAGTGGCTGATGGCAGGCACCCTGCCGCCGACGCCCGCGCCGGGTGCGCTGCAGTGGGCGCTGATCGTCCTGGCCGTCATCAGTTTCGGTGCGGTGGCGGTCGCGCAGGCCCTCTTCCCGCTCTGGGCCTATCACCCGGCAGCGGCGGGGCTGCGCGTTCATCTCGCCAACGGCCTCTACGCCAACGCCGTTCTCGACCGGCTGCTGGGCGGCTGGTCCGTCCGCAAGTCCTCCTGATCCGCCCCGTTCCGTCCGCCTGACGAGGAGATCCCGCACATGACCTCGCCCGCCGCCATCGCACATGCCGCCGACGCTGCCGCCCGGGCCATCCCGCCGGTCTGGCCGCTCGCCTCGAGCGTGGCCGTGAACCCCTTCCTCGGCCAGTCCGGGGAGACATTGGCCGAGACCGCAGCCCGCCTCGGCCGCGCGGGCGGCATCTCCGTCACCATGCCGCGCACCTGGTACCGGGAGCGGATCGCCGACGGCCGGATCTCCGACGCCGACCTCGAGGCCGCGCTCAAGGCAACCCCGCACGCGACGCGCCCGGCCTCGCTCGCAGCGCTCAAGGCAGCGGCGAACCTGCCCTCGCCCGCCCCGCAGGCGCTGCCGACCGTCGCCGACCTTGCGGCCGCCGCAAGCGGCACCGACTGGCCGGACCTGATCGAGGAGCGGATCGGCGCCTGGGCCGCAGGCTATTTCGACGCGGGCCAGGCGCTCTGGGCCGCGCCCCGGGCAAAGGGCGCCTACACGGTCTGGCGCGCCACGGCGACGCACGACCTGACGCCGGAGATCCTCGGCCTCACCGGCTTCGCCGCCCATGTCGCCGACGCGCCGGAAACGGCGGCGGAGGTGCTGGCCACGGCGGCGGAGCGCCTGGGCCTCGAGGAAACCTCGCTGCCCCTCTACTTCCACCGGCTGCTGATGACGCTCGGCGGCTGGGCGCAGGTCGCCCGGCACCGGCTCTGGCAGGCGGAGCTTGCCGGCGGCACCGATCCCATCGTGACCGACCTGCTGGCGATCCGGGTGCTTTGGGAGGATGCGCTCTTCGCGCTGCACGGCAACGCCATCGCCGATGAGTGGCGGCAGGCAGCGAGCGCCTATGCCGCGCCGCTGCTGCCGACGCCGGATCACGCGGTCGACGCGATCCTGCAGGACGCCGCCGACCGGGCTGCCCAGCGCGACCTCGCAAGCCGTCTCGCCGAGAGCGTGGAGCGTGGGCACGCTGACCGCCCGGCGCTGCAGGCCGCCTTCTGCATCGACGTCCGCTCGGAGGTGTTCCGCCGCGCGCTCGAATCCGTCGATCCGCGCATCGAGACGCTGGGCTTCGCGGGCTTCTTCGGCCTCGGCGCCGCGCACCGGCGGTTCGCCTCCGACGTGGTCGAGCATCGGCTGCCGGTTCTGCTGAACCCCGCCCTGCACACGACCGCGGGCGGGCCGGAGGATGCGGCCGCCGACACCGCCGCGCGCTTCTCCGCCCGGGCCAAGCGCGCCTGGGGCCGGTTCAAGCTCGCCGCCGTCTCCTCCTTCGCCTTCGTGGAGGCGACGGGCCCGGTCTACGCGGGCAAGCTGGTGCGCGACGCCCTCGGTCTCGTGAAAAGCCACGTCCCGAACGACCCCGCACCCCGGCTCGACCCCGCGCTCGGCCTCGACGCGCGCATCGGCGCGGCGGAGACGGTGCTGCGCGCCATGTCGCTGACGGACGGGTTCGCGCGTGTGGTGCTGCTCGCGGGCCACGGCGCGAACGTCGTCAACAACCCGCATGCGAGCGCGCTCCACTGCGGCGCGTGCGGCGGCTACTCGGGCGAGGTAAACGCCCGCCTGCTCGCGGCGCTGCTGAACGACCCGGAGGTCCGGGACGGCGTGGCTGCCCGGGGCATCGCGATCCCGCACGACACGCTGTTCGTCGCCGCGCTGCACGACACGACGACCGACGCGGTGACGCTCTACGAGGGCGACTGCGACACGGCTGGCCATACCGCCGACCTTGCCCGCGTTCGGGACTGGCTCGCCTCGGCGGGCCGGATCGCGCGGGGGGAGCGGGCGCTGCGCCTGCCCCGCGCCGAGGCCGAGGGCGATATCGCCCGGCGCGCCCGCGACTGGGCGGAGGTGCGGCCGGAGTGGGCGCTCGCGGGCTGCAAGGCCTTCATCGCCGCGCCACGGGCGCGCACACAGGGCCGCGACCTCGCGGGCCGGGCCTTCCTGCACTCCTACGACTGGCACCAGGACAAGGACTTCAGCGTGCTGGAGCTGATCCTGACGGCCCCCGTCGTGGTGGCGAGCTGGATCAGCCTGCAATACTACGGCTCGACCGTTGCGCCGGAGGCGTTCGGCGGCGGCAACAAGCTGCTGCACAACGTGACCGGAGGCATCGGCGTGGTGGAGGGCAACGGCGGGCTCCTGCGTGCTGGGCTGCCCTGGCAGTCGGTCCACGACGGGGAGAAGCTGGTGCACGAGCCCGTGCGCCTCTCCGTCGCGATCGAGGCCCCGCGCGAGGCGATCCTCGGCATCCTCCGCAAGCACGAGAACGTGCGGGCGCTGTTCGACAATGGCTGGCTGCACCTATTCGCGCTGGACGAGGCGGGGCGGATGGCCTGGCGCTACCTGCCCGGCCTGCAATGGGAGGAGGTGGCCGGCGACGCCACCCCCGCCCAGCCGCTGCGCGCCGCGTCCTGAACAGACCCGCGCCCTAGAGCTGCGCCGCCACCGCGATCGCCACGACCGCCAGCATCGCCGCCGCCATGCCCATGTTGATGGCGCGTTGCGTTCCGGCGGCGAGGTTGAGGCGGCGCAGGCTCACCCCCGCCCACAGCCAGGCGAGATGGATCGGCAGCCAGATGACGTTGACGATGACGAGCTTGATCGCCGTCTCCGCCATCAGCGCGTCGGGCATGAACGCGAAGCCGGAGAACAGCGCCGTGTTGACCGCATAGGCCTTCGGGTTGATCGGCTGCAGCGCCAGCCCGTTCCAGAACCCCGGCGCGCGTTCGGAATGGATGAAGGCGATCTTCGCGCCCGCGAACGCGATCTTCGCCGCGAGCCACAGCAGGTAGGCCGCCGACCCCCACAGCAGGATCGCCCGGAGCCACGGCAGCGCCAGCGCCGCCGCCGCCACGCCGGAGATCACGATGGCCGTGACCAGGTTGTTCCCCATCCAAAGGCCCGCGAGATAGGCGAACCCCGCCCGGTAGCCGAAGCCCGCGCCGACCCCCGCCGCCGAGAGCACCCCCGGCCCGGGCGTGATGATCAGGAAGACGACCGCCAGCGCGAATTCGAGCATGGCGTCTCCTAGCACCTGCCCTCCCCGCCCGGCAACGCCGCCCCTTGCATGGGTGCCCGTCTGTGTGCCCGCATGGGAGCATGGCCCGCGCGCACCGCCCGCCCCGCCGCGCGCGCCTGCCAAAAACTTATCCCCGCGCCTGATCTTCGCTATACATTCGCCTGCGTCGAGTGTTGCGACGGTTGCGCAAGATGAATCCGTTGGAGTTCGTGTCCAAGTGGCGTGCGGTCGACCTGACGGAGCGTGCGGCCTCCCAGGCGCACTTCATGGACCTTTGCCATCTTCTCGACGTGCCGGACCCGGTCGCCGCCGACCCGAAGGGCGAATGGTTCGCGTTCGAGAAGGGGGCGACCAAGACCACCGGGGGCGAGGGCTGGGCCGACGTCTGGCGGCGCAACTGCTTCGCGTGGGAGTACAAGGGGAAAAAGAAGGACCTCGACAAGGCCTTCGCCCAGCTGCAGCAATACGCCATCGCGCTGGAGAACCCGCCCCTCCTGATCGTTTCGGACATGGCGCGGTTCCGCATCCACACCAACTGGACCAACACGGTCCAGAAGGTCTACGAGATCGCGCTCGACGACCTGCTCGACGGGGCGCGCCGCGACCTTCTGCGCTGGGCGTTCGTCGAGCCGGAGCGTCTGCGCCCCGCCAAGACCCGCCAGGTCCTGACCGAGGAGGCGGCGGAGCGGTTCGCCCGCCTCGCCCACCGCCTGCGCGCCCGCGGGCACGAGGGGCACGCGGTCGCCCATTTCGTGAACCGCCTCGTCTTCTGCATGTTCGCCGAGGATGTGGGGCTTCTGCCCAACAAGATGTTCGAGCGGATGCTGATCCATTCCGCCAGTGCGCCCGGCGACTTCGCGGAGAACGCGCGGCTTCTCTTCGCCGCCATGCGCACGGGCGGCAATGTGGGGTTCGAGCGGATCGACTGGTTCAACGGCGGCCTGTTCGACGATGACGCCACCCTGCCGCTGGAGAAGGCGGACGTGGACGACCTCCTCGCCGCCGCCCGCCTCGACTGGTCGGAGATCGACCCCTCCATCCTCGGCACCTTGTTCGAGCGGGGGCTGGACCCCGACAAGCGGTCCCAGCTTGGCGCGCACTACACCGACCGCGACAAGATCATGCAGATCGTCACCCCCGTGGTGGTCGCGCCCCTTCTGGCGGAGTGGGCGGAGGAGAAAGCCACCATCGAAGGCCACCTCGCCCGCGCGGCGGCTGCGAAGAATGCCAGCGCCCGCACCAGGGCGCAGAACGAGGCGCGCGCCCGCCAGCTTGCCTTTCTCGACCGGCTCAAGGCGTTCCGCATCCTCGATCCGGCCTGCGGGTCGGGCAATTTCCTCAACCTCGCCCTGACCGCGCTGAAGGATGTCGAGCATCGGGTGAACCTTGAGTGCGAGGCGCTGGGCCTGCACCGGGAGTTTCCGCAGGCCGGGCCCGAGTGCGTGCTGGGGATCGAGCTGAACCCCTATGCGGCCGAACTTGCGCGCGTCTCCGTCTGGATCGGGGAGATTCAGTGGATGCGCCGCAACGGCTTCGACGCCGCGCGCAACCCGATCCTGCGCCCGCTCGACACCATCGCCTGCCGTGACGCCGTGCTGAACGCGGACGGCACGCGCGCCGATTGGCCCGACGCCGACGTGGTGGTCGGCAACCCGCCCTTCCTCGGCAACAAGAAGATGATCGGGGAGTTGGGGGAGGACTATACCGCCGCCCTGCGCGCCGCATGGGCGGGCGCGGTGCCGGGCGGGGCCGATCTCGTCACCTACTGGTTCGCCAAGGCGTGGGAGATGATGCGCGAAGGCCGCCTCGCCCGCGCCGGTCTCGTCTCCACCAATTCGATCCGCGGCGGGGCCAGCCGGGAGGTGCTGAAACCCATCGTCGAGCATGGCCGCATCTTCGAGGCCTGGTCGGACGAGGGCTGGACGGTCGAGGGCGCCGCCGTCCGCGTCTCGCTCGTCTGCTTCGACGCCCGCAAGGGCGGCCCCGCCCGCCTCGACGGCGCGGAGGTCGCCGAAATCTACTCGGACCTGAGCGCGAGCGGGGGCGGCGTGGACCTGACGAAAGCTCGAAAGCTTGCGCAGAACCTGCGGACTGCATTTCAAGGCCCGGTCAAGGTAGGCCCGTTCGATGTAGATGTAGACCTCGCGCGTGATTGGCTGGCCAGACCACTGAACCCAAACGGGCTATCAAATCACATCGTGGTGCGCCCCCTTCTCAATGGGATGGATGTCACCCGGAGACCTTCTCAGCGTTGGATTATTGATTTCGGCACGATGCCTCTTGAAGACGCGAGCTTGTTCGAAGCGCCATTCGAATATGTGCTCACACACGTAAAGCCGTTTCGCGACCAGAATAGACGCGAGCGACGCAGAATATACTGGTGGCAGCATGGCGAGACCGTGCCCGGACTCAAGGCGGCCCTCGATGGCCTGAGCAGGGCCATCTTCACGCCCCGCGTCGCAAAGCACCGCCTTTTCGTCTGGGCACCTTCTTTAGTGGTGCCTGACAGCAGAGTTGTGGTCGTTGCCCGAGAGGACGACACAACATTCGGGATACTCCATTCGCGTTTTCACGAGGTTTGGTCACTTGCGACGGGCGGGTGGCATGGCGTCGGAAACGACCCCCAATACACGCCGACCGTCAGTTTCGAGACCTTCCCCTTCCCCGACGGCCTGACCCCGGACACGCCCGCCGACGCCTACGCCGCCGATCCGCGCGCCATCGCCATTGCCGACGCCGCCCGCACCCTGAACGACCGGCGCGAGGCGTGGCTCAACCCGCCCGACCTCGTCGTCGCCGTGCCGGAGGTTGTGGCGGGCTATCCCGACCGCCTGCTGCCGCGGGACGAAGCCGCCGCCAAGACCCTCAAGACCCGCACGCTGACCGCTCTCTACAACGCGCGGCCCGCGTGGCTCGACCACGCCCACGCCGCCCTCGACGCCGCCGTGGCCGATGCCTATGGCTGGGGCGAGGACTGGCGGGCGGGAAAACTCGACGACGAGGAAATCCTCGCCCGCCTCTTCCGCCTCAACCAGGCCCGCGCGAACGCCTGACGCCCGCCGCGGGCCCGGCCGCCCGCGTCTGGCGGCCTTGTCCTGGCGATCCTGCCCCGTGTCCGGGGGAACTATCTCTGGAAACGAATGGCGGAGAGGGTGGGATTCGAACCCACGGTACGCTCGCGCGCACAACGGTTTTCGAGACCGCCCCGTTCGACCACTCCGGCACCTCTCCGCAGCCGTGACCGGGGACGGGGACCCCGGAAAGCGGCGCGCACCCTAGCCCAAGCCTTTGCCCGCGCCAAGAGGCGATTTCCACCTCTCTGCCGCTTTTGGTTGAACGCCCGGCAAGGGGTACTCCGCACCGCCCTCCGGCCCGCCTCCGAAGCCCCCGCAGTCGCGGATTCGCGCCCGCCGGGGCATTTTGCCTGCCCGGCTTGCTTGACAGGGTGGGGCCGCGCGTGTATCTCGCCACCTTCGCCGGGAGGCATGAGGTCGCCCCGGCCCAGGGTTTTATTCATAAAGCGCGAGTGATCCCATGTTCGCGGTCATCCGAACGGGCGGCAAGCAGTACAAGGTCGCCAAGAACGACGTCATCCGGGTGGAGCGGCTTCCGGGCGAAGCCGGGTCCACGCTGACGCTCGACGAAGTGCTCATGCTCGGCGACGGCGAGACCGTTACCGTCGGCGCGCCGACCGTGGACGGCGCGTCCGTCGCCGCGGAAGTCGTGGCCGAGGCGCGCGGGCCGAAGCTGGTGGTGTTCAAGAAGCGCCGCCGCAAGAACTCCCGCCGCAAGAACGGCCACCGCCAGGACATCTCGATCCTGCGCATCACCGACATCCTGACCGGCGGCGCGAAGCCCGCGGCGAAGGCAAAGGCGGAGAAGCCGAAGGCCGAACCCAAGGCCGAGGCTGCGGAGACGGCGCCGCTCTTCACCGCCCCCGAGGGCGCTGCCGACGATCTGAAGAAGATCTCCGGCGTCGGCCCGGTGCTGGAGAAGAAGCTGAACGCCCTCGGCATCACGCAATATGCGCAGGTCGCGGCCTTCACGGCCGACGACATCGCCCGCGTGGACGAGGTTCTGAACTTCAAGGGCCGGATCGAGCGCGAGGACTGGGTTTCCCAGGCCAAGGCGCTGGCCGCCGGCGAAACGAAGTAAGGGGTAACCGGATATGGCACACAAGAAAGCAGGCGGTTCGTCCCGCAACGGCCGCGACTCCGCTGGCCGCCGCCTCGGCGTCAAGAAGTTCGGCGGCGAGCATGTGATCCCCGGCAACATCATCGTGCGCCAGCGCGGCACGAAGTTCCACCCGGGCGAGAATGTCGGCATCGGCAAGGATCACACGATCTTCGCGGTGAGCGAAGGCCGGGTGAAGTTCCACGTCGGCCGCTCCGACCGGACCTTCGTGTCGGTGGAGCCGCTCGCCTGAGGCGGGCGTCCACGACATAGAACGATGCGAGGGGGATGGGTCACCATCCCCCTTTTTCGTCGCGCACCA
The DNA here is from genome assembly GCF_024158125.1 of Futiania mangrovi. Taxonomy (NCBI): domain Bacteria; kingdom Pseudomonadati; phylum Pseudomonadota; class Alphaproteobacteria; order Futianiales; family Futianiaceae; genus Futiania; species Futiania mangrovi. Next base: position 625,651 of record NZ_JAMZFT010000002.1, on the reverse strand, counting down.
CTGAAAGCCGCTGCCGATGAAGTTCCTCGATCAGGCCAAGGTCTATGTCCGCTCCGGCGACGGCGGGGCGGGTTGCGTGTCGTTCCGGCGCGAGAAGTTCATCGAGTTCGGCGGCCCGGACGGCGGTGACGGCGGGCGCGGCGGCGACGTGTGGATCGTCTGCGTGCAGGGGCTCAACACGCTCATCGACTACCGCTTCCAGCAGCATTTCAAGGCGAAGACCGGCGGGCACGGCATGGGCCGCAACCGGCACGGCAAGAACGGCGACGACGTCGAACTGAAGGTGCCGGTGGGCACCCAGGTGCTCGACGCCGAAACCGACGAGCTTCTGGCCGACCTGACGGAGGTGGGGCAGCGCGTGCGCCTTCTGAAGGGCGGCAACGGCGGCTTCGGCAACGCGCACTTCAAGTCCTCGACCAACCAGGCCCCGCGCCGCGCCAACCCCGGCCAGGAGGGGGAGGAGCGCTGGATCGTCCTGCGCCTGAAGCTGATCGCGGACGCGGGCCTCGTCGGCCTGCCGAACGCGGGCAAGTCGACCTTCCTCGCGGCCGTCAGCCGGGCCAAGCCCAAGATCGCCGACTACCCCTTCACGACGCTGCACCCCAACCTCGGCGTCGTGGCGGCGGGCGAGCGGGAGTTCGTGCTGGCCGACATCCCCGGCCTGATCGAGGGCGCGCACGAGGGCGTGGGCCTCGGTGACCGCTTCCTCGGGCATGTGGAGCGCTGCGCGGTGCTGCTGCATCTCGTCGACGGCACGCAGGAGGACGTGGGCCACGCCTACACCACGGTGCGCACGGAACTCGATGCCTATGGCGGGGGGCTGGAGGACAAGCCGGAGATCGTGGCGCTCAACAAGATCGACGCGCTCGACGCCGACACGCTCGCCGAACGCCGCGCCGACCTCTCCGCCGCGTGCGGCAAGCCTGTGCACCTCGTCTCCGGCGTCAGCGGCATGGGCGTGAAGGACCTCGTTCACGTCCTCATGGCCGAGATCGACGTCGGGCGCGCCCACGAGGCGCCGCCCTCCGGAACCGCGCCGGACGAGGACCCGCACGACGGGGAGGACGGGGAGGACGCGCCGTGGCGTCCCTGAGCCCCCGCCTCGACGCGGCACAGCGCGTCGTCATCAAGATCGGCTCGGCCCTGCTCGTCGACAAGGCGACGGGCGAGGTGAACCGCCCCTGGCTCGACGCACTGGCGGGCGACGTCGCGCGCCTGCACGCCGCTGGCAAGGAGGTGATCCTCGTCTCCTCGGGCTCCATCGCGCTCGGCCGACGGGTGCTGAAGCTGCCCAGGACGCGCGGCCCCCGGCTGGAGGAGGCGCAGGCAGCCGCGGCGGCCGGCCAGATCCGGCTCGCGGGCGCCTATGTCGACGCGCTGAAGCCCCACGGCATCTCGGTCGCGCAGATCCTGCTGACGCCGGAAGATACGGAGCGTCGGCGGCGCTATCTCAATGCGCGGGCGACCCTGCAAACTCTGCTCAAGCTGCGCGCGGTCCCCGTCATCAACGAGAACGACACGGTGGCGACGCAGGAGATCCGCTTCGGCGACAACGACCGGCTGGCGGCCCGTGTCTCGGTGATGGCGGGCGCGGACGTGCTCGTGCTGCTTTCCGACATCGACGGGCTCTACACCGCCGACCCGACGACAGACCCGTTGGCCCGCTTCATCCCCGAAGTGCCGGAGATCACGGCGGAGATCGAGGCGATGTGCGGCACGACCCGCACCGACGTCGGCACCGGTGGCATGGTCACCAAGATCATGGCCGCGCGCATCGCCGTCGCGGGCGGATGCAGCATGGTCATCACCAGCGGCAAGGTACTGGCCCCCGTCGCCGCATTGCAGAGGGGCGCGCGCGCGACCTGGTTCCCGGCGGCCAAGTCACCTGCCGCGGCGCGCAAGCAATGGATCGCGGGCACGCTGAAGCCCACGGGCCGTCTCGTCGTGGACGCGGGCGCGGCGCGCGCCCTGAAGGACGGGCGCAGCCTGCTGCCCGCGGGCGTCACCGCCATCGAGGGCAGTTTCGAGAAGGGCGACACGGTCGTGATCGCGGACGCCGCGGGCCACGAACTGGCGCGGGGGCTTGCCTCCTACGGCGCAGACGAGGCGCGCCGCATCCAGGGCCGCAACAGCCGCGACATCGAGGTGGTGCTGGGCTACCGTGGACGGGACGTTCTCGTCCATCGCGACGACCTGGTGCTGACGGGCTGAGACGAGAGGGAGAGACGCCATGGGCGTGAGACTGGTGGACACCGCCGACGACGACAGCCTCGACATCGCGGGCGTGATGGCCCCGCTGGGCGCGGATGCGCGCGCCGCGGCCCGCGTGCTGGCGACCGCCTCGACCGACGACAAGAACGCCGCGCTGCAGGCGATGGCGGACGCGATCCGCAATGCCTCCGCCATGCTGGTCGAGGCGAACCGCGACGACCTCGACGCCGCGCACGAACGGGGCCTCTCCCCCGCCCTGATCGACCGGCTGACGCTCACCCCCGACCGGGTCGAGGCGATGGCGCGCGGGATCGAGGAGATTGCCGCCCTGCCCGATCCCGTAGGCCGCACGCTCGCCGAATGGACGCGGCCCAACGGGCTCGACATCGCGCGCGTGGCGACACCGCTCGGCGTGATCGGCGTCATTTACGAGAGCCGGCCGAACGTGACGGCGGATGCCGGCGCGCTATGCCTCAAGGCGGGCAACGCGGTGATTCTGCGCGGCGGCTCGGATTCCTGGCATTCCTCGCGCGCGATCCATGCCTGCCTCGTGACGGGGCTGAAGGCCGCGGGCCTGCCCGAGGCCGCGATCCAGGTCGTCCCCACCACCGACCGCGCTGCCGTGGGCTACATGCTGGCGGAGATGGCGGACACCATCGACGTGATCGTCCCGCGCGGCGGCAAGAGCCTGGTCGCCCGCGTGCAGGCGGAGGCGCGCGTGCCGGTCTTCGCCCACCTCGAAGGCATCTGCCACGTCTATGTCGACGGCGACGCGGATCTCGACATGGCCCGCCAGATTGTCCTCAACGCCAAGATGCGCCGCACCGGCATCTGCGGCGCGGCGGAAACGCTGCTGATCGACAAGGCGTGCGCGCGCACCCACCTCGGGCCCATCGTCGAGGACCTGCTGGAGGCGGGCTGCGAGGTGCGCGGCGACGCCGCCGTGCAGACCGCCGACCCCCGCGTCGTGCCTGCGAGCGAGGAGGACTGGTCGACCGAATACCTCGACAAGATCATCTCCGCGAAGATCGTGGACGGGGTCGAGGGCGCCATCGCCCATATCGAGACCTACGGCAGCCACCACACCGAGGCGATCGTCACGAACGATCCGCAAACCGCGGAGGCCTTCCTGAACGAGATCGATTCCGCGATCCTCCTGTGGAATGCCTCCACCCAGTTCGCCGACGGGGGCGAGTTCGGCATGGGCGCGGAGATCGGCATCGCGACCGGCAAGCTGCATGCGCGCGGACCCGTCGGCGTCGAGCAGCTGACGAGCTTCAAGTACGTCGTCCGGGGCACCGGGCAGACCCGGCCCTGAGCGTCTTGCCCGTACGGCCCGCCCCCGCCGCCGTCGCGCCCCGCCTGCCCGTACGGGCGGGAATGCGCGTGGGCGTGATGGGTGGCTCCTTCAACCCGGCGCACGAGGGCCACCTGCACGCAAGCCTCGTCGCCCTGCGGCGTCTGGGCCTCGACCGCGTCGTCTGGATGGTCTCGCCGCAGAACCCGCTGAAAAGCGCGCGCGGCATGGCGCCCTTCACCGACCGCTTCGCCTCGGCGTCTGCGATGGCCCGGCACCCGCGTATCCTCGTCAGCGACTACGAGACGCACATCGGCACGCGCTACACCGCCGACACGCTGGCGTCCCTGACGGCGCGGCACCCGGGCGTTCGCTTCGTCTGGATCATGGGCGGCGACAACCTCATCGGCTTCCACCGCTGGGACCGCTGGATGCGCATCGCGCGCACCATGCCGGTCGCGGTGGTGGCGCGCCCCGGCTATCTGCATCGGGCGCTGGGGGCGAAATTCGCGATCCGGCTGGCGCACGCCCGCGTGCCGGAAGGCGCCGCCCGCACGCTCCCCGACCGGTCGGCGCCGGCCTGGTGCCTGCTGCACGGACGGCTTCACCCGGCCTCCTCGACAGAGATTCGTGCGGCGCGCGCACGCGGGCTCGCTTGAAGGCGGCCATCCGAATCCCTACACTTTGGCTGTCACGCTGCCGACACGGGCAGCTGACAAGGTGCGTAACGAGGCACGATCGGGAGTGACGGTCCACTGTCTGAACAGTATTCGCGGCCATATCCGCAGCTCCGCCAGGGTCCATCCCGGTCTCGCCCCGCACAGTGTGGCAAGAAAGGAACCCGACCCTGACCATTGAGACCGGCCGCATGGCCACGCAGACGGGCACCGCGCCCGTGAACCTGGCAGCCCCGCGCGACGGCGACGCGGCGTCCCGCGACCTGCTCGACCTGATCCTGACATCGCTCGACGACGACAAGGCGGAAGACGTGGTCTCCATCGACCTCCGCGGCAAGACGACGCTTGCCGACCACATGGTGGTGGCGTCCGGCCGCTCGAACCGTCAGGTCTCGTCCATGGCCGACAAGCTGGTGCGCCGCCTGAAGGAGGCGGGCCGCGGCGGCAGCCTCCGGACCGAGGGGCTGAGCCAGGGCGACTGGGCGCTGATCGACGCCGGCGACGTCATCGTCCACATCTTCCGGCCCGAGGTGCGCGCCTTCTACGACCTCGAGCGGATGTGGTCCGTGCCCGGGGAACCGGCGCGCGACTGACGGGCGCCGTGCATCCATGCGCCTGACCGTCACGGCCGTCGGCCGACTGCGCCGCGGCCCCGAGCGGGAGCTTGTGGACGACTACCGCGCCCGCGCGGACGCCGCAGGGCGTGCCGTGGGCCTCTTCCCTGTGAGCGTGCAGGAGATCGACGCGAAGGGCGGGGCCGAGGGCGAGGCACAGGCGCTCCTTGCCTCCCTGCCCCCTGACACGGCCCTGATCGCCCTCGACGAACGCGGGACCGAGATGTCGAGCGAGGCGTTCTCCGCCTTGCTTGCCGACTGGCGCGACGCGGGGCGGCGCGATTGCGTGCTGATGATCGGCGGGGCGGACGGCTTCGATCGCACCGTTCGCGACAGGGCCGACCGCACGCTTGCCTTCGGCAAGATGACATGGCCGCACATGATGGTGCGGGTCATGGCGCTGGAGCAGATCTACCGCGCGATCACGATTCTTTCAGGACATCCGTATCATCGTGGCGGCTAGCGCCGCGTGAGCCTACCATCGTGGCCTTCTGCGCGCCCGGTGGACTTGGTCCGGGCGCGCGCCTATGTTGCCGTCAAGTTTTGACCCTGAAGCGAACGATCCGACCATGAGCGAGACCCGACGCCCCCGCCCCGCCGTCCTGTGCATCCTCGACGGGTGGGGTCTGCGCACGGAGACGGAGAACAACGCCATCGCCGCCGCGGACACGCCCGTCTTCGACCGGCTGATGGCAAGCTGTCCCAACGCGCATGTCGACACCGACGGACGCCACGTCGGCCTGCCGCAGGGCCAAATGGGCAATTCCGAGGTCGGGCACATGAACCTCGGCGCGGGCCGCATCGTCTGGCAGGACCTGCCGAAGATCGACGCCGCGATCGACGATGGAAGCCTGGCGAAGGCCCCGGCGCTGACCGCCCTGATCGGCGCCGCGAAGGCGAAGGGCGGCGCGTTGCACATTGCGGGCCTGATGTCGCCGGGCGGTGTCCACTCGCACCAGCGCCACATCGCCGCGCTCGCGTCCATCGCGGCGAAGGCTGACGTGCCCGTGCGCATCCACGCCTTCCTCGACGGGCGCGACACGCCGCCGAAGAGCGCGCTGGAATACCTCGACACGTTCGAGGCCGACCTCGCCGCGGCACGCGCGGCGGGCGGCGACATCGCGGTCGCGACCGTCAGCGGGCGCTTCTTCGCCATGGATCGCGACAAGCGCTGGGACCGGGTGGAGCGCGCCTATGCCGCCATGGTGACCGGGGAGGGCGAGCGCGCGGACACCGCCCGCGCCGCCGTCGAGGCCGCCTATGCGCGCGGGGAGACGGACGAGTTCGTCGCCCCCACCGCGATCGGCGGCTATGCCGGCATGGCGGACAGCGACGGACTGCTGATGGCCAATTTCCGCGCCGACCGGGCGCGCGAGATCCTGACCGCCCTGCTCGACCCCGCATTCGATGGCTTCGCGCGGTCCCGCACCGTGGCCTTCGCGGGGGCGGCGGGCCTCGTTTCCTATTCGAGCGCGCTCGACCCCTTCCATGCCGTGATCTTCCCGGCGGAGGATCTGCCCAACACGCTGGGCGAGTACGTCTCTGCCAGGGGCCTGCGCCAGCTGCGCATCGCCGAGACGGAGAAGTACGCCCACGTCACCTTCTTCTTCAACGGCGGGCGCGAGGGCGAGTTTACGGGCGAGGACCGCATCCTTGTGCCGAGCCCGAAGGTCAAGACCTACGACCTGCAGCCGGAGATGTCGGCGGCTGAAGTGACCGACCGGCTGGTCGAGGCCATCGACGCCGGCACCTACGACCTGATCGTGGTGAACTACGCCAACCCGGACATGGTCGGCCATACAGGCATCATGGCCGCGGCGATCGTGGCAGTGGAGACGGTGGACGCCTGCGTCGGCCGGGTGGCGGACGCGGTGGAACGCGCAGGCGGCGTCATGCTGGTTACCGCCGACCACGGGAACGTCGAGATGATGACCGACCCTGCGACAGGGCAGGCCCACACCGCGCACACCACCTTCCAGGTGCCGCTGATCCTGGTCAACGCGGGCATCCTGGGCGAGGAGGTGCACCTGCGCGACGGGCGCCTCGCCGATATCGCGCCCAGCCTGCTCGACCTGATCGGCCTACCGAAACCTGCCGAAATGACGGGAGAAAGCCTTGTCGTTCACGGCCCCGCAGCCCAGGCCGCGCGCTCCGCTGCGGAATAGGGCAGCCACGCTCGCACTGACCGGAGCGCTCGCCTTGGCGGCGCTGGGCCCGCTCGCATGGCCGGCGGACGCGCGCGCGCAATCGGGAAGCGCCGCGCCGACCGCGGAGGATATCGTGGAGGCAAAGGAGAGCGTGGCCGATCTGCGCTCCCGCCTGATCGACCTTGCCGCGCGCGTCCGTGAGACCGAGGAGCGACAGCTTGCCCTCGACACCGCCGCGGCAAACGCGGCCCGCGCGGAGGAGACCGCCCGCGACCGGCTGGTGCGGCAACGTGCCGAACTTGGGGAAATCCTGTCGGCCATGCAGCGTCTGGGCCGCACGCCGCCCGCGGCTGCCCTGCTCGCCCCCGGCGGGCCGGAGGAAGCCGCCCGCGCCGCCATGCTGCTGAAGACCCTGACGGTGGAACTCGATGTGCGTGCCCAGCGCCTTGCCGCCGATGTGCGGGCGCTGACCGACACCCGGGCCGAGGCGATCGCCGCGGCGCAAGCGGCCCGCCGTGCGCGCGCGGCGCTGGAGGAGGAACGGACCGCGCTCTCCGGGCTCGTCGAGCAGCGGCAGGCGCGCGTGACGGCCATGACCCGCGCGTTCGAAGCGGCCGAGGCCCGCGCCCGGATCGCCACGCGCGCGAGCCGCGACCTGACCGACCTCGTCCGCAAGCTGGACGAGCCGCTGCCCGGGCAAACCTCGGAGCCCGCACCCGATGCCGCAGACCGGGCGCCGGAGGCGCAAGGCCAGATAGCGCTCGCAGCCATCCCCCGGCTGCCACCGCAAACCGGGCTCGAGCCGCCCCCCGCCCGGCCGACCGCCGCGGCCTTCGCCGCGCGCAGGGGCAGCCTGCCGCTGCCGGCGCCGGGGCGCATCGTGCAGCGGTTCGACGATGCGGGCCGCTTCGGCCAGCGCACCCGGGGCATGACCGTGGCGGCCCCCTCGGGCGCGCAGATCATCGCGCCGGTGGATGCGGAGGTGGCGTTCGCCGGCCCGTTCCGCGGCTATGGCCGGCTCGTCATCCTCGCCCCTGCGGCGGGCTACCACCTGCTGCTTGCCGGCCTTGACCGGCTCGACGTTCGCGAAGGACAGTGGCTGCTTGCGGGAGAGCCGCTCGGCGCGCTTCCGGGGACTACCGCGGACGGCCACAAAAATGGCACCATTTCCGGCACAGTGAGCGAACTCTATATCGAGCTCAGGCACGATGGCGTTCCGGTCGACCCGATGCCGTGGATTGCGCCGGACCAGAGAAAGGTAACGGGATCATGAAGCGTGTTGTTCTCGCCGGTGCGACCGGCATCGCGGTGGGCCTTGCGGCGTCCGTCGCCTTCGTCGGGCTGCCCGTGGCCGGGGCCGCGGATTCCGACACCTACCGCCAGCTCAACCTGTTCGGAGAGATCTTCGAGACGGTGCGGGCCCAATATGTCGAGCAGGTGGACGATGCCCGCCTGATCGAGGCCGCGGTGAACGGGATGCTCACCTCGCTCGATCCTCATTCGAGTTATCTGTCGCCGAAGAACTTCCGGGACATGCAGGTTCAGACCCGGGGGGAGTTCGGCGGCCTCGGCATAGAGGTCACGATGGAGAACGGCCTCGTCAAGGTCGTGGCGCCGATCGACGACACGCCTGCCTCGCGCGCGGACATCCGGCCGGGCGACCTGGTCACGCAGATCGACGGGGAGCCGGTCCTGGGCCTCACCCTGCGCGAGGCGGTCGAGAAGATGCGCGGCCCCGTCGACACCGACATCACGCTGACCATCCAGCGCGAGGGCGTGGACGAGCCGTTCAACGTCACCCTGACCCGCGCCGTCATCGAGATCCGGGCCGTGCGCGCGCGCGTCGAGAACGATGTGGCCGTCATCCGCGTCACCACCTTCAACGAGCACACGACGGAGAACCTGCACGCAGCCGTGAACGACCTGAAAGGCCAGATCGGCGAGAAGCTTGCGGGCTTCATCCTCGACCTGCGCAACAATCCGGGCGGCCTGCTGAACGAGGCGGTTTCCGTGAGCGACACCTTCCTGGAGCGCGGCGAGATCGTCTCGACCCGGGGACGCGACCCGAAGGACACCGAGCGCTACAGCGCCACCGCCGGCGACATGGCGGACGGCAAGCCGATCATCGTGCTGATCAACGGCGGTTCGGCCAGCGCGTCGGAAATCGTGGCGGGTGCGCTGCAGGATCACCGCCGCGCGATCGTGCTCGGCACCCAGTCTTTCGGCAAGGGGTCGGTGCAGACCATCATGCCGCTCGGCGGGCGGGGTGCGCTGCGGCTGACGACCTCGCGCTACTACACGCCCTCTGGCCGGTCGATCCAGGCCAAGGGGATCACGCCCGACATCGAGGTGGCGCAGGCCCGGCTCGAGCCGCTGGAGCAGCGCGGCGGCATCTCCGAGGGCGACCTGCGCGGCCACCTCAGCAACCCGAGCGACGGGAAGGGCCAGGACGAGGCCGGCACGCCCCAGGCCTCCGGCGAGCGGTCGAGCGACTACCAGCTCAACTATGCCCTCGACCTGATCCGCGGCCTGACCATCATGGAGCAGGCGCGCGCCACGCAATAGCCGGCGCATCCCGGCGGTACAGGGCCGCCGAAACAGTCGAAAATCGCCCCGGGCGTGCTAAACATGGCGCGCCCGGGGTTTTGCTTTCAGGGCGATTCGGCCGGGCCGGCAAGGCCCAGCCATTCAGGACGGAGAGACCGCAGCACCGATGCGCCGCATGACCGTTGCACGCTGGAGCCTGTCCCTCGCCCTCGTCACGGTCCTGGGCGGCATCGGCGTCATCGCCGGCTGGCTGCCGCGGGAGGCGCCGGACGTGCAGCGGGGCAAGCAGGTGGTCATTCTCGCGATGACCCCGGAAGGCGCGCCGCCCGAGGTGCTGCTGTCCGAGCCCGACCGCGGCACGCTGGCCGTGGCGCCGCGCGTCCCCGATCTCCCGCGCCCCGTCACCGGTGAGGCACCCTCGACCGCATCCGCCAGCGCCGACGGCGCCCCTTCTGCGGGCGCGGACGGCGGCACCGCACCTGCAGGCGACACGCTCATCATCACGCTTCCGCCTGCAGGCTCGGCACAGAGCGGCGGCGGCGAGGCGGACACCCGCCCCGTGCCAGACATCACCGCCTCACCGCCGCGCGGCTTCGGACCGCCGACGCCGCTGGCCGCCGCCCCTGTCGCGGCGGTGACCGAAGACACTCCCGCAGGCCCCCTTCCCCGCATGGCGGAGGACGGGCGCACGCCGCGCGATGTCTATGCACGGCCGTTCGGTGCCGCGCAGGGCGGGCCCCTCGTCGCGCTCGTGATCGGCGGCATCGGCCTCGACCACAATACCTCGCTCGCCGCGATCCGCGACCTGCCCGGCGAGGTCACGCTGGCGCTCGCTCCCTATCCGCCGCAGATCGCCGACTGGGCGCGCGAGGCACGCGAGGCCGGGCACGAACTTCTGCTGGAAGTCCCGATGGAGCCGTTCAGCACTGCGCAGGAGCCGGGCCCCTCGGCACTGCTGACCAGCATCGGCACCGGCGAGAACATCGCGCGGCTTCACTGGCTGATGTCGCGCTTTCCTGGCTTTGTCGGCGTGACCAATTATCTCGGCGGCAGGTTCACCAGCGACGCCATGCGGATGCAGGCCGTCGCCAACGATCTTGCCGCGCGCGGCCTCCTGTTCCTCGAGAGCGGCGGCTCGCGGCTCAGCCAGGCGCAGGAGGCTGCTGCAGCGGCTGGCCTGCCCTATCTGAAGGCGTCGCGCATCGTGGACCTGACCCCGGCGGCTGGCGATGTCCGGGCCCGGCTTGCCGAGCTTGTGCAGATCGCCCGTGAGAAGGGTTCGGCCGTGGGCGTCGGCGCGGCACTGCCGGGCACGATCGAGGCGATCGTCTCCTGGGCTCCAACACTGGAGGCCTCCGGTGTCCGCCTCGCGCCCCTGAGCGCACTCGCGGCACGCAAGGACACGCAATGACCGACACGCGCCCCTACCGCCCCGGCGTGGGCGTCATGCTACTGAACCGCACCGGACACGTGTTCGTGGGCCAGCGGATCGATTCCACGGCCGAGGCCTGGCAGATGCCGCAGGGCGGCATCGATCCGGACGAGGCGCCGGAAGCCGCCGCCTTTCGGGAGCTTGCCGAGGAGACCGGCGTCACCTCCGCGCACATCGTCGCGGAAAGCCGCGACTGGCTGAGCTACGACCTGCCGGAGGAATTGCGCGACGTCCTGTGGAAGGGCCGCTATCGCGGCCAGCGGCAGAAATGGTTCGCAATGTCCTTCGAGGGCGAGGACAGCGACATCGACATCGCCACCGAGGTGCCGGAGTTCCGTGCCTGGCGCTGGGCGCGGTCGGAAGACCTGCCGCAACTCATCATCCCCTTCAAGCGTCCGCTCTATGCCCAGGTGCTGGAGGAGTTCGACCCCATCCTGCGCCGTCTCCGCGCCTGAGCGTCCGGCACACGTGCCTTGCCCGGCTGCGCCTGTCGCCGCCCGGCAGATGCGGTGCGGACACATGCCGCCCGCAACATGCTGCGGCGCAACAATTGCCTAATTGACAATCAGAAGTTTCGGCGCAGAAATTTTGCGCAACCCTGGGGCGGGAAGGGAGAGCCGGTGGCGGCACAGCCCGCTTCGACAGGGCGAGTTCAGGAGAAACAAGAAGATGAAACTGTTGCATCCAGGGGCCGGCGCAGTTCTGGTGGCCTCCCTCGCCTTCGGGGCTGCTCAGCCCGCTTTCGCAGAAACCTCCTACCCCCATGTCACGGGCGAAGTGACGGTCGAGGTCGAATCCGACGTCGTCTACAAGTCCGACGCGGCGGGCGGCGAGGTTTCGGACACCTACCTGATCATCGACGCCTACTTCCAGACCTACTTCACCGAGAGCTGGTCGCTCGTGACCTATTTCTATCTTGAGCCGACGACTGGCCTCAACGCGGGCGAAGACCGCTTCTTCACCGACGAGGGGGGCTATGTCGAAGAGCTGTACATCAGCTACGAGGACGACTGGGGCCGCGCCTGGGCCGGCAAGTTCGACGTGAACTTCGGCAGCGCGCACACCAACGCGCCCGGCATCTACGGCACCAATTTCGCCGAGGACTACCAGATCCTCGAGCAGCTTGGCGGCGGGGTGCAATTCTCCCTCTCGCCGCAGCCCTCGATCATGGGCGAGGTGTCGCTCTCCGTCGCGGCCTTCTTCGCCGACCGCACCATCCTGTCGGAAAGCTGGCCGGAGAACCGCGGCCGCCTGCGCAAGTCGGCCGGCGGGGCGGGCAACACGTCTGGTCCGCAGTCGTTCGCCATCGCGCTCGACGGGGCGGAACTGCCGACGGTGCCCGGCTTCACCTACCATCTGGGCATGATGTACCGCGCCGGCGGCCAGGGCGATCCGAAGGACGAGATGAGCCTCGTGCTCGGCGGCTCGCAGGAATATACGCTGGGCGAGAGCACGAGCCTCTATGTGATCGGCGAACTGGCCCGGGTCGCCAACCAGTTCGGCACCGACGACGATGCGTCCTACGCGACGCTGGGCGCGCAGCTCGATTTCCTCGACGGCTTCAACGTCAATGCGACGGGCGCCTACCGGCACGTGAAGTTCGGCGGCGGCGGCGACACCGACGACCTGCTGTTCACGGCGGGTGCGGGTTATACAATGCCGGTCGGGCCGGGCGACCTCAGCTTCGATCTCGGCTGGCGGTATGGCGACGAGTTCGGGGTCCAGACCGAGACGGTCGGCGCACTTCTGAGCTACACCATCGCGTTCGGCGACTGAGCCCGGACGAAAGACGACAAGAGCGCGCGGTCTGAGGCTCTCAGGCCGCGCGCTTCTGTTTCCAGCCCTGCTTCAGGCGCAGGCCGTTCCAGGTGACCGCGCCGATCACGCTGGCCGTCCGGCCGTGCGGGTCGAGGCCGACCGCCTTCATCGACATGGAAATCAGCCGGTCGGTATGGCGCCGCTCGTAGAGGCTGAGCGCGACCTCCTCGTAGGCGCCCGCGCAGCGCGCCCGGTCGTAGGGCCGGTCCGCGCCGATGTTCGCGCAGTGATAGGCATAGGCCAGTTCGTCGTCCTCCGCCTCCCGGATGCGGCCGAGGGCCACACCCAGGCGCCGCAGCAGCATGGGCCGCTCCGCCGCGCGATAGCGCTGCAGATGCTCGTAGAAGAGCTTGTAGTGCCGGAACTCGTCCGCCGCGATGTGGGCCGCGATCTGGCGCAGCACCGGCTCCTGCGTCCGCTCCTTCATCGCCGTGTAATAGGAGGACGTGCCGGATTCGACGACGCAGCGCGCGATCAGTTCGCCCGACCGCGACCCGCGCACGGATTCGGTCGCGTCGACGGGGATCCGGTACCCCTCGCGGAAGGCCGCGAACGCCGCCTCGAAGTCGAACGCCGGGTCCGCCATCTCCGCCCAGCGGCCCAGCGCGCGGCCATGCTGCGCCTCTTCCTCGCCCCAGGTCTCGGCGGCGGCGACGAAAGCGGGGTCGTCGTGAAACACCTTGCGCAGATACGTCACATAGTCGGCGCTGTTGTATTCGACGAGCGCGGCAGCCTTCACGGCGCGGATGACCGCGTCGCTCACCTTGGTGCCGTCGAAGCGGTCCCAACAGATATCGTCCAGTGTCCAGGTCGCCATCCCGTTCCCCGATCGCCCGTTCACTCTCTAACGCTACAGGTGCGCATTGGTTCGTCAAAATGCCAGAGGGCCGGCACGCATGCAGCGCCCGGCCCTCGGCTCGTTGGTCTTGGGAGCGCTCCCGGCGCCGGCCGTGTTCAGAGCGCGTCGAGTACCTGCTGCAGGTCGTCCACCCGCTGCTGGGCCACCTGGCGCGCCTCGTCCGTCTTGGCGTCGGCGACGTCTTCCCGCGCGTCCTTCAGGCTCTGCTCGATGGCGGCACGGTCGATGTCCTCTTCCGCCACCGCATGCTCGGCCAGCACCGTCAGCCCGTCGGGCGTGACCTCCGCGAAGCCGCCGCGCACGAAGATACGCTTCGGAGCGCCCGCCCCGTCGTGCACCCGCAGGAAGCCCGGCCGGATCGTCGACATCACCGGCGCGTGATGCGCCAGGACACCGAACTCCCCGTCCGCGCCCGGCACGACGACCATGTCGACGGCCTGCGACATGAGCTGCCGCTCCGGGCTGACGAGATCGAATTGCAGCTTGTCCGCCATGGTCCGGCGCTCCCGCTCCGTCAGATCAGGCCGCTTCCGCAGCCATGGCTTCGGCCTTCTTCACGGCCTCCTCGATGGTGCCGACCATGTAGAACGCCGCTTCCGGCAGATGGTCGTACTCACCCTCGCAGAGCGCCTTGAAGCTCTTGATCGTGTCTTCGATGCCGACGAGCTTGCCCGGGAAGCCGGTGAACACCTCGGCCACGTGGAACGGCTGGCTGAGGAAGCGCTGGATCTTGCGCGCGCGCGCAACGATCAGCTTGTCCTCTTCCGACAGCTCGTCCATGCCGAGAATGGCGATGATGTCCTGAAGCGCCTTGTAGCGCTGCAGGATCTCCTGCACGCGGCGGGCGACGTTGTAGTGCTCCTCGCCGACGATCCGCGGGTCGAGCATGCGCGACGTGGAGTCGAGCGGGTCGACGGCCGGATAGATGCCAAGCTCGGCGATCTGGCGCGACAGAACGGTCGTGGCGTCGAGGTGGGCGAACGAGGTCGCCGGCGCCGGGTCGGTCAGGTCGTCCGCCGGCACGTAGATCGCCTGCACCGAGGTGATCGAGCCCTTGGTCGTCGTGGTGATCCGCTCCTGCAGCGCGCCCATGTCGGTCGCCAGCGTCGGCTGGTAGCCCACGGCCGACGGGATGCGGCCGAGCAGCGCCGACACTTCCGAGCCCGCCTGCGTAAAGCGGAAGATGTTGTCGACGAAGAACAGCACGTCCTGGCCTTCCTCGTCGCGGAAGTATTCCGCAACCGTCAGGCCGGAGAGCGCCACGCGGGCACGCGCGCCCGGAGGCTCGTTCATCTGGCCGTAGACCAGCGCCACCTTGGAGCTGTCGCCCTCCAGGTCGATGACCTTGGAGTCGATCATCTCGTGATAGAGGTCGTTGCCCTCGCGCGTCCGCTCGCCGACGCCCGCGAACACGGAGTAGCCACCGTGCGCCTTCGCGACGTTGTTGATCAGCTCCATGATGAGCACGGTCTTGCCGACGCCCGCGCCGCCGAACAGGCCGATCTTGCCGCCCTTCGCGTAAGGCGCCAGCAGGTCGATGACCTTGATGCCGGTGACGAGGATCTCGGCTTCCGTGGACTGCTCCACGAACTCCGGCGCCGGGCGGTGGATCGCCCACTTGTCCGACGTCTTCATCGGTCCGCGCTCGTCGATCGGCTCACCGATGACGTTCATGATGCGGCCGAGCGTGCCGGGGCCCACCGGCATGGCGATCGGCGCGCCGGTGTCCTTCACTTCCTGACCGCGGGCGAGACCCTCGGTCGCGTCCATGGCGATCGTGCGCACCGTGGACTCGCCAAGGTGCTGCGCCACTTCGAGAACGAGGCGCTGGCCGTTGTTCTCCGTCTCGAGCGCGTTCAGGATCTCGGGCAGATGCCCGTCGAACTTCACGTCGACCACGGGTCCGGTCACCTGGGTAATCCGTCCGACAACGTTCGTGCTCATCGATGTCACCTCTTCTCCCGTCGCCCCAGCATCCGCCGAGCGTCAGAGCGCTTCCGCGCCCGAAATAATTTCGATCAGTTCCTTGGTGATGATCGCCTGACGCGTCCGGTTGTAGTTCAGCGTCAGCTTGTCGATCATGTCGCCGGCGTTGCGCGTCGCATTGTCCATGGCGGTCATGCGCGCGCCCTGCTCGGAGGCCGCGTTCTCAAGAAGTGCGTTCA